>DGDZ01000087.1 GCA_002385705.1 Verrucomicrobia subdivision 3 bacterium UBA3939
TATTCGAAGAACGTGGTTCGCCCGAGCGGATCGGTTTCGGAAATCCTGTTTCCCTGCTCGTCGTAGGCGAAGCGCGTGATCTCGCCCAGGGCATTGGTGACAGCCACCAGCCTCCCCAGCAGGTCGTAACCATAGAACGTCGTATGGCCGTTCGGATCAGTTTCGCTCGTGAGCAACCGCCCGACGAACGTCGCCGCCTTGCCGGTGCCGTCCGGGCGCGTGATTCCCACGTTGCGGCTCAGCGCGTCGTATTCGTAACGGTTCGTCCGCAACAGCGGATCCACCTTCGATGTGGCCAGGCCGCGATAGTCGTAGGTGTAACGCGTAACACCGACCGAATCGGTCGCCGAGATGCGGTTCCCCAGTGCGTCCAGTTCATAGAACGTGGTTTCGCCGCTCTTCGACGTCTCCGACTGGAGCGATCCGTCAGGGTAATAGGTGGCGGTGATCTCCGAGCCGTCGGCAAACCGGGTGCGCACCAGTTTCCCGCGCGGATCGTAGTCGAACCACGTCTCCTGTCCGCGCCGGTCACGAGCCATGACAAGCCGGCCTTCGGCGTCGTATTCGAACGTCTCCGTGCACCCGTCCGGATGCACCTTGCGAGACAGCAGACCCAGGCTGTTGTATTCGAAGGTCGTCTGTCGCCCGAGCGGATCCGTTTCGACGTGCGGCTTGCCGTTGGTGTAACTGATCTCCGAACGCGTGCCGTCGTAGTAGAGCGTGCGCAACGGCAGGCCCGACGGCGTGTATTCATACCGCATCACGAGCCGCAGCGTGTTGGTGACCGGCGCCGGAGGCGCGATTGCCTCGCCCGCCAGCAGCCATCCGCGTCGCCGTTTCTCGACCGAGGCGAGCCCGCTGATCCGCGTCAGTGAAACCGCCTGGCTGAGGAGGTTGCCGTTGGCGTCAACCGTGTAGTCCGTCACGTTGCCGAGCGCATCGACCTCGTTGGTGAGAAACCCGAATTCGTTGTAGGCGAACCGTGTGACCGCGCCCCGGGGATCCGTGATGGACGTCACCTTCCCCGCCGCGTTGTAGGTAAACGTTGTGACCTGACCCGCGCTGTCGCGAGTGGCGAGCAGGTTCCCGCGCGCGTCGTAATGGTTCGTCGTCGCGAAGCCCGAAGGCTCGATCACCGTCAGCGGTTTGCGGAAGAAATTGTAGGTGTAACGCGTGACATTGCCCGCGGCGTCGATCTCTCGAACGAGGTTGTCCGCGTCGTCATACTCATACCGCGTTGCGCACGCACAATCGCTGGCGTTGCTCCTCACCAGCAGATTCCCGTGCGCATCGTACTCGAATGCACTGACGTTCCCCGCCGCATCCGTGAACCGGATCACGTTGCCGTGATCGTCGTACTCGGACACGGTCACGAACCCGAGACGATTGGTGACGACTTCGCGCCGATGCTCGATGTCGTGGAAGAATCCGGTGGCGTTTCCGACAGCGTCCGTCGTGTGCACCAGCCGCCCCGCGCCGTCGTATTCGTTGCCGACTATCTGCACGCCGCGGCTGTCGTGAATCGCACACAACAGATGATCCGGCCCGTACGCAAACCCGTTGGTGTCGCCGTCGCGATTGCGGAATGCGACCAGGTCGCCGTTCTCCGAATAGCGATAAGCCAGGGCGTGCCCCGCGGCATCGACGATGTTGGTGATCCGTCCGAACCCGTCACGCTGGAACAGCACGGCGAGCGTGTCGGTCTGACCGGCAGCGGCCGCGACCGCGTTGCTCCATGTGATTCCGTTCGTGCCAACCAGGAGCGTGTTCCCGTTAGGATCCGTGACGCTCTGCAATCCTGAGTGCTCGTCGATGAGATACCGCAGCCCCTCGGCAGACGTATAGCGGAACAGCGTCGGGTAACGGTCCAGTTCCTCCTGTGTCACCGCAGATCCGAAATCTCCGACGGCGCCGAAGAAGAAGTTCAGGTCGTAGAGGTTCACCGTTCCCGGAATGCTGCCCTCGACAATCATGAAGTTCCCGTCCCCTTCATCCACGCCGGCGGGTTCGAGCGTGCCGCGTGTGTTGCCCAGAGGCGTGAATCGCCACTGCGGATACTGGATCGGCAACAACGGCTGAACCAGCGGCAGCGGATCGAGACGGAACTTCTCCACCCGCCCATCCGGGAACGTGATTGTCACCAGCCGCGGCTCGATCGGATCGAGCATGTAACGCAAGGACAGCCCTCCCGCGGTACCGCTTACCGACTCCACCCAATTGCGCCCGAGCGCGCGGTTCTTCTGTAGCCGCACGTTGCGGATGTCCATCGTCCAGCCGATGCCGAAATCGCCGCGCACACCCGCCATCGCGGCGCGGCTGTCATAGGTGCGCGTGACCTGGAGCGGCAACCCGGCGACCGGGACCACCAGATCGTTGAATGAAATCCTGAAGTGACCGATCTTCAACGCGCGATCGAACACCACGGTCACCGGCCCGGCGACCGCCGAACGCCCGGCCAGATCCGTCACCGTAAGGCGCAGCTCGTAGAGCCCGTTCAATGACAGAGTCGGATCGAGAACCCCAAGCAGGTTGCTGCTGACCGACACCGTGTTGCTCGAGACGACACACCAGCCTTCAACCCCACCCGCTTCCAGTTCATCCGGAGGCGAGAACTCCGGCGGTTTCAGGCGCAACTCGACGACGTAGGATTTCAGTATCGCGCTTTCCGCCGTGCCTATGATCTCCGACGGAGAAGTGATGACGGCGCCGTCAACAGGGACTGCGATTTCGGCAAGAGGCGGCGCCGCGTCCGAAACCGTGACAACCACGTCGTCCGTGCTGATCAAATCGCCGTCATCCGCGGTGAGGCGAAGCGTGTATTCTCCGGTTTCCGGAAAGAACGCGTAGTAAACGCCATTCACCGCCGTGAAGGGAACTGGCCCGGGTCCGCTGACAACACTCCAGAACACATCCGTCCATCCCTGCTCGAGCCCGTCGTCGGACACCTCGGTGTGCAACCGGACCGGTTCGCCCGGGACGGCGACGAAATCCGGCCCCGCGTTCACATGCGGGGCAGCGTTGGTCCCGGGATGCACATGGACCACGACCTCCGCGCTATTGCTCAGGACCGAATCGCTTGCGGTCAGCCGCAACACGTACTCGCCGGGCGCGCTGAAATACGCCCACGCCAGGGGATTGCCCGGACCGGGCGCGAACGTGACTTCACCCGGCCCGCTGGCCTTCGTCCACGTCGTAGTGACCGGGACACCGAGCGGCAAGCCGTCATCGAGCACGACACCCTGGAGCAGTGCCGGGTGCGGACGCGTTGTTTCGAGAGGCAAGCCCGCGAACACAAAAGGCGCCTCGTTGATCGGCGCGCTGACCTCGATCCGCACGTCATCCGTGGTCGTTGCCCTGCCGTCCGTCGCGGCGAGCCGAAGGACGTACGTGCCTGCAGCCGCGAACTGGGCGTAAGGCGTCAGCTCTCGGGCATCGGAGAAGTAAACCCGCCCGGGTCCGCTGACCACGCTCCAGGCCACGCTGATCTGGCTGCCCGCCGGCAAACCGTCGTCTGCAACGGAACCGCTCAATATGAATGGTTGATAGGCAACCGTGTTTGCGTCCAGCCCCGCGTCCACGACAGGCGGCTCGTTGTCCTCGGCCGGCAGCACGGTCACGGTGACTTCCGCGAAGCTTGTCAATTGCGCATCATCGGCCGTCAAACGCAGCACATACGTTCCGGGCAGGTTGAACGAAACCGATGTGTCGATTTCGAGGCGATTGGTTGCATCAGTGACCGCGCCCGGAGCGCCGAAGCTCACCAGGCCGGGCCCGCTCCGTTTGCGCCAGAACGCCGTCAATTCGCCGCCCGCGGGCAATCCGTCATCTGTCACCAGCCCTTCGAGCAGAATCGTGTTCGTCACTCTCGTCACGATTTCATCCGGCACGGTCACCAGCGGTGGTTCATTCACCGGATCCTTCACCAGCACCACGACGTCGTCTCCATTCACCAGTTCCGTGTCGGATGCCGTCAGCCGGAACACATATCGGCCCGGCTCCGTAAATCGCACCTCGGGATTGGGCGCGATCGGATCCGGGATGAGCGCCGGTGCCGGACCGAAGATCTGGGTCCATTCCAGCGACACCACGGCGCCCGTCGGCAATCCATCGTCGGTCACACCGCCGTCGAGTGTCACCGCGTTGGTCGGAAGAACCAGGACCTGGTCCGGCCCCGCATCCACCTCGGGCGCCACATTGCCGGGAGGCGCCACAATCACGCGCACCGTGTCCTCGTAGCTCACGCCGGAATCGGTAACGCGCAATCGCAACACATACGTCCCCGCGACGCTGAACGTGGCAGTGGTCGTCAATGCGTTGGCCGGATTGAAAGTGACGGAGCCCGGCCCGCTGAGACGCGACCAGTTGTAGGTCAGCGGCGTGGTGTCGAACGCCAGCCCCGCGAGCTGAACCGAATTCCACGGAAGCGTGATGCTTCGATCGGGTCCGGCGTCAATCCACGGCGGCTGGTTCGGTATGGTGATGACAACGACATCACTGACGTTTGCAACACCGTCGCGCGCGTTGAGCTGGAGCAGATAGGTGCCGGAACGGCTGAACGTCACCGCGGTGGTCGGCGAGTTTGAATTCGCGAAGGTGACCCCGGTTGCGGTTGTGGACCAGAAGACGTCCAGCGCCGACCCCCACGGACGTCCGTCGTCCGACACACTTCCCTCCAGGCGCGTAAAGAGGTTGGTCACTGTCCGGTCGGGCCCGGCCGAAACGATCGGCGCGGAATTGTTCGGCGCCAGAACCGTGATGGTAACATTGGCCGCGGTGGTCAACTCGGAGTCGGTGGCAACGATCCGAAACACGTAACTCCCCGTGGCGGTAAAAGACACCGTGCAATCCGGCCGCGTGGCATCGCTGAAAATCGCCGGCGCCGGCCCGCTGACCTGCGTCCACAGGCACTTGAGCACTCCCGCGGGCGCGCCATCGTCGTTCACCTGCGCATTCATCGTGCGCGTTTCACCCAGCCGGATGGTGACCGTGGACCCCGGATACACGGTCGGCGGCCGGTTGGCCGGTCGCACCACGACGGTCACGTCGTCCCACACGGTGAACTGCGAATCGTTGGCCATCAGCCGCAACACATACGTGCCCTGCCGGCTGAAAAGCGCGGTCACATTCGTGCGTCCGGGATGATCGAACGTGACCACCCCCGGCCCATACAACTGCTTCCATACATGGTGCACCGGAGCGCCTTCGGGCAGGCCGTCGTCCCGGACAAACCCGTTGAGCGCAAGCGGCTCGTCCAATCCAATCACCTGGTCGGGCCCGGCGTCCACAACCGGCGGCCGGTTGGCCACAATCTCCACGGTCACTTCGTCCATCGCCTCAAGATCCGAATCGCTGGCCGTCAATCGCAGAACGTAGGTGCCCGCCTTGCTGAACGCCGCCGTCGTGAAGCTCGCCGACGCGTCGCCAAACTTCACCTCCCCCGGCCCGCTTACCTTTGTCCACCATCGCCTCAGTTCCCCGCCCACCGGAAGGCCGTCGTCGGTAACCTGCCCTTTCAACTCGATCTCGCGCGCGGGCGGCACGGCGAATTCCCACAGGGCGATGTTCTTCGCGGCCGCCCCGCCGGCCTGGCTGAACATCCCGCCCACGTAAACACCCGAATCATTTGCAGCCAGGGAGAACACGCCGCCCGACGTTCCATCAGTACCGGCGTCGCCCAGCAGCGACCACGCCTGCCCATCCCAACGCGCAATGTTCCGCGCCGCAAAACCGCCCGCTTCGCTGAACGTCCCTCCGACATACACATCGCGCTCGTGGACAGCGATGGCTTCGACAGTCCCATTGACGCCGTTTGCGGGTCCCGCGCCGAGAGCGAACCATTGCTGCCCGTCCCATCTGGCAATGTTGCGCACCGGCACACCGCCCGCGTTGGTGAAAGCCCCGCCCACGTACAAGTCCCCGCTATCCGCCAGCGCCATGGCCCGTACGTCCGTGCCCGCAAGTCCTTTCACCTGAATCCCGCCGCCCAGCGGCCTCCAGACCTCTCCGTCCCAATGCGCCACATTCGTCGCGTATCCGAACGGCGTTGGAAAAATGAACTCCCCGCCAACATATAAATCCCCGTTCCTTCCCGCTGCGAGGCAGGCCACGTACGAGTAATAAACGTTCAGTCCCGGCACCGATGAATGCGGGTAATCCCGGATATCCTGAACGCCGGAGCCCAGGGCGATCCAGTTGGTGCCGTCCCAGCCCGCGACGCCGTAAGACCAGGGCAGGTGCGGCAACTGGGCGGACGTGGCATTGGTAGGTTGAAACGCGAAGTGGCCGCCCACATAAACCATGTCCTCCGTGGCCGCGAACACGCGGACATGGTTTCCCGCCTGCTTGAACACCCACGAGCGCCACCGTTCCCCATCCCATCTCGCGCTCATGTCCGTGTGGCCGTCGAGGTTGCCGAGGTCCTTGAACTGAGCTCCCGCAAACACCTCGCGCCCGCGCGCGCCCACGCACTCGAAGTTCTCATTGCAGAACTCCGAAGCGCAATCCAGCACCAGCCAGCCCACAATCGCCCCGGAACACCCGGCATGCCCGCACTGCTCCGGGATCGCGTTGGTGTCGTAAAAGTTGAACCAATTCGTCCCGTCCCAGCGGGCGATTCCCTTGGCCGGAATACCGCCCGCGCTGTCAAACGAACCGGCCGCTACCACGTAATCCGGCGCCACCGCAAGGCAGTTCCTGCGCACCCACGACGTGGCGCCGCTCGAAGAATAGGTCAGCCCCGGCCGGCCAATCGTGTGGTTCCAGTGATCCACCGAAAACAACGACCGGCTCAGGAACGTGTTCACGTTCGTCACACCAAACGGATTCGGATACAACAGCTCCGGATCCGGCAGCACCACCCGCTGGTCGGGCCCCGCATCCACCACCGGCGGAAGGTTGTGCGGATAAACGGTGATGCTCGCCTCATCGGCGGCGCTCAATTCGGAATCCCACGCCATCAAACGCAGGACATACTTGCCAGCGGCACTGAACGAAACACCCGTGCGCGCGGAAGCTGGATCTTCAAACAGCGCCATACCCGGTCCCGCCACCACGCTCCACTCCACGAACACTGCTGATCCCTCCGGAAGACCGTCGTCGCTGACGCTGCCTTCGAGCATCACACGGTTTGTCAGGCCGATGACCTTGTCCGGTCCCGCGCTCACAATCGGCGCCTGGTTCATGGCCGGGGTGCGCGACAACACGCGGACATCGGCGTAGCTCTCCAGCGCCCCGTCACTCACCGTGCACCGCACGACACACTCGCCGGGCGCGCCAAACCAGGCGGTGGTCTGATGCTCGAACGGATGCGAGAAGTTCACCTCCCCCGGCCCGCTGACGACCGACCACGCAATGGTCAGAATTCCCCCTTCGGGAAGGCCGTCATCGACGACCTGCACGGCCAGGGTTGCGGGGTTGGGGAACATGACGACCTGCCCGGATCCCGGCATTACCTCAGGCGCTCGATTGACCGGCAGGACAACCACCACCAGCTCGTCGCTGACCGTCACTGTTTCGTCGCTTGCCGCCAGTTGCAGAATGAAGGTGCCGACCTCACTGAACTGCACGAGTGTTTCGGCAGAGAACGGATCAAAAATGTGAACCAGCCCCGCGCCTTCGCTGACACGCCACATGACGACAAGCCCCTCCCCCTCGGAATCGTCCGGATCCCAAACCGCCCCCGACAACTGCACGATCTCACCGACCGTGACCTGCAGATCCGGCCCCGCCTCGACCACGGGCGGATCGTTCACCGGCCTGACCTCCAAGGTAATGAGAGCGGGCGCAGAGTTGGTGATGCCGTCATGGGCTTCGAAGGCGAACGCGTCGGATCCATGGAAGTTCGTGTCTGGCGTGTAGATCAGATTGTCCTCAACGATCCTCAACACTCCGTTCGTGGGTTGAGCGACGACGATGAACGTCAGCGCGTCGCCGTCCACGTCGCTCCCGGACAGCGTGATTGCCAGCGTGCCGTCCTCGTCCAGCACCAGCGCCTGTGCCGTAGCAACCGGCGGATCGTTCACCGGAACCACGATCACCGTCATCACAACCGGCGCAGACGTGCCCTGTCCATCGTTCACCTCGAACACGAGCTGGTTCGTTCCGTGAAAATCCTGCTCCGGGGAAAAGATCAGGTCCGGCGCGCTCCCGCTCAGCGTCCCGTTCTCAGGCGGACTGAGCACCGTGAACTGAAGGGCGTCGCCTTCCACGTCAAAAGCGCTCAGCACAAAGGCCGCCGCCGTGTCCTCCAGCGTCCGCAATGTCTGCGGCGGCACCAGGGGCACGTCGTTCACGGGCCGGATGGTCAAGCGCACGGTCGCCACTTCCGACGTCAACACCCCGTCCGATGCCGAGAACGTGAAGGCATCCGGCCCGAAATAATTCGTCGCCGGCCGGTAGCGGAAATGATTCGGCCCGGAGCCATCGGACTCAAGCTCGCCATGAACCGGCTCGCTCACGATGTGAAACGACAGCGCGCTGCCCTCGGCATCCACCGCGCTCAGGACGATCACCACCTCCGTGTCCTCGTCCAGCGCCACTTCCTGGCCGTTCGCCACCGGACGATCATTGACCGGGTTGACGATAATCTGAACGACGCTCGTCACCGCATGTTCGCCGTCGCTCACACTGAACACGAAGCTGTCGTCTCCCGCGTAGTCCGGATCGGGAACGTAGGTGCAGGCCAGACCGGAAGCAGAACTCCCGGTGTTCGTGACCAATACCCCGTGCGACGGCAGAGTCACGATGCTGAATGTCAACGGATCGTTCTCGATGTCCGTGGCCACGAGAACGAAATCGACGGGAACGTCCTCGGCTGTCTCCTGTTTCTGCGGCAGAACTATCGGCGGGTCGTTCACCGGCGTCACCTCGATCTGCACGGTCGCCAGTTGGGAATCCGCCTGGCCGTCATTGACCTTGAACGTGAAGCTGTCCGTTCCGTTGAAATTCTCCGCCGGGCGATAGAAGGCCGTGACGCTGCCGTTCGTTCCGACGGTGTCCATCAGGGTGAGCGTTCCATGGGCCGGTTCGCTCACGATAAGGAACGTCAGAGCCGCGCCCTCAGGATCGGCGCCGCGAAGCGTCAACTCAAGCAGCGCGTCTTCCGCGGACACCACACTTTGAGCTGCCGCCACCGGATCCTGATTCAAGGCGCGGCCCCAACGAATCTCTCCGCCACCGTTCACTGTCAGGCGATCGCTCTGAACCGCGCCGACGAGCAGGCTGTGGCCGTTGACCGTCACGGTTCCGGCCGGCGCGGTCACGCTGCCGAACAGCACCGCCCCGCCGTTCAGGGTCACGCCCCCGCGCGCCACCTGGAGTTGCAGCCATGCGGGATTGTTGCTGGAGCCGACAACGCCGTTCACCGCCAGGCTCCGGGCAAGGATCAGCAACACCGGCCCGACCACCTCGACGGACGCCTGCCCGCTCAATACCAGTTCGTCAAGTTGGTAAACGGCCGGTTCGCTCGCGCCGGCTGTGCCCAGGGTGAACCCGCTGCCTGAATTGGCGATAAACCGGCCGTACGTTCCCGGCGGGACCGCGACCTGTCCGACAGAGGCATTCAGCGTGAGTTGATAGATCGATGCCGGATCGCCGATCCATTCTCCCGCGCGATTGATCGTCACTCTTCGCGTTCCGGCGGGCGCCGGCGGCAGCGCGACAGCCGGCAGATCCACCGGCACAGAGCGCGTGAGAATGTGGCCAAGCGAACAGTTGCCATTCAGCGTAACACGATAATCGCCGGGCAATTCACTGCCCGCGCCTGCGACGATCCCGGCCAGAACGGGCTGGCCGTTGGTGCGAACGGCCGGCGTGCCCGGCACCAGCAGGTCGCCGTCAATGAGAAACCCGCCGTTCAACGTGACATTCTCGCCGAGCAATTGATGCACGGAACCGTGAATAGCGCCGTGGCCGTTGAGCGAAGGCGCGTGACGCACGCGCACCGCAATGTTCGTTTCGGAAGCCGCCGCGGGACAGGCTGAAATTGCCAGCAGAAGGCCGGAGCTGAACAGACCAATGGACAAGGAGTGCAATAGCGTTTGCATAGCTTGTTCGTTGGAACGTCTGACTTCCTAAGTCAGGAGCCCGATCTGCACTCCTCGCCGCAGTGCCTAACGCAAACAAATAAATTGCGTCAAGAGTTTTGAATGAAGCCAATCAAGATTTCAGTTCTGCAAATGGTGCGCATCACACTTTCGAATCCTCTCTTGAGGGCGCTGCGCGCAAGCTGTTGAAAATGAATGGAGCAACCGGAGCCGGAGCGGACATGCCGCGTAGTGCCGGACCGCGACTCTAACCGGACCCCGACTCTATGAGTCGCAGCAACGTTCAACAACACTGCGTGCGTGGGATCTGCACCAGGCCCGGCCTGCTGCTGCTTTCGTGTATCGCTGCGGATCACAGACCGGCGGTCCGGAACGCAGCATCTGGCTCATCGTTTCAACCGCAGGTCCTGAGTGTCAGACGCATAAGCCCCGAAAGGAAACGGCGCGAAGCCTGCACCGCAAGGAGCCGCTGTCAGGGAAACACCAGCCGGAAGAACACAGTCGGCTCTTCCACCCTTATCGGAACGCTGATCCGGTTCGTGTTCCTCGACCCGGTCCCGGGCGGAAACTCGAACCATGCCTGCGGATCCAGAAAACTCGTTGCATTCGACTGCAAGGTCCATCCGGTGCGATGCGTCGGCCAATGGAGTTCCAGCGCAGCGCCACCTGCAGCAAACTGAACACCCAGGAACACCGGGTCCGCTCCCGATGCGCCGGCCCATGCTTTCACAATGATCGGCACCAGCGCTGTGTCATCGAGCTCGTACTCATAGGGAGGAGTAAAGACGGTGTCGGTGCCCGGATCCGGCGTGAGACCGGTCGTGCCTACATACATGTTTCCCGACGCGCGAATCTTCCCGGTGCACTCCTTGTAGAGCGGGTTCTTCACGCCCGCGTAGTAGTTGTTCTCGGAAAGGAACTCCGTTCCGCACCGGGCATTGGAACAATAGCCGTTGTTGGTCGCATCGAAATAGTTGTTGTACATGTGAATGCGACCGTAGCTCGACGCGGGCATGCGCTGCTGCGACCCGGCGGTCCACCAGTTGTGATGCAGCGTGTACCAGCCGTAGTTCGTCGTGCCGCCGTTGACAAAACCGTCGGCGATCATCGTGAACGCATGCTCGGTCTGCGTGGGATACATGAACTTGCACCACGAAACCGTCACGTGCGTCGAACCGTTGTTCATGTCGCAGGCGCCATCGCCGCAATCGTAGAACGTGCAATGATCCACCCAGACATGGTGCGCGTTCCAGATCGTCAGCCCGTCCTGGTCGCCCGGGCTGGTGATGCGGAGGTTCTGGACGATGACATTGGAAACGCCCGAAATGTTGAGATTGCCGATCAAGGTGGCGTTGGTCCCGATGCCGACGATGGTTTTGTGGGATTTCGTGAAGACGCGGCTAATGCTGATGGGTCCCTGCACCTGGATGATGCGGGGGCCGTTCATGTTGATCTCCGCGGTGAAATCGCCGGCGTTGGTGACAGTGACGACGGGCCCGCCGGCGCCGCCGGTCGTGGTGCCGTTGACCATGGCAAAGCCGTCAGGGCCTGCGGCCGCACGCAGAGTGCACGACAAAAGAACGAGAATAGGAACCAGTATCCAGCGCACGACTAATCGCCAAGGCGGCGCTGCCGCCCGGGCACTGCGGGCTTCCAGGCCCGCCTTTGGTTCGTCAAGAGCCATCCGATGACTCAAGTGTAATAACGTTCCATCGCATCCGAGCCGGGCACCCGGTCCGCTGTTTCGCGATTCACGACATCAAATGCCAAACGGCAGCCGTCCCTTCCAACGGCATTCGCACCAATCGTAGATCGAGGGGCGGCGAGCAGATGCCCGCCGCCCCGGCCTGCCGCGTGATCCCCGTCCGTTCATTCCGGCAACGCCAGCCGGAAGAACACCGCCGGATTTGCCGGGTCGATCGGCAGTTCGACCGAGTTCGTATTCTCGAAGCCGAGCGTCGTCCAGTTGTTGCTCAAGCCCGTGCTCAGCGCATTCGTCTGCACCTGCAGGCTCCATCCAATGTGCGACGATGGCCAGGATAGCGTGACGCTCCCGCCGCTCACCGTCGCCGTGACGTTCGTCGGCGTGGTGTCTAGCGCGGGCGTGGCCGTCAGCACCGTAATCCGGCCATCCACCGCCACGGTGTCGGTCCATGTGTACTGCATGCGGTTGACCGGATCGTTCGTCGGAAGGATGACCGCGGCGAATGCCCGTCCCGAGGGAAACAACTGGAAGGAATCACCCGCCTCGAGAGCCGGGCCGACGTTGCTGACAACGAGGGTGCCGGTGGCGGAACTGAACGTGCCGCCCACATTGATGCGGTCGCTGTTGGCCGGCGTGTTGGTGCGGTTTAGCTCCATCAACAACTGTCCGGACACCGTCAGGTTGCCGGAAATGTTGAGCGTTCCGACCGAATCGCCGGGGTTGATGGTTGAACCCGCGAGCGCGTTTACATTTCCGGCCACTGTCCCGTTCCCCTGCAATCGCTGTCCCGCGTGCAACACCAGACTCTGGTCGGAACGCCCGAGCACGTCGAACGTCGCCCCGGCGCCGACTGCGATGAGCGAGGCGTTCGGGAAGGAAGCGGGCTCGATCAACGCGATCGTGCCGCCATTGACGGTGACCGATCCGGTGTTGCTGCTCACCGCGGTCAGAGTCAGCGTCCCCGATCCTACCTTGGTCAGCCCCAACGGTGCATTGTTGCCGTCGGCGAACGACCCGCCGAACAGCGTGCTGCTGTTGTCGGTTCCCACGGTCAGCGTGGCCGGCAGGCTGCCGTGATTGTTATGCACGCGCGCGCCGTCACCCGTCACGAGTCCTGAAAAAGCGTCTGAAAGGCTGGCCACGGTGAGATTGTTGCCGTTCAGGAGCAGGCCGCCGGCGACGTCGATCATGAGCGGCCCGGTGCTGATGGCGTTGCTGTTGAGCGCGTTGATCCAGCCGCGTGTGATCAGCGTGGACGCGTAGGTGTGCAGCCCGTTGGTCGGTCCCATGTGCAACTGGTAGTCGGCGTTGCCCAGCACTTCCAGCTGGAACGGTCCCTTGATGGGAGCGTAGATGGTCGCGCTCGAGATGGTTCCCCCAACCCGCGAGTTATCCAGCAGATTGATCTCGCCGTTGAGCACGGCGCCGAAGAGGCGCAACGCGCCGAGCTCGGGAAAGTCCCCGACATAACCAGTGCCCGCAATGTTGAAGATCTGGTTGTACGGCGTTGCCGAGCGATCCAGCCAGACCTGCGAAAACTCGGGCACGTTGACCGTGCTGCCGTTGCCCAGCGCATCACCGCCATTGCCGTCGGCGGCCTGCAACCGCGTGCCGGTGATCAATGTTGCCGTCCCGGTGAAGTTGCTGCTGACGGCTGTTCCCTGGATCCGGATGGTTCCGCCCAGCGAGCTGTCGTATTCGACCGATCCGCTGCCGCTCAGAGAATTCGGCACTTCCTTTGTTCCGTTCGAGTAGAAGTAGCGCACGGTCTTTCCGGCCGGAACGTGCACCTCGCCGCCAATCGAACCGCCCAGCGTCGTTCCGTCTCCGAACTGGAGCAGTCCGCCCAGGTTGGTCGTCTTTCCCGAGAACGGGATTTCCCCTGTGATGATCAACTGACCGGAGCCCTGGTGAACGAACCCGCCCGTGCCGCTGAACGCCGCAGTGCTGAGCACCACGTCGTCCGACCGATTATACGCCAGCACGCCATTCGGGTTGACGGTGATCACGCCCGTCAGCGAACCGCTGGTGCCATTGTCTCCAAGCTGGATCGTTCCCTCGTGAATCGTCGTGCTCCCGACCGGGTCGTTGTCCGTCAGGAACGTCACCGTGCCGGTGTTGGTCTTGGTAATCACCACCGTGCCGGTCAGCTTGCCGCTTCCCGCGAAGACGTAAGGCTTGGTCGCATTGAACAGCACCGTCGCGGGCGTCAGATCGCCGACGAGATTCACGGGAACATGATTGCTGCCCGAATCGTCAAACATCACGAAATCCGAATTCGCAAACGCAACGAGGCTGCTGCCGTTCCACCAGTTCGGCGTGGACAGGTCCCAATCGTTGTTGGCCGCGCTCCCGCGCCAGGTCAGCTCATCGCCGCCAACAGGCGCCACCACCTCCAGCATGATGTCGTTTCCGCCCGCATCAAACGTTGCTCCCTCCGCACGGTAGCTGATGCGAAAAGTCTTTCCGGAAATCGGCTCTACGAAGGTCGCTCCCTGGAACAGGTCGGTCGGCACGCCGTTCAACGACCCGAACATGCCGATGTTGCTGGCCGGATCGGTGCCCTGCACCTGAACGAGAGTGAACTTGTCTCCGATGGCCGGAACGAACCCGAGCGTGATCTTCAAATCGGCATTGTTGTTGGAAAACACTCCCGTGCCGCCGACAACGACCTGGTCGTAGCCCTCGCCGGGCACGGTTCCGTTGAGCTGAACGTGCAGGATCGAAGAAGAATCATTCAGGTTCACGTTGTTGTTGATCGTCAGGATGGCCGTGCTTTCGGCGCCCACCCCGGCATCGCTGTTCTCGCTCAACATGCCGCCCGGAGATAGCGCGCCGCCCGCGTTAACGTCCACTACCGCGGCGGAAATGACGCCCGATCCGCCGAGATACGCCTTTTGCGTCGTGGAACTCACAGTGTACGGTCCGCCGCCCGTATGCAGTCCGTTCACGATCAACCGCGTGCCGAAAGCGGCTCCATCCGTGCGATTGTTGCGAACCAGCGTCGTGCCCGTGTAGGTGTTCGTCCCGTTCAGGACGAGAACGTGGCCGTCGCGGTCGAGTTGCAGGTTCAACACGCCGGTGCCGTCCTGGATCGAACCGCCGAAGATGCCGCGATGGTCGCGTCCGCCGCCGATGTTGAGATTGACCGGCACACCGCTGTTGTTGAGGACAATGCCGCCGACGGCGCCCACGCTGGCAAGCGTGCCGATTTCCTCCGTGCTCTGCACATCGAGCGTTCCGCCCAATTCCACGTTGACACGCTGGTTGAAATGGATCTGATCGGTGGACGGTCCGAGGATGCGGATGACGCCGGCGTTGCTGACGACGATGGGCGAACCGCCCAGGGCCCGCTGGGACTCTTTTGCGAGAGCCAGCACGCCTTCATACACCTCCGCCCGCAGGCTGGGATTGTCCACCGAACCCGCCAGAGTAATGGTTCCCGGACCGTACTTGATCAGCGCGTTCTGCTTCACTGCGCCGTCGAGGATCAGGTCGCCGGTGACGTGATAAGTCCGGCTGCCGCCGGCGTGCTCCAGGTTCAGGCTGATGACCTGGAGATTCGCGGAGAGATTGGTGACTCCGCCCACGAGATCCACCTCGTTGCCAATCAACGTAAAGGAACCGGCACCGGCATTGAATGTGATCCCTGCGAAATCCGTGTCGCTCGCAAGGTCGTTGTTGCTGAACAGGCCGAGATTGCCGTCGAAGAACAGGCTGTCGTTCGCGACCGGCGCGCCCGACGGATTCCAATTGTCGGGAGAGGACCAGTTCACCTGGTCCCCGCCGCCATCCCAGGTCTTGTCGGCGGCGTGGAGGTGCTGGCCGGTTCCGGCCGCGATCAACCCGGCAAGGGCCAGAATGCGAGTGGAGGATTGCAGCGCCCGTTGAGTTGGATGTGTCAGTTTCATGTGCTTTCAGGGTTTGGAGTTACAGCAGGCTTCATCTGCCGGCTTTCATTTCCTTCGCGTTGAGTGTTCCCAAAGCCATTTCGCGTCCGCGCTCCCGGCGAGCACCGCGCCGCCCTGGGTCAGCCCGATGAATCTTGGATCGCGCCACTTGTGCAACTCGGCATGGCCGTCGGCGAATGAAAACGCCGAACTGTTGTTCCCGTGATTGATCGCGGGCAGGTCCTGCACGTTGTACAGCGTCGTCGGACTGCGGAACCACCCGTCGTTCAACTGCTCCGGCCGTTCATCCAGGAAAACCATCGCCTCGGACGGCTTGAGTCGCTTGAAGCTCCCGTCCTTCGTGTAACTTTCGTTGGGGCCGTCAAGATAGCCGTCGCTGATGCCCCCGTCCCGCGTCGGGCCGATATATCCGTTCATTGAGGCCGAGCGGACGCGCAGGATGCCTGTTCCGGGATCAATGGTTTTGTCGGAAGGACAGTGATAAATTCCCGCGCTCCTGCTGTAAGGCCCGAGCGAGCCGAACTGAGCGTACTCGGGTCCGATGAGTTTGAGCGTGTTGGTATTGTCCGGGTTCGAGCTCATGCTAAGCCAGCCGGCCACCCATGCGGGCTTGGCGCTGCTTTCGCCCTGCCGCACGCCCGCGCCGTCGGGATTCAGCGGGAAACGCCCCTGATAATCATCCGCGTACAGGATCCAGGCGAGCTGGAGCTGTTTCATGTTGCTGAGGCAGGAGATTCCCTCGGCCCGCGCCTTCGCCCGCGCGAGCGCCGGCAACAGCATCGCCGCCAGGATCGCGATGATCGCAATGACCACCAGCAGTTCGATCAACGTGAAAGCGCGCACGCGCCCGAAGGCATCCGATCGTGAACAGCTTTGGATCATCGTCCCGTTTCTACCCGAATCCGTTCGATCAATTCATTGTCATTTTCGGCAAGAATTCTTGAAAAACGTGCGGTGGCGTGTCGCACTTGTCGGAAGCTTCGCCGGCCTTGAGACGGGCGATGAAGTCAAAGCAATCATTGGCTCTTCCGTCTGATCGAACTCCTTGCCTGACTACAAAAAGCGGATCCTGATTCAGCGGTTTCGTAACAGGCTCGTGCTTCGGTGCTGGCTCGACCGGCCAGTATCAATGTGAATCGGACTCTTGGACTGCCGCAGCGCGTTGGAAAACTCAGGCTGCCGAAATCCAGATCCCGAATTTTTGCGACTTTGTAAAGAACTGCAAACCTGCCTCCCAATATTTACAGGGCTTTTCTAACTCTCATCCCCTCCGCCGTGCATTTCTCAGGTTGAATGTTTCAACCGCGCGTCCCGCCGCTCGCATGCAGAACCCGCAGACTCACGCTTCGTCCACGCGCGGCCCGCCCCGCACCGCGGAATACAACCGCGCTCCGGACCGCCGGTCCACCCCGCCGACGTATCACACCGCACCCGCGTCAATCGTCAATCGTCAATTGCAAATTCCCGGATGTGGGATGCTTTTCCTCCCCTCCGGGCAGCGTCTGACGGTATTGCCGCGGCGAAACTCCGGTCGCGTGCTTGAACGCCACCCACAGGCTGTTGGCGCTCTGATATCCACACGACTCCGCAATGTCGTCCAGCGACCGCTCCCGATCCGCGAGCAGCATCTTCGCGCGCTCGATCCGCAGCCGATGCAGCTCGGCCCCCGGAGTGCGTCCCACCCTTTCGAGAAAGGCCGCGTGCAAGGCGCGCCGCGACATCCCGGCCGCGCGTGCCATGTCATCCACGCCGATCGGTTGGTGGCAGTGGTCCAGCAGAAATCGAAGACTTCGCGCCACCCCGGGATGATCGATCGCCACCAGGTCGCTGCTTCGCCGCACGATCAGCCCCGCAGGCGGAATCCGCAGCGGCTCGGTCCTCACGCGCCTGCCCTGCATCAGCTGGTCCAGCAGCGCCGCCCCGCGAAAGCCCACCTCCTCGAGGTTCGTGTCCACGCTCGAAATCGGAATCCGCATCGCCTCGTTCGCCAGCAGCGAATTGTCCACGCCCACAATCGCCACCTCCTCCGGCACCGCCATGCCGCCGTTCTCGCAGGCTTCCAGCACTTCGACCGCGTGATCATCGGTGGCGGCGCACACGCCTAACGGTTTCGACAGCTTCCGGAGCTCCGCGGTCAGCCATTCGCGCTTGATCCGCCATTGAAACCGCCCGCGCGTGAACTTCGGCGACCGATGCCACGCCAGCCGCGCGCACCGGCGTCCGCGCTGCTCGACCGCCTCGACAAACGCGCCGCCCGTCTCCTCGAACGCCCAGTTCTCCGCGTCGCTGTAGAAGGCAAAATGCGACAGGCCGCGGCTGAGGAAATGATCCGCCACCAGTTGCGCCACCGCCGCGTGATCGACGAGGACGCGCGGGAATGGCAGATGCGGTCGCCGGAAACTGAAATCCACTGTCGGCTTGCGCGCCTGGAGAACAAACTCGGCGAGATCGTCCCCCGCCCCGAGCCAGGCAAGGATACCGTCGCCATCCCAGCCCCATGGGATGACTTTCTCCTTCGTGGTGTCCGGGCAGAGATGCCATCCATGGCTTTCTGCGTAGCGCGCGATGCCGCGGTGAACCCGGTAGTCGTACCACCCCATAACCAGAAGCACGCGCCTTTGCCGGTGTATGAAACTCTTTCGGGGCATAACAACTGGCGCCGCCGAATGTGCAACTCCATCGGCGCGCACGCAATTCGAAATGGTCGCTTGTCCGCGCAATTCTTTCAATCAATCATGCAGAAACAAACAATTCCCCGCGTGCACTCCCTCGCTACACTCTCCTTCACCATGCGCGCTTCACAGCCAGTCGCGACGCTCGCCGGCTTGCTTCTCGCCGGCGCAACGTTGTTGCCGTGCGCGGAGTCCCGCCTTCAGGCGGCTTCGTCCGATCTGCCACATGGAACGACGGCTCGCGAGGACGCTCGCCCCACCAACGGCAACGGCTCGCCGTGGGACAGGGTGCCGGAGATTCTGGCGCGCATCGTTCCGCCCACGTTTCCGGATCGCGTGTTCGATATCCGGACCTACGGCGCCACCAACGACGGCGTCGCCGATTGCACGAAAGCCTTTGCTTCGGCCATCGACGCCTGCCACCGGGCCGGCGGCGGACGCGTGCTCGTGCCTGCGGGAAAGTTCCGCACCGGCGCCATCCACCTGAAGAGCAACGTGGAGCTGCATCTTTCCGAAGGCGTGGAAATCGTGTTCAGCGATCGGTTCGAGGATTACCTTCCCTGCGTTCTGGTCCGCGTGGGCGGGATCGAGTTGTACAATTACTCGCCTCTGATCTACGCGCGCGATTGCACGAACATTGCGATCACCGGCCCCGGCCGGCTGAACGGCAACGCCAAAGCGTGGTGGGATTGGAAAAGCAGGGAAACGCGCGAGGGCTTCGAAATGGGCGCGCGCGGCGTGCCGGTGGACCAGCGCGTGTTCGGCACGCCGGAAGCCGCCATCCGGCCCAGCTTCGTCAGCTTCGTCAGTTGCACCAACATCCTCCTCGAAGACTTCACCATCGGCAGCGGGCCCAACTGGACGATCCACCCCATTTACTGTCTCAACACCACGATCCGCCGCGTCACCGTCGCCACCGACGGCCCGAACAACGACGGGATCGATCCGGATTCGTGCCGGGATGTGTTGATCGAGGATTGCGTTTTCGACACCGGGGACGATTGCGTCGTGCTGAAGTCCGGTTACAACGAGGACGGCTGGCGGGTCGGGCGTCCGACGGAGAACGTCATCATGCGCCGGTGCGTCAGCAAGCGCGGCCACGGCGGCCTGGTGATCGGCAGCGAAATGTCCGGGGACGTGCGCAACGTGTTCATGGAGGACTGCGAGTTCGAGGGCACCGACCGCGCGATTCGCATCAAGTCGCGCCGCGGCCGGGGCGGCGTGGTGGAGAACGTCTTCGCCCGCAACCTCCGCGTGAAAGACATGCGGTACGAGGTCGTGATACTGAACATGGATTACAGCGCGGACCGGAAGCAGGCGGCGAACGAGAAACCGCCGGTTTACCGGAACATGCATTTCGAAAACATCACCGGCGACGGCGCGCCCACGGCCATCCTGATCACAGGACTCGAGGATTCGCCGATCGAGAACATTCGCTTCGAGAACATGACCATCCGCTCCACCCGCGGCGTGGTTTGCAGCAACGTCAAGGGGCTCCGGTTCGACAACGTTCAGGTCACGCCGGCGAAGGGTCCTGTGTTCACTCTGACGAACGCCGCTGATGTCGTGATCCGCGGCTCGACAGCGCCGAAGACGGATGTGTTTCTGAAGCTGGAGGGCACCGCGTCCGGAAATGTCCTCCTGGAGAACTGCGATCTATCACTCGCGGACAGCGCCGTCGTCCCTGGAACGGGCGTTCCGGCCGGCGCCGTGCGCATCACTGACGGAGGCCATCGCCCATGAGCAATTCCCCAAGCCGCCCCGGCCACTTCCGGTGGGTCATCTGCGCCCTGCTGTTCTTCTCGGTGGCGGTCAACTACATCGATCGCAACACCATTGCGATTCTGAAGGGGCCGCTCAGCGAGTTGCTCGGCTGGAGTGAGGTGGACTACGGCAACATCGCCGCTGCGTTCTCCTTTGCCTACGCGTTCGGCTATCTGATCGGAGGACGCGCCATCGACCGCATCGGCGTCAAGCATGGGCTTCCCGTTTTCGTCATGATCTGGAGCGCCGCCGCCATGGCTCACGGTCTGTGCGGTCTTCTGGATGTGAAAGCCGAATTCCGGATGAACTACCCGTGGTTCTCGTTCGCGGAGAAGGCGTTCATTGTGGCAACGCTGGCCATGCCGATGACCGCGGCCGGATTCATGCTGGCTCGCATCGCGCTTGGGCTGTCGGAGGGCGCCAATTTCCCCGCAGCCATCAAGGTGGTGGCGGAGTGGTTCCCGTTGAAAGAGCGCGCGCTGGCCACGGGCCTGTTCAACGCCGGCACCAACGTCGGCGCCATCGCCTGCCCGCCCACCGTGACCTGGATGTTCCACAACTGGGGATGGGAAGCCACGTTCTACATCACCGGCGCAGCCGGGTTCGTCTGGGTGATCGCATGGTGGCTGCTTTACGACGCTCCGGGCAAACACCGGCGCCTGTCCGCCGCCGAACTTGCCTACATCAAGGAAGGCCAGCCGGTCGTCGAAGAAACACCCCCGAAGGTGCCCTGGCTCTCCCTGCTCCGTTATCGCGCCGTGTGGGCGTACATCTTCGCCGGAATCCTGGCCGCCCCAGCCTGGGTCTTCTACCAGTTCTTCATCCCGGACTTCCTGACAAAAGGATTCAAACTCACCCTCAACGCCACCGCATGGGGAACCAGCGCGTTTTATTTCATCGCCGCCATCGGCGGCGTCGCGGGCGGATGGCTGGCCGGCAAACTTCTCGCCAGCGGCTGGAGCCTGAATGCCGCGCGCAAAATCTCACTGCTCGCGTGCGCCCTCGCGGTCGTGCCTGTTTTCTTCGCGCCCTTCGCCCCCAACGCATGGCTCGCCGTGCTCATCGTCGGCATCGCCGGCTCCGCCCACCAGGGCTGGTCCGCCAATCTCTTCACGTTTGTCTCCGACACCATGCCGAAGGAAACCATCAGTTCGGTCGTCGGCCTCGGCGGATTCGTCGGCTATTTCGCGGGCGGCTTCATCAATGCCTTGACCGGCCGCATCCTGGAGGCCACCGGCAGCTACGTTTACGTCTTCGCCTATTTCTCCGGCATGTATCTCCTGTCCCTTCTCCTGATCCATCTGCTGGTTCCCCGAATCGAACCGCAGAAGCTGAAGTCCTGAAATGCAGGCGGCGACCCCAACACCGGCCCAGCCGCGCGGCGAAGTGTCCGCAGCCTATCCGTGGGTGCCCGACCTGGGGAACGCCACCTTCCGCAATCCCATCCTCCACGCCGACTATTCCGATCCCGATGCCATCCGGCACGGGGAGGATTTCTACATGACGGCGTCGAGCTTCAACTGCACGCCGGGTTTGCCGATCCTGCATTCCCGCGATCTCGTCAACTGGACAATCATCGGCCACGCGCTGAAGAACCTTCCACATCCGCGTTACGAACAGGTCCAGCCCGGTTGCGGCGCCTGGGCACCAGCCATCCGCTACCATGACGGCCGGTTCTGGATCTTTTTCCCGACACCCGACGAAGGCATCTACGTCGTCACCGCGGAAAATCCCCGCGGCCCGTGGTCCGAACCCCGCCTGATCGAGGCGGGCAAAGGCCTGATCGATCCCTGCCCGCTCTGGGATGACGATGGTCGCGCTTACCTGGTTCACGCGTACGCGCGCTCGCGCTCCGGATTGTGCGACCAGCTCCGCGTCCGGCCGATGAGCTGGGATGCCACCCGCCTGCTGGGCGACGGCCAGATCGTCTTTCATTCGCCCGAAACTCATCCCACCCTGGAAGGCCCCAAGTTCCTCAAGAGAAACGGCTGGTATTACATCCTTGCCCCGGCGGGCGGCGTGACCAACGGCTGGCAGGTCGCGCTCCGATCCAGGAATATCTTCGGTCCTTACGAATCCCGGAAGATCCTCGAACGCGGCAGCACGACCATCAACGGCCCGCATCAGGGTGCGCTCGTGGATCTGCCGAACGGAGACTGGTGGTTCCTCCACTTTCAGGATGCCGGCGTTTACGGTCGCATCGTGCATCTCCAACCGGTGACCTGGCAGGATGATTGGCCGCTCGCAGGCCACGACCACGACGGCAATGGAATTGGCGAACCGGTTGCCCGGTGGCGCCGTCCGGCAGTAAATGAAAAGCACGCCATCACCATCCCGCAGACCAGCGACGACTTCGATTCGGCCCGACTTGGCTTTCAATGGCAGTGGCAGGCCAATCACAAGGAGAACTGGTATTCGCTCACAGACCGCAAAGGATGCCTGCGGTTATTCGCGCAACAGGTGAAGGACGCCAACTTGCTCGCCGCGCCGAACCTCCTGTTGCAGAAATTCCCGGCACGCGTTTTCGAAGTGGAGACGGCGCTCGAGTTCTCAGCGACCATCCCCGGCGATGAAGCCGGCCTCGTCGTCACCGGCAAGACCTGTGGCGCCATTGCCATCCGGCGCGCCGCGGACGGATCGGATCAGGTCGTCTATCGCGAGAACGGCGCCGATCACTATGCCGGCGTCGCTCGCGGGAAGCCCGTGAAGTTCCGCGTGCGCGTGAAGGATGGCGGACTCTGCACGTTTGGATTCGATGCCGGAGAAGGTCTTGTGTCTGTCGCCCCGGCCTTCCAGGCGACCGCCGGTTTCTGGATCGGCGCCAAAGTGGGGATCTACTGCATCAGCCGCGAAACGGGCCCTGGAGCATACGCGGATTTCGACTACGTCCGTTTCTCCGGATGACCCTGCGGCTGAAAGCAGCCACGGGGCACAACGTTCACACCGCTTCAGGGTGCGCATGCAAGAGGAACGTCCCGATCAGATCGCATCTCCACGTGCATGAGACCTTGAAGCGCCCCGAAGGTCACGCCCGCGGATCATTCCTCGTCAAACTTGCGTTTGATGAGATTCTCGATTTCGGCGAGCGCTTTGGAAGCATCCGGGCCGTCGGCATGCACCGTCACTTTGCTGCCCGGCCCGGCGGCGAGCATCATCAGACCCATGATGCTCTTCCCGTTCACTCTTTCTCCATCCTTCTCGACAAAGATATTGCAAGCGAAGCGATTCGCCGTCTTTACAAAAAGGGCTGCCGGCCGGGCGTGAATACCCAGCTTGTTGGACACCAGAAACTCTTTCGTTAGCGCGGAACCGTCGCCCGCTACCTTCTTTGCGCTCATTCGTTCGGTGTTAATAAGTAGCCGAGAGCTAAAGATTTGGCGAATGAAAACTGCGGGCGACAGCGTCTCAACCACCTTCCGACCGCGACAGCGCCGAAGCACAGGCGTCCTCGCCGGCGGGTTCTGGCGGCGTCCCCGCCGCCAGTCGCAGATCCAGCGCGGCGGGAAGGCAACCGCTGGCTGCACCAGCGCGGCAATCGTAAATCGCAAATCCCTGGGCATTGGATGCTGGATTATTTTTCACACTTTAAACCCGGTTCATTTTGCATACTTTGTTTCTCATGACCTTGACCGAGCAGATGACCGATCTGGCACGCCGTGCCAAAGCCGCTTCCCGTGAGCTGGCCAGGCTCACAACCGACGAGAAAAACCGCTGCCTGCTCGCCATGGCAGAGGGCATCGAGAAGAACGCCGCCGCCCTCAAGGAAGCCAACGCACTCGACATGCAGGCCGGCGCCAACCTCGGCCTGTCCGCTGCCATGCTCGATCGCCTCAAGCTCGACGACAAACGCATCGCCGGCATGGCCAGGGGCCTCCGCGAGGTCGCCGCGCTGCCCGACCCGGTCGGACGGGTGCTCGACGAGCGCGTCCGGCCCAACGGGTTGAAACTGCGCAAGGTCACCACCCCCATCGGCGTCATCGTCATCATTTACGAATCGCGCCCCAACGTCACCGCCGACGCCGCCAGCCTTTGTTTCAAGTCCGGCAACGCCACCATTCTCCGCGGCGGCAAGGAAGCCATGAATTCCAACCGCCTGATTGCCGAGACCATGATCGACGCGGCGCGGAAGACGCTGGCCCACTTCCCCGAACACGCCATCCAGGTCGTGCCCACCACCCACCGCGAGGCCATCCCCGTCCTGCTCTCCCTCACGCAATACGTCGATCTCTGCATGCCGCGCGGCGGCGAGGGATTGATTCGCGCCGTGGCCGAATGCTCGAAGGTGCCGGTAATCAAGCATTACAAGGGCGTCTGCCACGTGTATGTGGACGGCGACGCCGACCTCGGCATGGCGGAAGAGATTGTCCTGAACGCAAAATGCCAGCGGCCCGCCGTCTGCAATGCCATGGAAACCCTCCTCGTGGACAAGTCGATCGCGGCGCGCTTTCTCCCCGCGATCGCCGGCCGGCTCGCCGAGAAAAAGGTGGAACTGCGCGTGGACCCGACGACACGCGAGATTCTGACCCAGACCGCCCCGAACGCGCACTCGGCTTCGGTGCGCCTCGCCACGGACCAGGATTACTACACCGAGTACAACGATTACGTTCTCAACGTCCGCGTTGTGGACGGAGTGAAGGAAGCCATCGACCACGTGAACCACTACGGCTCGGCTCACTCCGACAGCATCGTCACAAAAGACGAGGCGCGCGCCCGGCAGTTCCTCAACGAAGTGGATTCGGCCGCCGTTTACTGGAACGCCTCCACCCGATTCACCGACGGCGGCGAGTTCGGCATGGGCGCCGAAATCGGCATCAGCACGGACAAGATCGGCGCGCGCGGGCCGATGGGACTGGACGAACTGACAAGCTACAAGTGGATCGGCATCGGCAACGGGCAATTGCGAACTTAAGGGCATCGGGAATGCGCGCACGGGCACAAGACGTATTCAGGCATCACGACCTTTCCCCGGTTGACTCTCGTGCGATATTCTCCGACTGGCCCGATCCCTCGAACTTCATGAAGGCGAGCGGGACTCCATTTCATCCATGGCATTGACGCAAACAAACGGGGCCGCCGCGCGGCAGGTGCGCGAGCAGATTCCAGCAGGCGGCCTTTTCGCCGGACACCAATGGCGCATCGCACCCGCGCCCTTTTCGCTGCCGCCGAAACTGGCATCCGAACTGGAATCGCTCGGCCGTGTTCTGCTCAAGTTCTATCGCGCGGTCAACCTGCTCTATCGAAAGAGCGCCGAAGGCGCACAACCGGAATGGATCGCGCACCTGCTGGACCAGGGAAAACCGCCCGAACTGCTGGCCCTCCAGCGCAGCGCCGCCTTCAAGAACGACGTGCCCCGCGTCATCCGCCCCGACCTGCTCATCTGCGAGCACGGACTCAGCGTTACCGAACTGGACTCCGTGCCGGGCGGCATCGGCCTGACCGCGTGGCTGAACCAGATCTATTCCCGGCTGCAAGCCCCGGGCTCCGGCTTCGAGAACGCCTCGATTCTCGGCGGAGCCGACGGGATGCTGCGCGGGTTCGCCGGCATTTTCGGCGACGCCCCGCGCGTCCGCATTGTGGTTTCGGAGGAAGCCGCAACCTACCGGCCCGAAATGGAGTGGCTGGCGGCTCAGCTCGGCGAACGCTTCACCGTGCACGACGGGCATTTTAATGCGTTCACCGACGGCGACGCCGTTTACCGCTTTTTTGAACTGTTCGACCTGAACAACGTGCCCAATGCGAAACGCATTCTCGATCTCGCCGGCGAGAAGCGCATCCGGCTCACGCCGCCGCCCAAGCCGGTGTTCGAGGAGAAGATGCTGTTTGCCCTGCTCTGGAACCGGAACCTGCACGACTACTGGCGGCAGGCGCTGGGCGAAAGCTTCTTCAAACGGATGCTGCAACTCACCCCGCGCACGTGGGTGGTCGATCCGTCCCCCATCCCGCCGCACGCCGCCATTCCCGAACTCGAGCTCACGAACTGGCAACAACTCAAAGCCCTGTCGCAAAAGGAACGCGAACTCGTCCTCAAAGTGTCCGGCTTTTCACAGGACGCCTGGGGCGCGCGTGGCGTGTATCTCGGCAGCGACCTTCCCCTGGCCGAATGGAGCAACGCCGTGGACAAGGCGATCGAGTCTTTCGAAAAATCACCCTACGTCCTGCAGCGCTATCATCATCCGATGCTGGTCGATGCGGAATGGTTCGATTTCGATCAGAATACCGTGGTTCCCATGCAAGGCCGCGCCCGCCTGTGCCCTTACTATTTCGTGATCGGCGAAGGCGACGCGGCCCGCGCCCATCTCGGCGGCGTTCTCGCAACCATCTGCCCGCCTGACAAGAAGATCATTCACGGGATGACCGACGCGATCTTCGCCCCCGTCATGCGCGCTGCGTGATGCTGTCAGGAGCGCGGCTGTGTGGCAGACCAGCCGCAGGGCGCGGACGAAGTGAGGGGTTCCAGGTTCCCCATGCGCGCGCATGCATCACGCATTGAACATTCGACACTCAATGTTCGGCGTTGAATGCCGGGGCTCCCGAGGACGCTCGCCCCGCCGTTGGTAGTCTCTTTATCCGTGTCCGTCCGTCCCGCGGCCGCGGGATCCGTGGTTGATCACTTCTCCCTTTCGCCCGGCCAAGAACTGTTGCGCTTTCAACCACGCCCAGTACCCTACGCCGCATGCGTTTCATCGGCAGCATCATCGAGAAGCTCCAGCGCCATCCCAAGCGGATTGTGTTCCCGGAGGGAACCGAGCCGCGCGTGCTCCAGGCCGCGCGACAGTTCCACTCGCTCCGGCTCGGCGCGCCGATCCTTCTGGGCGACCGCAGCAGGATCAAGCAACTCGCCGAGGAACTGAACATTTCCCTCGAAGGCATCCGCATCATCAACCCCGTGGAAAGCGAGGACCTCGACAACTTCGCCCGCCGGTTCGCCGCGTTGCGCCGTTCCCGCGGATTGAAACCGCCGGAAGCGCGTCAGGCCATCGTGCAGCCGAATTATTTCGGCGCGATGATGCTGGCCATGCACCAGGCGGACGGCCTCGTGTCGGGCACCAGCCACACCACCGGCAGCGTCCTGCGGCCGCTCTTCCAGATCATCAAGATGGCGCCTCACGCCAAAACCGCCTCAAGCTGCCAGATCATGGAACTCGAGGACACGCAATTCGGTGAGAACGGCGTCCTGTTCATGGCCGATTGCGGCGTCATTCCCGAACCCAGCGTCGAGCAGCTCGCCGACATCGCCGTTTCCACCGCGCAGCTCGCCCGGCAGCTTCTCGGAGTCCGCCCCCGCGTGGCGCTTCTCTCCTTCTCCACAAGAGGGAGCGCCATGCATCCGACGGTCGGACGCGTGCAGGCCGCCACCGCTCTCGCCCAGCGCAAAGCCGAAGAGAAGAACCTGGAAGCGGATTTCGATGGCGAACTCCAGGTGGACGCCGCGCTCGTCAAAGAAATCGCCGCTCGCAAACTCCCGGAAAGCAAGGTGGCCGGCGCCGCCAACGTGCTCATCTTCCCGGACCTGAACTCGGGCAACATCGCCAGCAAGCTTGTCCGCCACATCGCCCGCGCCAACGCCTACGGCCAGATCCTGCTCGGCATGGACCGTCCGTCCGCCGACGTCTCCCGCGGATCCAACGCGCACGATATCCTCGGCGTCGCCGCCATCGTCGGCGTCCAGGCCATCGAATACTCCAAACTCTATCCGGGCGCCGGGACCAAACTGCCGGGCGAATAGTGAACACGCGTCCAGGCCGAGCCATCTTGACGTTCCTCGCCCCCTCCCCCCGCCTGAGCGGGGGCAGGGTTGGGGGCTTCTACACGGAAAAGCGTCGAACCTCCTCCCCCTGGCCCTGTCCTCCCTCGAGGGAGCACAGGGAGACAACATTGAGGCTGGCGATCACGCTTCCGCCGCACCGGACATGAACACAGTCACCCCCAGAGTCTTCATCGCCGCCACCCGACAGAACGACGGCAAAACCACCGCCTCGCTCGGGCTGATCGCTGCGCTTCAGCAATACTTCCCCCGCGTCGGCTACATCAAACCCGTTGGCCAGCGGTTCGTCGAAATCGAAGAGCAAAAGATCGACGAGGACACCGTCCTCATGGACAGCGTTTACCGGCTCAACTGCCCGCTCGTGGACATGAGTCCGATCGCCGTTGAGCCGGATTTCACGCGGAAATACCTCGAGTCCTCAAACAACGAAGCGCTGGTCCGCAAGATCCAGAAAGCCTTCGACCGCGTCGCCTGGGAAAAGGATTTTGTCCTCTGCGAAGGTTCCGGCCACGCCGGCGTCGGCTCGGTGTTCGATCTCTCCAACGCGCAGGTCGCGCGCATTCTCGGCGCCAAAGTCGTCATTGTCACACAGGGCGGCATCGGCAAACCGATCGATGAAGTCTGCCTCAACCAGGCGTTGTTCGAAAAAGAAGGCGTGGAAATCATCGGCGTCATTCTGAACAAGGTGATGGGACAGAAGGTGGATTACATCAGCGATTTCGCCCGGCGCGGTTTGAAACGCAAAGGCCTCGAACTGCTCGGCGTCATCCCGCACCAACGCGTTCTTTCCTGCCCCACGATCGAATCCATCCGCGACGAACTCCAGGCCGAGTCGCTCAACACGGCGTCGGGTCTCCACGCGCTCGTCGAGGACGTGCTGGTAGGCGCGATGGGCGCGCAGAACGCAGCCACCTATTTCAAACGCGGCGCCCTCCTCATCACACCGGGCGACCGCGACGACATCCTGCTGGCCGCCTGCACGAGCATGGACAGCTCCGTCAACGATCGCCTCGCCGGCATCGTGCTCACAGGCGGCTTGCGCCCGGGCGACGCGTTGATGAACATGATCCGCGCGATGCCCGTTCCCGTTCTGCTGGCGCAGGAGGACAGTTACGAAGTGGCCGCGCGCGTGCACGATCTCACCGTGAAAACCCGGCCGACCGACGCGGAAAAAATTGCGTTGATCCGCGACCTGATCGCGAAGAACGTGAACGTGCCGCTCATTGTGGAAGCTTTGAAAACATGAACTCAGCCCTGCCCTTCAACCCTGCCCTCAACTCGCTCCCGGTGTACCACCCGGGACGCCCCATCGAGGAAGTCGCCCGCGAACTCGGCCTGGACCCAAACGGGATCATCAAACTGGCCTCCAACGAGAATCCGCTCGGCCCGTCGCGCCTCGCCGTGGCGGCCATGCGCAAGGCCGTCACGCAGGTGCACCTCTACCCGGACGGAAACGCGTTCTATCTCAAACAGGCGCTCGCCGCCAAACTCCGCGTCTCTCCGGCCAACCTGATCCTCGGCAACGGATCCAACGAAGTCATCGAACTGCTCGGCCACGCCTTGCTCGGTCCCGGCGCCGAGGTGGTGGTCTCCCAGTACTGCTTCGCGGTTTATCCCATCGTCACCGCGCTGTTCGGCGCGAAGCTCGTTGTCGTTCCCGCGCGGAACTACGCGCACGACCTCGACGCCATGCTGGCGGCGATCACGCCCCACACGCGCATTGTGTTCGTCGCCAATCCCAACAATCCCACCGGCACGGTGGCCCCTCCCGAAGCACTCGCACGATTCGTCAACGCCGTGCCGCCGAACGTCTTGATCGCCCTGGACGAAGCGTATTTCGAATTTCTCGACAACCCGCTGGACTTCGTTCCCGACATCCAGAGCGGACAGAAAACAAACCTGATCCTCCTGCGAACCTTCTCAAAAATCTACGGTCTCGCGGGCACGCGAATCGGTTATGGAATTGGCGACCCGGACCTGATCGCAGCCCTGGAGAAAATCCGCCAGCCGTTCAACATCAATTCCATAGCGCAGGCCGCAGCGCTCGCGGCGCTCGAGGACACGAAACACGTCACCAAAACGCGGAAGATCAACGCCCGCGGCCTGAAGTTCTACGCGAAGGCATTCAAACAGATGAAACTCGAGTTCATCCCGTCCTCCGCGAATTTCATCCTCGTGAAAGTCGGCGACGGCCAGCGGGTGTTCACGGAACTCCAGAAACAAGGCGTGATCGTCCGCCCCATGGGCGGATACCAGTTGCCTGAATGGATCCGCATCTCGATCGGAACGCCCAGAGAGAACGAACGCTGCGTCGCGGCGCTCAAAGCGGTCCTCGAAGGGCCGGCAGCGTAGGTCGATCCACGGTTCAGTTCTTCAACAACTCCTGCAGCAGCGGTTCGATCGCTTCGGCCCAGATCCGGTAGCCGCGAGCGGACAGATGCAGGTAATCCGGCATGATCTCGGGCGAGATGCGCCCGTCCGCTTCGATCAACTGTGATCCGAAATCGAGGTAGAAGACCGATTTCCCGTCCGCCACCTTCGCCAGTGCCTGGTTCACCTGGAGGATCTTGCCGCGTTGCTCGCTGAATGTCTGGCCGCGCGGGAAAATGCCGAGCACCAGCAGCTTCGTCTCGGGCGCGCGCTTGCGAATCTGCTCAATCACCGCGAGAACGCCCTCCAGGATCTCCCCGGCCGTGTGGTCGTCCCGATTCGAGTTGTTCGTTCCAATCATCAGCACGGTCACCTTCGGTTTCACGCCTTCGAGCTGGCCGTTCTCCAGCCGCCACAACACGTGCTGCGTCCGGTCCCCGCCCACGCCGAAGTTGAGCGCCTTGCGCTGGCCGTAGTATTTCGCCCAGACCTCGCGCCCCGCACCTTCCCAGCCTTGCGTAATCGAGTCGCCAATGAACGCGATGTCGCATCCGCTCTGGTTTTCCCTCGCGCGCTGGAGAACCACCTCCGAGCGCCGATGGCCGCCCGTATCCGAACGCGGCGCCGGCACCACTGCGGCGTTCGGTCGAGTCTGCTCGGCCGCATTGCTTGCGGCCGGAACGTTGGTTTGCGCTGAAAGCGCATTCGCAGCGGCCATGAGGAATACACTCGCCCACAGGATCGTACGAAAAACACAAGTCTTCATATGAATGGCCAACAGGCAGGCAGATCGATCGCCGCCTGTCAACGCAAGAGAGCTGTATTCCGCTCCTTCATACTTTCGGCTTTCAGTCTTCAGATTTCCCCGGGGCCCTCGCTTGCGAACCTTACGGAAATTTGCGAACGTTGCCACGCCAGTCCGTTCCTGTTGTCAACGTCAATCCCGGGGTGCCGGCGGCGAGAAAGCTCGCACCGGCTCCGACACGAAGGCCGTTGCAGAAACGCAGGAACGACTGTCCCGCATTGCCGGTGTGGCGAAATGGCAGACGCACAGGACTTAAAATCCTGGGACCGTAAAAAGTCGTGTCGGTTCGAGTCCGACCACCGGCACCAGCGGCAGGTAATTACCCCATTCCCTAACCACATCCGCTCACCCAGAATCCGCGGTTCGACATCAGGGTCACAAGCCAACGATTAAACTCTTTACAGTCGCCACTACCCTCCGCAGAGTGTGGGCGTGTCAGCTACGGTTCCCAATCGCGCAGGGGCTGAAGCGCGATCCGAAGTAGCGCTTCCACCACAGGACCTGAAGACCGCCATCCTGCGGTCGCAGGAATATCTCCTCTCCCTCCAGAAACCGGAAGGCTACTGGGTAGGCGAACTCATCGTCGACTCCACGCTCGTGTCCGACATGGTCGCCTATCATCATTGGGACGACAGCGTCGATCCGGAATGGCAGCGCAAGGCGGTCAATCACATTCTGTCCATGCAACTGCCGGACGGCGGCTGGAACATCTACTACGGCGGCCCGCCGGAGGTGAACGCCACCATCAAGGCCTACCTGGCGCTGAAGCTCGCCGGCGTGCCCGTGACCGACCCGCGCATGCTCCGCGCGCGCGAAGTAGCCCTCAGCCTGGGCGGCGTGCCGCGCATGAACACTTTCTCGAAGCTATACCTCGCGCTGCTCGGCCTCTTTCCCTGGGAATACGTGCCCACCATCCCGTGCGAAGTCATCCTCATCGGGAAATGGTTCCATGTGAACTTCTGGGAAATGAGCAACTGGTCCCGCGCCATGCTCGTCCCCCTGGCCATCATCAACCACTTCAAACCCACCCGCCGGCCGCGCAACAACGTCACCCTCGACGAACTCTATCCGCAGGGCTTCCACGAACGCGACCTCGCCCTGCCGCCCGATCCCGACCGGCTTTCCTGGCGCAATTTCTTCCTCTGGCTCGATCGATTGCACAAGTTCGCGGAGATCTTCGCGCAACATAACATTCATCCGTTCCGCAAACGCGCCCTCCGCAAGGCGGAGCAATGGATGCTCGAACGCTTCGAAGGCTCGGACGGCCTGGCCGCCATCTTCCCCGCGATGCTGAACTCCGTAATCGCCCTCAAGGCCCTGGGGTACTCCAATGACAACCCGATCCTGAAACGCGAATGGGAGCAGCTCAAACGCCTCCAGCACGAGACCGAGAACGACGTCCGCATCGAACCCTGCTTCTCGCCCGTCTGGGACACGGCCATCACCCTGGTGTGCCTGCGCGAATCCGGCATTCCCGCCGATCACCCGCAATTGAAGAAAGCGGCGGAATGGCTGATGTCGAAGGAAATTCGCTTCCGCGGCGACTGGCAATACAAGAATCCCGCCAAAGTCGAACCCAGCGGCTGGGTGTTCGAATACGAGAACAAATGGAACCCGGACGTGGACGACACCGCGATGGTCCTCCTTGCCCTCCGGCAGGTCCCGACCGATAACCCGAAGAAACGCGACGAATCTTTCCAGCGCGGGTTGAAGTGGATGATGACCTTCCAATGCAAGGACGGCGGCTGGGCGGCCTTCGACAAGGATTGCACAAAAAACATTCTCGAGAAGGTGCCCTTCGCCGATCACAACGCGATGCTGGATCCCGAATGCGCCGACATCACCGCGCGCATCCTCGAACTGCTCGGCTACGAAGGTTACGGCATCGAGCATCCCCAGGTGAAAGATGCGCTGGCGTTTCTGAAATCCCATCAGGAGAAGGACGGCTCCTGGTACGGCCGCTGGGGCGTGAATTATATCTACGGCACATGGCAGGTACTGCGCGGCTTGCGCGCGATGCGGATCGACATGACTCAACCCTGGATCCTGAAAGCGCGCGACTGGCTGGAAAGCGTGCAACACGAAGACGGCGGCTGGGGCGAACGCTGCAACACCTACGACGATCCCGTGTTCAAAGGCCAGGGCCCCAGCACCGCTTCGCAGACCGCCTGGGCTGTCATGGGACTTTGCGCCTTCGACGACCCGGACCGCCCGAGCATCCGGCGCGGGATAGACTACCTGATCCGCACTCAGAACTCCGATGGTTCCTGGACAGAACTCGAGACCACCGGCACCGGGTTCCCCAAGGTGTTCTACCTGAAGTACGACATGTACCGGAACACCTGGCCGTTACTGGCGCTGGCGACATATGAGCGCATCCGCAAAGCCCGCAACGCGCAACGCGAAGCGGACTTCGAAAAGGCCGTCGGCCTCGCCCGGCCCGCGCTTACTTCCACCGCCACCTCAGCCGTACCCTGACTCGCCGCTGCGATCCGCGGAGAACACGTGATGCGTGCAAGCGCATCTTGACTTGCTTCCAGCCCTCGCCCCGCCCCAGGCGAGAGGGGGCTTCACACTGGTTCTTCCCTTCTCCTTCAAAAAAGAATGAAAAATAAGATGTCGCCATGACCTCCATTCGCGCCCGGACAAGAACTTGGATCTGGGATTTCGCGCGCTTTCCGGTAAAACCAATCGCATGAGCTGGCTTTACCGGCATGTCATCCGGCCAATCCTCTTCCAGCAGAACCCGGAGGACATCCACGACCGCACCCTGCACGGCCTTGCGCTCGTGAGCAAAAGCGAACTGTTGCTCGGCGCAATGAATTCTTTCTTCGGCGCGCCGCCGCTGCCCGTCACCGTCTTCGGACTGCGCTTTCCCAATCCGGTCGGTCTCGCTGCAGGCATGGACAAGAACGCCGAAGCCCTTCCCGCGTGGGCAGCCATGGGCTTCGGATTCACCGAGCTCGGCGCCGCAACCTGGCACGCGCAACCCGGAAACCCTCCCCCGCGCGTCTTCCGCGCCGTCGAGGAGGAAGCCATCGTGAATCGCATGGGCTTCAACAATCTCGGCGCCGAGGCCATCGCACAGATTCTCGCCCGGTGGCGCAGAACAAACCGCTGGCCCGAACACCCCGTGGGCATGAACCTCGGAAAATCCAAAATCACCCCGCTCAAGAAAGCGCCCGAGGACTATGCCAACTCCTTCCGCGCGCTGAAACCGTACCTGGACTTCTTCGTCGTAAACGTGAGTTCCCCAAACACGCCCGGCCTCCGGCAATTGCAGGATCGCGCCGCACTCGACGAGATTCTCACCGCCATACAGGAACTCAATACTCCTGACACGAAGGGCCGCACCAGACCGGTGCTGGTCAAAGTAGCCCCCGATCTCTCGTTCGAGGCCCTCGACGAAATCCTCGAACTCGTCGAGCCTCGCCGTGTCGCGGGAATCGTCGCCACCAACACCACGATCCAGCGGCCCGCCTCAACCAGCCCCGCCGTCCAACGGGTCTATGCGGAAGCGGGCGGACTCAGCGGACGCCCGTTGCGCGCCCGCAGCACCGAAGTGATCCGATACCTCTACCGCAGAACCTCGGGCCGCGTCCCCATCATCGGCGTCGGCGGCATTTTCAACGGCAGCGATGCCTGGGAGAAAATCACAGCCGGCGCGTCGCTCCTGCAGATCTACACCAGTCTCGTCTATGAAGGCCCGGGCGCAGCACGGTCCATCGTCTCTGGCCTGCTTCAGGAAATGCAAAACGCCGGCTTCAGCCACCTCGCCGACGCCGTCGGTTGCAAAGCAACGGAGTAGACGTTCCTGTCGCAGCACAGCCCGTCGCAGCACAGCCCGTCGCGACGCAGAGCAGTTCCGGCCGTCTCCTCGCCGCCGAACGCCAGCTGAAAGCCTGACGCCCAGCCCCCATGCGAACTTTTGTTGTATATGCAACAAAAGGTTGCATTTCCTTGATGGGCAGGTGTTTGCGAGAGCACTGAGGGACGACGAACTTTTGTTGCATATGCAACAAAAGGTTGCAAACCCTTGAAGTGCTTTGGGATCGGATGCGCAAGGAGGCGCGCCCGGGCCATTCACCTTCAACTTTGTCGCAAACTTCGCCGGAAGCCTTGTCGACCTTGATGCCGTCGCCGTTCCGTGAACGTCGGATGCTCGATGTTGGATGTTCGATGTTGGGCGTTTTCCCTCGTTCCTACTTCCACCATTCCGGCGTTGCGCGCAATCGATCGAGCAGACGCGCGTCGGCGGCGGGAAACGCAAACTCGTCCAGCTCACTCGCTGTCACCCACCGGAACTCCGGACACCCGATCGCCCGTGGTTCATTCCTCACCCAAATGCATCGAAAGAATCTCAGATGAACGGTCCGCTCGGGATACGAGTGCGTGATGCTGTCCACGGCCTCCGCCGTTTCGACGTCAATGCCCAATTCCTCCCGTAATTCGCGCTTGAGGCATTCTTCGAAGCTTTCACCGTGCTCGCGTTTGCCGCCGGGAAATTCCCAGAGCCCGCCCAGGTGCGCCTCCGCAGGGCGCCGCGTGATCAACAGTCTGCCGTTTCTGAAGACGAGCCCGGCCGCCACTTCAATCACCGGCCCGGGGTCCGAACTCATGCCGATTCCCTCTCTCGGCGCCGGTTCCTCACCGGCCGATGCTCTTGTAAATGAACCCGAGCTGCTCCATCTCGGCCGGATCAAACAGGTTCCGCCCGTCGAACATGATCGGATGCGTCAGCGCCTTGCGCGCGCGCTCGAGGTCGAGCTTCTTGAAGCACTCCCACTCCGTGGCAATCACCAGCGCGTCACAGCCTTCCGCCACCTCGTTCATGTCATCCACATACGTGACGTCCGGCAGCACCGCCCTGGCCTTCTCCATCGCCTTCGGATCGTGCACCCGGAGAACCGCTCCTTCTTTCAACAACAGCTTGCACAACTCGATCGCCGGCGACATCCGGACGTCGTCGGTGTTCTGCTTGAAGGCCAGCCCGAGCACGCCGATGCGCTTGTCCTTCAACACCCACAGCGTGTCGGTGATCTTCTTGACAAACCGCCGCATCTGCTCGGCGTTGATGTTCTGCACCTCTTTCAACAGGCGGAAATCGTAGCCCACCTGCTCCGCAATCTTGATGAACGCGCTCAGGTCTTTGGGGAAACAACTTCCGCCAAAGCCCAGCGACGCGTCCAGAAACCGTCGCCCGATGCGCGCGTCCATGCCCATTCCATTGGCCACCTCCTGCACATTTGCGCCCGTCGCCTCGCAGATGATCGAAATGGCGTTGATATACGAAATCTTCAGCGCAAGGAACGAGTTCGACGCGTGCTTGATGAGCTCCGCCGAATTGATGTCCGTCACGATGATCGGCGCGTTGAACGGCGCGTACACCTCTTTCATTGCCGCCACCGGGCGCTGCGACCGCACCCCCACCACCACCCGGTCCGGATTCATCAAATCCTCCACCGCGAACCCTTCCCGGAGAAACTCCGGATTGCTCACCACATCGAAATCCACCCGCGCCTTGCAATAACGCCGGATCGTCTCGCCCACCTTCTCCCCCGTCTTCACCGGCACCGTGCTCTTGTCCACCACGATCTTGTAGCTCGTCATCGCCGCCGCGATCTCGCGGGCCACCTTCTCGATGAAACTCAGGTCCACGCTCCCGTCCGGCAGCGGCGGCGTCGGCACCGCAATGAAAATGATGTCGGATTTCTCCACTCCCTCCGCCGTGCTCTGGGTGAACGAGAGCCTTCCCGCGCGGACATTCCGTTCCACGAGCTCCTCAAGACCCGGCTCATAGATCGGAATCCCCCCCGACTTGAGCAATTGAACCTTCGCCGCGTCGTTATCGACGCAAATCACACTGTGGCCCACCTCGGCGAAACAAGCGCCGGTAACCAGACCGACGTAGCCGGTCCCGATGATCGTAAGCTTCATGAGCAATGAATGACGAGTGGCAAACCGCTTACTCCGGCGGTTCGGGTTCGGTAACGGGCGCGGCATTCGTCTCGGAAGTCACAGTCATGGGAGGCGGCTGGACCAGTTCCGGATGGGCCCGAATCAGCTCGTTCCGGCGCGCGACTGCTTCGGAAGCGATGGCGCCGAAGCCCTGCTGAAGAAGCTGCTGATACTGCTGAAGCGCTTCCTCATACCGGCCTTGATCCTCGTACAATCTCCCAACCGCGAGTCGCGCCAGGGGAGCCACGTTTTCATTGGGACGCCGCTCCACGATTTCCCGATACGCCTTCAGCGCTTCGTCGCGCTTGCCCGTCGCTTCCAGAACCGCCGCCCGCCCGTAAACCGCCTGCCCGGCCAGATCGGAATGACCGTGCTCCGACAGGAATTTCTCGAACTGGTTCAAAGCCTCCGTGTAGTTGCCGGCGGCAAAGTACCTCGCGCCGGCCAACAACAATGCCTGCCCGGCCGCCGAAGTACCCGGATACTCCGTCGCCACGCCCACAAATGCCTCCGGACCCGCCTGGCCGGCAGCCGATTGCGCTATGGCGCGCGAAAGCGCGTTGCCGGCTTCGATGGCGTTCTGGTGCCCCCGATACAGCGCATACCCCCCCAACAACAGCAAAACCACCAGCGCGCCCACTCCCCAAAGCAGTTGCTTCCGATGCGTTTCTGTCCACGCCCAAACTTTGTAAAACCACTCCGACTGCGTCAGATCTGAGTCCATACGAGGCGGCAAATCTTCCGGTCACGCACCGAAAACGCAAGCTTGAAATACCCCGAGAACCGCATCGTGCAAAACCACGATTCTCCGACCGTACACGTACACGGCGCCCGCTCCGATGCTGCGCGCCCCGGCGGCGTTTCCGTTTCAACGCGTCGCGCTGCCATATTCGACCTTCGGCTTCAGATTTCTCCTGGATTCCAGCCCCTGGATTTCGGATCTGCAATCGCCTCAAGTGACTCCACCGAAAATAATCTGTTGACAGCAGCAAATGTTAAAATCAATTTATCCGCATCCGTTGATGGATTCATCGCGGAACTCATGAAGAGTGGCTGAGGGACTGGCCCCATGACGCCACGGCAACCGGTTGCGAGTGCGATGCGCAATGCCCAGGTGCCAATTCCAGCTCCGGCTGTTCCGGAGGAAAATGAGAGCGCACATGGCTTGCCTCTTCTCTTCATGAGAAGGGGCCTTTTTTGTGCCCCTCCCGGGCCGGCGCAGGATCGCGCCGCCCAATGCATAACACAAACAGCGGTCGCCCAATCGCGATCGCCACCAACTATGGAGAAGCAGGAAGGTTTCATGCGGGCGCTCAAGTGCCGCGAATGCGGACGCGAATACCCGCTCACCGCCACTCACGTTTGCGAGTTCGATTTCGGACCGCTCGAAGTCGTCTATGACTACGATCGCATCCGAAAGGCCATGACCCGCAGCACCATCGAGCGCCGGCCCGAAAGCATGTGGCGCTATCGCGAGCTGCTCCCCGTCGCCAGCGAACCCACGGTCGGATTGCAGGTCGGTTTCACCCCCCTCATCCGCGCGGATCGCCTCGCCAAACGGCTCGGCATTCGCGAACTCTGGATCAAGAACGACACGGTCAATTACCCGAGTCTCTCGTTCAAGGACCGCGTGGTGAGCGTGGCGCTCAGCCGCGCGCGCGAACTCGGCTTCAACACGGTCGCCTGCGCGTCCACCGGCAACCTCGCCAACTCCGTCGCCGCCAACGCCGCCTCCGCCGGCCTCAAGGCCTACGTCTTCATCCCCCACGACCTCGAGCAGGGCAAAATCCTCAACTCGCTCATCTACGGCGCAAACGTGATCGGCATCAAAGGCCACTACGACGAGGTAAACCGCCTGTGCGCCGAAATCGCCGGCAAGTTCGGATGGGCCTTCGTCAACGTGAACATGCGGCCCTATTACGCCGAAGGTTCCAAGAGCATGGCGTATGAAATCGTCGAGCAACTCGGCTGGCAGATTCCACCCCACACCGTGGTCCCCATGGCGTCCGGATCTCTGCTCACGAAAATCCACAAGGGTTACCAGGAACTCGTGAAGCTCGGGCTCGCCAGCAACGGCGAGTGCCACGTACACGGCGCCCAGGCCACCGGCTGCGCCCCCATCGCCCACGCCCAGAAAGCCGGACTCGACTTCTTCAAACCCGTCAAACCGAACACCATCGCCAAGTCCCTTGCCATCGGCACCCCCGCCGACGGCTTCTACGCGCTCAAGGTGATGAAGGAAACCAGCGCCGCGGCCGACGATGTCACCGACGACGAAATCCGCGAGGCGATGCGCCTGCTCGCGGAAACCGAGGGCATCTTCACGGAAACCGCCGGCGGCGTCACCGTTGGCGTTGCAAAGAAACTCATCGCGTCCGGCAAGATCCCGGCCGATTCATCGGCGGTCCTGTGCATCACCGGCAATGGATTGAAGACATTGGACGCCGTCGATGGACACGTCGGCGCGCCGCGCGAAATCAAACCCAGCCTCCGCGAATTCGAATCGCTGGTGGCCAACGAAGTCAAAACCGTCAGTGCTTGAAAATTATGGCAAAGAAAGTTCGCATCCCCACACCGTTGAGGAAACTCACCAACAACGAGGAACTCGTCGAAGTGCAGGCCGCCACCATTGGTGAGGCCATCTCGGAACTGCAGTCGCGCTATCCCGGAATCAAGGAGCGGCTCGTGGACGAGAACGGCGAGGTGCGCCGCTTCGTGAACGTCTATGTCAACGAGGAGGACATCCGGTTCCTGAACAACCAGAACACCCCGTTGAAGGACGGCGACGAAATCAGCATCATCCCGGCCATTGCGGGCGGCTGATCCTTCCCTCAAAAGGAACCCCATGCCTCCTCGCTCGACCCGCAAACGGAAGCCGGCGTCCCGCACCAGCCCGACATCGCCCACTCAACAGCGGCTCTGGCTCATGTACCCGCAACGCCTGATACAGAAACCGCTGATCTGGGAACTCGGACACCGATTCAAAGTGGTGACGAACATCCGGCAGGCCAAGGTCACCGACGAGATCGGCATCGTCTGCCTCGAAATCGACGGTCCCCGCAAAGACGTCCAGGCCGCCATCCGGTGGCTCGAAAAAGTCGGCGTCAACGTCGAGCCCGTCGAAATCAGTGTCGTCGAAAGCTGACCGCAACCGCGCCGCAGGCCGCAGTGCCTTTCCGGTGGAGCGAGCGTCCTCGCGAACCGTCGTCCGATCCCGCCGCAGACCACGCTACGCTCCCTTGGGCGCTGGATGTTGGATGTTGGCCATCGTCCTCCCTCATTCCTCCACCCTCGGAAACCACCGGATGCGGTCCGCTTCAAAGCCCAATTCCGTTCCGCGACAGCGATTGACGAGCGCCTTGTAGAAGATGTCGGCGGTTTCAGGATCGCGGTACTTCAGCCACGTCCCTGCCGTCCACAAGACCGAGGCGGTGTCCTCCGAGTTGTCGGGCAACAACTCGGACGCCTCCCACGCCAGGAACGCCGCCTGGTAGCGATAGTGAAAACGCGCGTCCGGATCCGGCCGATGCCGTGACACTCTCGCCATTTCGTCCGAAGAAGCCCGAAAGTATTTGAACGCATCGCCGGCGCGCACCTTTGCCATGGCCATCCTGGCAACTCTTCCCGAATACATGTGCCAATCCGGCTCCAACTCCGTCCCAAGCAACTCCATTCCGTTCGTCCGGACAAGAACCGCGGCGGCGAACAACCATCGGGCCCGTTCCTCCGCCGGCAGCGTCCCGTCCCGTCCTGCCGACAACGCCTCCGCCAGCGCGTCGCACCTGGACTGAAGATCCCGCGGGTAGTAACGGCGAGCATCGGCGGCGCGTCCCGCCCGCATCAGACGCCTCGCCAGCAGATGCCGCAGCGCCTCCAGATGCGGCGCCGGCTCTTTCCCCAATCCTTCACCGCTCTCATCCGGTATCGCGTCCACAAACCGCCGCAGTTCTTCAATGGTCAACACGCGTTCCGCAACGTAGGCCGCGTCCTCCCACAGGTTCGCCTTCAGAAAGCAATCCAGCGCGGCGATATAATCACAACGACACAGATGCAGTACGCCCATCTCGCCCAGAACCTGCAGGTCCGGCGACATGTACTGTTCCCAGCCGTCCATCCTTCTCCCGAAAAGATTGTCCTCCAGATTCCCGGGCGCTCTGCTTTTCCGTTCGCGAAAACGCGGCTGGATCGTTTGCAGAACGGCGAGCGCGTCCTCAAGCCGGCCGGAGCGGGCAAGCAACCTGGCTCGCAACCACTGCGCCACGGGCCTGCCGGAGCAACGCTCAATCCATCTCTCCGTCAAATCCCATTGCTCGTTCTGATAGGCAGCCAGGGCCAGCATCTCCGCAAGGTCGTCGTCCACGTCCGCCACTTCCTCCATGGCCTGAAGCCAACGGTTCACCCGCTCCGCCGCATCGCGCGGCCGAACAGCCGCATGCTTTAATGCCACCGTCGAAGTCAGATAGGCCGTCACCACGCGGCGCGCCAGGGGATCCCGCGCCAGTACAGTCCAATCGTAATCATCATCCGCCACAATGGCCCGCAGGGTGAACATCAATGACGAAGCCGCGGTCGGATCGCCCGTCGCCATGTGGTCCACATAAAGTCTCAGCGCCGTTTCGTAGTCACCCGCCCGCAGGCGCAGACGCGCCTCCCATCCGATGCTGGCCGCCGCGTCACCGCGACGATCGTGGAACCCGCTCCGGACAAGCTCACGCACCTGTTGATAGTGCCGGATCGCCTTTCCCGGCGCCTCGCTCTCGCAGGATCGCCCCAGGTTCAACGCCGCCGGAACGGAAAGAAATCGCCGTTCGTCGGCCGGCCGTTTCAGAATCCTTTCCCATGCAACCCGGCTGAAACGCCGCTCCTTGAGCGCCGGATTGTGCTCCGCCGCAACGCCTTCAAGGTAATCCCGGAATTCACCAGGCAAACCCTCCGGATACACAATCTCCGGAAATCGAATGTCCTCCCCGGCAGAGTCGCCCGCATACCGCCGGCGCCGAACGGCCTCCGCGTAATCCAACAGCTTCTGGTGCTGCTCGGCATACGCTGCAACGATCCGTTCCGCGTCCGCCGTTCCCTCAAGCTGCAGGGCCAGCCTCAAATCCGCCACCACCGGCAACTCCATCGCCGTCACTACAGGGTTTGTCACCGCGCGAAACTCCGACGGCGGCAGCGGCAGCCTCAACAGCTCGGTCTGGAAATGCGTGACAGGCGTCGCCAGGACGGCTTCGTCTCCAACTCGAAGAAAGCTGCGCACGCCCGACGCATCCCACGCCGGCGCATTGAGAAGGAGAACAAGCAGGACAACTTTCAGATTCTTTATCACGCCACACCTCGCAATCCGGACCGCCGAACGCCGGCCGCGCTTTTCCGGTTGTTTCAAGCTTGCGCGCAAGGCGTCCGGGTCAGGGGTGGTCAAGGCCCCCCTCTCGATCCACTGGAATGAATGAGACCCCTGCCGACGGCAGAAATTCCGTTCGGCGCTATTTCGCCATGACCACTTCCGAACTGTCGCCCGTTCGCGTCGGAACAAGCGGGCGTCCGCCGGCGTTTGCCGCTCCCGTCTCCGGCTGGTCCGCCTTATGGAATTTCACGCTCACGATCTTGCTGATACCCTGCTCCTCCATCGTCACCCCGTACAGCACGTCGGCCATGCTGATCGTCCGCTTGTTGTGGGTGATGATGATGAACTGCGAGCGTTCGAGGAACCGCTGCAGGATCCGGATGAAGCGGTTGATATTCGCTTCATCCAGCGGCGCGTCCAGCTCGTCCAGCACACAGAACGGGCTCGGCTTCACCTGATAGATCGAAAACAACAGCGCCACCGCCGTCATCGTCTGCTCCCCGCCCGACAGCAGCGAGATCGTCTGCAACTGCTTGCCGGGAGGGCGCGCCACAATGTCGATGCCGCTCTCGAGCACGTCGTTCTCGTCCACCAGGACCAGGTCCGCTTTCCCGCCCCCGAAGACCTCGGTGAACATGGACCGGAAATTCTCGCGGATCTGCTCGAAGGTTTGCTTGAACATCTCGCGCGTCTGCGTGTTGATGCGGTTGATCACTTCGAGCAGTTGCGCCCTGGCCTGCACGAGATCGTCGTGCTGCTTGCTCAGGAACTGGTACCGTTGCTCGGTCTCCTCGTACTCCTCGATGGCCACCAGGTTCACGGGCCCCATTTCATCCAGCCGTTTCTGCAGCGCCTCGACCTGCTGAGCCACCGCAGCCCAGTCGGTCGCCGCTCCCGCCGCCGCCATCTCCTCGGGCGTCAGCGTGTGCACCCGTGCCGGGCCCTCGTCCGCATACGTGATCGTGATGCACTCGCTCCGCACGTCGTCGAGGTTCACATGATACTTCTGCTGGATCCGCTCGCGCAGGTTCTGGACGGCCATGTTCTTTTGCGCCAGCTCCACTTCGATCTGGCCGCGCTGCTGTTGCAGCTCGCCCACCTGCCTGCGATGCTCGCGCAGGATCTCCTCGCACTCAGCGATCTCCGCCTCCTGCGCCTGCCGCCGCGAAAGCAACTCCGCCGCCTGCGCGTTCACCTGCTCGCGCTCATGCTGCAATCGCTCAATCCGGCTCCGCGAATCCTGAATCTCTGCCTCGGCCTGCTCCTTTCTTCCGATGAACGCGGCGCATTCGGCGCGGCGCTGCTCGATCACCTGCGCCAGTTCGCGAATCCGCTGCGCCAGCGCCGTGTTCTGCTGGCGCAAGGACGAGCACAGCTGTTCCTCGCTCGCCAATGCCACCTTGCTCTCGGTCAACGCCGCCGTCGCCTGGTCCCGCTGCTGCCGCAATCCCTCCAGCCTCGCCGTCAGCGTCGCCACCTGCTCCTGCTGCAACCGCTCGCGCTCCGCCAGATCCGCGGCCCGCGCCTCGAGCGCTTTGCGCTTCTCAATCCCCTCGCGCTCCTGCTCCGCAAGGCTCTGAATCTCATAAACCACCGTGTCGATCTTCTGATGCAGCAGCCGGCGCGAATTCTCGAGCGCGTTGACCTCGCCCTCGCGCGTCGCGATTGCCACCTCCTGCTCGCGCAGCTCGGTCTGCGCCTGCTGCAAACCCGCCTGCAACTCCGTCTGCTCGCTCTGCCACGCCCCCTTCTTGCGACTCAGCCCGGCAATCCGCTCCTGCAACGCCGCCAGCTCTCCGCGCAGTTCCGCAATCTGGTTCTTGCGCCCCAGAATGGACGAAGGCGCCCGCCCGTTGCCGTTCCCGTTCAGATAACCGCCCGTGTAAATGCCGTGCCGGCTCAGCAGATCGCCCGACAGCGTGACAAAATCACAGCCCGCGTGGCCGTTCTGCAATTGCGCGGTCGCGCTCGGAAGATCCGGCGCCAGGAAGGTCCGCCCCAACAGGCTGCAAACCAGTTTCTCCACGGATGGATCGGCGCGCACCACGCTCAGCGCCGGAACCACCTCGCCTTTCGCAAGCCGGTTCTTGATCGATTCCGCGTCCGAACCGGGAGCCATGTCCCCGCCGAACGCAAGCTGCGTTTCCGGCATGGCCACCGCCAGCGCCGCCACGCTTGCGCGGCCCGCCTTGCTCGCGGTCAGGTCCGCCAGGATCTGCTGGGCCGACTCGGGCTGGTCCGTCAGCACGAGCTGCAGGTGATGCCCCAACGCGTTCTCAATCGCCACCACGTAATCGTCGGGAACCCGAATCCGCTCCGCCAGCGATCCAATGACGGCGCGCGACCGGCGCAGCGCCGCGACCGCCCCGGCGCTGAATCCTTCGTGCGAGCCCTCGAGCTGTTCCAGCACGTCCAGCTTCGAGCGCTTCTCCGCCTGCTCCTGCAACAGCCGGTCCTGCTCGGCCGAAGCGCGTTCCAGTTCCTCCTGGATTTCCCGCAGGCGCTGCTGACGTTCCTCGACCGAGCCGCGCTTGGTCTGCACACTGAGCTTCTCCGCAGCCACGTTTGCCGCGAACTCCTCCAGCCTCGCATCCAGCCGCGTGCGCTCTTCCTCGAGTTGAATCTTCTCCGCGGAAAGCTTCTCAAGGCGGACAACGTTGCCCTGCTTCTGAAGGTCCAGCGCCGTGATCTCGTTGCGCACCCGCGCGAGATCCTGCGCCGCCGCGAACGCATCCGCCTGCGCCTGCCTCAAACATTCCTGCATCGCGCGCAGTTCCTCCTCGACGTTCTTCAACGCCTCCTGCCGCGCCTCAAGCGCTTTCCGGTGCTCCGCCAGTTGCGCTTCCGAAGCCTCGAGCCGTGCCGACGCGGACGCCAGTTCACTCGAGGCCGCGGCGTGCCGCTCTTCACTCTGCGAAATGTCGGCCAGCGCCTTCTCGTTCTGCGACGCGATCTCGCGCAGGCGCTCCTCGTTGAACTGAATGCGGCTCTCGTGCTTTTCGACGTCGCTCTTGAGTTCCAGCCCCCGCTGCTGCAACCCGCCGATCTCGTGCTCGAGCTCGGACAAACGCTCCCGCAACTGAACAATCTCGTCCTCGCATCGCAGCACCTCCGCCGAGCCGGCTTCGATCTGGTCGCGCAGTTGCGCCGCCGTCGCTTCGCGGTCCCGAATCTCGCCCTGAAGCAGGTCGAACTGATGCCGCGCCAGTTGCGTGTCGAGATGCTGCAATTCCTGGGAAAGCTGCTTGTAACGGCGCGCCTTGCCGGCCTGGCGCTGGAGCGATCCGATCTGGCGTTTGACTTCCTTGATCAGATCCGCCACGCGCAACAGGTTCTGCTCCGTGTATTCGAGCTTGCGCAGCGATTCCTTCTTCTGCGCCTTGAATTTCGTGATGCCCGCCGCTTCCTCGAAAATCAGGCGGCGATCTTCCGGCTTGCTGGACAGGATCTGAGTGATGTGACCCTGCGCCATGATGCTGTAACTCGTGCGCCCCACGCCCGTGCCCATGAACAACTGCTGAATGTCCTTCAGCCGGCACGGCACCCTGTTGATGAAATACTCGCTGCCGCCATCGCGGAAAATGCGCCGCGTCACGGTCACCTCGTTGTACGAAACCTCGACGCCCGCCGCCCGCAGGTGTTCCTCGTCCACGTCACCCAATGTCAAGGACACCTCCGCCATCCCCATCGGCTTGCGAGCATCGGTGCCGTTAAAGATCACATCCGCCATCTCGCCGCCGCGCAGCGCCTTGGCCGACTGTTCTCCAAGTACCCAACGGATTGCGTCCGACACGTTTGACTTGCCACAACCGTTTGGGCCCACAATCGCCGTGACGCCGGGCTGGAAGTTGAGGGAGGTCTTGTCCGCAAAGGACTTAAACCCTAAGACCGTCAAGTTCTTGAGATACATTGCCGTTTACAGAATCAAACCTGCCCAAATCTGTAAAGTGGAAACCCGCAACATATGGGCAGAATGTTCACCCCCGGCACAACTAATTGGTGAGGAACCGAGATTTGCCAGTTGTGCCAAAATCCACTGCTTACCAGCCCCATCATTACCCCTGACTGCGCTCGTTTTTACTCTGAAAAACCGCGCCTGCAACTCTTTTTTTCGTAATTGGCAGTTTTCGCTCGGCAAGAACCGTCACCCGTCCCACCGTGGGCGTCTCGCCTGCGGGTCCAGGACCGTCCCGGTACAAGTTTCGATTTCTCATCCACCATCAACTGGTGGCGGGACGCTCGCGCTGCGATCCGTCTGATTCATCGCGGTAGCGCGCGCATTCTCCATCGCGCAAAAAATTCTTCGACGCTTCCCCCTCAAATGCGTAGCGTGGCGCACGCGCCCTTGTCCTATGCAGTCCAAGCGAGCACCGGAACGCAGCAGATTCGCCCCGCATGAAGTCCTGGCTTCAGCAGGAAACACGTGCGAGCGGATGCCTGCGCCATGGATTCTCTCAAGCTCCCCCGGCCGCCGGAAGCCGGGCCTCCGCGCGATTGCGCTGCTCCTGGCATTCAACTGTTCGTGTTCCGCCGCCGCAGTGCGTTTCCAGCCTTCGAAGCTCACGCCCCCCGCGATCCAACAGGAGTTCCGCGGACTCTGGATCGCCACCGTTGCCAACATCGACTGGCCTTCCAGACCCGGCCTGAGCACCGATACTCAAAAGGCCGAGCTCATCTCCATTCTGGACCGCGCCGCCGAACTCAATCTCAACGCCGTCATCTTCCAGGTGCGCCCGGCGTGCGACGCGTTCTATGCGTCCAGCATCGAACCGTGGTCGGAGTATCTCACCGGTTCGATGGGCAAAGCCCCGGCGCCGTTCTATGATCCGCTGGCGTTCGCCATTGCCGAGGCGCACAAACGCGGGCTCGAACTGCACGCGTGGTTCAACCCGTATCGCGCATTGCACAAATCACACGCCGGCTCGGTCGCTGCGAACCACATCAGCCACACCCAACCCCACCTGGTGAAACGCTACGGCCAGTATCTCTGGCTCGATCCCGGCGAACCCGAAGTCCAGGAACACTCGCTCCGCGTCGTGCTCGACGTCGTGAGGCGATACGACATCGACGGCGTGCATTTCGATGATTACTTCTATCCCGACCCCGCGGAGTCGCCGACGCGCGAGCCGTTTCCCGACCAGGCAAGCTGGACAAAGTATGGCGCGAAAGGAAATCTCAGCCTGGACGACTGGCGCCGGGAGAATGTGAACGCGTTCATCAAACGGGTTCATGAATCGGTCCGGGAGATCAAACCGTGGGTGAAATTCGGCGTCAGTCCCCACGGCATCTGGCGCCCCGGCTATCCCTCGTCGATCAGGAAAGGCGTGTTCGACGCGTACGCCGCCATTTACGCGGACTCGCGCAAATGGCTCGCCAACGGCTGGGTGGATTACTTCTCGCCGCAACTGTACTGGCGCATCGATTCAGAACAGAGTTTTCCCGAACTGCTGCGGTGGTGGGCGTGGCAAAACACCGGCCAGCGACATCTCTGGCCCGGGTTGTCCGTGGCCAACGCGCAGATCCAGAACTGGCCGGCGGACGAAATCGTCAAACAGATCCGCATCACACGCGAGCAGGGACGCGTCAGTGGATTCATCCTCTACAGGGCCGTGCCACTCCTGTCGAACCAGAACCTCGTGCGCGCGCTCCGGAACAATCTGCTTTCGGAGAAGGCGCTCGTGCCGGCCTCGCCATGGATGGGCGGGGCCCCGCCCCCCGCGCCGACGGCGACGCTTGTTGCCACCAACAGCCAATGGCGATTTTCCTGGACGCCGACCGGAACCGACCGCGTTCGCTGGTGGATCGTTCAAAGAAAGATTTCCGGCAACTGGCGGATGGAGATTCTGCCGGGATCGGCGCGTTCAGCAACGTTTGGCATCCAGCCCGAAGCCGCCGCCATCCGGGCTGTTGATCGCTTCGGCAATGTGGGCACGCCACTCGTGCTCGAACCGAGGAAAGTCCCCCTGAGCCCCGCATCTGGACGGCGACGGTATTGATGGAGCAGGCTCCGCGGGAGCGTGTCATTGTCTGCCGGTTAAATCCGACGGCAATTGCCATAGAAGAACCACGAGCTCCATAGCAGCGACAGAGTTGCAGCAATCTCCTTTCTCATCCAAAGCAGCGCCGACAAAGAAGCGTCTAATATTAGAAATTCGTTAACCTTCACTTCGTATCGCGCTGTAATCGGCCACTGAACCGAACGGAATCGAGCAACGAGCATTCTTCTCGCTGCTCCCAGGGGTCGTGAAGGGTCGGACCACCTTTCGCTCCACCTGCCGTCTGATCCACCCGCAGACGGATCGCCGAAGGCATAATCACTACGCCCAGCAGTCCTTTGGTGCTCGATGAAGTCTGTCCTTCACTCCGCGAACCTCCTCACCAGCGGACTCAACAGCACGGTACTCGAGTGCGCGTTCGAGTTCGGCGGCGGCTCCGGCATGTTGCCGGAACTGGCAACACTGTGGCCAGGTTGTGAATGGAGACAGCGCGCCGACCTCGACCGGCACCACGGATCCGTGGGCGAATTTTTCTTGCCAAAAGCAACCCCCACCCACCCATGAAGGCTATACTGAAACTCACTGTTGCTCTGCTCGCGCTCCCCACAGTCGATTCGCATCTCTCAACCTGCTCCGCCCAGGGCACCGCGTTCACGTATCAGGGGCGATTGGATGACGCGGGCAGTCCGGCCAACGGGCTGTACGACCTCCGGTTCACGCTCTACAACCAGTTGAGCGGCGGCAGCACTGTCGGCGCGCCCATCACCCGCCCCGCCACCCCGGTCAGCGGTGGCGTGTTCACGGTTGTGCTGGACTATGGCGCGGGCGTGTTCGATGGCAGCGCCCGATGGATCGAGATCGCCGTGCGCACCAACAACGCCGCAGCGGTCTTCGTCCCGCTTGCTCCCAGGCAGCCGATTACCGCCGCCCCCTATGCAATCTTCGCTTCCGGAGGCCCCGGCGCCGCCGGCCCGTGGGCACTGACCGGCACCCACATCTTCAACACCAACTCCGGCAATGTCGGCATCGGCATGCCGAAGCCTGCCGCCAAATTGCACATCGCCGGCGGCGACCTGCTGATCGACGACGGCAGCAACTTTCGCATGGCAAACGGTCTGGATCCCAACATCGAGACCGTGTTCCTGGACAGCCAGTTCTTCGGCGGCAGCCTGCTCCGGTTGCGGGACAACGCGGGAACCGGCACCATCGAACTTCGCAGCGATTCCGGCCAGGTCTCGCTCTTCAACTCGGGAGGCGCCCGCGTCACGCTCAGCGCCAACACCCCCGCGCAAGGCGGCAGCATCAGCCTGCGCAACGACGACAATCTCGTCACCGCGCTGCTTCAGGGTGAAGAGCAGGTGAACTTCGGCGCCGCGCTGACACTCGCCAATGCGTCGGCCAGCACAACCATCAGCCTGTTCGGCGACGGCGGTTCCGGCGAAGCTCGCGCGGGGGTCGCCGGCGACGTCGGCGCCGGCACCACCGCGCCGCAGGGCAGGCTCCATGTCCGCGGACGCGCGAATGACACGCGGCCCAGCCTGCTGGTCGAAACGTTGTCCGGTTCGCCGACCGTGTTCACCACAAGCATCGAACTGCTCGGCAACGCGATCAACGCGTACTTCCAGGGAGGACCTTCCGCCCTGCGCCTGAATCCAAACTCCGCCGGAAACATCCTGCTCGCACTGGGCGGCGGACGTGTCGGTGTCAACACCGTTACTCCCGATGCGAAACTGCACGTCGCCGGCGCCGACAACGCCTCCGTCGCAGGCGGCGGTTTGATGGTCATTGAACACGCGCCGAGCGGCAACGAACTCGCCTTCGACGGCAACGAAATCCAGGCCCGCAACAGCGGCAGCGCCATCACCTTCAACATCAATGCCGGCGGCGGCAATGTTTCTCTCGTCCAGAGCGGCGCCGGACAGGTCGGCATCGGCACAGGCTTGCCGCAGGGGAAGTTACACGTTCGCTCCGCCAGCGTCGGCGTGACCGCCGCAGACACGCAGAATGATGAACTCGTCATCGAGGACAGCGATGCGCGCCTCGGGATTTACAGCTCCGACGCCGGGGTCGGCGGCTCCTCGATTGCACTGGCGGAACTGAGCGGAGGCGTTTTCGAGGATCAGTGGGGGATCATCCGCGAAACAACCAGCGCAGGCGACACGCTTTGGTTTACGTTTGGCCCCAGCACCGCTCCCTTGAGCAATCCCGGAATCATGGCTCTCGAGCCAAACGGCACCGTGTTTATCAACGAATTCCTTGAAGTGCAGGGCGACATCGCCGCACAAGGCATGGTCCTCGGCCCCAATCAGGCCGGTTTCGAACTGACGGTTCAGGGCAATGCCAGCATCGGCGATTTGACCGTCCTCGACGATGTCTCCGTTCTTGGCAACCTCGGGGTCAATGGCACCAAACAGTTTCTCATCGACGATCCGCGTGATCCCGCCAACCGCTATCTCCGGCACTATTGCCACGAAGGGGCCGAACCGCAGAACATTTACAATGGCATCGTTACGCTCGATGCCAACGGCCAGGCCACCGTGCAACTGCCCGACTATTTCCGCACGATCAACCGTGACCCGCGCTATTCGTTAACGCCGATAGGCGCCGCGATGCCCAACCTGCACGTGGCGGAAACGATTGATCTGACATGCGCCACCAGTTCCTTCCGCGTCGCCGGCGGCGTTCCCGGAAAACAAGTCTCCTGGGAAATTAAAGCCATCCGCAACGATCCCACGATTCGCGAAACCGGCATCTGTGTCGAAATCGAGAAGCAGGATGGCGAGCGCGGGCGGTATCTCAGGCCCGACCTCTATGGCCAGGCGGAAGCTTCCCGAACCAGTGTGGTCACCCTGGTTCAAGACTCCAGGTAGCCTGTGCAGGCGGGACAATTCCGCGCGCATATGCGACAAAAATTGTCCCGGACGATCATTCAAGTTTCCTTGTCACCGATCCGAGAGCGGCCTCCATGCCCGCGTCAATCGTCAATCGTAAATGAAAAGGGTTCCGGAAGGGTTGTAAGCCGAATTCTGTCTGCTCGACCGCGTTGCCGCGGCCGAGGAGAGAATCATTTGTCTCAGCAGCCAGTACCCGGAACCCATCTCGCTTTCGCGAAACATGGAGCGGGCCGCTCCAAGGTCCCCTATTTGGCCTTGCACCCGATGGGGTTTGCCATGCCTCCGTGCTTGCGCCCGGAGCGGTGGGCTCTTACTCCACCTTTTCACCCTTACCCATCTGAGATCTCAAATTTTGAAATCCCAGCGGGCGGTTTGTTTTCTGTGGCACTTTCCATGGAGACGCCTCGCGGCGTCGTCCTCCGCGTGTATCCCGCAGCACCTTCTTGCGTCGGCCCGCAGGTTACGCGGCATCGCGCCCTATGGTGTTCGGACTTTCCTCCCCTGCCCGCTTTCACGGCCAGGAGCGATTCTCCACCCTTCCGGAACCGGTAAGACCATAGCTCACATCGCCTTCTCCAACAAGGGTGACCGCACCGGAACTGCGGGCGATCACAGGCGGAACGCGTTGCGCCCGCCTGAAACCATTCTGCGTCAGCGAACATCGACCGGAGCTCTTTTTCGGCGCCGGAGACGGCCTTGCCGCACTCATCAACGTCCACCGGTTCCAACACCGAAACATCGTGCCCGTGCTGTTCGCAATTCTTTGTCCCTTCCCGCACAAAGAACGGTTGGTGGGAGTGACCGCAGGCTTGGCCACGCGGTGAACCTCGGCCGAAACGGCGCCCGACGCAATCAAGGGACGGACCGCGGCTCTGCGAGTCGCAGCAACGCATCCGCAGTCCGAATGCTTGACCCGTTGGGCTGATCGCAACACAATCGTCTCACTGTTATGCCGAGACCAGTTACTCTCTTCACCGGCCAGTGGGCCGACCTTTCGCTCGCCGACCTTGCTCCCAAAGTGAAAGCCATGGGCTACGACGGCGTCGAACTCGCCTGCTGGGGAGACCACTTCGAAGTCGATCGCGCGTTGTCCGAGCCGGACTACGTCCAGAAAAAATGGGCGCTGCTCCAGCAACACGGCCTCACCTGTTTCGCCGTCTCCAATCACCTCGTCGGCCAGGCCGTGTGCGATCACATCGACGAACGTCACAAGGCCATCCTGCCGCCCGATGTCTGGGGTGACGGCGACCCGGAGGGCGTTCGGCAGCGCGCCGCGGAAAAGATGAAGGCCACCGCGCGCGCCGCGAGAAAGTTCTTCAACGCGAAGCCCGGCCGCCAGGGAAAAGACGATTTCCCCGCCGTGGTCAACGGATTCACCGGCTCGTCGATCTGGCACGCGCTCTACGCCTTCCCGCCCACGAACCAGGAATACCTCGAACGCGGGTTCGCCGACTTCGCAAAGCGCTGGATCCCCATTCTCGACGTGTTCGAACAGGAGAATGTGAACTTCGCGCTGGAAGTGCATCCGACCGAGATCGCCTTCGACATCGCTTCGGCGAAGCGCGCGCTGGCGGCGGTGAAGGAACACCGGCGCTTCGGATTCAACTATGATCCGTCGCACCTGGGTTATCAGGGCGTCGATTACGTGAAGTTCATCCGCGAGTTCGCCCCGCGCATCTTCCACGTCCACATGAAGGACGCCTGGTGGGGACACGGGGACGGTACCGCGGGTGTCTTTGGCGGGCATACCGATTTCGGCGATCCGCGGCGGTACTGGGATTTCCGCTCGGTGGGCCATGGCGACGTTCGCTTCGAGGACATCATCGTGGCGTTGAACGACATCGGCTATCGCGGCCCGCTCTCGGTCGAGTGGGAAGACGTCCGGATGGACCGGATTCACGGGGCGACCGAATCGTGCGCGTTCGTTCGCAAACTGGACTTCACGCCGAGCGGAGCCGCGTTTGACGCGGCGTTCGCGCGGCGCTGAACGCTTTCAGCACGTCAGGAGGCATTATGGCAATGAAACGCAAACTTCGTTACGGAATGGTGGGCGGCGGACAGAACGCCTTCATCGGCGCGGTCCATCGCATGGCGGCAGCCCTCGACGGACAGATCGAGCTCGTCGCCGGCGCGTTTTCTTCAGACCCGAAGAACTCGCGCGTCACGGGCGAGCAACTCTTCCTGGACCCGCGCCGCGTGTACGGCAGCTACGAGGAAATGGCGAAAGCCGAGGCGGCCCTGCCGGAAGGCGAACGGATCGACTTCGTTTCGATCGTCACGCCGAACCATCTGCATGTGCCGGTCGCGATGGCATTCCTCAAGCGCGGGTTTCACGTCGTCTGCGACAAGCCGCTGGCGCTCTCGCTGAGGGAAGCCAAGGCGCTGCGCGAAACGGTTCGCAGGACGGGCAAGGTGTTTGCATTGACCCACAACTACACCGGTTACCCGATGGTGAAGGAGGCGCGCGAACTGGTGCGCCGCGGCCAGCTGGGGAGGATCCTCAAAATTGTGGCCGAATACCCGCAAGGGTGGCTGCTCGATCGCATCGAGGCCCAGGGCCACAAACAGGCCGAGTGGCGCTCGGATCCGAAGCGGGCCGGCGCCAGTTGCTGCGTCGGTGACATCGGCACGCACGCCGAGAACCTGGCGCGGTACATCACCGGACTGGAGATCGAATCCCTGTGCGCCGAGTTCACCACCTTCGTGCCGGGCCGGAAGCTGGAGGACGACGCCAACCTGCTGGTCCGTTACAAGGGCGGCGCCAAAGGCATCCTCTATGCCTCACAGGTTTCATGCGGCGAGGAAAACAACCTGAACATCCGCGTTTACGGCACCAAAGGATCGCTGTTCTGGCGGCAGGAACACCCGAACGAACTCAAGTTCCAGCCCAAAGGCGAGCCCGCGCGCATCCTCCGCCGCGGCAACGACTACGTGAGCGACGTCGCGAAGAAGTTCACCCGCCTGCCCTTCGGACATCCCGAAGCGTTTATCGAGGCCTTCGCCAACATCTATCTCGAGGCGGCCGCCGCCATCCGTGACCACATCGCGGGCAAACGCAAAGGGCACTATGACTTCCCGACGATTGACGACGGCGTTTACGGCATGGCCTTCATTGAGACGGCCGTGAAATCGGCAAAATCGAACTCAAAGTGGACCCGCTTCATGAACGTCAAATGAAAGCTCGAATCGCCGGGATTTCTGTTGAGAAGGCGCTCCGATATTGTTTCGCCGCTCTTTTCTCTGCGGCGGCGTTCTGCGCATCGGCAGCCGACCAGTCTCAGCCGATTCCCGGCTTCACCGACACGCCGTTCCTGCCCGGGAACAAATGGCGTGTGCACGATCCGGCGCGTCCGCAGCCCCCTGTGGTCGCGCCGGGTACTGCCAGCTCGCAGGAGCGGCCCGGGCGCCCGCCTTCGGACGCCATCGTGCTCTTCGACGGCACGGACCTTTCGCAATGGCGCGACCGGGACGGACGCACGCCGCCCTGGCGTGTGGAAAACGGCGAATTGACGGTCGGCAAAGGCACAATCTACTCGCGGCAGGAGTTCGGAGACGTCCAATTGCACGTCGAGTTTTGCACACCCACAGACGTCGGAACCAACACAAGCCAGGCCCGGGGCAACAGCGGCGTGTTTCTCATGGATCGCTACGAGTTCCAGATCCTGGACAGTTACGAGAATCCGACTTACGCCGACGGCATGGTGGGCGCCATTTACGGGCAGTATCCGCCGCTGGTGAACGCCGCCCGCCCGCCAGGTGAATGGCAGACCTACGACATTGTGTTCATTGCGCCGCGCTTCGAGGACGGCAAATTGAAGTCGCCTGCCTACGCCACCGTGTTTCTCAACGGCGTGCTCGTGCAGCACCATGCCGAGATCCTCGGCTCGACGCAGCACCGCCGCCTGGCCTCGTACACACCGCATCCGCCAACCGGCCCGATCTCGCTCCAGGACCACGGAACTCCCAACCGATTTCGCAACATCTGGGTTCGCCCGCTTAAACTCGAGGAATAGTCCGGTACAACATCCCTATGAAAACCATCGCATCACTCCTGATAGCGTCGGTCGCTGCAACCGCCCTTCCCGCCTTCGCCGCGGATGCGCCGAAGAAACTGCTCGTGGTCAGCACCACGGCCGGGTTCCGGCACAGCTCGATCCCGACGGCCGAGAAGGTCATTGCGGAACTGGCGACGCAAACCGGGCTCTTCACTGTTGAATTCGTCCAGCAACCTCCGGGAGAGCCGTCCGCACCTCGCCGGCCCGCTCCCTTGAGAGAGAATGCCACCGACGAACAGAAACAGGCGTTCCAGGAGCAGATGCGGAAGTATCGCGAGGCTGAAGAAAACTATCGGAAGGCGAAAGCGGACTGGGATCAGGCCTTGAAACAGGCCCTGGCCAGGCTGAGTCCCGATTCATTGCGCAACTACGACGGCGTGATCTTCGCCAACACCACCGGCGACCTGCCGATCCCGGACAAGGAAGGCTTCCTCGATTGGCTGCGTTCCGGCAAGGCGTTCATCGGCATGCACTCGGCCAGCGACACCTTCGCGAACTGGCCCGAGTTCATCGAGATGCTCGGCGGCCACTTCCAGTGGCACGGGCAGCAGGTCGGGGTCGAGTGCATCAATGAAGACCCTGTCCACCCCTCCACGGTGCACCTCGGCAAGAGCTGGGCGATCCCGCAGGAGGAAATCTATCTCTTTCGCAACTATGATCGCAGCCGCGTGCACAACCTGCTCTCGCTCGACAAACATCCAAACAACGGCACACCGGGTCACTACCCGGTGTCGTGGACGCGCGAGTACGGCAAGGGCAAGGTCTTCTACACCTCGCTGGGGCATCGGGAAGATATCTGGGACGCGGACCCGAATCTGCCCAATCGCCGGAATCCGGTCGAAGTCAGCCGTGCCTATCAGGCCCACATCCTGGGCGGCATCAAGTGGGCACTGGGGCTCGCCGATTCACCGGCGGCGATGTAGCGGCAGGTACCTTCAAGGCGCCCGGAGCATGACCGATTGAGCATTGAATTGAACGTTCAACATTCAACGCTCAACGCTCAACGCTCCATGCAACGGTAAAGAGAAGCTCCCGGGGCTCAACCCGTTTGGCGCAGTCGTTCCCTTGAACGTTGGATGTTGATGCTTCCCATCCTACGTCACTCGCCGATGCGCAGCACTGCGCGAACCCGTTGCAAGTGCTCGCAGCGCCTCGGCTATCTGCTCCGCTGAGCGGCTCTGCAATTCCAGACGTTTCGGATCCAGCGTGTCCCGCCGCGGAACCACGACCGGGTTGGTGTTGATCTCCCAGACCTGCACGCGCCCGTCCTTCACTCCGTAATCCACGCGGCCATACTCCACGCCGCCGACCCGAAACACCTCCTCGATCTGCTCCCGATGCGGAAACCGTTGCAGGAAATCGCGCTCCTCCTCCACCGTCGCGTCGCTGACGACGTCCGGCTTCTTGGTCACCCATTTCCGGCTGAACAACACGTGGCGGGGGATGATGGTTCCGCCGACCTTCATTGCCGAATATTTCCTGAACAGCCCGTCTTCGTCGCTGCAATCGCAATACTCGATCACCAGCAGCCGCCGCTTTCGCAGGCGCTGTTTCAGCGACAGCGCCGACACCGCGCGTTCCAGTTCCTCGCGGGAATGCAGCAAGCCCGAGACGGCGCCGCGATGATCGCGCGCGCTGCGCAGAAACACCGGAAACCGGACACCGGCATCCAGCGCATCCAGCCGGAAAGCCCGAAAACGGTTGATCCCCCGTTCGCGGAGTGTGTTCAACAGGTCCAGCCTGCTCTTCCAGCGCGCCGGATCGTTCAGCATCGCCCGGTTCGCCGTCCGGAGTTTTCCGGCAAACCCGAGAGTGCGCTGGAACCGCCATCGGTTCATCCGCTCGAAATCCACCAGCACACAAAGGCCCTCCGCCGGCGCCGCATCGGGGAACAGGCGCGAATAACGCCGCACATCGACCAGACCCCGCAGCCCGGGCGCCCACGAATCGAGGAAGTCCCCGACAACCTCAGGTTCGAGCGCGAAGAAATGAATCATTGCGCGTGTCCGGTGTGAGAGAAAAGTGCGTGTGCACCGCCTTCCATCCGGCTTCCTCCTTCTGCAGAACGATGGTGGCCCTTCCCTCCCGCCGGAACGTGCTGCCGTCCTGCCGGATTCCGTTCGAACTCCACAGCGTCATGATCACCGACTGGTTCCCTTCCGTCCGCGTTCGAACCGAATCGTAGGCGAAGTCGAAGCCCGTGGTGTTCGGCCAGATCCAATGCCATTGTTCGCTCACGAGACAATCCAGTCCTTCGGCCCGCGCGCATACGGTGCCGAAGCCCACGACGTCGTGACAGAACAGCCTTCGGCCGGTCTCGAAGTCTCGTTCTCGCACTGCGCGCGCGAAGGCGCGCAGCCATTCCTCGCAATGTGTTGAAGCAGTCACGCGCGCATGATGCGACACGCCCTTTGAAAACGCAGCAAGATTGTTAACGGATTATCAACATCCAACGTCTCACATCCAGCGTCCGGGTCCTGGCGGGGCGCGCGTCCTCGCGAGCCGTCGTTCGACAATGCACATCTCCCAAAGCGACTGGGAGCATTAACTCCACCTCAGGCCGTCACATCTATTCCATCTCCCCCTGCAAAAGTCTCATGGCCTCACGAGACTCGGCGGTCTGCGCTCCTGGAGCTCACGAGCGTAACCATGCTCCGCGCCCTGCAATCCGCATCCACCAATCGCAGTTCAACCCCGAACAAGTCCTGATTCAGATTTGTCACTTCCGCAGATCGGCTCGACGGCCTGTCACCTGCAGATATCCGCCGTCACCCTTCCGGGACAATTCTTGTCGCATATGCGCGCACAATTGTCCTTCGTTCAAGAAGGCGAC
>DGDZ01000026.1 GCA_002385705.1 Verrucomicrobia subdivision 3 bacterium UBA3939
AAACATGAAGGGGACATTTTCTCCTGAGTCGAAGCGGGGACATTTCTAAAGATTTTTGACACAAGATGCTCAAGCTTCGTCGGAAACTTGCCTTTGTCGCAAGCTTCGTCGGCCGTTCCCGGCATCGAAGATTTCGACGAAGTTTCCGACAAAGGGAAGACGGCGTGCCATTCCCTCAGTCGAGACTTTGTCGGGGTTATGCGGTGGACGAAGCTGAGCGACGGAGTTTGAGGCAAAGGGGAAATCTACGAAGCGTCCAAGTACCATGCGGGTGGCAGCGATCGGCTATTCGGGAATCAGCAACTCTCCTGGAGGGCTGGTGTTTGAGGAAGGAAATAGCTGATTGCGTTTTTTTGAACATTCGATAGCGTTATGCCGTCAGCAACCGCCTCGTAAGCAGGTCCGCGTGCACTGCTTCCGAACAGGACAGGAGCAGATCATGAACGATCGATCAGAGCGCGAGATTCTGGCCAGGTTCCTGGCCAGAGCAAGGAGGCGAATCTTCATCCAGACTGCCGCTGCCGCGTTTGCCCGGGCGGCTGTCGTGCTTCTTCCTGTTGCCGCGGCGGGGATTGCCGCCGATCAGAGGTGGAATGGCGGGCGCGGCAGCGTTGCCCTTGCTGTGCTGGCGTTGGCAGGTGCGGTGTCGGCTGCGATTCTCCTTGGCCTGCGGGGTCTGGGCGAGAAGGTGCGTTCGGCGTTAAGGCTGGACCAGGAAGCGCGGCTCAACGACCGCGTCAGCAGCGCCTGGGAGTTTCTCGATCAAGCGGAATTGACGGAGGCGCATCGGGCGCAGATTCAGGACGCGATCCGCCGCACGGAGGGGTTGAATCTTCGGGCGGTGCTGCCGATGCGCTGGCCGCGGCTGGCGCGATTTGCGCCGCTGGCGGCGTTGGTGTTTGCATTGAGTTTCTTCGTGCCGTCCATTCATCCAACGGCCCAGGCGCATGTGGGCGATGATCCGGTGCGGCTGGCGCAACTGGCTCAACTCGACGAGCTGAAACAGGAACTGGTCGCGCGGGAGGAATTGCCGAAGGAAGTCGAGGAAGTCATTCGCAAGCTGGAGGAGATGCGGCGGCAATTCGAGAAGGGCGAGATCAGCGAGCGCGACGTGATGATCGAACTCGCGCGAATGGACGAGGCGCTGAAATCGAAGATGACACAACTGGGCGTGGAGAATCTCGAGTCCGAGATGAACGCGATTCTGCCGCACCTGAGCGCGAGCGCGGCGACGTTGCCGATGGCGCAGGCCATCAAGGAGAAGGATTTCGAAAAGGCGGCCGCAGAGCTGGAGAACCTGGCGGACAAGGTCGAAGCAGAGAAGCTGTCGAAGGAAGAGCAGCAGCAACTGGCGGCGCGTCTGGGGGCGGCGGCGGCGAAGCTGGGCAGGAAGAGCAGCGACTCGTTCGGCGGCGATCTGGCGAAGGCGTCCGAGTCGCTGGAGAAATCGGACCACGAAGGTTTCAGTGGCGCGTGCAGGAACATGGGAGACAAGCTCGGGTTGATGGGCAAGTCCCAGGGGTTGAAATCGATCTGCAATGCGCTGGCGTTGTGCAAGGCGGGTTTGGGCCAGTGCAACAGCATCGAACCGGGTTATCACCTCGGGCCAAAGACCGAGGGCAAGGGCACGGGCGGTTTGAAGGCGGGCACGGCGGCGAGCGGCGATCCGTTCGGCGATGAAGCACGCCGGCTTGCGGACAGTTACAAGAGCATGCTTCAGATTGCCGGCCAGGCCGGAGCGGGCCCGGTGGAGTCGGAGACCGAGATCACCGAGGGCCAGTTGTCCAGGAGTCAGTTGAGCGCGAAGGAAGTTCACGCGGCCTACGCGGCGGTGGCGGAGGAGGTCATCGAGCGGGAAGACATTCCTTTAAGCCACCGCTATCACGTGAAGCGTTATTTCCAGGCGATTCGTCCCCAGGAATAGCGCGGAGCGATCCATTAAGCTCAGGAGGCAAGGAGGGCCACGCCGTCTTGGGGTGGACTTGTCGCGTAATCCGCGGAACCCTTTGCCGAAACGCGGTGTTGAACCTGTGACCCGACTATGAGCGCCAGTGTTTCTGAACGAACCGAAGTGCCGATGGAACCTTCCTCCCCGGGCGATCGCGCCGGATTTGAGCAGGCGGCCGCGCAGTTTGTCGAGGGGTTCCGGCGGATCCACAAGGAAATCTCGAAGGTAATTGTCGGGCACGACGCATTGATCGAGGACGTGTTGACGGGATTGTTTGCGGGCGGGCACGTACTGCTCGAGGGCGTGCCGGGGATCGGCAAGACCATGCTCGTGAGCACGCTGGCCAACACGGTGGATTGCGCGTTCTCGCGGATCCAGTTCACGCCCGATCTGATGCCGTCGGATATCATCGGCACGCGGGTGGTGAACGAGGACGACGAGGGGCGGAAACACTTCACGTTTCAGAAAGGCCCGGTGTTCACGCAGGTGTTGCTGGCGGACGAGATCAACCGTGCGACGCCCAAGACGCAATCGGCATTGCTCGAGGCGATGCAGGAGAAGGCGGTGACGGTTGCGGGCCAGCGGCACCGGCTGGATCCGCCGTTCTTTGTCCTGGCGACGCAGAACCCGCTGGAAATGGAGGGGACGTATCCGCTGCCCGAGGCGCAACTGGACCGGTTTCTCTTCAAGCTGCTGGTCGGGTTTCCGTCGATCACGGACCTGATGGAAGTGGCGCGGCGGACGACGGTGCGGGAGATGCCGCGGGCGAGCGTGGTATTGAAGAGCGCGGACGTGATCCGGATGTCGGAGGTGGTGCGGGACGTGCCGATTGCGGCGCATGTGGAGCAGTATGCGGCGCGGCTGCTGGTGGCGACGCATCCGGGCAGTCCGCACGAGACTCCGATGGTGAAGCAGTACGTGAAGTACGGCGCGAGCCCGCGGGGTTTGCAGGCGATGATTCTTGGGGGAAAAGTGCGGGCGTTGCTCGACGGCCGTTACAATGTGTCGGTGGACGACCTGCGGAAGGTGGCGCCGCCCGCGCTGCGGCATCGCCTGATCCTGAATTTCGAGGGGGAAGCCGAGGAAATCCGCACGGACGCGATCATTGCGGAGATCATCGAGAAGACCCCTGTTGACGTCCGGTAGTTCATGGCTGCGTCTGCATCAGTTTTGCGGCCGGTCGATGACCGGCAGGAGCCGTTGTTCGGGGACGACTTTCTGGAGACGCTCGAATACCTGCACATCATCGCCCGGAAGATTCTGTCGGGACAGATGAAGGCCGAACGGCGCAGCCGGCAGAAGGGCGTGAGCGTGGAGTTTGCGGATCACCGGCCGTATTCGCCGGGCGACGACTTCCGGTTCATCGACTGGAATGTGTTTTTCAGGACGGACCACCTTTTCCTGAAGCTCTTCGAGGAAGAGGAGGATTTGTATATCTATATTCTGCTGGATTGCTCGGGGTCGGTGGATTTCGGGAGGCCGTACAAGTTTCACTACTTGCGGCGGCTGGCGGCGGCGATCGGGTATCTTGGGCTGGCCAGCCTGGACCGGGTGCATGTGATTCCGATCGGGCAATCGCTGCCGCGGAGTGCGGCGCAGATGCTTGCGGTGCGGGGCAAGGGAAAGGTGTTCCGGCTGCTGCACTTTCTGGAGAACCTGCGGGCGGGCGGCCCGACGAACCTGACGCATTGTTTGAAGACGTTTGCGGGGAGCAAACGCAAGCGGGGGCTGGCGGTGGTGTTGTCGGACTGTTACGACCCCGGGGTGACCGGGGCGTTGAACGCGCTGCGGTATCAGAAGTTCGAAGTGTTCGTGGTGCACTGCATCTCGCCGCAGGAAGCCGAGCCCGAGTTGCTGGGCGACTTGAGATTGCTGGACGCGGAAACGGGGCGATTCCGCGAGGTGACATTGACCGAGGGTCTGTTGCGGCGGTACCGGCAGACGTTTGGCGACTGGTGCCGCAATCTCGAACAGTTCTGCCGGAAGAGCGAGGTCGGTTACGTCCGGTGCCGGACCGACCAGCCGTTTCAGGACGTAATTGTGAGGATGTTGCGCCGGGAGAAGTTTCTGCAGTGAACCGCGGTCGAGACATTCGGGAACGGTTCGGCGGTTGCATGGAACCATGACGTTCGCGCAACCATGGGCGTTGCTCGGGTTCGCGCTGTTCGCGCCGGTGATCCTTCTGTACCTGCTGAAGCAGCGCCGCCGGCGCGTGGAGGTGTCCACGCTGATGTTCTGGGATCAGATCCTGCGGGACGAACAGACCGTGACGTCGCTCACGCGGCTGCGGAAGCTGTTGTCGCTGCTCCTGCAGTTGCTGTTCATCACGCTGCTCACGCTGGCGGCGGCGCGGCCGTCGTTCTCCGGCGGTTGGACGGGTGCGCGGCGGGTGGTGCTGCTGCTCGACACGTCGGCGTCAATGCTCGTGCAGGAAGGCGGGCGGACGCGATTCGATATCGCGCGGCAGAAGGCGCTGGCCGTGGTGCGGGGGTTGTCGCTGGGCGACACGATGATGCTGGTGGCGGTGGGGGCCGAGCCGGACATCGTTCATCCGTTCACGGACAGCAAGAAGGATCTGCAGGAGGCGATCCGGAAGATGGAACCGACCCACGGGGAAACCGGTTTTCGGAAGGCGATGGAACTGGTCCGCCAGCTTCCGGCGGATGACCGCGAGACGCATGTGTATCTCGTGACCGACGGCGCGTTCGATCCGGTGGAACTGGTTCCGCCGCCGAAGACGCGATTTGCGTACGTGAAGGTGGGCGAGCGAGCGGACAACATCGGCATCAGCGCCTTCAGCGTGCGGCCGCTGCCATCGTCGCCGCGCGATTTCCAGGTGCACATCGAGCTGACGAACGACACCCGGGAGGACCGGCGCGTGCCGCTGGAGCTGAGAATCAATGGGAGGCTGACGGACGCGTTCGAGTTCGAGCTTCCCGCCGGACAGAGTATTGCCCGCACGCTGCGGCAGTTCAGCGGCGAGGGGAGCGAGGTCGAGGCGGTGGTGGACGTATCCGACGCTTTTGCCCTGGACAACCGCGCGTTTGCGTGGCTGCCGCCGCCGCGAAGGATTCGCACGTGCCTGGTGACGCCGGACGATCTGTTCCTGCAACAGGCGCTGGCGACGGACGATGACGTCGTGCTGGAGGTGTTGCGGCCCGAGCAGTATTCGCCGGCGAACACGGCGGACTTCGCGGTGACCATTTTCAGTGGCTGGCATCCGGACGAAACGCCGCCGGGCAACACGATTTTCATCGGTTCATGGCCGGACGATCTGGGGTTGAAGGCGCGGGGCGAACTGGAGAAGCCGTTGTTCACGGAGTGGGAGCATGACCATCCGGTGAACCAGCACCTGGCACTGCAGAACGTGGGAATCGAGAAGGCCATTGCCGTGGAACCGGATCCGGGGTTCCAGAGACTGGCGTCGTCGTTCGGAGAGCCGCTGGTGCTGCTGCGCGAGACGCCGGAGCGCAAGACGCTGGTGCTGACGTTCGGCACCGCGACCAGCGACCTGCCCTTGCGGGTGGCGTTTCCGATCATGATCGCCAATTCCATCCGGCACCTGGCCGGTGAAGAAGCCGGTGAACGCTGGTCGAGCCCGGCGATTGGATCGATTCTGACCGCGGCGCAATGTCGCGAAAGAGCGGTGCTGGGCGAGACACATTTGGACATTCGGGCGATTCATACTCCCGGTGGGGAACGCATCGCGCTGGACCAACCGGCCGCGCTGGTGCCGGTGATGCGCGCGGGGTTTTATCGGGGCGAAACCCCGGAGGGCACGAACACTTTGTTTGCGGCAAATCCGGCCGGCGGGCGCGAGTGCCGCATCCGGCCGTCCGAAGAATTGCCGCTGAAATCGGAGGCGCCCATTGAGATGATTCGGAAGGGATTTCGTCTCGGGTTCGAACCCTGGATTGTGCTGGCGTTGCTCGGGGTCCTGTTGACGGCGACGGAATGGGTGTTGTTTCACCGGAGGGTGATTGAATGAACTTCGGGTTTGAACATCCCTGGTTTCTGTTTTTGCTGCTGTTGGTGCCGGTGGCGCTGCTCGTGCTGCGGGTGACGCTGGTGGACTCGCCGCGCGCGCAACTGGCACTGTCCGCGGCGACGCGGTGCACGATCATTGTCCTGCTTGTGTTCGCGCTCGGGAGTCTGCTGCGGGTTTCGCGCAGCGACCGGGTTACGCTGATGGTGCTGGGGGACGTGTCGGATTCTGTGGGCGAGACGGCGCCCGCGCAGATATCGAACTTCTGGGCGCAGGTGAGCGCGAAGCGAACGGCCGGCGCGAAGATCGGCCTCGCTACTTTTGCCGGAAGCAATCAGCCGCTGGTCGCCCCGGGCAACCCGGCAGTCCTCGACCGACCGATCACGCGCCCTGTGCCTGCGGCAGAGACCGCCGTGGAACGCGCGCTGATGTTCGCGTGGCAGACGATGCCGCCGGACACGGTGAAACGCGCGGTGATCTTGAGCGACGGCAATGAAACCGTGGGGGACGGCCTTGCCGCGGCGCGGCGCGCGGCTGCGCACGGGCTGCGATTGTTCACCGTTCCGTATCAGGCGGACGTGCGCGAGGAGATTCTGCTCGAGGACCTGCTCGTGCCGAACGAGGTCAAGAAAGGGCAGAGTTTCACGGTGTCCGCGGTCGCGCACGCAACGGTGGCGGGCAAGGCGACGTTCACGCTGTATCGCGACGGGTTCAAAATCCAGGAAAAGGAGATCGACCTCAAGCCGGGTCCGAACACGCTCACGTTTCAGGAGAACAAGGCGAAGGAAGGGCTGATCAAGTATGAACTGCGGGTCCGGTCGGCGGCGGATTTCTTTGCGGACAACAATGTGGCGGCGGGCCTGGTGAGCGTGGCGGGCGAACCGCGCGTGTTGCTGATTGAAGGGGACGAACGGGACGCGCGTTACCTTGCCCGCGCGCTCGAGGCGGAGAACATCCGGGTGGACGTGCGCGAAGGCAAGGGCATGCCGGGCGGGCTCGAGGAACTCGCTGCTTACGACGCGGTCATTCTGTCCGACGTGCCCGCCACGGATCTCAACGTGCGGCAGATGAGCCTGCTGCGGTCGTATGTGGAGGACCTTGGCGGGGGCTTTGTGATGCTGGGCGGCGAGGAATCGTTCGGCCTGGGCGGTTATTATCGCACGTCGATCGAGGAGGCGCTGCCGGTCCGAATGCGGTCGGAGAAGAGAAAGGACACGCCCGGGCTGGCGATGGTGCTGGTGGTCGACAAGTCCGGCAGCATGAGGGGCGACAAGATGGAGATGGCGAAGGAGGCGGCCATCTCGGCGGTGGAACTGTTGAGCGATCGGGACTACGTAGGGGTGGTGGCATTTGACGGCGAGACGTACGTGGTGAGTGAACTGCAGAGCGCGGCGAACCGGTCGGGCATCGTTCAGAACATTGCCCGGATCGAGGCGGGCGGCGGGACGGCGATGTATCCGCCGATGGTGCGCGCGCACGAGATGCTGCACACGGTGGTGGCGGCGCTCAAGCATTGCATCGTGCTGACCGACGGCGCGTCGCAACCGGGCGATTTCCAGGGAATCACCGCGAGCATGGCCGCCGAGCAGATCACGGTGTCCACGGTGGCCGTGGGACAGGATATCGATTCGGAACTGCTGCAGAGCATCGCGCGGTGGGGCAGGGGGCGGTACTATCACACGGCGGACCCGCGCAACATTCCGCAGATCTTCACGAAGGAGACAATGACGGCGAGCAAGTCGTCGTTGATCGAAGAGCCGTTCGTGCCGCAGGTGTTGAGGGATGATCAGGCGGTGCGCGGGATTGACTGGAAGAACGCGCCGTTTCTGTTCGGCTACGTGCTCACGTCGGTGAAGCCGACCGCCCGGGTGGCGCTGGTGACGGAACGCGGCGATCCGTTCTACGTCAGTTGGCGGTTTGGCCTTGGCAAATCGGCGGCGTTCATGAGCGACGCGAAGAGCAAGTGGGCGGCGGACTGGGTGCGGTGGCCGGGTTTCGGCCAGTTCTGGGCGCAGGTGGTTCGCGACGTGATGCGCACGACGCAACACCGCGGGGCGGAGACGTCGATTACGGTGAAGGGCGACGAGGGGCGGATTGTGATCGATACGGTGGATGAAGCGGGCAATTTCCTGAACGGCCTGAAGACGGCGGCGCAGATCGTCAGGCCGGACCTGAGTCTGATGACGGCGGAACTGCGGCAGACGGCACCGGGGCGATATGAGGCGACGTTTCCGATGCAGGACATCGGGAGTTATCTGGTGAAGATCCGGCAGAGCCGGACGGCGGATGATGGGAGCGAGGAAGTGATCAACGATTACACGCGGGCGGTGACGGTGAGTTACAAGCCGGAGTACCGGCATCTGGCGTTGAACGAGAATTACCTGAAGGAACTGGCTGGAACGACGGGGGGCAGTTATCAGCCGGCGGTGGAAGATCTGTTCAAGGTGGCGGCGGGCGAAGAGGTGCCGGTGCGGCAACGGTTGTGGCCGTGGCTGCTGGGGGCGGCGTTGTCATTGTTTGTTGTTGACGTGGCGCTGAGACGGCTCGACCTCGCGCAGTACCGCGTCTTTAACCACGAGGCACAGCGGTATGGGTGAGGATTGTGTCATAGCGCGGCTTCAGGAGCGCGGCATTCCTGCCGCTTCAGGGTACGAAGCGATTGGGAGGAGCGAGTCATTCCTGTCTCGGTGGAGCATGCGAAGGATGAAGCGACCTGAAGGTCGCGCTCCGGAGCTTTTGCGCGTTCTGGTTTGCCTGCTGCTGAGTGTGACTTGCCTGGTTGCGGCGGAGGTGTCGGTTGATCCGATTCGGGAGCGGCAGGTGCGGGAGCGGTATGAGGCGGTGTTAATGAAGAACCCGTTTCAGGATCGTGCGTTTGACGCGGTGTATGAGGGGTATTCGCGGGTGGAAGGGGTGGAAGAGTGGGTGAAGGCGCTCAAGTCGAGGGTTGAGTCTGAGGAGGAGGGATTGTCGGCGATGCTGTTGTTGGGGCGGATCTATGATCGTCAGTTCAGGACGGCGGAGGCGATTAAGGTATTGGAGCGTGCTGGAGAGAGGGGGGAGGAGGGTGCGGCGTTCAAGGTGTTGTTGGGGACGTTGTATTACAAGGCCGGGCGAGATGAGGCGGCGGCGAAGCTGTTGGGGGAGGGGCTGGAGGGGTTGGAGGATCTGGAGCAGCGCAGCGCGGTGTGCCGGATGTTGGGGAACTTGTATTTGAGGCAGGGGAAGAGGGCGGAGGCGATTGAGGCGTGGAAGCGGATCGCGGAGCAGAATCCGGGGGAGGTGTTTGCGCAACTGGAGCTGGCGGAGATTTACCAGGACAACCGGATGTGGGTGGAGGCGATTGGGGTGTATCGGCAGATCGCGGAGATGTCGAAGGATGATCCGTATCGACGTTGCACCGCGTTGCAGTCGCTCGCGCGGTGCCTGGTGGAGGCGGGGCGAAACAGCGAAGCCACGGACGCCCTTCAAGAGGCGTTGGAACTGGCTGCGCCCGGGTCGGCCGTGTTCGAAGAGGTGGCGCGGCGTCTGGTGGATCTTCACGAGGATATCGGCCGGTTGCCCGACCTGGCGCAGTCGCTCGAGCGGCGATTGGCGGAGGCGCCTGGCGACGTGGACGTGCGCGCGTTGCTGGCCGAGACGCGCACGCGCATGGGCGCGTGGGACCTGGCTGAGAAGGAGTATCGCTCGATCCTGGAGCGGCATCCCCGGAGCGCGGGCGCGTATGAGAAGCTGATTGGGCTGTACGCGCAGCAGAACAGGACAAACGAACTGTTCGCCGCCTTCGAGAAGCTCCTCGAGCTCTTTCCGCGCGAGACGGACTACATCCGCCGACTGGGCGCGGCGCGGCTGGCGGCAGGCGACAAGGCGGGCGCGATGGCGACATGGCGCCGCATTGTGGAGGCGAATCCGTCGGCGGCACGATTCGCCGAACTGGCGGGCTGGCTGGAATCCTACGATCTGCGGGCCGAGGCGATTGAGGCGTATGAAGAAGCCTTGAAACGCGAGAGACGGCGGGAATGGGTGTTTCACCTGGCGGCGCTCGAGTTCAAGCAGGGAGCGGAGGCCGAGGCGGTGAAACGCTGGTTGTCGGCGGCGGATCCGGCGACCGCGAGCGCGGCCGAATGCAACGAGGTGGCGTCTATACTTGAAGTGCACGAGCGATACGCCGAGGCCGGCGGTTTGCGCAAACGCGCCCTTGAACTCGAGCCGGAGAACCTGGATTTGCGGCTGGCGTATGCGCGGAACCTGGCGCGCCAGAAGAAGTATGAAGCAGCGTTGGCCGAATACGAAGCGCTGGCGGGCCAGGACACGAACGACTTCATACGGAACGAAGGCGAGCGCGGTATGCTCGACGCGCTGACCGAGTTGGGCCTGTTGTCCCAACGCCAGGCGCAATGGGAGCGCGAGCTGGAGCGGAACCCGCGTTCGGAGGTCCTGTTGAAACGCCTGGCGCTGGTGTGCGCCCGCAACGGTCAGCAGGAACGCGCGGTCCAATTGCTCGAGCGTCGGCGCGCGCTGGATCCGGCCAACGCAAATTATACCCGCGATCTGGCCCGCGCCTATCGGTTGGCGAACCGTCCGCATGAGGCCATTCGTCTGTTCAGTCATCTGACCGAAACGGACCGCGGCCGGGCGAGCGCGCATTTGGTCGAACTGCTCGAACTGCAGGTGGCGCTGGGTTGGCAGGCCGAAGCCATAGCGACGGCGGAGCGCATTGTCCAGTTGATGCCGTCGTCGCCGGATGCCCGGTTGCGGCTGGCGGAGGTGTATGCGCGGTACGGTGAGCATGACAAGGCGCTGGTTCAGTATCGGGCGGTGATTGAGCTCAAGCCGAACGACGCCGAGTATCGGCGGTTGTACGGGGACGCGCTGCTCCGGATGAACCGGCTGGACGAGGCGCTGGCGGCCTATCGGGAGGGCGTGGTGGCGGCATCGGACGACGAGGGCCGGATGCGGCTGGTGCAGGCGCTGGCGCGCGTGGCTTACGAGCTGGGCCGGGAGGAGGCGCTGGTGGACGAGTTCAAGGCCCGCCTGCGCGCGACTCCGGGCCGCTTGTCGGTGTATGAAGAACTGGCCGCGGTTTACCGGGAAACGCACCAGCCGTTGCGCGCGCTGGAAGTGCTCGAGGAAGCGGCGCGTTTGGTGGATGACAAGACTGCCGCGCTGAAGAGCATGATGCGCGCGGCGTATGAGACCGAGGACCTGATCAAGGCGCTGGAAGCCTACAGGAAGCTGATGGCGCTGTCCGGGCAGCCGTCGGCGGCCGAGTACGAGCGGCTGGCGCAGTTGCACGCGCAACTCGGGGACGACGCAAGCGCGAAGGAGGCATGGAAGAAGGTTCTGGAGCTGTCGGCCGGCAATGCCGACGCGTTGGAGCGCGCGGCGGCAGGCATGTGGAGAATGGGGTATCGCCGCGAGGCGCTGGAGTGCCTGGCGCGCGCGGTTGAAGCGAACCCCGGGGATTTCCGTGTTCGCTACGAGTACGCCCGGTACCTGTCCGAGAACGGCGACCGCCGCGCGGCGTACAAGCAATTGCGGACATTGCTGGAGATCGGCGACACGGGAGAGACATCAGGGGCTGCGACGCCCTCGCAACGGGGCGTTCGCGCGCGGGACGCGCTCACCGAACACGTGAAGATGCTGGCGGCCAGGGTGAGGCCAAAGCAGTCCGGGACGACCGCAGTGACGCTTCCCAGCGGACAGGTTGTTTCGGTGCCGCAGACCCCGTCGGGAGGTGCAACCGTTGAGAGGATCGTTTCGGTGACTTTTCCAAAATCGGGCTGGACTGGATCCTACGAGGATTTCAAGACGCAAGTGCTCGTCATCATGTTTCAATTGGCGCTGTCGATCCATGCCGAGCAGGAGGTTCTTGATCATTGGCGGCTGATGTCATCATCGAGCCTTGAAGCCAAACGCGAGCTTGTGCTCCTGTTGCTGACAGGCCGTTTCGAGGATGAAGCAGTGCGCGCGGCCGAGGAGGTTCTCGCGGCGCAACCGGCTGATGCCGACTGGGTTTCCATTGTAGCGACGATGCGGCACGCGCGAGCGGATGCGGACGAGGCCATTGCGCTTTACGAGAAGATGATGGAGGGGCGGGGGCAACCGCGATGGGAGGCCGTGCGGGCGTTGATTCCGCTCTACATTCAGCGCAATGAGAACGGCAAGATCAACGCGCTGATGCAGAAGACTCTGGCCGAAGGCTTGCACACCAACGAGATCTCGTTCTTTCATGCCGTGGTGCAGGGCCTACAAAAGGGGGGACGCATGGAACAGGCCAGGGTGCTTTGCCGCGAGGCACTCAAGTCCGCGGGACCGGGGAGAGTCTCTCTTCTGCTCAATCTTGCCAGCTTTGAGCGGCGCGCCGGCAGGACGAACGAAGCTATCGAGCTCTTCACCGAGGTCCTTTTTTCTTCCGGGCAGCCGACGAGCGTGCTGCGGACGCGCGTCGGCTCCACCATCCACAAACCATTGCAGGTCCTGTCATCGTCCGGCGGGTCGCGTGTTCTTGTCGCGGCGCCAGGCGGCACGCAGGTCAGACAGCCGCCCGGGTTCGTGGATCCGCTGAAGACAATGGCGCTGACGAGCTTGAGAGCGCTGGCAGGATCGGGGCCGGCCATGACGCAGGTTGTGGCGAGACTGGAGGCGCAACTCGCCGCAGAGCGGGCGGAAGATCCTTCCGACGCAGAGAGAGGCTGGGAGACGGCACAACTGTTGATTGCGCACCATACGGCAGCGGGGAATTATGCGGCGGCGGAGGCGGTGCTTGAAACCACGCGCATGCCGGGAGCGTTCCGGGAGGAATGGTGCAATCAGGCGTTGTATGTCGCCAACCTCCAGGGGAAGTACGGCGAAATGGCGCGTCTTTACGAGGAGTGGGCGGAACACCGTCCGGGTGCAGCGCGGGAATTGATGCTGGCACGCATCCAGGCGCTGTTGTTCGCCCGGGAATTCGCCGCGGCGGCGAACGCCATCCGGAACTGGTCGTATTCCTCCTTCAATGCGCGGGAATTTGCGGAGTTGATCGAATGGATGGTCCGCGGGCAGCAGCACCGGCTGGCGGAGGAGTTGCTGAACGAATACATGGCCACGAATCCGCGCGAGCCGAATCTCCTGGTTCTGCAGGCGCGCGCGGCCGCTGCCCAGGGAAAATACTCGACCGCCATCGATCTGGCCGAAGAAGCATGGAAGCGGAGCGATGCTTCCCGCGGCGCGACACCGACGTACGGCCTGGCAGTCCGGAGTTCCGGAAACCTGCAGACGCTGGGCGCTCCGGAGATGGATCCTCTGCTTCAGGATGTGCACCGCTATTACGCGGCCCTGGGAAGGACGAAAGAACTGATCGAGCGATTCAGGAAACAGCTTGAGGAGCATCCGAGTTCGCCACGCGCTCATGAGCATCTCGCCCAGGTGTACCAGCTTGACGGAAAGCGGGATGAAGCCATCCAGGTCTACAAGGAACTGCTTGAGAAGTATCCGCGATCCGCTTCCGCGCGGTTGGCGCTGGCGAAGCTCCTGTTGGAGCAGGGAGACCAGGACGGTGCGATCAAGGAATACGAAGAGCTGGAGCGCACGCACGCCGATCTGGCGCCGCGGGTTCGGCTGTGGTTGCAGACGCTTCGACAACGCGGGCAGAGATAGGAACGGAGGAATCCATGAGCATGCTTCGGAAGCCGATGTGTGCGGAGAAGGAAGGAAACGCTATGGAGCGCTTCGGCACGGAGCGCGGGTGTCCAACCTGCATCGACGCGCGCCTGCGTGAGTGTGCGTTGGCGGTTGCCATTCAGGATTCAACCTTCAATGCCTTTGACGTTGCACTGAATGTTGGCGTTAGGCGTTGAGTGTTGAATGTTCCATTCACCGGCCTGAAGGGCACGGAACTCGCGCTGGAACTCCTCTGGTTTGCGGCCCTGCTCGCGCAGGGTGCGCAGGCTGAGAGAGGCGTGGCGTTTGGCAAGGCGCACGCCGGTTTCATCGGTCATCAGCGGGCAATGATAAAATCGCGGCGCTTCCAGCCCGAGCACGCGATACAGCAGGAGTTGGCGCGCCGTGCTGAGCAGCAGGTCGGCGCCCCGCACCACTTCCGTAATGCGCATGGCTGCGTCGTCCACCACACAGGCCAGTTGATAGGCGGGCACGTCGTCGTGACGCCATACAACGAAATCGCCGAAATCCCGGCCGGCTGTGAAACGCTGCGCTCCGAAGCAGCGGTCCTCGAAGGAAACGGCTTCACCGTCGCGGACGCGAAAGCGCCAGGAGAATTTCCGTCCTTCGGGCGGTAATGCACGCCCGCGGCAGGTCCCGGGATAGATCGGCTCTTCATCGTCTCGCGCGTGTGGCGCTCGCGCGGCAGACAGGATGTCGCGTCGCGAACAGGTGCAGGGGTATACCGCGCCGGCACGGATGAGTTGTTCCAGCGCCGAACGATACACGTGCATGCGCCGGCTTTGGTCGTAGGGCGCAAACGGGCCGCCGATGTCCGGACCTTCGTCCCAGGCGAATCCGAACCATCGCAGGTCGTCGTAGAGTGCGCTGACGAACTCAGGTTTGCAGCGGGCGCGATCGAGATCGTCGTTGCGCAACACGAGGGTGCCGCCGGCAGCGCGGGCTCTTTCCCGGGCGATCCAGAACGTTCGGGCATGGCCGAGGTGCAGGTAACCGGTCGGGGACGGCGCGATGCGCCCGCGATACGGAACGGCTGGAGCAGGGGACGCCGGTGCCGAAGGGAGCGGTGTCGGGCCGGTGAGCGGGTTCATTGGCGATCGGCTGTATCGCCGGCGGCTCGATATGCTGCGGCGAGGAGCGAAACGGGGTGAACGATTCGCAGATCAAGGCCGCGCCGCCGGGCGCCGTTGATCAACTGCAACAGGCAACCGGGGTTTGCCGTGGCGACGATGGCAGCGCCGGTGGCCTGGATGTGATTGAGTTTGCGTTCGAGCAGTTGGGCAGCCATGTCCGGCCGGGTCAGGCTGTACACGCCGGCGCTGCCGCAACACCAGGAGCTCTCAGAGAGTTCCACGAGCTTCAATCCCGGAATGAGGCGCAGCAGTTCGCGCGGTTGCTGCACGATTTTCTGGCCATGCGAGAGGTGGCAGGACTCGTGGTAGGTCACGGTTTGCGTCCGGGTGGCGGAAGTTGTTGCGACGGGAGGTTGCACACCGATTTCGAGCAACCACTCGTGGATGTCCTTGACTTTGTTATCCCAGAGCCGGGCGGATTTGCGGTAGCGAGGATCGTCATCGAGCAGGCGCGTGAAGTGTTTCAGGTGCGAGCCGCAGCCGCCGGCATTGGTGATGATGGCATCAAACTGCTCGGGCGGGAAGAGATCGATTTGCTTTCGGGCGAGTTCGCGTGCCATCTGCCACTCGCCGTTGTGGCCGAAGATGGAACCGCAACAGAACTGTTCGGGCGGAGCAACTACTTCGCAGCGGTTGCGGACGAGGACTTCGACGGTGTCGCGATTCACGTCGCTGAACAGCAGGTCCTGCATGCAGCCGGTGAGCATGGCGACGCGGAAACGGCGGGTTCCGAGGGCGGGCGTGACCGGAGGGATGAGGTCGGCGGAGAACTGCGGCTGGATCTCCGGCGTCATGGCCTCGAGTTCACGGAGGCGGCGGGGCAGGAGTCTGAAGACGCCGATCCGGCGGAGCGCCGTCTGCAGTCCGGTCTGCTGGTAGAGCCGAAGCGCGCGGCCGGCGAGCTGAAGCCGGCTGAGGTCCGAGAAGAGCCATTGCAAGGCGAAGGCGCGGACGAAACGGCGCCAGGGCGAATTCAGCACGCCGGACTGCTCGGCTTCAGCGCGCGCGCGTTCGAGCAGTTCGGCGTAGTTGACGCCGGCGGGGCACGCGGTCATGCACGCCAGGCATCCGAGGCAGAAGGACATTTCCTCCGCGAACGTCCGCGACGCGTCGAGTTCGCCATCGGCAATGGCGCGCATCAGGGCGATGCGCCCGCGGGGGCTGTGGCGTTCGACTTTGGTGGCGTCGTACGTGGGGCAGGTGGGCAGGCACAGTCCGCAGCGCATGCACTGCTGGACGACCGAGTAATCGAGGCCCTTCAGAAACGACGTCTGCGCTGCGGTTGACACGGCGACAATGTTGAAGGCGGGCAGTTGGAATGCAATCCCGCAGGAGCCGGGATCAGCGGTCCTCTCTGGCCGGCGGAACAATGGGGGATATCCCTAATGGCATCTGACCTCGCAGATGCGGCATGGTAGGCACTCGTGAAAAGAATCATTCCTCTCAGGGACCGCCTGCAAGGCGGCACTTTCGGCGCTGTTCCGCTGGCGGGCGTGCTCGGTTTGATCCTGCTGGGTTGCTGTTGGGCCCTGCCGTCGCGGGCGGACATTCTCGGGCTGCAGCGGGTGGCGAGCGGTTTGAGCGCTCCTATTTTCGTCACACACGCGCCCGGCGACGGAACGCGGCTGTTCATTGTTGAACGCGGCGGAGGCATTCGCATCCTCAACCTGGAGTCGGGACAACTGGAACCGACGCCGTTCCTGAGCATTCCGAACGTGGACACCGCGGGCGAGGGCGGGTTGTTGGGGCTGGCCTTTCATCCCGGGTACCAGACGAATGGAAGATTCTACGTCAACGTCACGCTGGATAACGGTGTGACGCCGTTCTCGACGCATGTCCGCGAGTACACGGTCAGCGCGGCGAACACGAACATTGCGGATCCGGCGTCGGTCCGGACGATCCTTACCTTTCAGCAGCCGCAGGCGAATCACAACGGGGGATGGATTGGATTCAGCCCGAATCATCCCTACCTCTACATCGCCACGGGCGACGGCGGCGGCGGCGATGACAACGACGCGGGGCATACGCCGGGCATCGGCAACGCCCAGGACACCACAAACAACTGGCTGGGCAAGATTCTGCGCGTTGACGTGGACGGCGATGCGTTCCCTGCCGACACCAACCGGAATTACGCGATCCCGCCGTCGAATCCGTTTGTGGAGGACGAGAGGGATGACGAGATTTTCGCCTATGGGCTGCGGAATCCGTTTCGGGCGAGCTTTGACCGGGCGACAGGAGACTTATGGATTGGCGACGTTGGGCAGAGCGCGCGCGAGGAGATTGATTTCCTGCCTGCGTCGAGTTCCGGCGGCGAGAATTTCGGCTGGCGATTGCGGGAAGGCCGCATAGCGACACCGAGCGGCGGGGTGGGCGGGCTCCCGCCTCCCGGCGCCGTCGATCCGGTGTACGACTACGATCGCGATGCCGATCAGTTCGGCGGCACGGTGGTCACGGGGGGATACGTGTATCGCGGGCCGGACCCCACGCTCCAGGGGAAATACTTCTTTCTGGACTCGCGCAACAGCGCCAGCACGGCGGACGACAACTACTGGATGTTCGATCCTGCCGACCCGTTCGGCACGGTAGTGAACATCGATCATCTGCTCGTGCCCGATATCGGCACCCCGATGTTTCCTGTGTCTTTCGGTGAAGATCTGGAGGGCAATCTCTACATTGCCTACATCGCCAGCGGCGACGTTTATCGGATCCGGACCAGCGCGCCGCCCGCTCCGTTGCTTGGCATAGAGCTCGATGCGAATGCGGACGTCGTGTTGTCGTGGGGAACGAATTTTACCGGGTTTACGCTGGAGGCCAGTACGAATCTGGCCGGCGGCTTATGGGAGGCTGTGTTGCAGGCGCCGGATATTGTGGGCACGAATCACGTGGTGACCAATGCGGTGAGCGGATCGGAGCGGTATTATCGCTTGCGGCAGTGACTCGATTCGAGCCGTCGACACGTATTGCCCTTGCCCAGGGCGGCTCGTTGTTGCGAGCAACCCCGGGCTTTGGGGCGGAATCCCTTTGATGGATGCGAGCAAGTCCGTCGTGAGTCAGCCTCCGACGTTCGCCAGTTCCTCGTTGTTCGCGACGTTGACGATCTTGAACTGTTCGGCGTGCATGCTCGGGTCGGCGCGGAACGAGAGTTTGCCGAAGTAGCGTTTTTCCATCTCGATGAGATGTTTTTCGTCTTCGGTGCGCAGGCGTTCGAGCACCGTGGGATGCACGATGATGCGGAGCTGGAAGTCCGATTCGTCGCGCGGACGTTTCTTGAGGATTTCGCTGAGTTTGCGCTGGATTTCGACGCTCATGGTGAGTGAGCTCTTGACCTTGCCGCGGCCCTTGCAGTAGGGGCAATCGTCGTAAACGGCGGCGCGGACGCTTTCCGAATGGCGCTGGCGCGTCATTTCCATCAGGCCGAGCTGCGAGATCGGCAGGATATGCGTTTTCGCCTTGTCCCGGCGCAGACCTTCCTTCATGCGCTGATACACCTGCTGGCGGTCGCGGCCGGATTTCATGTCGATGAAATCCAGCACGATGAGGCCGCCCATATTGCGCAGGCGCAACTGGCGGGCGATTTCGTCGGCGGCCTCGAGGTTGACCTTGAGGATGGCCGATTCCTGGTCCTTGCCGCCCTTGTGGCGGCCGGTGTTGACGTCGATGGCGACGAGCGCCTCGGTTTCGTCGATGACGATGTATCCGCCACTCTTGAGGTGGACCTGGCGCGAGAAGGCGTTCTCGAGCTGCTTCGTGATGAGGAAGCGGTCGAAGATTGGCTGGGGATCGTTGTAGAGGATCACCTTGCGAGCGGCGCGCTTGGAGATCTTCGAGATCATCTCGCGCATGCGATCGGCGGCCTTGGGGCTGTCAACGACGATGCGGTCCACGTCCTCGGTGAGGAAGTCGCGCACGGTGCGCTCGATGAGGTCGGGTTCCTGGAAGACGCACGTGGCGGTGGGCTGTGCCTTGATCTTTTCCTGGATGAGGCGCCATTCCTCGAGGAGCAGGGCGAGGTCGCGAACGAAGTAGCGTTTTTGCTGGCCTTCGCCCGCGGTGCGCATGATGACGCCCATGCCGTCCGGGATGGCGAGCTCGCGGAGGATTTTCTTGAGGCGCTGGCGTTCCTGCTGGTTTTCGATCTTGCGCGAGATGCCGCTCTGGTCCGAGTTCGGCAGGAGGACCAGGAACCTTCCGGGAAGGACGATGTTGGTGGTGACGCGGGGTCCTTTGGTGCCGATGGGGCCTTTGGTTACCTGGACGATGATATCGCTGCCGGGAGGGTACAGGCGCGGGATGTCCTTCTGGGTGATTTTGGGTTTGTCGCGGCGGTCGCGTTTGACGGGGCGCTCGACGATTTCCACGCCGCTGTCGAAGTTGTTGGGCACGATGTCCCAGTAATGGAGGAAGGCGTTCTTTTCGAAGCCGATATCGACGAAGGCGGCTTTGAGGCCGTCTTCGAGGTTGCGGACCTTGCCTTTGAAGATGCTGCCGACGAGGCGTTCCTCGGTGGTGCGTTCGATGTTGAACTCTTCGAGTTTGCCGTCTTCGGTGACGGCGACGCGGGTTTCGAGGGTTTCGGCGTTGATGATGATTTCCTTGTGGACCTTCTTAACGGGTTTGAGGAGCTTTTGCACTTTCCTGACGAGAGTGGTGGCCGCGATGCGGATGCTGTCCACGATGCCCTTGGGTTTTTCCTGTACGGGCACGGGTTCGAAGGGTTTTTCCTCGGCGACCTCCGCCGGAGTATCGAGGTGAGGCTGGCGGAAGTCTTTTTTGTCGCCGGCGGTGTTGGCGGCGGGGGGCAGGCCTTCGGGCGGGAGTCCGGCGGCGATGTTTTCTGCGCGTTCGATTTCCTGCGCGTGGCGGCGGTCGTAAACCTTTTCCTGTGCGGCGACGCCGCCGACGGCTTCAGCGCGCGCCTCGGACGCTTCGCGGTCGGGCTTATTCACGTGCCCGAGTCCGCCGCTGGGGCGGAAGCGCATTCCGCCGCGCCGGCGCCGTGAGAAGTTTCGTTCGCTCATATGGTTCAGTATCCCTTTCGGTGAATGTATACGTTATGGAGCATGCCCAGGGCGATCAACGAAGCGATCACTGAGGACCCGCCGTACGAGAGCAGCGGCAGTGGAATGCCTGTTATCGGGACGATGCGAATATTCATGCCGATGTTGATGAAGATGTGGCTGAAAAGGAGCGTGACGACGCCCACAGCCATGAGTTTGCCCAGGCGATCGCGAGCCTGGCCGGCGATCCTGATTCCTGAGAACAGGACCACCGAATACAGCGTCAGCACAACAATACTGCCGACGAATCCTTTCTCCTCGGCAATCACGGAGAAAATGAAATCATTATGCGCGGCGCCGGGGGGCAGGAAGCCGCCGCGGACCTGGTCGCCGTTCTGCCAGCCTTTGCCGGTGGCGCCGCCGGAGCCGACGGCGATCATGGCCTGGCGGACCTGGTAGGAGCGGGCGCGCTGGAGTTCGCGCGCGCGCTGTTTTTCGGCGGGCGAGGCGTTCCGCGGGGCGAAATCGACGCCAAAATAGACGAGCAGGCGATGGCGCTGGTAGTCGCCGAGTTTGATCTGCCAGCCGGGCGGGGCGAAGAGGATATCGACGAGAAAGAGGGCGGCAACGATGCCGCCGGCGCCGATGAGGCGCAGGAGGAAACGCCTGGGCGTGCCGGCGCAGAACATCATCGCCAGGCCGGTGGGGATCAGCACCAGGGCCGAACCGAGGTCGGGCTCTTCCATGATCAATACGAATGGGAGACACATCATGCCGATAGGTTTCCAGAAATTCAGCGGGGACTTGAGCTGTTCGGCGGGTCGGCTGAGGAACTGGGCCATGGCGAAGATGAAAGCGAGCTTGGCGAACTCGGACGGCTGGAGCAGGAACGGTCCCATGTCGATCCAGCGTCGGGCGCCGCCGCGGTAGGTGCCGAAGAAGAACACGGCGACGAGTGCGAGGATGGCGATCCAGTAGCCGAGGTAGGCCCAGGGGGCGAGGACGCGGTAATCGACCAGGCAAAGGGTGGCGGCGAGGCAGAGGCCGACGCCGTACCAGATGGCCTGCCGGAGCCAGAGCTGATCGAGAAGCGGGGCGGAGCGCGCCGACTCGTGGGCCATGGTTGCGCTGTAGATGAACGCGAGGCCGATGAGGATCAGGCCCGCGATCGCAAGCAACAGGAGCTTGTCGATCCGGGGCTGCCGTTCATTCAGCGTTTGTTCGAACATATCAGTAGGATCTTGCCAGGGTGGCGGCGGAGCCCATGCGTTCCCGTTCCAGCAGCGCCTCGTAAATCTTCTTCACCATCGGACCGCAGGTTTCCCCGCCCGACAACCCTCCCTCTGCCATCACCACGACGGCGTACCGCGGGTCTTCGTAGGGAGCGAACGAGAGGATCCAAGTCGTCTGCACGCTCGTGTCAATGACGCCGCCGCGCTCGTTCTGGGCGGTGCCGGTCTTGGCGCAGATCTGGAAGCCGTCGATCCTCGCGAAGCGGGCGGTGCCTTCGTTGTCGGCCACGTCGTCGCGCATGGCGTCGCGGATGATCTTCAGGCTGCGCTGGCTGACGCCGAGGTGGTCGCGCACGCGGCCTTTCGGCATGACGAGGCGCGTGCGCCCAAGCAACGGGTCCATGGGTTCCACGCTGTCGATCAGCCGCGGGTAGAGCACCTTGCCGCCGTTGGCCAGGGCGCAGGCGAGCACGGTCATCTGAAGCGGCGTGACGTCCAGGCGGCCTTGCCCGAAGCAGAGCAGGGCGGTCTCGCCGCGAGACCATCCGGAACGGAGGGTCTGCTCGTCGGGGAACGATCCCGGCACTTCCTGTCGTGTTCCGGCCAGGGCCTGCCACTCGTCGTCCAATGCCACGCCGGGCGTATTGTCCTCGACGTTGGCAAGGTAGGTGAGTTCGCCCAGGTGCAGGCGCCGGCCCAGAGCGAGAATGCGGTTCAGATGCGGCAGGCCGTGGGCGATGAAGTAGGCGTTGCTGGACCTGATGAACGCGCGCCTGAAATCGTAGAGCCCCGGCGATACCGTGTCGCGAAACTCCCGTCCCACGACGATGCCTCCGTACCTCGGATTCCGGGAATAGGGCTGCACCTGATAAAGGGCGTGCTCATCCAAGCCGGCTTCGAGGCACGCCAGCCCAACCAGCGTTTTGAAGATGGATCCCGGCCGATAGTGCACCTGCGTGGCGCGGTTCTTTTCCGCCCCAATGCTTTGCAGATGGCGGTATTCGGCTTCCGAGATTCTGCGGGCGAAGGCGTTCGGATCGAAATCAGGCGAGGACGCGAGCGCCAGGACATCGCCCGTGTGCACGTCCATGACGACCGCCGCCGCGCGGGCGGGCCGGTATCCCAGAGGGGCTTCGTCCAGCACTTTCTCAACGGCTTTCTGGACATGCAGATCGATGGTCAGAACGACGTTGCTGCCCGGGATGGCTGGCGACCAGATGTTTTCGGATTGCCGGAAACCGAGATGGTTGATGAGCACGGATTTCACGCCGGCCCGGCCGTGCAGGAACCGGTCGGCGGCGTATTCGACTCCAAGAACGCCGCGGTAATCGGGGAGGCGGTACCAGAAGAAGGCTTCCTCGCCCTCCATGGATTCGTCGTTGAAGCGCAGGTAACCGAGCACATGGGCGGCGGTGTCCTTGTGGGGATAAACGCGGATCGCCTGGGTTTCGATGTCCACGCCGGTGAAGATTTCTGATCGTTCCTCGAACCGGGCGATCTCGGCGGCGGTGATGTTTTCCGCAACGGGATAGGGCAGGACGCGCTCGCGTTCGTAATGCCGGGTAAAATGTTCCGGATTGAAGGAGAGCGGTCTGCGGATGCATTGGCTGATGCGCGCGACGATATTGCTGACAACGTTGCAACGCGCTCGTTCGTAGATCTGGTCGATCTGTTTCCGGGTCAGTTTGAACCGTTGCCGCTCCTCCGGAGTGAGTTCGCGACCGAGCCGTTGCTCTTCGGCGGCCATTCTCGAGGCGAGTTCGGCCCGGATGCCGCGGACTTCCTTCTGGCCCGCCGCGTCGAATTCCTTTCGAAGTTCCTCGAGGTAGAGACAGATGCTGTAAACCGGGCGATTTTCGGCGAGCGGAATGCGGTTGCGGTCGAGGATTTCGCCGCGCGCGGCGGGAACGCGGATGGTGCGGAACGACTGGGTCTCGAGGTTCTCGCGATAATTGCGCGAAGTGACGATCTGGACCCACCAGAGGCCGGTCAGGAGCACGCTGATCCCGGCGGCGAACAGTGCCGCAAGGAACCGCAAATGCGGATCGCTCTTCTTGAGCTGGTCGAAAATCATACGTTCATCTTCTCCCTCTCCGGATTTCGCGGTCGGGCCGGAACGTGGTTTCGGCGGACCGGCTGTAATTGAGAGCGCGGTCGAACAGGCCGAACAGGCCGAACCAGACCGGAGTGGCCACCGCGCCGGCGGCGCTCATGACGGTCCACTGCCACAGTGAGCCCCAGCCCAGCAGGGGGGAGTGACCCTTGGTGAGGATCAACAGGACCGTCAGCGCGGGAACGACGGCGCTGGCGATGAAGCCCAGCACGCATTGGGCGAACAACTGGTCTCGCAGAATGAGATCGCGTTTCGAGTAAAACACAAGTCCGACGATCAGGAGCGGAAGCACGCTCACCCCGAGCGGATTGGCGGAGAGTGAATCCACGAACAGGCCGCCCAGCAGCGCGGTCAGGGTGATGGTCGGGAGCCCGGAGGAAAGGCTGGCGTAAACGATGAGGGCGGGCAGCAGGTCGATCTGGGCGCCGAGCAGGCGATAAATCCCCTGGAACGCGGATTGCCAGAAGGCCCCGAGAAATGCGGCGAGCAGGATGAGAACGGTGTTCAGCGCGATCATAGCCGTTCCTTCGGATTGCGGATTTCGGATTTCGGCCTTTTCATGGGAACAACACCCATACTTCTTCGAGCGAACTGAGGTTGGCGCCGAGTTTGACGCGCGCCTGCATGCTCAGGCCGTATTCCACAGGCCGGAAATCGACCACTTTTCCGATGGGAATGCCTTTTGGAAAGATGGACCCGAGACCGCTTGTTGACACATTCTGCCCGGGTTTCAGGACCGCATTGGGGGGCAGGAAGGACATTTCGACGAGAGACCCGTCGAATGGTCCGGCGACGCCGATCATGCCGGTGTCCCGGGCTTCGTTCTCGACCAGCGCGGCGACGCGGCAAGTGGGGTCGCCGAGCAGGACGATCTGTGAGTGAGTCAGGCTGACGGCGCCGACGCGGCCGATGAGGTAGCCTTCGGGGCTCAGGATGGGCAGGTCGGGGCGGATGCCGTCGCGGCTGCCGAGGTCGATCTGGCGGGTGCGCCACCAGTTTGCGGGGTCGCGCAGGACGACGTGGGCGAGCTTGAGTTTCCAGGGTTGTTTTTGTTGCCAGCCGAGCAACTGCCTGAGGCGGGCGTTTTCGCGGAAGATCTCGGCGGATTGGACGGCGTGCAGCCGGAGCTGGGCGTTTTCGCGGCGGAGTTGTTCGTTTTCGCGGACCAGTTGGGAGCGCGGGGTCAGGGTGTCGGCGGCGCGTTCCGCGGCCTGTTGTCCGGAGGTGGCGAGGCCGAAGAGCGGGAGGAAAAGGCTGCCGATAGCGAGCTTGAGCCGGGAGGCGCTTTGGGCCGGCAGGTTCAGGATGACCAGGATCACCAGTGCGACCGCGCCGAGCGCCATGTAATGCGAGCGTCTCAGCATGGCGTGATGGCCGGAGTCCGAGGGCCGGGAGCGGGTGGAGAGCCGGGCGCGAGGCAGCGCCGATTGCGTCCGGCGGCCGGCCGGATTTCGGATTTCGGATTTCGGACTTGTTTACGTGACATCAGATTCGTCGCGGTCGGGCCGCGCGATCTCTGATGACGGTGAAGGCGGAGGAAGAGCCACGGTCGTTAACGGGAGTTGGAAGAGACGCGTTTCAGGAACTGGAGTTCCTGCAGCACGCGGCCGGTGCCTTCGGCCACGGCGCTCAGCGGGTCGCTGGCGATAGTGACGGGAAGGCCGGTTTCCTCGGCGACGAGCCGGTCGATGCCGCGCAACAGCGCGCCACCGCCAGCCATGACAATGCCGCGGTCCACCAGGTCGGCGGACAGCTCCGGGGGGCATCGTTCGAGCGTGATGCGGACGGACTCCAATATTTGTGAAAGCGGCTCTTGCAAGGCTTCGCGAATTTCCTCGGAGCGAATGGTCAGGGTTTTCGGCAAACCTGCGCTCAGGTCGCGGCCTTTTACTTCCATGGTTAATTCCTGCTCCAGCGGAAAGGCAGAGCCAATGCGAATCTTGATTTCTTCCGCTGTGCGTTCACCGATCATCAGGTTATAGGCTCGCTTCATGTGCGCCACGATCGTTTCGTCGAATTCGTCTCCGCCGACCCTCAGGCTGCGGCTGAAGACGATGCCGGCGAGGGAGATGATTGCGATTTCGCAGGTGCCTCCGCCGATATCGACGATCATGTTGCCCGCCGGTTCATGGACGGGGAGCCCGACCCCGATGGCCGAGGCCATGGGTTGTTCGATGAGGTAAACTTCGCGGGCGCCCGCATGGGTGGCGGAGTCTTTGACGGCCCTTTTCTCGACCTCGGTAATGCCCGAGGGCACCGCGACGACGACGCGGGGTGCAATGAGCTTTCGGTGATGGACCTTCTGGATGAAATGGCGGAGCATGGCTTCGGTGATTTCGAAGTCCGCGATCACGCCGTCTTTCATGGGCCGGATGGCCACGATATTGCCCGGCGTGCGTCCCAGCATGCGTTTTGCCTCTTCGCCGACTGCGAGGACGTTGGTGGTGCCCGCCTGAATCGCCACGACGGAAGGTTCTCTCAGAACGATGCCTCGATCACGAACATAAACGAGGGAATTGGCTGTCCCGAGGTCTATCCCGATATCATTGGAGAACAGGGTTTTTACTTGCGCAAACATGAATTTGCCTAACGCGGGCCCACATTAAGAGCCGGTCTGGAGACAGGTCAAGATTATTAACCCCGACGAGGGTTTCATGGGCGCGTCTTCGCAGGGTTCCGGTTGTCTTCCGCTCCTCTCTGCGAGGGAAAGCGAGGGGAGGGCGACATTTTCGACACAGAATTCCCTCGGTTCGCCCCGGACGCAAGCGGGAGTGAGAAACAGCGGCAACATACACCACGCGTTTGACTTCGCACGTCCGGCGGGCATACTTGGCGCCATGCTTTTCCCGCAGTGGTGGCGGCCGAGGAACGGCTGTCTTCGGCCGCAGGCAAGGAGAGGACTCGTCATCCTGGTCTGCTCCCTCTGTTGCCTGCTCGCGTGCCGGGAAAGCTCCGCCGCTCCTCGGAAACTGCGCGTTCACGATCCGCTGAAGACGGCTTCCCTGCTGTCCTCGGGCGGCACGATGATCGCCGACTACGGGAGTTTCCAGGTGATCGAAGCGGAACTTCCCGGGTCCGGGCTGCCGGACGGGGTGGAATCGGCCGAAGCGTCGCACTTTATTCACCTGAATGCCGGCCCGCTGGATACTCGAACGGATCCGGGCGGGACAGCACGGCGTCTCCTGGGGAATTTTGCCGGACAACGGCTTCACCTGATTCAGTTTGCGGGGCCCGTACGGCCGGATTGGCGGGCAATGCTCGAGCAGACCGGGGTTCGCGTGGTCAGCTACGTGCCGCAGAACGCGTATCTGATTTACGGCGATGCCACGGCGCTGGGGCGACTTCAGGCGTGGGCAGATCAGGAGAAGGCGGTCCAGTGGGAAGGGGAGTTTCAGCCGGGTTTCAAACTGAGTCCGCGTGCCCGGAAGGCGGCAGCTGGGGGAGTGGGCGCCGAGACATTTGCGATCCAGTTGGTTGAGGATCCCCAGGCGAACGCCGGAACGCTGGCTTTAATCGATCAGTTGCGCCTCGCGCCCATTCAGCGCCAAACCGCCTTTTTGGGTTACGTCAATGTGGTCGTCGCACTGCCGCCGGCCGTGATTGATCAACTGGCGGGCCAACCCGACGTTGTGTCCATCACCGTCTATGCCACCCGCCGCAAGCTGGACGAGCGACAGAGCCAGATCGTCGCGGGCAACCTGAGCGGCGTGGGCCCTTCGGGTCCGGGATATCTGGACTGGCTGGTATCGAAGGGCTTCTCGCAGGCGCAGTTTGCGGCGTCCGGGTTCGTTGTGGACGTCACCGACAGCGGTGTGGACAACGGGACGACGGACGTGGGGCATTTTGCGCTGCGTTTGGAAGGAGATCCGGCAGGATTGAGTCGGGTGGTTTATAGCCGGCTGGAAGGCTTTCCGAACGTGGGGAGCACGCTGGTGGGTTGCGACGGCCATGGGACGCTGAACGCGCATATTCTGGCGGGTTACAGCGCGCTCGAGGGATTTCCGCATGGCGATTCGAGCGGCTTTTCCTATGGACTGGGTGTGTGCCCGTTCGTGAACGTGGGGGCGTCGGTGATTTTCGATCCCGACCTGTTCACCAACCCGATTTACCAGGATTTGCAGGCGCGGGCGTATCAGAACAACGCGCGCATCAGTGCAAACAGTTGGGGAGCGGAAGTCTTCGGCGAGTATGACATTGATGCGCAAGCCTACGACGCTTTGGTGCGGGACGCGCAACCCGCGGGCTCGGCGGTGCCGATGCCGGGAAACCAGGAGATGGTAATCGTCTTTGCCGCCGGAAATGCGGGGCCCGAAGAGTCCAGCATCAGCTCGCCGGGTTCGGCGAAGAACGTGATCACGGTGGGCGCGAGCGAGAGCTTTCGATCGTTGTCGCTTGCGGAAGGCGGGAATTCCTCTGGCGGACAGGATGGCTGTGGCGCTTTTGATAGCGATGCGGACAATATCAACGATATAGCGGTGTTTTCGGGGCGGGGTCCCTGCGCCGACGGTCGGAGCAAGCCCGACCTTGTGGCGCCGGGCACACATATCACGGGCGGTGTGGCGCAGTCGGGCCCGGCCACCACCAACGGAGTGGGCAGCGCGGCGTTCTGCTTCAATGCATCGGGAGTGTGCGCGTTGTTCGGTGGCGGGAGCATGGGTGATCCCGACAATTTTTTCCCGCTCGGCCAGCAGTTCTACACGGTGTCTTCGGGCACAAGCCATGCCACTCCGGCGGTAGCCGGCGCGTGCGCGCTGCTTCGGCAGCATTTCATCAACCACGGCATGGCGCCGCCTTCGCCTGCCATGACCAAGGCCTTTCTGATCAACACGGCGAGGTTCCTCGACGGTCTGGATGCCGGCGGTCTGTGGTCCTCAGGGCAGGGGATGGGCGCGGTCAACCTTGGGATGGCGCTGGACGACGCGGAGCGGATCCTGCGGGACCAGGAAGCGTCCGATACCTTCACCGCCTCTGGCCAGACGCGCGTCTTCACGGGCACCATTGCGGATCCGTCGAAATCTTTTCGGGTGACCCTCGCATGGACGGACGCCCCGGGGAGCACCTTTGGGAGCGCGTATAACAACGACCTGGACCTGACGGTGACCGTGGGAGGGCAGACGTTCAAGGGCAATGTCTTTGACGGCGAGTTCTCCGTGACGGGAGGCCAGGCGGACCCTCGCAACAACGTCGAAAGCGTGTTTCTCCCGGCGGGGCTGTCCGGCAATTTCGCCGTCACCGTCACCGCGGCGAATATCAATTCCGACGGCGTGCCGAACCAGCCTCCCTTGCTGGATCAGGATTTCGCGCTTGTGATCTACAACGCCCGGCAGAGTCCCGTTGCGGTGATCGTACCGGAAAGTTTCGCGGTCATTGGCGAAAACTGCCCACCGGCCAACGGCGCGATCGACCCGGGTGAGACCGTGACCGTGGACGTGGAATTGCGGAATGTCGGCACAGCGGCCACGACGAACCTGGTCGTGACGCTGCTGGCCACGAACCATGTGAACTCACCGGGCGCGCCTCAGGATTTCGGGTCGATACCGCCGGGCGGAACGGCGATGCGTTCCTTCTCGTTCACGGCCACGGCGGGTTGCGGGGATGTTTTCCAGCCTGTTTTCCAGGTGCAGGAAGGCACGTTGGATCCTGAGTTCGTCTTCGGCACGATGCGGGCCGGGGTGCAGACGCTCGAAATGCTGCATGCCACCAACTCCATGTTCATCGCTATTCCCGCAAGCGGAAGCGCCGGTATCGCGAGCCAATACCCGTCCACGATCGTCGTGACGGGCGTTACCGGAATCATCAGCAAAGTGACGGTGACGCTCGTCGGGCTTACTCACACGTTCCCCGACGACCTTGACGTGTTGCTTGTAGGACCGCAGGGACAGAAAATCGTGCTGATGTCGGATGCCGGTGGATCGGGGAGCATCAGCGGCTCGACGGTGACCTTCGATGACACCGCGTTTTCTGCAGTGCCGGATTCATCGATGCTCGGTTCAGGAACGTATCGGCCGGCGAACTATGCCGGGAAGAACGACCCATTCCCCGCGCCGGCTCCGCCGGGACCATTCGACGATACGTTGTCCGACATGAAGGGGCTGGATCCGAACGGTACGTGGTCGCTCTACATTGTTGACGACAGTTCCGGGGACCTGGGGCACGTGGCGGCAGGTTGGCGGTTGAACTTGCTGCTGGAGAACAGCACGTGCTGCGCGGGCACCTGGCCCACGGCCGATCTGGCAACCGGGCAGGCCGTGTTCCCAACGCTCACCAATCCCGCCGGCCAGTTCAGTTTCACCGTCACCGTGACCAATCTCGGGAGCGACACCGCGGAGGACGTCATTCTGACGGATACCCTGCCGGGAGCGCTCGAGTTCATTTCCGCGGCACCGGACCGGGGCATCTGCACGAACAGCGGGAACCACGTCGTCTGGCTGGTCGGAAACCTGACCAACGGCGAGGTCGCTCAACTCGAGCTCGTCGCGGAGGCAGTGACGCCGGGGATCTGGGTGAACTCGGCCGACGCTACTTCATCCGTTCTGGACCCGCTTACGATGAACAACACCGCGGCGGTCGGCTTCACGATCAATGCGCCGCCGGAGATTTCGCCGATTCCAGACGGTATGACATTCGAGGACAATTTGTTCGGTCCTGTGTCCTTCACCGTCAAGGACGCGGAATCGGACGCGGAAGACCTGATCGTGACGGCTTCCGTCTCGGATACGAACCTGTTTTCGGAGGCCAATGTGTTTCTCGGAGGCTTTGGCGAGATGCGGACCATTTCACTGTTCCCGGAGCCGGATCAGCATGGCGAGTGCACGGTGACGATCATGGTGAGCGACGGTTTTGCGACGACGAACCGATCCTTCCAGGTGACGGTGCAACAGGTCAACGATCCGCCCATCCTGACGCCTGTGGCGGATCGAACGATTCATTTCGGGACCGCGCTGGTGTTTACGAATGTGGCGACGGATGCCGATATTCCGGCGGACACGCTGACGTTCAGTTTCTGGAGCGCGCCTCCCGGGGCGGAGCTGGACCCGGTGACGGGCGTGTTCTTCTGGGCGCCGGATGAAGCGTATGTGAACAGCACCACCGGGTTTGGAATCCAGGTGCTGGACAGCGGCGAGCCGCAGCTTGGCGACATGCTGTTCTTCCTGGTGACGGTTGTTCCCGCGCTGGAGGTTCAGGCGAGCGTGGTCTCGAACTCTGCTATTGCCCTTTCGTGGACGTCCATCCCGGGCGCGACCTACCGTGTGCAGTACACGGAAAGTCTGAGCGACGGCGGCTGGACCGATCTGTCGCCCGATGTGGTTGCCGGGGATTCAACGGCGTCGTTCGAAGACGCGGTCGGGACGACGAACCGGTTCTATCGTGTGCTGCTCGTGCCGTGATGGCGGGTGCGCTGCCGGGGTTTGCTGATTCGCAGAGGCGTCGCCGGGAGCGTCGGCGCCTCGTGCGATGCAAGGGGCCGCTGCGAGGCTCGTTCTTGCTAAAGCACCTGGGCTTCTGCTAAACACGCGGACATGAGTTCCCCGCAAACGGACCCGCACAGCGAGGCGTTTCTCCATTCGCTCATGCGCAAGCAGCTTCGGCTGTCGATAGGATGCGCAGCTGCCTTCGTGGTGGTCTTGTTCGGGTTGCCCCTGGCCAACTACTTCTTTCCCGAGTTCATGTCGCGGCGCATCCTGGGTTTCACCCTTTCCTGGTTTCTGCTGGGGCTGGGATTCTTCCCGGCGGTGTGGGCGATCTCCTTCTACTTCATCCGGCGTTCGATTGCGCTGGAGGAGTCCGAAGTTGCCGAGGTGACGGGCCGGCCCGAGCCGGCGGCCGAAACGGTTCCTTGATCCCCGGGCGGCGCGACCACTGCGGAACGGACACAGCATGAACATCGATCCCTATATCCTCGCGTTCAGCGCGGCGACGGTTTTTGTGACGATCTGGATGGGATTCTGGTCCGCGAAGAAATCCCGGACAGCAGGAGATTTTTTCGTGGCGGGCAGGAGTGTCAGTGTCGGGTGGAACGCGAGCGCGATCTCGGGCGAATATCTGAGCGCGGCGAGTTTCATGGGGATAGCGGGAATGGTGATGAGCAGCGGTTACGATGCGCTGTGGTATCCGGTCTGTTACGCGTGCGGGTATCTGTTCCTGTTGCTGTTCATTGCAGGGCCGTTGCGGCGGTTCGGAGCGTATACGATTCCGGACTTTGCCGAAGGACGCTTCGACTCGCCGCTGTTTCGAAAGATCGCCGTCGTGTTTGTGCTGTTCATTGGATTCTTCTACACGATGCCGCAGATGAAGGGCGCCGGGACGACGCTGGCGTACATCTTTCCGGGCCTCCCGTATTGGGCGGGTGTGTTTCTGGTCGGCGCGGTCATCACGTTGAACGTGGCGTTGGGCGGAATGAAAGGCATCACCCTGGTGCAGGCGTTCCAGTATTGGGTGAAGATGTTCGCCATCTCAGCGCCGATTTTCGTGCTGATGGCTGTTTACGGGCATTACGGAAGACAACTCGGCGCCAACGGAACCGGCATCCAATCGAACCCAATTCCGGGCGAAGTGCCGATGCAGCCTGCCTCAGAGGCTTCCCAGACGTCCGCCGGGGAGGCGAATACACCCGGCACCACGGCAGTTCCCGGGGCGGAATACAGCGGCAAGTATTATGAGGCATCGGCCGGACCGGCACGACTTGCAGTGGTTGATTACGGCAGCAATGCGGTGGCGAGCGTGAACGTTGGCGCCCATTCCGTTGACCTGCCGGCTGCCGTCGCCGGGGTTGCCCGGGACATCGTGGCGGGCAGCCCGGGACGAACGAATCACGCGGCAATTGTTCGCAGGTCTTTGCCCGAGGCGGCGCCGTCGGACGCGAGCTGGATTGCGCCGTTTGGTCCGCTGACGAGCCGCGCGGCGAAGGCGGCGAACCTGCCGCCTGAGGAGGGCAGGCTTTACTCGCTGTTGTACACGTATTCGTTGATCATCGCGCTGGTGTGCGGGACGGCGGGATTGCCACACATTCTGGTGCGGTTTTATACGAACCCCGACGGCGCCGCGGCGAAGCGCACCACCATGTGGGTCATGATCCTGATCGGCACGTTCTACGTGTTCCCGCCTGTGTTCGGTGTGTTCGGCAGAAACCTGCTGCCCGAGCTGTACGCGGGCGTGGGAGTCAAGGGCACCGACAAGGTGGTTTTGGAACTGCCGCGCCTGTTGAACGACGGATACGCACCGCTGGGTTCGATTCTCAGCGGGATCACCTGCGCAGGGGCGTTCGCCGCGTTCATGAGCACGTTCAGCGGCTTGCTGGTGTCGATGACCGGCGCGCTGGCGCACGACGTGTACGGGCGGATGTTGCGTCCGGGGGCGACGGCGGCGCAGCGCATGCGGATGTTCCGAGTGGCGGCGGTGCTGATTGGCGGCGTGGCCGTGCTGCTGGGATGTTTTGTCGAGCCGCTGGAGATCAACTTCATGGTGGGCCAGGCGTTTGCCATCGCGGCGGCGAGCTATTTTCCGTTGCTCTTCATGAGCGTCTGGTGGCGCAGGCTGACGATGAAAGGAGCGGCGGCAGGCATGTTGGCGGGCGGCCTCGCCGCGATGATTGCCATTTCGGCAACCAGCTTCAGCAGCCTGTCCGTTGCGCCGGGCAGGACGGGGGAATTGTTCGCCGCGTTCCGCCCGCTGAACGAGTTCTGGGCGCAACATCCGATGTGGCGCATCCTTTGCGAGCAGCCGGCGATCTGGGCCGTGCCGCTGGCCATCGGTCTTATGATCGTGGTGTCCAGGCTGACGGCGCGCGAGATCCCCGCCGATATCCGGATGAAGATGCTCGTGCTCCACGCGCCTGAGAAACTCGGCCTCAAACAGGAGTACATTCAGGAGCACCAGCACGGTTGAGGCGGACAGCGGGAGAACATCCGAAATTCATCGATGCAAACCCGTTGGCAGAAAGTCGCAGCGTGTCTCAGGGACGGCTGGACCCCTTCGGTTTGAGATGTGTGGCGAAGAACTTCTCGATCGCCGGGTCGGTGATTTCCAGACTCTGTGAATAAGCAACGTCGTGCCCGGCTTCATCGATCCTGAGGTATTCGATATTGGCTCCTTTGGCTTTCATCTTCTGCACGAAATCCTCCGTCAGTTCGGGCCGGACGATCCGGTCTGCGCCGCCCTGAATCAGGAGCATCGGAGGCTGATCCGCCGAGATGTATCCGATCGGCCACCATTCCGTTTTCGCCATGGGCGTGTCTCTGCCCAGTTCGGTGGGAGGCGACCCGGCGGCGACGGCATTGACCCGGCTGGAAAACTCGGTCCAGCCGCCATCTCCTTCGAGTCCTGCGGACTTTGGAACCATGGCCAGCATCATGGCAAGGTGCGCGCCTGCGGAGTGACCGTAAGCGCCGATCCGATCCGGATCGACGTGATACTCGGCTGCGTGGGCGCGAAGCCAGCGCACCGCACACTTCACATCCTCGATGCAGGCCGGAAACGGAGCTTCACCGGTCAGGCGGTAATCAACGTTGATCGTCACGTAACCCTTGCTCGCGTAATTGGTCATCATCCTCTGAAAAACATCGACGGTTCTGGAACCTGTTCTCCAGCCGCCGCCATGGACGATCACCAGCGCCGGACGCAACTCGGTTGGCGGTTCCACCGGCATGGCGAGGTCCAGGCGCCAGGCCTTGCTCGCTCCTTCGCGATACGCGATGTCGCGGATCACTTTGACGGAGTTTGTGTGATCCGCATGCGTCGGTGCTGCAGCGGTGCTGTTGGGAGACGCGATCGAGCGATCGCCGCCCTGTGACTGCGCCTGGGCTATTAACGCCACTCCAAACAACAGCAGCAATCCAGTGATCCGTTGTGTTCTGCGTGGAGGGTTCTTCATGTGTTCATTGCAGTTGCCAGACTCAAGCTTCAGACGATTAAACGTTCTCGGGGGTATCCGGCAATCCTGGTGTTTGTAAGAAGGAACAGCGGGCGTGGACGCCCCGTAAACCCGCAGCCGGGGACGGCTGCGCTACGTAACACCGATACGCGCCCTGCAGAAAGCTCAAGGGTTTTGGCAGATAACTCATTTGCGGGACGGCGCGGCCTCAATAGTTTGCTGGCGTAACCAGAACCCTTACCGGCATGAAAAGACGTGCTTCACTTCTAACGATCGTTTGTGCGGTTGCCCTGTCCATCCCTTGCGCGCACGCGGAATCGGCGGCGGCGGTTGCGGCCAGAGTGCAGGCTGCGATTGATGCAGGCAACCCGCCAGCGTGGTGGACGCCTGAACTGCCCGAAGCGATTCAGCGCGACGTGACCAACAAGGGACAACGTCTGGCGGCGCAGTTGGAGCTGAACGACGAGGCCAAAACGCGAAAGGTGGCCGCGCTGATCACCGAGCATTACGGCAGGGTCTGGGCGTGGAACCAGGAGGTGAAGGAGAAACTCGACGCCGCATGGGCCGCCTGGGACGCCGCCCGCGACAATACCAACGGGAAGGAAAAGGACGAACTGAAGGCGCTCACGGTGTCAACCGAGCAACTGGACCCGATCTACGCGGAGTTCGCTCCGCAGATCCATGGGTTCCTGCGGGCGTTGCGAAAGGAGATCGGCGAGGAAAAGACGATTGAACTGCTGGATCGGATCACGCGCTCGCCCGGAGCTCAGCGGACGTACAACGCGTACGTCGAAATGATTCCCGAGATGAAGCCCGGGGAAAAGGCGCTGCTCTGGGAGCGCATGGTGCAGGCGCGCGAGGATTCGCTGGCGGCGTGGACCGATGGGCAGATCACGAAGATTTTCAAGAGGTACAAGACACGGAACGAGCTTTCGATCGATCACTTCGGTTACAACTACCGCGAGCGATACAAGGCATGGGCCAGCCGCGGACGGTGAACGGGGTCGATCGCTGATGATGGGCGATTGTCGATTCAGAGTTGATGGGTCTAAGACCCGCAGCGCCGTGCGAAGTCAAGGGACGCCCGACCAGATGTGGATTTCCGGCAGGTAATGCTGTCGGGCGCCGCTGCGACTCGCAGAGTCGCAGTCCCTTGACCCGGCGGCGAACTCCCGGAGCTGCCGAATACCCGCGTCAATCGCAAATCCTGACGCGTGACTGCTCAGGGTTTGATATAACGTCCGGCCCACTCGAGGAACGTCGGCCAGTTCGGGCCTGTGGTGTGACCGCCGCTGTGCTGGCGCCAGGCCAGTTCGCCTTCGATCAAGGCCGTTTCCACGTCCGGAAACTCGGTCGTCCCGAGATCCTTCTTCCCAAGCAGGCGGTACACGGGACCGGCGGCGACGGCGGCCATGAAGCTGCCACGCTGGTCCACCCATTTGCCTTCGGCGCCCGGGCCTTCGGCCGCGCCATAGCTGATGAACGTGGGACGCGGCGCGCACAGGGCGATCAACATGTGCGCGTCCACCGGCAGATCGCCGGCGTTCAGCGGCCCGCCGTACTTCAGGAAATTCCCGGCCATCCAGTGATACTCGCCCGATCCGGTAAGGTTTTCGACGAGCTCACCGAAGACACGGCGATGCAATTTTGCGCCGCCTTCGCCGGAGGAACCGATGAAGCCCACGGCAAAGCGCTGATCGTACGCCATGGCCACAAGCGCGGCCTTGCCATAGCGGGAAAGTCCTTCGATGCCGACCTGCTTCGCATCCACATGCGGGTCGGTTTCGAAATAATCCAGCGCCCGGCTGGCACCCCAGGCCCATGCGCGGAGCGCGCCCCAATCCTCGGGTTTTCGCGGCTGGCCTTTGTTGCAGAGACCGATGATGCCGCGCGTCAGTCCCGCGCCGTTATCCGCCTGAATACTGCTGGGAACGATGATGGCATAGCCCCAGCCTTTGGCGAGGACCTGCTGTTGCCAGCTCGGCCCGCCGCCGCCGAAGCCCCCGCCGAAGCCGCGCCGGCCCAATGTGTTCGTGCCGGCTGGCGCATTGGTTCCGCGACGGAACCCGCCGAACCCGCCGAAGCCGAACTCCATGATCACCGGCACCGGGCGCGTCGCGTTTGCCGGAGTGGTGAGCGTGAGCTGAATGTCCACGTTGATGAGCGGATACGACGAGTTATCCACGTGTCCCCGGAGTTCCTTTGTGATGACGGGAATCTCGCCGTTCGTCGAAGTCGTGGTCCGCACGACTTCCCAGTTCACGGGCGGCACGTTGGAGGGCACGCGCCCGTAAACCTCGCGGTCGAAGAGTTCGACGATTTCCGGGCGGCGCAGTTGCCACCACATTTCCGGTGTGGTCACGCGCTGCCCGTTGTTCAGAACGAGCGGGTCCGGAAGGTTGGGGTAGGGGTTGGCCTTCGCCTCGTCGTAATTGACCGCGTTCGGCGCGTTGGGGTTGTTCGGGTTTGCGCCGGGGCGAAGGGTCTGGATTCCCAATTGCTCCATCATGTGCCGATGGTCCTGCTGAGCGGTGAATGTGACGGGTTGCGGAAAGCGGTTGGTGTCGGACAGCGCGCTTTCGGCGGACTCTCCGGCCGCCGCTGTCGCCTGGGCTGCGCCGGCGGGGAAGGGAACGATTGCGAGAAGCAGGGCCAGCCCGATCAGGAGCGAGCATACATTGCAAAGCGTGCGCAGGACTCGAAACGGATCGAACGCTGATCTCGGATCGGGGCGTCCGCCGGATTGGGGTGTTTCGATGGTGGATTGCATATTCATGGTTCGAGTTGGATGCGGCGCCAATGCCGCGTTGACGCGAGCGCGTTCGCCATAGAGTCACTGCCTGAACCGGACTTTCATGTTCCCGGACGGTTTCCGGCGGTCGGCGGTTTCGATTCTACATAGCGAAGCAGAGCGGGGTGGTAGAAGAAGAGAATAGAATAATCCATGAGATCCGCAGAATTCTCCTGCCCGAACGCAACGGGATAACGGGAGTTGGCGGGGTTGGCCTCATTCCTGCATCCGGCCGTGGCATATGGCATCGCCAAACCCTAAGAACTCAAAGTGGAACGGCCTTCCAAGGCTGTTGGTCGTGCAATCCTGCGGTTTCCGCTGCATGGCGTATCGCGACAGCGCCGGCAGATTGCGCAATTTCTGGAATCAGAAAATCCTGCAAACGCCCGTCCAAATTCTGGACCCGGAACGCTGAAGCAAGCCAGGAGTCCGAACATTCAACATCCAACGCCGAACATTCAACGCCCTAACGCGTAGCGCCGGCGTCCCCGCCGCCAGAACCCCTGGAAACATCCAGTATCCAGCATCGAACATCCGATGAAGGGCGACGGCGGTGAGTGTTGAATTCGATGCCTCCAGAACGGAGGGCCGGGGAGAGGACGCATCAGCGCGTCGTCTCCCACGGCCCTGCTTCCGCTCCTGATCAGATCTGATTTCCAGCCGATCCTCAGAACCAGGCGAGGTCGAGTTTCACGTCGGCCCGTTTCCAGGCGGCTTCGAATTCGCGGCGAACGATTTCGGCTGAGTCGGCTTTGCCCTGGGCGCGGAGGCTTTGTTCCAGTCCGAGCAGGCCCCAGCCGTTGCGCGGCCATTCCTGGAGGTCTTTGCGGAAGACCTCTTCCGCTTCGCTCGCTTTCCCCGCCTTCAGCAGGACGGCGCCGAGTGCGGGCCGGACGGGAACGGGCCAGTAGGGTGGTTCCATGTACGGCAACGCGTCTTCGGCCTCGACCGCTTTGCGCAGGTGATCAATCGCCGCGGCTGTGTCGCCCTTCGCCTCGGCCACCTTGCCGGCCAGCCAGTGATTCGCCACCGCCAGCACGCCTGTGGTGGGGAACGCGGGATCGTCCAGCTTCACAGTTTCGCCCCTTTCCACCAGTCGCTTCAGGGCGTCGTGTTCGCGCGCTGCGGCTTCGGCATTTCCTTTCGCCGCACAGGCAAGCCCGCGTACGAAATGCCACATCACACGATCAATCAGAAAGTCGTTCGTGGACGGCGGTTGAGGGGCCTTCAGGACATCATCCCACTTCCCGAAGCGCGCCTGCGTGAGCCAGGGCAGGTGACGGAACCGGGGACCTTCAACGGCTTTGTTCGGACCGCAGAAGTTGTCGACCGCGATCTGGGCCGTTTTTCTGGCGGAGGCGAGAGCGTCGGCGCTTCGGCCCTGGAAGAAGGTGGCGAACCACAGGAAGTGCTCGTTGTGCGGATAATAGACTCCGGGATAGAAACCCTGCGCCGCGCAGCTCTGGACGTAGGAGCGATCGGCTTTCACGGCGCGGCGATTGGCGATCTCCGCGTCGTCATATTGCCCGACACGCATATAGATGTGCGACGGCATATGAACCAGATGGCCGGCCTGCGGGACGAGTTCCAACAGGCGATCGGCCGACGGCAAGCCCCATTCCGGATTCGGTCCGGCCTCGACGGCATGGATGAAGTAGTGCGTGGCGCCCGGATGATCCGGGTTGCGCTTGAGCACGAATTGCAGTGCCGCGAACGCCTCTTTTGTTTCAGGCCTGGGAGTGCGGTCCTTCAGCCAGTAATCCCACGGCATCGTGTCCATCAACGCTTCCGCGAAGATGGTCTGCGCGTCGAGATCATCCGGATACTGTTTCACCAGTTCACGCATGGCATCGGCGAACGCCTTGTCGAGGTCGGCGCGATCTTCCTTGAACTCGGCCTGGTAACGGGTGGCCATCGCGTCGATGAACGCGCGCTCCTTCGGTGTGACATGCGCCTTGAGCGCCAGGGCTCTTTGAATCGCCGCCCAGGCGCGATCATTGTCCTCGCGCGTCATGGGCCGATTGACATGCGGGCCGCTGGCGTAGGCGATGCCCCAATAGGCCATGGCGCACTGCGGATCGTGGTGCAGCGCGCCGCGGAATGAGCGGATCGCCTCGGGATGATTGAACCCATAGCACAGGGTCAGGCCCTGGTCGAAGTACCGCTGGGCGGTTCGGGATTTGGTGGTGACTGCGTGGTGATGATTGCCCATGCCACGGAACAGCGGGGCAGGGGCTCCGTCCACGCCGGAAACATCGTCGGCCAGTGCCGGGCCGGCAATAAGCGGCATCAGGGCCAACGCCATAACGCTGATCGGCATACTCTTTCTCATAGGCAAAAAGTTTGGCCCGCAAATGGTCCGGGCTTGTGCTGAGGTGGAATCATATCCCCGACAAAGAAGATGCAAATGGAACGAAAGGAGTATTTCGAGGAACATCCATCGGGATTTGCGATTGACGATTTACGATTGACGCGGGGGGCTGGAATTCGTTGGGAGAGTGATCGACCCGGGGTTTGGAGCGCGGTTGTGTCCCGCAGGGCGGGACCAGCCGCAGCACGTGGACGGAGCGTGAGGCTCCGAGTTCCGCAGGCGCACGAGCGGAGGGGGAATCGAACATATGGTCCTGCCGCCGCGGTTGCGGTGGATGCGGTCGGCCGATATCTTCCGCCCAATGAATTACTGGATGGTCAAGCAGGAGCCGGAATCGTACGCCTGGGCGGCGTTCGTCAAGGACGGCCGCACGGCGTGGACCGGTGTTCGGAATTTTCAGGCGCGGAACAATCTTCGCGCGATGAAGAAGGGCGACCTGGTCCTGTACTATCACAGTGTCATGGACAAGAAGGTCGTCGGCATTGCGAAGGTGGTGAAAGAAGCGTATCCCGATCCGACTGCGAAGGAAGGCGATTGGTCCTGTGTGGACCTGGTTCCGATGAAGGCGCTGAAGCAGCCTGTTGAGCTGGAAGCGATCAAGAAGGATTCGAAGCTGAAGAACATCGCGCTCGTCCGCCAGTCGCGTCTTTCCGTCATTCCGCTGACAAAGACGGAGTATAATCGCATCGTGGAATTGTCGTCGGGCGGGAAGAGCAGGTGAGTTGCGTGACCATGTAGCGCAGGCGTCCTCGCCTGCGGGTTCCGGCGGCGTCCCCGCCGCCAGTCGCTCTCTCCATTCACAACCAACCATTCGCTGTCAACCACGCCGTTTCACCTGCATCGAGCGTTTCGCCGCTGGCGTTCGCATGATTGTTGTGATCGATGATCGGCGAATACAGGCAGCGATTACCTGAAGACGGCACTGTTGATTTTGTTGACCAACTTTTCGGTTTCCGATTGGGTGAAACTGCCGCTGATTTCGGCTGTTTCGCGCGGGATTTCTGAAGCAATGAGCGGAGCAGAACGCAGTTGGCCATCAACGTTCACTGCCAGTCTGCGGCGGATGTTATTCGCGCGTGAGCCCGTCGCAGCACGCAGGCGCCGCAGCCACGCGGGTGAGCACTCCTCGAGCGAGGGGTCACACATCCGATCTCACCTTGCCCGGCGGGTTCGCGGAGGCGGTGAGTTGGGCCAGCGATGCGCTCAGCGCCGGGCCGACCCGGCGGAGCTGGTCTTCGTGCGCCGAGGAGAGCCGGTCGAGCAGTTGTTCGCCACGCGACGTCAATCGGATCATGACGCGCCGGCGGTCTTTCGGCGAGTGTTCGCGGCGGACGAGCTTCAGCCTTTCGAGGCGGTCGAGGAGTTCGACGGCGCTGTGGTGGCGGATCTGCAGTCGCTCGGCCAGTTCGCTGACCGTGACGGTATCGCGTCCGGGGAATCCTTTGACGGCGAGCAAGGCCTGATGTTGTTGCGGGGTGAGCCCTGCGCGCCGGGCGGCATCTTCGCTGAACCGAAGGAACTGGCGCAGCGCGTATCGGAACGCCGCCAGGTTTTCGTATTGTGACTTGGAAAGCTTTTTCCGCGGAGCCATGCAGGGAGGCTAGCATTGGAGGGGCATTGGACGCCACAGTCGAATTGACGTATATATCGTGTCACGATATAACGCGACGGCTTTATGGATTCCAGGACAGCGGCAACGCCTTCGACTCCCGTGTGCGCGGATGCGCGGGAGCCATCGCGCCCCAGGCTGGCGGACTTCAGCACCGACCGTCGCGTATTGCTGCTTTCCGGGATGGGCGCCGTGGTGGGCGCGCTCGGTTCCGTGGTCGCCTATGCGCTGGTCCGGATCATCGCTGTGATCACCCATCTCGCGTTCTACCAGCGATGGTCTGCCTCTCCGGTGGAAGCCGCGGGGCATCACCTGGGATACTGGGTCCTGGCCGTGCCGGTCTCGGGCGCGTTGATCATTGGTCTCATGGCGCGGTTCGGGTCGGAGAAGATCCGCGGACACGGGATTCCGGAGGCGCTCGAAGCGATCCTCCTCGGGCGAAGCAGGATCGAACCCAGAATGGCCGTTCTGAAGCCGATCTCCGCGGCGGTTTCGATCGGGACAGGTGGTCCGTTCGGCGCAGAAGGCCCGATCATCATGACCGGCGGAGCGGTTGGTTCGATCTTCGCCCAACAGTTTCATCTCAGCGCCGCCGAGCGAAAGACGCTGCTGGTGGCGGGCGCTGCGGCGGGAATGTCGGCGATCTTCGCAACGCCGGTGGCGGCGGTGTTGCTCGCGGTGGAGCTGTTGCTGTTTGAGTGGAAGCCTCGGAGTTTCATTCCGGTGGCAGTGGCGGCGATTGTTGCGTCGGTATTGCGCGTGCCGTTGCTGGGCGCGGGTCCGGTCTTTCCTGCGCCGGCGCATGCGGTTCCATCGGGTGAACAACTGTTCTTTGCGGCCGGTGTGGGCGTGTTGGCCGGGTTCGGTTCCGGGTTGCTGACGGTGCTGGTTTACGCCTGCGAAGACCTGTTTCACAAGCTGCCGTTGCATTGGATGTGGTGGCCAGCAATCGGAGCGGTGTTCATTGGGATTGGCGGGATCATCGAGCCGCGCGTGTTGGGCATGGGCTACGACACGATTCATGGGCTGCTGCGCGGGGAGATGGCGGGCGCTGTTCTGATCGGGCTGATGGTTGCCAAGGCGCTGGTGTGGGCGATTGCGCTGGGGTCGGGAACGTCGGGCGGGGTGCTCGCGCCGCTGTTGATCATGGGTGGAGCTTTGGGCGCGCTCGTCGGGGAGCGGTTGCCCGGTCATGACACGGGGTTCTGGGCGTTGATCGGGATGGCGGCGATGATGGGCGGCACGATGCGCTCGCCGCTGACGGCGATGGTGTTTGCGGTGGAGCTCACGCACGATTTCAACCTGCTTCCGGCACTGTTGATCGGTTCGGTCGCGGCGCTTGGGGTGACCGTTCTTCTGATGCGGCGGTCGATTCTGACGGAGAAGCTGGAGCGGCGTGGCCACCACGTCACGCGGGAATACAGCGTGGATACGTTTGAGCTTGCGCGTGTTGGCGACGTGATGGAGCGCGAAGTGCCGTGCGTGCCGTCCACGATGACGCTGGCGGAGCTTTCGAATCTGATCGACAACGGGGATTCGCCGGTGAGCCGGCGGCAAGGCACGTTGATCGTGGAAGGCGAGCGGCTTGCCGGAATCATCACGCGGGGCGACATGGTGCGGGCGCTCAGGCGGGATCCGGACGGCAGGATGACCGTTGCGGAGGCGGGCTGTATCGATCTCGTGGTCACGTATCCGGACGAACCGCTGCACACGGCTTTGGCCCGGATGTTGGGCCGCAACATCGGCCGCTTGCCCGTAGTGGAGCGCAGCGCACCCACGCGGGTGGTGGGCTATCTGGGCCGCGCAGCGATCCTTTCCGCCCGGATGCGTCTCCTGGAAGAGGAACACCGCCGCGAGCGGAGTTGAAATGTTTCACCACTGACCCGAACATCACCCTGTTATGATCAAATTATTCTTGCTCAAATTCATCCTCGCGGCGCTCGGCGGCTGGGCTATTCTCGCACTGTTCTAGGATGCGCCGGTTCGGTTACTGCCGCGACCCGTTGTTCATTGCGGGTTGCATCCTGTACGCGGTGAATCGTTGGCTGGTTAAACCGCTGGTTCATGGCGGACTGTTCGACTCGTATTTCAACGATTTCTGGCTGATCCCGTGCGCATTGCCGCCGTTGCTGTGGCTGCACCGGTTCCTGGGTTTGCGGACACATGACGCGATGCCCGGGTTTTCCGAGGTCGCCGCGCATCTTGCATTCTGGTCAATTCTGTTCGAATGGGTGGGTCCGCGAATCATGCCGCGCGCCACAGGCGACCCCGGCGACGTGATCGCCTATTGCGCGGGCGCGGTGGTGGCCTGTCTCTGGTGGTGGCGCGGCCGGTGGTGTCGGCGTTCTTCGCATGGGGAGCTTTGACGCGCTGGCGCCGCATTACCGCTGGATGGAGTTCGTCGTGGCGGGCGAGAAGCTCCAGCGCTGCCGGACGCGGTTTCTGGGCGAGATTCCGGCGCCGCGGAACGTTCTTCTCGCGGGTGAAGGCCACGGACGGTCCGCGGTGGAATGCCGCCGGCGCTTTCCCAGTGCGCGGTTCACCTGTCTGGATGCGAGCGCTCCGATGCTCGAGCAGATCCGGCGGCGTCTCGAAAGATGGAAGCTGGGGACGGATCGGGTGAGGTTTGTGCATTCCGATGTGCTGGACTGGAAGCCGGACGGCGAAGCGTATGACCTGATCATCACGAACTTTTTTCTGGATTGCTTCAACCCGGGGCAACTGGAGCGCGCGGTGTCGAGGTTGTCGGCTGCGGCCACGGAGGATGCGAATTGGCTGGTTTCGGATTTTCAGATTCCCTGTGGCGGCTGGAAGCGGATTCGCGCGCGCCTGATCGAGCGGGTGATGTATGCCTATTTCCGCGCCGTGGTGCGGCTTCCCGCGGAGCGACTGGTCGATCCGGGACAGTATCTGGAACGGGCGCACTTCACCTTGCAGCGACGCGCCGAAAGCGAATGGGGTTTGCTCTACAGTGATTGGTGGGCGCGCCGCGGGGTTGCGGACGCGTCTGACGCGCCTGGCCGGTCCTGTTCGTGAGGATGGCAAGTGTAGCGCGCCGATTCCCGAGTCCGCGCCGGAGGGGCTTTGTCCGAAGTGCGTGTTGTCGGAGGCGGCGGCGACGACCGTCCCGGGCGGGGAGAACGCGGGGCGGGGCGGGGCGCCAGCAATCGAGGCGGTGCGAGCGGCGTTTCCGCACCTGGAGATCATTGAGCTGATCGGCCAGGGCGGCATCGGCTTCGTTTACAAGGCGCGGCAGCCGAAGCGGGACCGGTTCGTTGCGCTCAAGATCCTGCCCGGGTCGCTTTCACGAGATCCAGCCTTTGCCGAGCGGTTTGCGAGGGAAGGGCGGCTGCTGGCGCGCCTGAACCATCCGAACATCGTCACGGTTTACGACTTCGGGCAGGCCAACGGTTTCTTTTACCTGCTGATAGAGTACGTGGAGGGCGTGAATCTGTGGCAGGGGATGCGGGCGAGCCGGTTTACGCCGGAACAGGCGCTGATGCTGGTGCCTTCGATTTGCGCGGCGCTGCAATACGCACACGACGAAGGTGTGCTGCATCGGGACATCAAGCCCGAGAACATCCTGCTGGACACAAAAAGGCGGATCAAGATTACGGACTTTGGGATCGCGAAGCTCGTCGGGGAGGTCAGGGGCGGAACGGGGTTGACGGCCAGTGGCGCGGCGCCGGGGACGCCGCACTACATGGCGCCGGAGCAGATCGAGTAAGCGGCGGAGGTGGATCATCGGGCGGACATCCACTCGCCCGGGGTGGTGTTCTACGAGATGCTGACCGGTGAATTACCGTTAGGCAGTTTTGCGCCGCCCTCGGCAAAGAACCGGTTACCGAGCAGGTGGACCGGATCGTGTTGCGCGCGCTGGAGAAGGAGCGCGAGTTGAGGCAGCAAAGCGCGCAGGAGATGAAGACGGAGGTGGAAACGGTGGCCGACGCAGGGGCGGGACGCCCGGCCAGGCGGGACAGCCCGTGCTCGATGCGACGGAGAAGACCGTTGTGTTCACGATGGTGACAAATTCGATCCAGGAACAGGAGAAGGGTCATGTTGAGTGTTGAATCATCGCCTTTGTCGACCCCATCCTCGCTCTTCGGGCGCTGCAGGAGTTCACCCTATTCCAGCAGTGTGGGGCGGTTGCCTAGACTGCGCTTGCGGTGGGCGAGAGATGAACCGGGAAATTCGCATTTTAATGGTCGAGGACAAGGCGGCGGACGCGTTGCTGATCCATCACGCACTGCGGAAAGCAGGCTTGCGTTTTCGTTCCCGCCGCGTGGATTCCCGGGACGCTTTCCTGCACGAGCTCGAGCATCATCCGCCGGATGTGATTCTGTCGGACCATGGCGTGCCGGGGTTTGACGGATTTGCGGCGCTGGCGGAGGCGCGCAGTCGCTGCGCGGACGTGCCGTTCATTTTTGTGACCGGCGCGCCGCGGGAACAGATTCACGAGGAAACGCTGCGCAGCGGGGCGGACGACTACGTGTTGAAGGACACCTTGCATCTGCTGGCGCCGGCCATCGACCGGTCGCTGCGGGATGCGGATGTGCGCGCGCGGCATCGCAAGCTCGATGCCGCGCTGGCCGACGCGGAGGAACAATTGCGCCTGCTCACGGCCGAGTTCGAGGAATACGCGAGTTTCATGCTGGACGGAGAGGGGTGCGTGGCGTCGTGGAACCCGGGCGCGGAGCGGTTGCTCGGTTATGAGCCCGGTGAGATCCTGGGTCAAGACGCGCGCCGGTTCTTTCCGGACCTGGCAGCAGGTCAGGATGCTTTCGGAGAAGCGCTGAAGGCGGCGCTCCGCGAGGGCCGGATGGAACAGACCGCATGCGCGGCGCGAAGAAGCGGAGAACGTTTTCGTGCGCGGCAGACGATCGTGAGCCTGCGCCGGAAAGACGGCAAGTCCGGCTTCCTTTGCATCATTCGGGACCTTTCGCAAGGGGAGCGCCGTCCGGCAGGAACGGGGCGGGATCCGGCGCAGCTCGAGGCGGCGAACCGCGAACTGGAGGAGTTCACGCATCATATCGCGCTCGAGCTGCGCGCGCCCTTGCGGCACATCGAGAGTTTCTGCGGCATCCTGATGCGGAACGCCTTCGGGCGGCTGGATCCGAAGAGTCGGAGCTATTTGAAGACGATCGCGGATTCGTCGCATCAACTGGGCCGGCTGGTGGACGATCTGTTCAACTTTTCGCGCATCGGGCGTTCCGAGATGTATCGACTGCACGTGAGCCTGCGGGATCTGGTGGATGAAGTCATTCACGACCTCCGCTCGGAGGCGGAGGGACGGGAGATCGAGTGGCGTCTGGGAGAATTGCCGCAGGTGGAAGGGGATCCGGTGATGTTGTGGGTGGTGCTGACGAACCTGGTTTCCAATGCGCTGAAATTCACGCGTCCGCGGCGGCACGCGCGCATTGAAATCTCCGGCCGTCCCGGAGAGAGAGAAACGGTGGTGTCCGTGCGCGACAACGGAGTGGGATTCGACATGGCGCGGGCCGAGCGGTTGTTCGGTCCCTTTCAGAGACTGCACACGAAGGAGTTCGAAGGGGCGGGACTGGGGCTGGCCAATGTGCGGCGGATCATCGAGCGGCATCACGGGCGGGTGTGGGCCGAGAGCGAGGAAGGGAAAGGAGCGGCGTTCTATTTTTCGTTGCCGGCGGGAAGGGGGCCATGAGCTGAGTGGTCACGACTCCAGAACCACGCCTCCCCATGAACCTGCGCTC
>DGDZ01000002.1:0-13723 GCA_002385705.1 Verrucomicrobia subdivision 3 bacterium UBA3939
TAACCGTAGCTGGTCCCGCCGACGGGAGTACCCGTCGAATCATACCGGGTTACCGATGCCAATCGCCCATAGTGGTAAACGCTGATGGTATAGGAATTATCGGGCGCGATGGTCGTGACCGTTCGCGTGCTCCCAGGCACCGTGATGGTTGTCGTGGTTGCCGGAACACCGCCATTGTAAATCGTGTGCCAGTTCGTGAGCCCGTTCACGGATCGCTCCACCATCGACACCAGCGTGGGAGACGGCGAGCCATTCGTGCCCCAGACGTAGGTCCGGGTCCGATGCACGTGCGTCCCATGCGCCGAAACCACGTCGGAAACTGTCTGCGTGATTCGGTCCACTCCGCCTTTAATGCTGTTCAGGCTGGATAGCAGGCTGGCGTAGCTGGACATGTTCCGTGTTGTGGCGGCAAGCGCCGTAATGGTGTACTCACGCTCGCCTTTGGCGTTGTACACGTAAAGGGTGGTTACTCCATCAGGGTCCACCTCCTTCCAGACCTGGCCCTGGTTGTTGTAATACCGAATTGAGAAGGGATTGTCATAAGGGGTCCACGGAGTGCCGCTGTCAGCATAAACCGTCTTATAGGGTCGGCCCACAAAGTCGTAAAACGTCATGGTCCACTCGTCGCTGTCACTGCCATCGAGGTTCAGCTCTTCCCACGGCGTCCGCCTTCTTTTCCCCCATACAGTCTTCAACCCTGCGAGAAGCTGAGATGCGCCCGTTCGCGTTCGAAGGGACTTTGGGCTTGACCGGTTCCGGGTGAACCCATAACAGAAGCCCACATTGCGGGCATTCTTGAATCATCCAGCTTGAAAGAACCTCCGATAACAGGGACGGACACCGGCGAGAGCTTCTGGCGCGGTTGCCGCGTCCTGGTGACCGGCGGGACGGGAATGGTTGGATCCTGGCTCATCCGGGACTTGCTGAAGGCGGGCGCAACCGTCATCGCTCTGGCAAGGAAACAGGCGACTCCTTCCGATCCGGCGCTTCAGAACGTGACGTGGGTCTGGTGCCCGATCGAAGATCGCGCCGGTGTCGAGCGGGCAGTGCGGGAGCATCGGCCTGACACGGTTTTTCACCTCGCCGCGCAGTCTCTGGTGGGCGCCGCTCGAACCGATCCCTGGCAGACCTTCGAGACAAACATCCGCGGCACGTACAATCTTCTGGAAGCCTGCCGTCTCAACGGGGGCGCCGTGAAACGGGTGGTCGTCGCGTCCAGCGACAAGGCCTACGGTCCGCGAAACGAACCGCCGTACACCGAGGATATGCCGTTGCAGGGACGCGGGCCGTATGAGGTGTCGAAGAGTTGCGCGGATCTCGTGGCGCAGGCGTATTGCCAGAATCACGGCGTGCCGGTGGCCATTCTGCGTTGCGGGAACGTGTTTGGCGGGGGCGATCTCAACTGGAGCCGCATTGTGCCGGCCACGATTCGATGCTGTTTCAAAGGGGAACGCCCGGTGATTCGCAGCGACGGCAGGTCGGTGCGGGATTACATCTACGTGCGGGACGCAACGCGGGCCTACCTGCGTCTGGCGGAGTTGCTTTCGGATCCGCGGTTGCACGGGCAGGCTTTCAACGTGAGCCTCGAGCGTCCGATTACGGTGCTCGAGGTGGTGAACCTGATCCGCGAACTGATGGGGCGCCGGGATCTCGAACCCGAGATTCAGAACGTGGCGCAGGGAGAAATGCGCGCGGAGTTCATGAGTACGAAAAAGGCGCGAGAGATTCTGGGCTGGCGCCCGGGGTTCACACTGGAGGAAGGGTTGCGTGAAACGATCGCCTGGTACGGCGAGTATTTGAAGGGCGCCGGCGAGTTGCGCTGAACCCGTGAATGCTGTGAACGGCGACGTCTGGACCCGTGTGATCAACGCCGCGGCGGATCCTGCGCGCGTGCGGCAGTTTCTGCCGTTGCTCGAGGGGGCTGACGCTTCACTGCATTCGATGGAGGTGGAACACGCGCGCGTGCTGGCGGCGGTGTTGAGCGGTTCACAGGCGCTGGGCAATCTGCTGGTGGCGCATCCCGACTGGCTGGAACGGATTGCGCCCGCGCAACTGGAGCATCCGCGCCGCGCGGAAGGATTGCGCAGGGAAGCGGCGCTCGCGGTGGAGCCGCTTCTCGAGCAAAGGGACTTCGCGGCCGCGCTCGCATGGGTGCGCCTGTTTCATCAGCGCGAGATGCTGCGGATCGGCGCGCGCGACCTGGCCCGGTTCGGTCCGACCGAGCAGATCATCGAGGAGCTGTCCCATCTGGCGGACGTTTGTCTGGATGCCGTCTGGCGGGTCTGTTTCGAGCAATTCAGCGCGCGCTACGGCCGGCCGTGGCATCAGGATACGAACGGCCAATGGACGCCGACGCCGTTCTGCGTGCTGGGCATGGGCAAGCTGGGCGGGCTGGAGCTGAACTACAGTTCGGACGTGGACGTGCTGTTCGTTTACAGCGAGGAGGGCAAGGTCTTCAAACAGCGTCCCGGGAAATCGAAATCGCAGAGGCCGGTCATGGGCAACCACGAGTTCTTCAACCGCGTTGCCGAAGCGTTCATTGCGGAAGTGTCGCGCGTGACACCGGAAGGGATGCTGTTTCGGATCGACCTGCGATTGCGGCCGGAGGGCGATGCCGGTCCGTTGACGCGTTCGCTCGCCGGTTACGAGAACTACTACGCGCAATGGGGACAGACCTGGGAGCGGATGATGCTGATCAAGGCACGCCCGGTTGCGGGAGACGCGGTGCTGGCGAACGAATTCATCGAGATGATCCAGCCGTTCCGTTATCCGCGCGCGGTCAACCAGAACGTTCTTGAGGAGGTCGGCGCGATGAAGGATCGCATCGAGCAGGAGGTGCTGCGGGGGGACGAGGTGGAACGGAACGTGAAACTGGGCCGCGGCGGGATTCGCGAGATCGAGTTCATCGTGCAATCGCAGCAACTGTTGCACGCGGGCAAGCTGCCGTTCCTGCAGGGAGCGCGGACGCTGGAGATCCTGGAGAAGCTGTCTCAATACGGCGTGATGAAAGGCGAGGACACGCGCGCGTTACGCGAGGCCTATCGGTTTCTCCGGGACGTCGAGCACCGGCTGCAGATGGAGGACAATCTTCAGACACACACGATCCCGCAGAGCGCGGCCGCGCGCGAGCGGCTGGCGCGCCTCATGGGGTTCAAGACGGCGAAGGAGTTTGAAAAGACCCGCAAGGCGCACGCGGACCGCGTGCGGGCCGTCTTTGACGCCTTGTTCCGTTCCGTTGCGCCGGCGGAGGGACGCGCGTTTCCGGCGGGGTTTGCGGGTTCGGAACAGGAATGGAAGCGGATCCTGGCGGAGCACGCGTTTCGTGATCCGGACCGGGCGTTCCAGGTCTTGCGCGAGTTCGTCGAGGGCCCGGGCTATGTGCATGTGTCGCCGCGCACGAGCGAGCTCGCCCGGCGGTTGCTGGCGCGGATTTTTGCGTTGTGTCGCGGTGAAGAGAAGAGCGGGGGAGCGGCGGACGGCGTGGGGCCGGATACGGGATTCCGGCTGTCGGACCCGGACCGTGTTCTGACGCGGCTGGACAGTTTCGTGGCAGCGTACGGCGCGCGGGCAATGCTGTTCGAGTTATGGAACAGCAACCCGACGATTTTCGAGCTGTTGTTGAAGCTGTTCGATCGATCGGAGTTTCTGGCGGAGCTGGCGATCCGGATACCGGACCTGGTGGATGAGCTCGTGACGAGCGGGCGGCTGCGCCAGCGCAAGACTGCGGAGGAAACGCTCGAGGACCTCCGTCACGGCGCGGCGGACGCCGACCAGCACCTCTGGTTGCGGCAGTACCATGAAGTCGAGTGGATGCGGATCGGTTTGCGCGATATCCTTGGCCTTGCCGATCCGGAACAGTATCTCACCGAGTTCTCCGCGCTGGCCGACGCGTGCCTGCAATACGCGGTCGAGGCGGCGATGCGGAAGTTCCGGTTGAAGGCCGCGCCGTTTGCCGTGATCGGGCTTGGAAAGTTGGGCGGGCGCGAGATCGATTACGGATCGGACCTGGACGTATTGTTCGTGGCCGACTCGAAGGTGCGCGACCTGCGAAAGATCCAGGCGGTGGCGGTGTTCGTGATGGACCTGCTGTCAAAACGAACCGAGCGCGGCATCGTGTTCCAGACCGACGCCCGATTGCGTCCGGACGGGGAGAAAGGGTTGCTCGTGAATTCCCTTGCGGCGTACGAGGAGTACTATCGCAAACGCGCGCAGCTTTGGGAGATCCAATCGCTGACCCGGGCGCGTCCGGTGGCGGGGGACGCGCGCGTGGGGGAAGCCTTCAGTGAGCTGGCGGCGAAGCTGACGAATTTCAGCCGGCCGAACCTTCCGCTGTCGGCCTATGTGCCCGATTGGAAGCAGAAGATTCACGCGATGCGCATGCGCATTGAGAAGGAACGCACGCCGGCGGGCCAGGACGAGCTGGCTATCAAGACCGGGAAGGGCGGGTTGATGGACGCGGAGTTCATTGCGCAGGCGCTTTGCCTCGAGAACGGCTGGCGCGAGGCGAACACGCTGCACGCGCTGGAGCATGCGCGTGATCAGGGGCAATTGCCCGACGCGGATGCGCTGATCGCGAGCTATCGCGCCTTGCGGCGCGTGGAGGGAATTCTTCGCCGTTGGAGTTATGAGGGCGAGACGGTGCTGCCGGACGATCCGGCGCCGTACTATCGCGTATCAGTGCGGTGCGGGTTCAAGACGCCGGAGGCCTTCGGCGAGGCATTGGCACAATGGCGAAAAATGATCCGCGCCGCTTATGTGAAGATCTTTGAAGCCGCATGCTGACGCCCGCGGATACTCTGCGCCGTGGCTCTCCCGGTCAGTCAGGCGCTGCTCCCAACACGATCTGCGCGACAACCGGCAGATGGTCGCTTGGCCAGCGGCCTTCTTTCGAGAACGGCACGATCTCGATGGTGGAAACGCGGATGTTGCCGCGCGCCAGGATCCAGTCGATGCGCGGGCCGTTGACCGGTGTCGCCTGAAAACCGTTGAACGTGCCGAGGTTCTCGCCGCGTCTGACTGGAGCTTCATCCCAGAGATCGCGGAGGAAACCATCCGCCGTCAGGATCGAATGCACGCGGTTGCTGTGCGCCGCGGCGTTGAAGTCGCCCACGAGCAGGACGGGCGCGTTGGTCAGTGCGGCGATCCGGTTGCGAACGAGTTCGGCGCTTTTCTCGCGCGCCTGCTGCACCTGGTGATCGAAATGGGTGTTCACGAAGTAGAATTCCTCCCGGCTTGCGCGGTCGCGGAACTTGACCCAGGTGACCATTCGGCGGACGCGGTTGCCCCATGTGGAAGAGCCGATTACGTCCGGCGTGTCGGACAGCCAGAAATGATCGAACTCGAGCGGTTCGAGCCGCGAGGTCCGGTAGAAGACAGCCATGAACTCGCCGCGGCTGCCGCCGTCGCGTCCCAGGCCGATCCATTCGTAACCCGGCAGATCGGCGGCAATGTCCTTGAGCTGGGAATAAACGCCTTCCTGCGTGCCGAGCACGTCGGGTGAAAGATCGCGCAGGAGCTCCCGCATGAGCGGCCGGCGCAGCGCCCATGCATTCGGTCCGGACGCGCTGGCGAAACGCAGGTTGTAGGTGCACACCGTGAGCGGCGCGTTGGTCTCGGCCGCGAGACCCCGGATGGCGGCACAAAACAGGAGGGACGCAAGCAAACCGGTGAAACAACGCAGGATCATGGCTCAGTCAGGTTTTGTGGCGGAATCGCGTGACACGTGTGTCTCACCCGGCCAGAGATCTGTCAAGCGCGGGCCTTTCAGAGGGCGGTTCTGGACGGGCCGATGCCGCGGCGCGCTGGCGATGTACTTCGTAGAGAAACACCGCGGCGGCAGCGCCGACGTTCAGCGAATCCACGCCGGGCGCCATGGGGATGGCGACCTTTTCTTCGCAAAGCCTCAGCACGGGCGGTGAAATGCCTTCGCCTTCGCTGCCGAACACAAGGCAACAGTCCGTCGTGAGATTCGCCTGGGAAAGCGCGCGTTGCTCGGCGTGCGGATGCGCGGCGATGCAGCGCACGCCGGCGGCGCGAAGCCGGGTCAATGATTCGAGCAGGAGCGGCGATTCCACCACGGGCAACTGGAAAATGGTGCCCATGGAATTTCGCACGGCGCGGCGCAGGAACGGGCTGGAGCAGGTTTCGCCGACGACGAGCGCCTGGGCGCCGAAAGCGACACAATTGCGGACGAGAGCGCCGAGGTTTTCAGCGTTGGTCAATCCATCGACCGCGACGAAGAGCCGGGGACGCGCGCTCGTGGCCAGCAGTTCCTCGAGCGAGGGTTGGGGCGGTATTCTTCCGACGGCAAGGATGCCCTGGTACATCGAAAAGCCGGTCAGTTTTTCGAGCACGTCCTTCCGCGTAACCAGGTACACGGGGATCATCGGTTCGGGCCGCGCGCGAATCAGCGGCTCGTAGGCGGCCACCCATTTCTCGGGAAGGAGCACGGAAACGACAGGGAACGAGCTTTCGAGCAGGCGTCGCACGACTTTTTCGCCTTCGGCGACGAAGATGCCCTGCTCGCGATGCTCGGCCGTTCGGCGCATGGTCCGGTAGGGCGCCAGTTCGGGCAGATCGAGTGATTCAATTCGGTGGATGCAGCAGCTCATCCAAGGCTGAGCGTGGGGCAGGGGACATCCTGTGCGGCGACGGAGAGTGCGACGTGTTTGGCGCCGATTTTCTGGAGGCGTTCGCTCATGACCGAATGGGCGAGCTCGGCCCGGTTGCATTCGCGGCTGAGGTGCCCGAGGTACAGATGCCTCAGTTCCGCGGACATGATCTGCTCGGCAGCATCGGCCGCGCTTTCATTCGAAAGATGCCCGTGCCGGCTGAGAATCCGCTGTTTGAGGCTCCAGGGGCGATGCACGCAGTCCTGGAGCAGTTTGACGTCGTGATTCGACTCCAGCACGAGGACGTTTGCCGAGCGGCAGCGTTCGATCACCAGCCGGGTGGTGTGGCCGAGGTCCGTGAGGAATCCGAAGTTGCCGGAGGCGGTTCGCAGGAGGAATCCCACGGGATCCTGCGCGTCGTGCGGAATGGAGAACGTTTCCACCACGACGTCGTTGATCTCGAAGGTGGCGCCCGTCTCGAAGAGGTGGAACTCGATCTTTGCATCGAACTGGTGGCGGATGGCGTCGGCGGTGGGGCGATTGCAATAGACAGGCACACGCAGCTTTTCCGCCATGACCCCCAGTCCCTGGACGTGGTCGCCATGTTCGTGGGTGATGAGGATGGCCGACAGGTTTTCGGGCGTGCGGCCAATGGACGCCAGCCGTTGCCGGATCTGGCGGGCGCTGAATCCGGCATCGACGAGAATGCGGGTTTCGGGTGTCTCCAGGTAAGCGCAATTCCCCGCTGAACCGCTTCCGAGAATCGTCAGGTGCGCAGGCACGGCTGAGCCTAATCAGGGCGGGTTCGAGGGATCAAACGTTTTGTGCGCCAGCGTTTCCGCGCGGCGCGTAAGCATCAGCGTGCGCGGGACAGGCGACATTGGCCGAGCCACGGCGCCGAAATGTTTTTGAGTGACGGCTCCCTGTGCGGGTTTCACCCCATTCAGGCAGGGAGCGGGGGCTGTTACAACACGTCAAAAAGAACCCATGAAAAAGATTTCCGTTCTGCTAGTGGACGATCACACCGTGGTGCGCCAGGGCCTCAAAGCGTTGCTTCGCGCGGAAGAAGACATCGAGGTGGCTGGCGAGGCCGAGAACGGGCGGATCGCCGTGCAGATGGCCCGAAGGTCGCCGCCCGATGTGGTGGTCATGGATGTCGCCATGCCTCTCCTGAACGGCCTGGAAGCGACGCGGCAGATATTGAAGTCGGTGCCGAACACGAAGGTGCTGGTGCTGACGTCGTACAGCGACGACGATTGCGTGCAGCAAATGACGGAGGCGGGTGTTTCCGGTTACCTGCTGAAGCAGACCGCGGCGAACGACCTGCTGAAGGCCATTCGCGAAGTGCACAAGGGGAACGCCTTTTTCAGCCCGACGATTGCGAAGCGGTTGCGCGATCAATGCCGGGAGGCGTTTGCCAACGGCCAACCGGTGAAGAAGAACATTGAACTGACGTCCCGCGAGGCCGAGGTATTGCAGTTGATCGCCGAAGGCTTCTCCAACAAGCAGATCGCCGCGGAACTCAGCATCAGCATCAAGACGGTTGAAAAGCACCGGCAACAGGTGATGAACAAGTTGAACATTCACGATGTTGCCGGGCTGACGCGGTATGCGCTTTCCAAGGGTCTTGTGGACCGCGGAGTGCCTGCCGGCGTGCTGGCCTGAGTGCGTCATTCCAAAACCCGGCCCGCCCGGGGTCTAAGGGGTAATTTCGACAGGGTAAGCACCTGAAAAGCGAGAGTCGTGCCAATTGGTGCTTGTGCTTTAAGACAAGGCGCATAAACTCGGGAATCAATGGCACAGGGCTTACAACTTTCGCAGAGACTGACTCAGTCGCTGGTGCTGGCACCCCAGCTCCAGCAGTCGCTGGCCCTTCTTCAGGCGCCCACGCTCGAGCTCAAAGCGCTTGTGGAGCAGGAGCTTCAGCAGAATCCAGTTCTTGAGGAAGTTCCCTCGCAGGATGCCGAGCAGCTCGAACGCGTCAACAGCGAAGGGGAGACTGTCGCGGAACCCGCGGATCCGGCCGAACCTCCTGCGGACGTCACTTTTGATCCTGCCACCGAGAAGACCTCCGCCGAACCGGTGGACGATTTTCAGGCGGAATTCGAACGACTGGTCCAACTGGACCAGGAATGGCGGGATCACTTCGCCCAGACGAATATCCCGATGCGGCTGTCGCCCGAGGACGAGGAAAAGCGGCAGTTCATGTTTGATTCGCTGGTGGCGGGCACGTCGCTTCAGGAAACGCTGCTGGAGCAGGTGCGCGAATCGGACCTGCCGGAGGAGGACTGGCCCATTGCCGAAATGATCATCGGCAACATAGACGATTACGGGTATCTGAAGGCGTCGATCGAAGAGCTTTCCACCTCCACCGGATTGCCGGCGGAGCGCATTTCGAGAGTGCTGAAGGTGATCCAGTCGTTCGACCCGCCGGGTGTGGGCGCGCGGGATTTGCAGGAATGCATGCTCCTGCAACTCGAGCGGGCAGGGCAGAAAGACACGCTCGAGTACCGGATCGTCCGGGATTTCATGGAGGCGCTGGGGAAACGGCGCATTCCCGAGATTGCACGCGGCACCGGTGTCGAGGTGGACGAGGTTCAGGACGCGCTGGAGAATATCGCGCGGCTGGAGCCCCGGCCCGGGCGAGCCTATCTGCCGGACAACGACCAGTACGTCCTGCCGGAGGTTTTCGTGCAGAAGCAGGGCGACGACTTCATCGTCACGACGAACAACGAGCACATTCCGCACCTGCGCATCAGCAACACCTACAAGGACCTGATGGCGCAGGGCGACAACTCGCCCGAGGTGCGGAACTACATTCGCGAGAAGATCCGGGCCGGGAAGTTTCTGATCAAGAGCCTGCATCAGCGGCAGCAGACGATCCTGAACATCGCGAAGGAGATTGTGAAACGGCAGCGCGAGTTCATGGAGAAGGGGGTTTCGGCGCTGAAGCCGCTGACCATGGTGCAGGTGGCCGAAGTGGTGGGCGTTCATGAGACCACTGTGAGCCGCGCGGTGTCCGGCAAGTACATGGAAACGCCGCAGGGCATTTTTGAAATGAAGTACTTCTTCACCGCGGGCATCCAGACGGCCAGCGGCGACGGTCTGTCCAACACCAGCGTCAAGGACATGATCGCGGACATTTTCAAGAAGGAAGACCCCACCAAACCGTTGTCCGATCAGGAAGTGGTGAAGATCCTCAAGGAACGAGGCATCGTGATCGCGCGCCGCACGGTGGCCAAGTACCGGACGGAATTGAACATCCTGCCGTCGAACCTGCGCAAGGTTTATTGATCGGCGGTTGAAGGGGCGGCGGGTCGGGAATTCGGGGATCCGGAGCGTTACTTGCGGCTCTTCAATTCTTCTTTCGTCTTTGCCTGAAGCGCTTCCAGTTCCGGCCGCAGCTCTTCCTTGGTCTCGGCGTCCATCCGGTCAATGAACAGGATGCCGCGGAGATGATCCGTCTCGTGCTGCACGGCCCGGGCAAGCAATCCGCCGCAGCGAAACGCGATCGGCTTTCCCTTTCGGTCCAGCGCTTTCACATCCACGAATTCGGACCGCACGATGTCCGCGTAGATCTCGGGAAAACTGAGGCAGCCCTCGGGGCCCGTAACTTTCTCGCCTGAAAGGGTGAGCTCGGGATTGATCAGAACCAGCGGCATGAACGCGGCGACGTCCGCCGGCTGGCCGTCGAGTTCCAGCGACGAGGGCCGATCGGTCACTTCGCGCACGTCGATGACGGTGACCTGGAGGGGAACGCCGACCTGTTGGGCGGCGAGCCCGACGCCCTTGGCGGCGTACATGGTTTCGAGCATGTCCTCTACCAGCTTTTCGATTTCCGGCGTGATGGCTTCGACCCGAGCGCCTTTCTTGCGCAAGACCGGGTCGCCGTACTTGACCACTTTGAGAATCATCCGTCCCTCTATCCCTGGTCCTGCTGAACGCCCAGAATCTGAAGAATGCGTTCGAGTTCGTCGTCGCTGAAGAAGGAAATCTCGATCGCGCCTTTGCCGCCGGCATAACGGAGGTGCACCCGTGTGGCGAAGCGTTCCCGGAGGCGGTTCTCCAGGCTGGCCACGTGCGCATTGGTCGTGAGTGGAGTGACGGCCGGGGCTTTCGCCTCGGTCCCGCGCGCCTGCATCCGCGCGACCAGTCCTTCGGTCTGGCGGACGTTGAGCTCCTCCTTGATCACGCGCTCCGCGAGCGCCTGTTGTTGTTTTTCGGAGGGCACGCCGAGGATCACCTTGGCATGGCCCACGGAGAGCCGGCCGTCGCGGATATAATTCTGAAGGACGGGCGGGAGCTTCAGCAGCCGGAGGGCGTTGGCGACGACGGCGCGGCTCTTGCCTACTTTGAGCGCCGCCTGCTCCTGCGTGAGCTGGAACTGGCCGATCAGTTGCGCGTAACCCTGCGCTTCCTCGATCGGGTTCAGGTTCTCGCGCTGCAAATTCTCGATCAACGCCAGCTCGAGCACGGCGCGGTCGTCGGCCTCCCGCACGATGACCGGCACCTCGTTCAGGCCCGCCAATTGAGCCGCGCGCCAGCGCCGCTCCCCGGCGATCAGCTCGAAGTGGCCGTCCCGGTTGCGAACCACGAGCGGTTGCACGATGCCCTTTTCACGAATGGAATCCGCAAGCTCGGCAAGCGCGTCGTGGGGGAAATCCTTGCGCGGCTGGAAGGGGCACGGGCGGATGCGGTCCAATGGCACCCGTTGAACACGCTCGGAGTTGTCGAGCGCGGGCGCGGGAACGGGCGCCACCGGCGAGTTGGTGACCGTTGTTGGAGGCTGAGGTCGGGCCGCTGACGGAGCACCGCCCAGAAGGGCACCCAGCCCTCTGCCCAAAGCTGGTTTTGCCATGCGCGCAGAGTGAAGCAGGCGTCCGGAGATGTCAACGTGAAGCGCGGCTTGCGCAGCCCTCGCGCCGCCCGCGTCGCATACGCCCAGCGAGGCGAAGTTTTTGTACGCGCGATGGGGCCAATACCCCATATGGGCAAGAACTGAACCTGCCCTAATGTCCCGGAATAATCGCGCGGCGCCGTCGGAGAACGTCGCGCATTCAACCCCGAGTGGACACATACAGCGACGCGCTATGAGAAAGATACTGGTCCCGTCCGGAGGTCCGGACGCAGCAGTGAAGCCCGCGACGACCCGCCGCAGCTCTTCTCGACCCGCCCCGGTTTCTGCGGCGGGCGGCCGGCAGCGACGCACGACCCGCGATAGCAACGCAGAGGAAGACCTTGACACCGAACGGATCCTTGCGGCCCTGGTGGCCATCAAGAATGGCGATTTCAGTGTTCGTCTTCCGCTCACGTGGACCGGCGTCGCCGGCAAAGTGGCGGATGCGTTCAACGACGTCGCGGAACTCATGGCGCATTCGACAGCCGAGTTGAGCCGTGTGAGTCGTCTCGTCGGGCGCGAGGGCAAGATCCACGAACGCATGTCCCTTGGACTGGTCTCCGGAGCCTGGGCAGAGCGGATCAAGTCGGTGAACGACCTGATCAATTCGCTGGCTCATCCTGTGAGTGAAACCGCGCGCGTCATCGGCGCCGTGGCGAAGGGCGACCTCTCGCAGACCATGACGATCGAGATCGACGGGCGGAAACTGGAAGGCGAGTTCCTGCGCACTGCCCGGACGGTGAACACCATGGTCCATCAGCTTGGCGCGTTCGCCTCCGAAGTGAACCGCGTGGCGCGCGAGGTCGGCACCGAAGGCAAGCTGGGCGGCCAGGCCAGGGTCAAAGGCGTGGCCGGCACCTGGAAAGATCTTACCGACAACGTCAACCTGATGGCGTCCAATCTCACGTCGCAGGTCCGGAATATTGCAACGGTCACCACCGCGGTCGCCAACGGGGACCTGACGAAGAAGATCACCGTGGACGTGCGCGGCGAATTTCTCGAGTTGAAAGACACGATCAACACCATGGTGGACCAGTTGCGCTCCTTTGCCTCCGAGGTGACACGCGTGGCCCGCGAAGTCGGCACGGAAGGCAAGCTGGGCGGCCAGGCCAGGGTGGATGGCGTCTCCGGCACGTGGAAGGATCTCACCGATTCCGTCAACTCAATGGCCGGCAACCTCACGGCCCAGGTCCGCAACATCGCCGCCGTCACCACCGCTGTGGCGAATGGCGATCTCTCGAAAAAGATCACTGTCGATGTCAAAGGCGAGATCCTCGAACTGAAAAACACCATCAACACGATGGTGGATCAGCTTTCGTCCTTCGCCGCGGAAGTGACGCGCGTGGCGCGCGAAGTCGGCACCGAGGGAAAACTCGGCGGCCAGGCGCAGGTCCGGGGCGTTGCGGGAACCTGGAAGGACCTGACCGATTCGGTCAACTCCATGGCGTCGAACCTGACGTCCCAGGTGCGCAACATCGCCGAAGTCACGACCGCCGTCGCCAATGGTGACCTGTCGAAGAAGATCACGGTGGATGTGAAGGGCGAGATCCTTCAGTTGAAGGACACGATGAACACGATGGTGGACCAGCTTCGTTCGTTCGCGTCGGAAGTGACGCGCGTGGCGCGCGAGGTGGGCACCGAAGGGAAACTGGGCGGCCAGGCCGAGGTGAGGGGCGTGGCGGGCACCTGGAAGGACCTGACCGACAACGTCAACTTCATGGCGTCGAACCTGACCGTGCAGCTTCGCGACGTTTCGAAGGTGGCGACGGCGATCGCGAACGGCGACCTGACGCAGAAGATCACCGTCGATGTGCGCGGCGAAATCCTCCAGATCAAGAACGTCATCAACACGATGGTGGATCAGTTGTCCTCCTTCGCGGCCGAAGTGACGCGCGTGGCGCGCGAGGTGGGGACGGAAGGCAAGCTCGGCGGCCAGGCCGAGGTGAAAGGCGTCGCCGGAACATGGAAGGATCTCACCGACAATGTGAATTTCATGGCGGGCAACCTGACGTCCCAGGTGCGCAATATCGCCGAAGTCACGACCGCGGTGGCCAATGGCAATCTGTCGAAGAAAATCACCGTGGACGTCAAAGGCGAAATCCTCGAGCTGAAGAACACGATCAACACGATGGTGGACCAGCTCTCGTCGTTTGCAGCTGAAGTGACGCGCGTGGCGCGCGAGGTGGGCACCGAAGGCAAGCTCGGCGGCCAGGCC
>DGDZ01000002.1:13885-14182 GCA_002385705.1 Verrucomicrobia subdivision 3 bacterium UBA3939
CAAGCTCGGCGGCCAGGCCGAGGTCAAGGGTGTCGCAGGCACGTGGAAGGATCTGACCGATTCGGTGAATTCGATGGCATCGAACCTGACGTCCCAGGTGCGCAACATTGCCGAGGTCACCACCGCCGTCGCCAACGGCGACTTGTCGAAGAAGATCACCGTCGATGTAAAGGGCGAGATTCTCCAGTTGAAGGACACCATCAACACGATGGTGGACCAGTTGCGGTCCTTCGCGGCCGAAGTGACGCGCGTGGCGCGCGAGGTGGGCACCGAGGGGAAGCTGGGCGGGCAGGCCGA
>DGDZ01000002.1:14327-43014 GCA_002385705.1 Verrucomicrobia subdivision 3 bacterium UBA3939
GGCGGGCAGGCCGAGGTGAAGGGCGTGGCCGGAACGTGGAAGGATCTGACGGATTCGGTGAACTCGATGGCGTCGAACCTCACCGGCCAGGTGCGCAACATCGCCGCGGTCACCACCGCCGTGGCGAACGGCGACCTGTCCAAGAAGATCACGGTGGATGTCAAAGGCGAGATCCTCGAGTTGAAGGACACCATCAACACAATGGTGGACCAATTGCGCTCGTTTGCGTCCGAAGTCACGCGCGTGGCGCGCGAGGTGGGATCTGAAGGCAGACTGGGCGGCCAGGCGGACGTCCGCGGACTGGCGGGCGTCTGGAAGGACCTGACGGACAACGTGAACTTCATGGCGTCGAACCTGACGACGCAGGTCCGCAACATCGCCGCGGTGACGACCGCGGTCGCCAACGGAGATCTGACGAAGAAGATTACCGTCGATGTCAAAGGCGAAATCCTCGAGCTGAAGAACACGGTCAACACGATGGTGGACCAGTTGTCCTCGTTCGCGTCCGGGGTGACGCGCGTGGCGCGCGAGGTCGGCACCGAGGGGAAACTCGGCGGCCAGGCCCAGGTAAAGGGCGTGTCGGGCACGTGGAAGGACCTTACCGACAACGTGAATTTCATGGCGTCCAACCTGACGAACCAGGTGCGCGGGATTGCCAAGGTCGTCACGGCGGTGGCCAACGGCGATTTGAAACGCAAGCTGCTGGTCGAGGCCAAGGGCGAAATCGCGGAGCTGGCGGACACGATCAACTCGATGATCGACACGCTGGCGACGTTTGCGGACCAGGTGACGACCGTGGCCCGCGAAGTGGGCGTGGAAGGGAAGCTGGGCGGCCAGGCGAGCGTGCCGGGCGCGGCGGGCACATGGAAGGACCTCACCGAGAACGTCAACCAGTTGGCGGCAAACCTGACGACCCAGGTGCGCGCCATCGCGGACGTGGCGACTGCGGTGACGAAGGGCAATCTGACGCGGTTCATCCAGGTGGACGCGCGCGGCGAGGTGGCGGCGTTGAAGGACAACATCAACGAAATGATCCGCAACCTGAAGGACACCACGATCAAGAACAACGAGCAGGACTGGCTGAAGACGAACCTGACGAAGTTCACCCGGATGCTCCAGGGCCAGAAGGACATGCTGACAGTGGGAAAACTGATCCTCTCGGAACTGGCGCCGGTTGTATCGGCACAACACGGCGTGTTCTACGTGGTCGAAACACCCAAGGAAGACCAGGAAGGCGAGCACAGCGAGCCGTACCTCAAGCTGCTGGCCAGTTACGCCTATCGGAGCCGGAAGAACATGGCGAACCGGTTCGGGATGGGCGAGGGACTGGTGGGCCAGGCGGCTTTGGAAAAGGAGCGCATCCTGATCACCAGCGCGCCGCGCGACTATGTCGAGATCGCCTCGGGTCTCGGAGCGGCGCCGCCGACCAACATCATCGTGCTGCCCGTCCTGTTCGAAGGCCGGGTCAAGGCGGTGATGGAACTGTCGAGCTTCGAGGAGTTCAGCCCGATTCATCAGGCGTTCCTGGATCAACTGGTGGAGTCGATCGGGATCGTGTTGAACACGATCGAGGCCAACACGCGCACCGAAGACCTGCTGAAGCAGTCCCAGTCGCTCGCGAAGGAACTCCAGAGCCGGCAGGAGGAGCTGCAGAACACAAACCGGGAGTTGCAGGAGAAGGCGAAACTGCTCGCGGAACAGAACGCCGAGGTGGAACGCAAGAACTTCGAAGTCGAGCAGGCCCGGCAGGCGCTCGAGGAAAAGGCGGAGCAACTGGCGCTAACCTCGAGATACAAGTCCGAGTTCCTGGCGAACATGTCGCACGAACTGCGCACGCCGTTGAACAGCCTGCTCATTCTTGCGGACCAGCTCGCGGAGAATCCCGACGGCAATCTCACGCCCCGGCAGGTGGAATTCGCCCGGACCATCCACGCGTCGGGCAACGACCTGCTCACGTTGATCAACGACATTCTCGACCTGTCCAAGATCGAGTCCGGGACGGTTACGGTGGACATCGCCGCGATGCGCTTCCAGCATCTGCACGAGTACGTCGAGCGCACGTTCCGCCACGTGGCGGAGTCCAGGGGGCTCGAATTCTGCGTTGAGCTGGATCCGGAACTGCCGGGGAGCATGTTCACCGATTCGCAGCGCCTCGAGCAGGTTATCCGCAACCTGCTGTCGAACGCGTTCAAGTTCACGGAGAAAGGCCGGGTGGCGATGACCGTTGCGCCGGCGGTGGAGGGCTGGAACCCGGAGAACGAGATCCTGAACCAGGCCCGATCCGTGATCGCGTTTTCGGTGAGCGACACGGGCATCGGCATCGCGCCCGAGAAGCAGCAGATCATTTTTGAAGCCTTCCAGCAGGCGGACGGGAGCACGAGCCGGAAGTATGGCGGGACGGGTTTGGGACTGGCCATCAGCCGCGAAATCGCGCGTTTGCTCGGCGGCGAAATCCGCCTGGCCAGCGCCATGGGGCAGGGGAGCACCTTCACGCTGTATCTGCCTGTCAGCTATGTTCCGGTGCGCAGTCTCCGAAGAGAGGCATCGCCGGGTGCCGACGAGAGTCGCGCCTGGTTCACAATGCCGAAGTGCGGGAAGGGCGGGGCTGAGCGAATGCTGCCCGAGCCTGAACCGGCGGTTGACGATCGCGCGGGGATCACGCCCTCCGACGCGGTGGTGCTGATCGTGGAGGACGATCTGACCTACGCGAAGCTGCTGCTGGACGTGGCGCATGAAAAGGCGTTCAAAGGCGTCATTGCCCGGAGCGGCGCCGCTGCGTTGTCCATGCTGCGCGAGTTCAAGCCCGCGGCCATCACGCTCGACATTCGCCTGCCGGATCTGGACGGGTGGAAGCTGCTGGACCGCCTGAAGGTGGATCTGTCAACGCGGCACATCCCCGTGCAGGTGATCACCGCGGGCGACACGCAGGCGCCGCGCTGGCAAGGGGCCATCGGTGTCCTGAAGAAGACCGAGCCGCGCGAGGCTCTGGAACGCGCGTTCGACCAGCTCAGGGATCTGGCGCAACGCCCCGTGCGCAGCCTGCTCGTCGTGGAGGGCGATGAATCGCGCATGGCGAGCATTCGAGAGTTGATCGGAAACGGGGACGTGGAAACCACGGTTGTTCGCACGGGAGGCGACGCGCTGGCGGCGCTCCAGTCGCAGAAGTTCGATTGCGTTGTCCTGAATCCTGGCGTTGAAGACATGCCCGGCGACGAGTTGCTGGAACGATTGAAGGACCACGAAGTTACCCGCCCGCTCCCGGTGGTGGTTTACACGCCGGACCAAAGTGAGGGTGGGGATCGCGCCCGCCACAGGTTTGGCGAGTCGTTGTTTGTGACGGACGTCCGTTCTCCGGAACGATTGCTGGACGAAACCGCGCTGCTCCTGCATCGGGACGTCAACCGGCTCCCGGAACGGCAGCGCAGGATGCTCGAGTCGTTCCACCAGAGCGCGCTCGAAGGAAAGAAGGTTCTGCTCGTCGATGACGATATCCGGAACATCTTTGCCATGACGAGCGTGCTCGAGCGTTTCGGCATGGAAGTCCTGTCCGCGGAGAATGGAAAGGACGCGATCGAACTGCTGACGCAGCACCGCGATTTCGAAATTGTGCTGATGGATATCATGCTGCCCGCCATGGACGGCTACAGCACGATTCGGGCGATTCGCGAGATTCCGGATTACGCGCACCTGCCCATTGTTGCCGTTACTGCCAAGGCCATGAAAGGCGATCGCGAGAAGTGCATTGCCGCCGGCGCGTCGGACTACCTGTGCAAACCGGTGGAGCCGGAGCAAATGCGATCGACGTTGAGGCTATGGCTTCACAGGGAATTGGATTGAAAGGCCCTATGTCTTCCGAAAAATTGTCATGCCGCAAGCATCCGTCGGTTCCCGAAGCGCGCGGGTTCCTGGTCCCGCGGGAGGAGCCTCCCGCACTGCCGGCTTCCCTCTCATGAGCGCCGCACGGATTGCAACTTCCGGCTCGCCAGCGGTCTCGCCGGCCGAGGCGTTCGGCCCCAATGGCCACGTCGAGCAGGTGACGCGCACGAACATCCTTCTTGTGGATGATCGGCCGGACAAGTTGCTGGCGATGGAGGCCATTCTCGCGCCGCTCAACCAGAACATTGTCAAAGCGCGCTCGGGCAAGGACGCGCTCCGCGAGCTGTTGAGGCGGGATTTCGCGGTGATCCTGCTCGACGTGGCGATGCCCGGGATGGACGGGTTTGAAACCGCTGCCATGATCCGGCGGCGTCCGCGTTCCGAGCACACGCCGATCATCTTCGTCACGTCGATCAGCAACTCGGAGAACAGCGTGTTCCAGGGCTACTCCCTCGGCGCGGTGGATTACATCGTCACGCCGATCATGCCGGAAGTGCTCCGCACGAAGGTGAGCGTGTTCGTGGAACTGCACCGGAAGTCGGAGGTGATTCGGGAGCAGGCGGAGCGTTTGCGGCAGGCCGAGGCGGCGCGGCACCAGCGGGAGCTCGCGGAGGCAGCCGACCGGCTCGACACCGAGACGCGCCGGAACCGGTTCTTCACACTGGCGCTCGACCTGCTCGGGATAGCGGATTTCAACGGCTACCTGTTGCAGATCAATCCCGCGTGGGAGAAGGCGCTCGGCTACACGGAAGAGGAACTCAAGGCGCGCTCGGGGCTGGAGCTGGCTCATCCCGACGACCGGGAGGCCATGCGCCAGCAGTTCGAAAGGTTGAAGCGGGATGGTTTGCCGGTTTATTTCGAAGCCCGTTACGAGCACAAAGACGGCTCCTGGCGATGGCTCGGCTGGACCGCGGCGCCGTTTGCGTCCGAGCATCTGATTTACATCTTCGCAAGGGACATCACATCGAGAAAGGCGGCGGAGGAGGAGATCCGGTCGCTGAACGCCGAATTGAACCGGCGCATCAACGATCTCACGGAGATCAACAAGGAGCTGGAAAGCTTCAGCTATTCCATTTCGCATGACTTGCGGGCGCCGTTGCGCTCGATCGCCAGTTTCACGCAGGTCGTCCTGTCCGTGGGTGACAAGGGGCTGTCGTCCGAATGCCGCGACTATCTTCGCCGGGTCGAAAGCGCGGCCAAATACATGGACAAACTCCTCATGGACCTGCTGGATTACAGCCGGCTGAGCCGTTCGGAAATGGAACTGGGACCGGTCAACCTCGAAACGGCTGTGACAGAAGTCCTCTTTTCGATCGACCAGGAAATCCAGTCGCGCCAGGCGCGCATCGAAGTGGTGCGCCCGCTGAGCTGCGTGCGCGGTCATCCGGCGACGGTGCGCCAGGTCCTGTTCAACCTCATCGCCAACGGGCTGAAATTCGTCAAACCCGGCGGCGTTCCGGAAATCCAGATCTGGTCGGAGGAACGAAACGGCTGGGTGCGCGTGTTCATTGCCGACCAGGGAATCGGGATCGCGTCGCAGTTCCAGAGGAAGATCTTCGGCCTGTTCCAGCGGCTGCACTCGCAATCCAGCTACCCTGGAACCGGCGTCGGGCTGGCCATGGTTCAGAAAGGGGTCGAACGCATGGGCGGGAGAATCGGCGTCGAGTCCGAGCCCGGGAAGGGGAGCCGGTTCTGGTTCATGCTTCCCCAGGCCGAGGCGGCGGACCAGTTGGAATTTGCCCGGGAGTTGCAGAAGGCGTGATCTGAACCGGCCTCAGGGCGGGCGCGCCGCCCGTGGGCCCATTGAAGTCCTCCGGCTGTTGTGCCGCCGGCCTTCGAAGAGGCGCGCCAGTCGCGAGCGGAGCTGTCTGCCGATTTGTTCCAGGCATTCGCGTTCCTTCCTGGCTCGGGCTGCTCTCCGCAGATGCCGCCGTACGGTTTCGGATGAGATGTTCATGGGATCTCGGCGTGAATGCGCCCGCCTCCTGTGACAGAGAGTGGTTCGCGCGCGGCCGCGGCTCAGGCCCTCTTTGCACACGCGCGCACCGCGCACCATTCAAACGGTTATACGACGGGTTCCGCCGTTTCTTTCAAGAAAACCCCGGCAGGGTGCCGGCGATCCTCAGGTGGGCTTCGAAGTCGCGGCCGCCTCGGACGGGCTTCTGAGCCCGAATCCTGCCTCTCCTCGGGGCTTTTTTTGAACACCCCGCCGCCCGAAGCGCTCCAAAGGCGATGAAGCCGGCGCAAGGTGCCGGAAGTGATGTGGTTGGAAGTATGAGTCGTATGTCGAAATCTGCCGTGGGTATTCTGTCGGCCATCGCGGGCGGGCTGGCCGTGTTCGCGCTCGTGCAGTTCACGTCTCTGGGCGGCGAGGCGCATCCGCCGGTGCGGTTGAACATCCAGGACACGCCCATCGACCGCGAGACGCGCGGGCTGACCAGTTTTGCGCCGATCATCAAGCGGGCCGCACCGAGCGTGGTGAACATTTACTCCACGCGGATCATCCGGCAGCGGTGGATTGAGGTCCATCCGTTGTTCAACGACCCGTTCTTCCGGCGGTTCTTCGACATAGAGCCGCGCCAGTTGCGGTCGCGCCCGCAGAAAGCACAGAACCTCGGGTCCGGCGTCATTGTCTCATCCAACGGTTACATCCTGACGGCAAACCACGTGGTGGAAGGCGCGGACGAAATTCGGGTGGCCCTTCCGAGCAGCGGCAGGGAATTCGAGGCCAAAGTGGTGGGCACGGATCCCGCCACCGACATTGCGCTGCTGAAGGTGGACGCCGACGACCTGCCCGCCATCACGATTGCGGACAGCGACAACCTGGAAGTGGGCGACATCGTCCTTGCGATCGGCAACCCGTTCAATGTCGGCCAGACCGTGACGATGGGCATCGTCAGCGCGTTGGGCAGAACCTCGTTGCAGATCAACGCGTATGAGAACTTCATCCAGACGGACGCGGCGATTAACCCGGGCAACTCGGGCGGAGCGCTGGTGGACGCGGAAGGCCGCCTGGTCGGGATCAACACGGCCATCTATTCCCGCAGCGGGGGCAATCAGGGTGTGGGATTTGCCGTGCCGATCAATCTCGCGCGCAGCGTCATGGAAGGCCTGGTCGAACATGGCGAGGTGCTCCGCGGTTACCTCGGGGTGACGCTCCAGATGGCCATCACTCCGGACCTTGTCGAGGCCTTCAACCTGCCCGACGCTTCGGGCGCCATGGTGGTGGAGGTAGGACGGGGAACGCCGGCCGCGAAGGCAGGCCTTCAGAACGGCGACGTCATCCGGGAATTCAACGGCAAGAAGGTCAACGACCGCCCGCACCTGCGGCTCCTCGTCGCCCAGACGCCGCCCGGCACGAAGGTGACCCTCAAAATTCTCCGCGGGGGCGAGCCCGGGAAAAAGCCGGTGGAGCGGGAGATCACGGTGACGCTGGGGCGAATGCCCGAAGAGTACCTGAGCGGAGGCCTTCCGACGGCTCCGCACGAGGACGACTCTGCCGGTGAGTACGACGCCCTCGATGGAGTCGTCGTCAGCGACCTGGATTCGAACGCGCGGCAGCGGTTCGGCATTCCTTCTCATGTGCGGGGCGCGCTCGTGACCAGCGTGGATCCGGATTCGAATTCCGCGGAAGCCGGTTTGCGTCCCGGAGACGTGATTCTCGAGATCAACCGCAAGCCGGTGGCGGATGCGGATGAAGCTGTCCGCCTGAGCGAGAATCTGAGAGGCGATCGCGTCCTGCTGCGGATCTGGCGGGATCGCTCGAGTATGTATCTGACGGTGGACAACCGGAAACGGCGGTAACGGCCAGGCGATCTTCCTTCGGTGTCGGCGGTTCTTCTCGCGGCGGTTTTTTGACAAACCGCCCTTCAAAGGCATTCTTCTGGTGAGCGCCGGTGGTGTTCGGCCTCGCCTATGGCTGTTCAGTACAAAGATTACTACGAGATTCTTGGCGTGCCGCGCAATGCGAGCGATGCCGAGATCAAGCGCGCCTTTCGCAAGCTCGCCCGCGAGTACCATCCCGACGTCGCCCGCGACAAGAAGAAGGCCGAAGAGAAGTTCAAGGAGTTGAACGAGGCGTACGAGGTGTTGAGCGACCCGGAGAAGCGGAGGAAGTACGACGCTCTCGGCGCCAACTGGAAGGCCGGTGCGGAGTTCCGCCCGCCGCCCGGCTGGGAAGAATTCTCCGGCGCCCGCGGGTTCTCGGGGGCCGGGCCGGAAGGCAGATTCGAGTTCCATTTCGACGGCACCGGTTTCAGCGATTTCTTCGAGCAGCTCTTCGGCTCGCGCAGGTACGGCAACATGGGCGCCGCCGGATTCGGGCCTTCCGACCGGTTTGCGTTCGAAGAGGAGCCGGCAGCCCGGCGCGGTCGCGATATCGAGGGCGACATTCTGGTGACGCTCGAGGAGTCGTTGCGCGGTTCCGTGCGGACGGTTTCCGTCCGGCATAACTCCCGGACGAACACCTATCAGGTCAAGATTCCGCCCGGGGTGCTGGACGGGCAACGGTTGCGCGTGTCCGGCCGCGGTGAGGCCGGCGCGGGCGGCGGAGCAGCGGGAGACCTGTATTTGCGCGTGCGGCTGGCCCGGCATCCGGATTTTGACGTGGACGGCCACAACCTGGTGCACGTGTTGGAACTCGCGCCGTGGGAAGCGGTCCTGGGAGGCGAGATCTCCGTGCCCACCCTCGACGGCAGGGTGAATATTCGTATCCCGCCCGGCACGCAGGCGGGGCAGAAGCTGCGGGTCCGGGGGCGCGGCCTGCCCGATCGGTCCGGCGGGCGCGGCGACCTGATCGTGGTCGCCCGGATCGAGGTGCCGGACAGGGTCAGTGAATCCGAGCGGGCTCTGTGGGAGCAGTTGCGCGCGCGATCGCGATTCAATCCGCGCTCCTGAGGGATAACCCGCCAGGCCGCAAAGGACGGCGGCGGCTGACGGGCTTCACCAGCCGGTGGAACATGACCCGGCACATGAATGTTCGGCGTTGAATGTTGAATGTTCACGTTGTTCATGCACCGCGTATGCGCCGCCGGGCATCCATCATCGCTTTGAGCGATGCGCGATGTCACAACCGATCGTCAGCACCGTGCGCTCCACAGTGACGTCACAGTTCCCAGAACGCATGTCCTGCCTTTGTCAGGCCCGAGCGATCGAAAGATAGAAGCATTCCGTAGGACGCGGAGATTGGAATTGGCAGCGTGTTGATGCGGGCGTTATGGTTTGTCGCGACGATTGAATGATTTCATGAAACCACGGGTGCGATTTGCTCCAAGTCCGACGGGGTTCCTTCACATCGGGGGCGCCCGCACGGCGCTGTTCAACTGGCTTTACGCCCGGCACACGGGTGGGACGTTTGTGCTTCGGATCGAAGACACGGACACCGCGCGGAACACGCAGGCCGCGGTGGACGTGATTCTGAACGGGTTGCGATGGCTTGGGTTGAACTGGGACGAAGGCCCGCTCACGAGCGACGCCACGGGCCCGGTCAAGGGCGATTACGGGCCCTATTTCCAAAGCCAGCGCAAGGACAAGTACCGCTTGCGCGTGGAAGCGCTGCTGTCACGCGGTCTCGCCTATGAGCAGGACGGCGCGATCAAATTCCGGATGACGCGCGAACCCATTGTGATTCAGGACCTCGTTGTCGGCGACGTGGAGCGAAAGCTGACGGACCGCGAGGAACAGGATCCGGACTTTGTCATCGTCCGGTCCGATGGCGAGCCGGTGTTTCACCTGGTCAACGTGGTGGATGACCTGGAGATGAACATCACGCATGTGATCCGGGGCGAGGATCATCTCAGCAACACGTCGAAGCACATCGCGCTGTTCCGGGCATTTGGCGTGCAACCACCGAAATACGCGCACATCCCGCTGATTCTGAATCCGGACGGTACGAAGATGAGCAAGCGGGATCAGGGGGCGCTGTTGACGGCCTACATGGAAGGGGGCTACCTGCCGGAGGCGGTCGTGAACTATCTGTGCCTGCTGAGCTGGTCGCCGAAGGACAATCGCGAGAAGATCCGGCTGGAAGAGGTGATCGAGCGTTTCGACCTGCCGCAGATACTAAGGGCCAACGCGCGGTTTGATCATGCCAAACTGCTCTGGCTCCAGGGCGAGTATGCGCGCGAACTGCGCGATGATCGCTTTTACGAACTCTGCGTTCATGCTCTCGCCAGGGCGGGGATAGATACCAACAGGTTCCCCGTTGAATACGTCAAAGCCGCGCTCGACACCTGCAAGGGCAAGATCAAGCTGTTCACGGAACTGCCCGCCTACGCGGGATTTTATTTCAAGGATTCCGTGGACTACGACCCGGACAGCGCGAAGAAGCATTTCGTGCCGGAGAACAGGCCGCGCCTGGAGAAACTGCGCGACGCGTATGCCCGCCAGGAACCGTTCGAGGCCGCGCACCTCGAAGCGGTTCTCAAGAACGTTGCGGGCGAACTGGGGGTCAAGGCCGCGGTGCTTGTCCATCCAACCCGGCTTGCCTGCACCGGCAACCCCGCCGGGCCCAGCCTGTATCACCTCCTTGAAGTGCTCGGTAAAGAGCGCGTTCTTCAGCGGCTGGACCGGGCGTTGGCGTCCTTCTAGCCCCTTATTTGGCGCCTTTGCCGCGCGGGGGCAGGTCCTTCTTCGCCGGCGACGGTTCCGGAGAGTTGGACACCGGGACGGCGATCTGGACCGTGGACGTATTGCCGGATTTGTCGGTGCTTTCCACGGTGATGGTGTAGATCCGATCCGCGGCGGACGGTCCTTTGGAGGCCGCGAGCTTCGCGGTCAACGGGCCGGTGACCTGAATATCGCCTTGCTCCACCGGGTAGTTGCTGGTGATGGAGACGATGCGGCTGACCGGAGTCTCGTCGCAGTTGTCCTGCGCCAGGACGGACACGTCGACGGCAACGAGCTTATGGTTCGGCGGCCACAGGGCAGCCGGCGATGCGTTGGCCGAAATGATGGCCGGGGCGTTGGAGTCCTGAATGTTCAGAACCACCTCGGCGGTCGCTTCATTCCCGGATTCATCCGTGACGGTAATCTGCACGATGTGCTCACCCGCTCCGAGCGCCGTGCCGGCGGGAGGATTCTGCACCTTCACCAACTGATCGGCTGCTGTGCAGTTGTCGGTGGCGCTGATCGTCGCGAGCAGATCCGGAACGAGCGCCTGGCAGCCGTCGCCCGAGGGAAGGTGGATGACTTCGGGCGCGCTGATGACCGGAGGCGTGGTGTCCACCACGCTGACCTGCACGGTGTCTTCTGAAGTCGCGCCGCAGGCATCCGTCACAGTGAGCGTCACAGTGTGCACGCCGAGGCCGAACACGGCCGAGATGACCGCGTTGGTTCCCAGCGTCGTGCCGTTGGCGGTCCAGAGGTAACTCAGGGCGCTGCCTTCGGGGTCTGTCGATCCGGTGCCATCCAGAATCACGGGTTCGGGGCATTCGACCGTCACGTCGACGCCGGCGTTGGCGACGGGCGGTTCATTGGCCGAAGCCAGGTCCATGATGAACACTTCGGGACTGCCGTTGAACATGCCAAAGCCCACCACGCGGCCGGATTCACTCACGAAGGAGGCATATTCGAGCACCCATCCTGAATCGGTCGGCAGCAGCGTGTTCAGGTCGAGCATCTGGCCCTGCTGCCAGAGAATCGCGCGGGATTCGCCATCGGCAGTTGTCGAGTAGCCGACGGCTTGGCCCAGGTCATTGATATAGAAGAGTTCGCTGAGATCGCCGCCGAGGGTTCCGATGCCGGTGAGCGAGCCGTCGCTGTAGACGATGCCGTGCCACTTGAGATCGCCGGGCAACGTCGAGATACCGACCGCCTGACCGCGGCTGTTGACGGAAAGAAGCGTCGAGAAGGTGCCGCCCAGGGTGCCGACATCCTGCATGGATCCCTTCGTCCAGAGGAAACCATGAATGAAACCGCCGGATGTTGCGGATTCGCCAACGACGATATCCGGATCGGCAAGGTCAAACGGCAGACTGTAGCCGCCGCCGAGTGTGCCGAGATCCTGCATGGTCCCCAGCTCGTAGAGAAACGCGTGCAACTCGCCGGAGGCGGTAAAGGAGTACCCGGCGATCGACCCGGTCTGGCTGAGGGCGACGGCAGTGCTGAACCCGCTCCCAAGAGATCCGAGCCTGGTGAGCACGCCGTGGGCGTACATGAAGGCTTCGGTCGAGGCGTCACCCTCGGTGGTGGAGTTGCCCGCTACGACGCCGCTGTGGTTGACAGCCACGGCTTCGCTGTAGGTGCCACCGAGCGTGCCCAGGTTGATCATGGTCGTGCCGTCAAAATAGAATGCATTGGTCTGGCCGGCAGCGGTGGACGATCGCCCGGCAACGTGCCTCACACTGTTGATGGAGAGGCCCTGTGCAAACGTTCCGCCCAGCGTGCCGAGATCCGTCATGGACGTTCCGTCGTACACGAAGGCGTTCTGCGACGCATCCCCCGCCGTGGCGGCCACGCCCGTTATGTCGCCCCAGAGATTGATCGCGTCGGCTTCGACAAAGGATCCGCCGAGGGTCGGAAGGTTGGTGATCGAGACAGTTCCACTGCATTGAGCGTTGGCTGATGAGGAAACAGCCAGGCAGGAAACGGCTGTGAGAATGAGATAGCTCTTCTTCGTCATACGCGTCTTTCTGCTTTGAATCTCCACGTTGTCATTGAGAGAAAAGCACTGCCGGCGCCAATAGAGCGTTGTTGCACAAATGATTGTGTATCGCGACAGGAGCGGTTGCGTGTACCTGGACCTGACAAAAGCTTCCAGTATGTGGACACCACGCACCCGCCGCTCAACGTCGGGCTTCTCAGGCTTGAAAAGGAAACCTCAGAAAGGGGAAGACTTCAGGCGGGATTCGGACTGAGCCGCCGGATGTGGAGGATGATTCCGGTGAAGGCGACGGCGCTGGATCCGTCATCCGGCGGTGGCCAGGGCCTGGTTCTTTGCCCTGGATTCGTCGGCCAGCGTTTCCTTGAACCGCAGGAGGGCCCTCCGAAGCCGCGAATCCGCCGTTGCGAGAATCTGAATGGCCAACAGGCCGGCGTTGCGGGCCGCATTGATGCCGACTGTCGCAACCGGAACCCCGGGCGGCATTTGAACGATGGAGAACAGGGAATCCATTCCGTCGAGCGCCTTGCCGAGGATGGGCACCCCGATAACCGGAAGGGTGGTGAACGCCGCGGTGACGCCCGGCAGATGAGCGGCGCCGCCGGCACCGGCGATGATCACGCGCAACCCGCGTTTGGAGGCGCTGGTGGCATAGGCCTCAAGGTCGCGCGGCGTCCGATGGGCGGAAATCACCCGGGTCTCGCAGCCCACCTGGAATTCTTTGCAGACATCGGCCGCCGCTTTCATGATCGGCCAGTCGGAATCGCTTCCCATCAGGATGCCGACGAGTATTTTCGGGGTTTCCATGGCGCAGAGAAAAGCAGACAGTTCTTGCGCTGTAAAGGTCTTAGCGCATCATGAGTGCGTCAGGCATGACGACCGCCAACAAAGTCACCATCGTCCGCATTCTCCTGATCCCGTTCTTCGTGGTGGAGGTGCTGTATTACATGAAGACGGGGAACGACATTCACCGGATGTTCGCGATCGTGGCGTTTGCCACAGCGTCGATCTGCGACGGTGTGGACGGTTACATTGCGCGCCGGTTCAACCAGAAGAGCGAACTGGGCGCCATCCTGGACCCGCTGGCGGACAAGCTGTTGCTGGTCTCGGCCGTGGTGCTGCTGAGCCTGGAGGCGTCGCACCTGGGCAGCATTCCGCTGTGGCTGACGGTCACGATCATCGGGCGCGACCTGGTGCTGTTGATCGGGCTGGTGGTGATCCAGATGACCGTGGGCAAGGTCAAGGTCCGTCCCCGGATGCTCGGAAAGACGGCGACGGTGCTTCAAATGCTCTGCGTGTTGAGCATCCTGTTCAAGTGCGACCGTGCGCTTGGGGAAGGGGTGTTCCTGATGGGCGCGGCTGTCGCGGCGTTCTGCACCGGGGGATCGGGGCTGCTGTACGTGCTGGACGGAATGAAGCAGCTCAGCGCGCATCCGACCAGCTCGCCGGCGGCGGAACAATAACGACCGGTCAGTGCTGGTGGCCGTGATCGTGGCCGCAACCGCAGCCGTCTCCGCACCCGTCGTCAAAGTCCTCCTGGGTCGGCAAACGGCCGAGTTCGAGCGTCCGGGCGACGAATTGATTGATCGACCGGTGCACGTTTTGCAATTGCTCCTGGGCATCGAGGAAACCGCGCGCAACCGGGTTGTTGAGGAACGCGTCGCGTTCGCGCTCGAATGAGGCGATTTCCTCCTGCGTGAGCGGCAGTGCGAGTTGTTGCTTTTCCTGCAGGGCCTGGCCTTTGGCCATCAGGCTTTCGTACTGGCTCCGGGCCTGGGTATCGGAGGCGAAGCGGTCGATGCGTTCGCGCGCGGATTTCAGGTCCGGCTGATCCAGGATGGCCTGGCAAAGTTCCCTTGTCTTTTGCGTGATGATGCTTTGATCGCTGGTCATGTGTTCAGTGCGACTCGACGTGTTATTCCGGCGGGTCAGCGCCCCAAGTAATCACAAGTGCCCCGCGAAAGCAAACCGGGAGTGGACAAAAGGATTGAGTTCAACGGCCGATCCTTTCACATTCAAAGGCCGTTGGGGTGGGACAAACTGAGCATATGGCGATTCTGGAAATCAAACCGGCGGGCTCGTGCAAGTACGACCTGATTGCATTGGGAGAAATCATGTTGCGACTGGATCCGGGTGAAGGCCGGATCCGCACCGCGCGCGAGTTTCGCGTCTGGGAAGGCGGCGGCGAGTACAATGTGGCGCGCGGTTTGAGGCGGTGCTTCGGGATGAAGACCGCCGTCTGCACCGCGTTTGCCGACAACGACGTGGGCCGTCTGATCGAGGATTTCATTTTCCAGGGGGGTGTGGACACGGAATTCATTCGATGGGTTCCGTATGACGGGGTGGGGCGCGTCACGCGGAACGGATTGAATTTCACAGAGCGGGGTTTTGGCGTGCGGGGCGCCGTTGGCATACCGGACCGCGGAAACACCGCCGCCAGCCAGTTGAGGCCGGGGGACTTCGACTGGGACCACATCTTCGGGAAGGTGGGGGTCCGGTGGCTGCACACGGGCGGCATTTTCGCCGCGTTGAGCGACACGACGCACCGGCTTGTCGTCGAGGCGGTGCAGGTCGCCAAGCGCCACGGCGTGATTGTTTCCTACGATCTCAATTACCGGCCCTCCTTGTGGAAAAGCATCGGGGGCCCGCAGCGGGCTCAGGAGGTCAACCGAGAGATCGCCCGATACGTCGATGTGATGATCGGCAACGAGGAGGACTTCACGGCGTGCCTCGGGTTCACAGTGGAAGGGATGGACGAGCACATCAGCCGGATCGACGTGACGGCTTTCAAGCGGATGATAGAGAAGGCGGTGAAGGAGTTTCCGAATTTCAAAGTGACCGCCACGACGCTGCGCGTGGTGCGGTCGGCGACGCGCAACGATTGGGGCGCGATCTGCTGGGCCGACGGGCGGTTCTACGAGGCGCCCAACCGGGAGAACATGGAGATCCTCGATCGTGTCGGCGGAGGGGACAGCTTTGCGAGCGGGCTCATCTACGGCTTCATGAAGTTCAACGACCCGCAGAAGGCGGTGGAATACGGCGCGGCGCACGGTGCGCTGGCGATGACGACGCCGGGCGACACGTCGATGGCCTCGTTGAAGGAAGTGGAAGCGCTGGTGAAGGGCGGCAGCGCGCGCGTGCAGCGATAGACGTTCCTACGAACGGTCGGCCTGTGCCGGTTCGATCGCCGGTTCTTTCATTGTTTCCTGTGAGGCGGAGTCGAGCGGGTGTTCTTCCTTGTGCCAGTGCTCGGAGACTTTTCCGTCCCAGCACGCCGGGTTCAGCGGGTACACATCGGGATCGAAGATGACGTGGTAGAAGTGCCAGACCAGGATGGCGAGGCAGGCGAGGATGGCTTCGTAGTAATGAATTGCCAGCGCCACGTCCACGATCCAGCGGGGCAGGAACTGCGTCACGCCCATCTTGAACCAGATCATCAGGCCGGTAACGCCCATGATGATGGTGCCCCAGGCGACGGCCCAGTACTCCATTTTTTCGGTGTAGCCAAATCGGCCCATCTTCGGCCGTTCGCGGCTCAATCCGAGGAGGTAGCGTGCGGCGCCCCGGATGTCGGCAAGATCCTTCTTTGACGGAAAGAGATCGCGGAACAGGCGCCGCCCGTCGCGGGAAGCGATCACGTAAACGACGTGATAGAGCCCGACCAACAACAGCACGACGCCCGCGATGCGGTGGGTCCACCGGCGGAGCGGTTCGCTGGATCCCATCAGCCGGGCCAGCCAGGAATCGGGCCATTTCAAGGCGAAGCCGGTGACGGCGAGAACGACGAAGCTGATCGCCAGCACGGCGTGCTGCCAGCGTTGAGAGCGATCCATCCGCAACACGGTCCTTTCGCCGGCGCGCAGATGGGCAACCATTTTTCTCCAGAACAACAGGCCGTTGTGCAGCACCATGACGCCAATCACTCCGAAGATCAGCACCAGATAGATCCGCCGCACCCACCAGATGGCCTGGGTTGAAATGTCTGAACCGGCCTGGCCGGCCTGGAGATCCACATGGACTTTGCCGGCGGCGAACTTCTCGCTCGCGCCCGGATGACACTGGCCGCAGGTCTGGACCAGTCGCGACGGGTGAATGGTGGATTCCGGATCGGACGAGGGCAGGATTTTGTGGTAGCCGTGACAGCTCCCGCAGTTGGCCGCCAGGGTGGAACCGTATTGCGCCGCCAGTCCGTGGTAACTATCGAAGAACGTCTTCACGCGATCGCTCGGAAGATTGAACTTGGTGTTGAGCCGCTCCGACGCGTGGCAGTTGCTGCAGATTTCCTGCGAGATATGAAGGCCCGACTCGGTCTTGAGCGTGCGGATTTCGTGCTCGGAATGGCAATCGGTGCAGGTGGGCGCTTCGCGCACGCCCCGCGCCGCGGCCTTGCCATGAACGCTGGCCTCGACGTCGGCCGCCTCGGCGTTGTGGCAGGCGCCGCAGGTGGCCGCCTGCTTCGAAAAATGCAGCGGCGAAGCAGGATCGGTATGAGGAAGCACGTCGTGAGTGCCGTGGCAATCGGTGCAGGTCGGAGCGGTCGGATCACCGGCTTTCAGCGCCACACCATGAACACTCGCGCCGTAGCTGTCGGTCTGCCGCTGATGACAGGCGGCGCAATCGACCCGTTGCGCGGCTTTTCCGTCGTCCGGATGCGCCATGGTGATGTCCGAGTGACAACTGATGCACGAGTTGGTGGCGTGCACCGACGCGGCGAGGCGGGCTTTGTCCACGAACAACGAAATCTCCCGTCCGGCGGCGTCTGTTTTCGAAAGGCTCGGTTCGGAATGACAATCCAGGCAGGTGTTGTCGGGAATGAGCGTGGGGGCCGCGAGGCTGGATGCTGTGAAGAATGGAAGCATCCATGCGAGCGCCAGCGGGATGAAGTCGCGTTTCATGCCCATACGGCACCTAGCATCCCGCAACCGAAATACGCGGCTTAACGCGGGTTGGTCTTTGCTTGGCATTTTTTGCAGCATGAGAGGATACACGCGCGAGGGTTCGGTGCCCTCGGATCCTCGCATTGTGCCATTGGTTCCACGCGCTGCGACCGTCGATACGGCTCAATGCCCAAGGCGCGACGCCATGGCGTAGATGATCAGGATCAACAGCAGCACGCCGAGCCCGAAGAAGAAGTAGCCGAACGAACGGGCGATGTTCTTCCAACGATACCATTCGTCGCGGACGCGGTGCTGATCGAGCCGGCCCTCGGCAACCAGCCGGTCGTACCACCGCCGCCGTTCGTGCAGCATTTCGGCCTTCGACACGCGGCCCGAGAAAATCACGGTGTCCATCGGGAATTTCTCGATGCGGAAGTGCGTGTTGAAGAAGTGAATGGAGAAAATGAACCCGGCGGCCAGCAATGCCTCGTCGGAGTGGACGATCAAGGCGACATTGATGATCCAGCCGGGCAGAAACCGGGTGAAGAACGAGGGGAACCACATGATCAGGCCCGATGAGCCGATGATGAACACGCCCCAGAACACTGCGAAATAGTCGAACTTCTCCCAGTAGGTCCATCGATCGAACTGCGGTTTGGGGCCCTTGCCGAAGAACCATTTGTTGTGCGCGACGAAGTCCTTCCAGTCCTGCCACGTCGGCATCATCGAGTCCGGACCGAACAACACCTTCCACAGGCGCTTGATCTCGAACCGGCCGGTCTCCGGGTTCAGGACGGACCGCCGGCCCTTCCAGGCCTTGCCGATGAGCGAGGCGAGGTGCAGTCCGAAGTAGAGGAAGGTGACAAGGGCGCCGAATCGGTGCAGGGCGCGGGCCGATTCCGCTCCGCCGATCAGGTTGAACAGCGCCTTTGCCCAGTCCGTGTAATAGAACTTCAGCGGCATGCCGGTGATGACCAGAAGGAGGAAGCTGGTGACCACGAGGAAGTGGAGGAATCGCTCGAAGGGCAGGAAGCGCGTGAACCATTCGTCGTCCGCCTGTGTTCGGATCTTCGCCTCGCGGAACTTCTTCGAGTCGTGAAGGTACAGGTAAACCGTGCGCGCCAGCCACGCGACGGTGTGCAGGCCGAAGAATGCGAACACGCTCACCAGCAGCGCGGTCATGGCGACAAACACGAAGTGCAGGACGGGGTAGTTTTCCTTGTCCAACGGGTTGGCGTGCGGCTTGTATTCGGTGAAACCCATGTTGGCGTCCGGGTGACACTGGCGGCACGTCGCGAGAATGTTGTCCCGGGACAGGCGGGATTCCGGGTTGGACGGCGGCAGGACGTCGTGATGCCCGTGGCAGTCGTAGCAGGCGGCGACGTCGGGCGCGACATTCGGCTTGCCAAGCGCCATGGCTTTGCCGTGGTAGGTGTCGCGGTAGTGCTTCAGCCGGTCCTCGTGGCATTTGCCGCAGCGCTGGTCGCTGACCATTTTGAAATGGCCGTTCTGTGGGGTCTCGACTTCATGAGCCGTGTGGCAGTCGCTGCACGTGGCGGCGCGCTGGTCCCCGCCGGCAAGGACGCGTCCGTGCACGCTCTTGTCGAAGATTTCCTGGACGCCGACGTGGCATTTGCCGCAGGTCTTCGCGATGTTGGCGTGGTGAATCGGCGAGTTGCGGTCCACGCCGCGCTTGATGTCATGCACGCCGTGGCAATCGTTGCAAGACGGAGCCACGATCAACCCCATCTTCAACAGAGCCCGTCCGTGGATGCTGTCCATGTAATGCGCCGCCGCGTCCGGGTGTTTCATCCGGTATTCCTCCGTGAGTCCCGGATTGCTGTGGCAACGGGCGCAGGTCTGGGGAAGATTCAGCTTGAACGTGGGGGAACGGGCGTCGCTTGAAGGGAGGATGTCGTGCGTGCCGTGGCAGTCCCAACAGGCGGCGGCGCCTGAGGCTCCGAGCGTGTGACTGACGCCGTGGATGCTGGCAGCGTATTGCTTGGCCTCGTCTTCGTGGCAGCTTGAGCAGTTGGCCGGCGGCAGGTCGTTTTCATGAACCAGTTCCGTGATGCCTTCGTGGCAGTCCACACAGTTCAATCCGGAATGCACCGAGGCGGCGAAACTGTTCGTCGGAAAGAGCAGGGGCACCTCCTGTCCGTTCACCGTCCGGGTCGTGGACGGATCGGAATGGCACAGCAGACAGTCGGCATTGCTGAACGACTCGGCTGCGGACGCCGTCACGAGGCCGAATGCGGCCAGGCAGGCCATCCATGTCGGGATCCGATGCAGAAGAACGGTCCGCAGGCGTGTGTCTTGCATGAATGGATTGGGCCGGCCTACGGCCCGCCGGTGTGGCAGTCGCTGCACTTGAACCCTTCCGGAATCTCGTCGGCCGGATGCACGAAGACGTGTCCCTCGGCGCTGATGTTGTCGAGCAGCTTGCCCGTGCCCTGTGCGAGGACAACGTGGCAGGTGTTGCAATCGCTGAACACGATCCGGCGGCTTCCGTCCGCCGTGGTGTGTTCGTCGTCATGGCAACGCGCGCAGCCCGGCCAGTCCTTGTGCCCGATGTTTTCCGGATAGGCGCGCCAGTTGGCCTTCATCTCGGGGAAGAAATTGTCGTTATAGATCTTCTGCACCGCCGCGATGGTCTTCTTCAGTTGCGGATGGTTCGGGTATTGGGCGCTCAGGTGCGTCGCGATGGCCTTCATGGCCTCGTCGCGATTGGCGTAAGGCTGCACCAGCGCGTGAACGGCGTTGGTCTTGATCCAGGGCAGGGTCGGGTCGATGTCGCCCAGTTGCATGGCGATGCTGACCGCGTCGTTGGGAGTCTTGTATCGGTGCGCGGGCCGGTTGTGGCAGTCCATGCAATCCATGGTGCGGATGGTGTAGCCGCTGATGTCGTTGGTGAACCCGGGCGAGCGGTATTCGGTGACGACGCCCTGCCGGTCGGTCATGCGAACCCAGGGAATGATCTGGCGGGCTTCGTCGGTGGCGATGTATTCGACCTTGTTGGCGACGTTCATGTGCCAGTGGATGCCGCCGACGGGTCCGCGCGTGGGATCGGCGCCGCCCACTTTGAGCACGAGTTTCAGCGCGTGATGGGTGTTGGTTTCGTCGGAGAGGTAGTAGTGATAGGTCTTGACCTTGTCGCCGACGAACTTCTGGGGCCAATGGCATTGCTCGCAGGTGTCCTGCGCCGGGCGCAGGTTCTTGATCGGAGTGGGAACCGGGCGCGGGTATTTGTTCACGGCGGTTGCATAAACCTGATAGGCGCCGGAGAGCTTGGATTTGACGAACCAGGTGGCGCCGGGGCCGATATGGCATTCGACGCAGGAGACGCGCGCATGCGGTCCGTTCTGGTAGGTGACCATCTCGGGTTCCATCACGGTATGGCAGACTTCGCCGCAGAATTGAACCGACTCGGTGAAGTGATAGGTCTGGTAGCTGCCGATTGCCGAGATGAGAAGGAAGAGAATGCTGCCCAGAATGAAGAACCCGAGGATCTTGCGGTCGCGCGCGCGGGACAGGTCGATGCGCAGGGCAGGGAGGGCTCGGGTTCTTGCCAGGCGCCGGCTGGCGAACCACATGCCAAGCCCGGTCAACACCATGCCCGCTATGAAGAACCCGGGCGCAACGATATAGGTCAGAATGCCGACATACGGATTCGAGAAGTGCGCCATCGAATCGATGACGCACAGGAGGAGGAAGGAGAAGAGGCTGGCGATGGCCAGCACCATGCCGGCCAGACTGATCCAGTTTCGCAACAGCCGCATGCGGGGCGATGATTCGCTCGTATTTTCCGTGCTCATGACAGGCGCTGGGGGTTTTCGGGCAACACACTTCCGCAAGGGGCGGGCGTGCGCGCGCCCGCCCGACCCTGTCAACCGACTGGAATCGGCGCCCTGGCGGACCCTATTTCTTCTTGAAGGTCCGCATGTAGGCCACGACGGCCTTGATATCGTCGTCGCTAAGGCCTTCGGAAGGCTTCATCACCTGCCGACCTTCCTTGTCCTTGTAGCCTTCCTTGACGGCCTTGAACGCAGCTTCGTCCGTCAGCGCCTCCTGCACCTTGGGATCGGTGTAGTCCTTGGCGCCGAACTTCTTGCCCATCGCCGTCTGTCCTTTGCCGTCGGCGCCGTGGCACCGGGCGCAGGACTTCGTGTAGATCTCTTTGCCATCAGCGGCGGACGCACTCAAGGCGCCGGCGAGGCCGAATATTGCTGTGAGGAGGACTAGTTTCTTCATGTGTTCTCGTTGTTGCTGGCGCGCTGTCTCATGTTGCGCTGCGCCGTTCGCCCGCAAGAGTCTCCCAGCGTCTTTGAGCTCACTACCCCTGTTTTGGCCAATGATCGCCTTTTTTTGGCTGGTGCGTCGCAACGCGCGAAGCAGTCTGCCCGCGGGGGATTGCAGGGGTGTCCCGTTCGGGCGTCCGTGTGGAACCGTGCCGGCGGTTCGTCGCAGGGAGATCGGTCCGATCCCACTGCGGGCGGACTTGTGACGAGGTTCCCGGGTTTCACCGGATGAGTTGGACGCGAGCGCGCGATGAGACGCTCAACGCAGGGATGCATCCGGCGAAGGGTCGGATTTGATTCTTGCGTTCCAGGGGGCGCGGAGCAAACCGCAAATGACCGCGACGTGTAAACGCGACACTGCATTCAACCGCGCGAGAGGAGGCGGTTTCGTCGTTCCTGCAAAAAAAGCCAAACATTTAGCAAGGTCAGTGTAGTTGCCGCCGGCACGCGAGCCTACGGTCCAGACAGTTATTGTGGACGAGAAAAGTCAACATCCCGCAGTGGCTTCTCAAGCGGTAGAGACCAGGAGACGCTTCGTTGCACGACCCACGGCTGCGCCGGAAACGGCGTTCGGTTGTCCCCGCGACTTTCTGGACAACCGGTTTGTGTACGTCGTCGTGTCAGCTCGCGCGCGCGGTCTGTCGGTGGGCGTGAACATGAACCCCGACATGAAGTGCAACTTCAACTGCGTGTACTGCGAAGTGCATCGGGACCAAGGCGCGCCGCGCGAGACGGAGCTGGACGTGGAGGTGATGGCGGCGGAGCTGAAGAAGACGCTGGAGTTTGTGTTGAGCGGGCGGTTGCGTGAACGTCCGTGGTATCACACGTTGCCGGACGAGTTGTTGACCCTCCGGCATGTGGCGTTCAGCGGGGACGGCGAGCCGACGTTCGCTCCGCGCTTTGTCGAGGCGTTGCAATCGGTGGTGCACGTGCGCGCGCTCGGCGGGTTCCCGTTCTTCAAGCTGGTGCTGATCACGAATTCCACCGGGCTGGATCAGCCTGCCGTTCAGGAAGGGCTTCGGTATCTCACCAGGTCGGACGAAGTCTGGGCGAAGCTCGATGGCGGCACGCAGGCCTATCTGAACAAGGTGGACCGCGCGGATGTGCCCATTCAGAAGATCCTGCAGAACATACTGATGCTCGCGCGCCAGCGTCCGGTCGTGATCCAGAGCCTGTTTCCCGCGATCAATGGCGAAGAGCCGCCGCTCGAGGAGGTCGAGCAGTACGCCCTGCGCCTCAAGGAACTGCGAGAGGGCGGCGCGCAGATTCCGCTGGTTCAGATTTATTCCGCCACACGGCCCACGCCGAATTCCTCGTGCGGTCATTTGCCGCTGAAATCGCTGTCGCGCATTGCGCAGACCGTGCGGCAGGTGGCCGGGCTGAAAGCGGAAGTGTTCTAACCTCCGGCCGACAAGGCCAACTCTCTCCTCCGGCCTGCGGGTTCCAAGTCGCAGGCCGGTTCCCCCCTTCAATTCAGATTGCGTGGATCAGGCAGGTTGAAGTGCCGCACCAGGTGCACCAGGTCTTCGAAGCAGGGGGGCTTGACGAAGAATGAGTTGGCTCCACCGGCGAGAGCGCGGCTCCTGTCTTCCCGCGAGAGCGAGGCGGTGAAGACGAGCACCGGCACGTGCGCCAGCGCATGCTGCGACCGGATCCACGCCAGCAACTCGAAACCGGACAGCTTCGGCAGCTTCAGATCCAGTACGATCACCTGCGGCAGCGGATAGCGGGCACGATCGGCAAACAAGCCTTCCCCTGCGAGATACGCGCGCGCGGCTTCGCCATCGGCAATGCGCTGGAGGAGGATGGGCAGGGCGGCACGCTGGCACGCTTTCTCGAACAGTAGCGCATCATTGTCGTCATCCTCCACGTGAAGAATGGCCAGCGGCTTCAGATGTTGTCTTGCCACGAGCCTAGGAGTACAGGCCCTGCGGAGAAATCAAGTAGGTGTTGACCCGACAACGTGTCTCGTTCGGTCGCGAACAAATCGGACCGCGTGCCGGGCGGCCCGCGGGATCCGCGACCCGCGCGGAAGGATTGCGACGCGTTCGCGCGAGGCATGCAGCGGTCGGGGACTGGGGGTTTTTCAGGAGCCTTCTGAGGTTATCACCCACTGACGCCTTGCCGAGCGGGGCCTGTACGCTGGCCGAGGTTTGACCGCAACAGTCGAAGACTGTCGAACTCGTGCATGAGCGAACAATTTGAATTCGATTCGAGCGCCGGCGCCCTGCAACCGCGCGACCACATCTACACCCCGGCGGCGGGTGGCCCCGGCCAGGCCAACGGGTCGGCGAACACGGAACGGAACGGGCACGTGCGTTCGCCGGCGTTCGGCGTGTGGACGGTTCTGGATATCCTTGCCTCCAGGTGGCATTGGCTCGTGATCGGCGGAATCCTGGGAAGCGCGGCGTTCTTCGTGCTGGGGTTGTACGTGATCAAGCCGAAGTTCACCGCCCTGGCTCAATTGCTCCGCTACGAGACGCACAGCGCCAGCGAGGACGTGACGGGCCCGGCGGTGACGCCGGAGACCTTTGCGGCATTGCTGCGCGCGCCGGAACTGATGCGCCGCGTCAGCGATGAACTCGAGCCGTCCATTCCGCCGGATCGGCTGGTGAAGCACATCAAGGTGGATCCGCAACCGGATTCGCAGGAGGTCAGGGTGTTCGCGGCGGCGACGACCCCGCAGCAGGCGGTGGACATCGCGAACCTGTTCACGACGCAGGCGGTGGCATACACACGCGAATTGCAGGCCCGGCAGGCGGAGAAGCTGGCGAAGGATTACCTCAGGAAGCAGGTCGAGATGATGGATCGCGACATCAGCGACCTCGAGGCGCGATTTCGCGCAGTGCCGGGTTCGGGGAACGTGACCAGCCGCCTGGCCCAGGTCAGCGGCCATATCGATGCATTGAACCAGACGCTCGCGGTCGAGCAGTCGCCGCTGATGACCGCCCGGATGGTTCAACAACTGGATGAAGCGCTGATCAAGCTCCAGGGCGAACTGCGCGAACTGAACGCCAGGTACACCGAGCTGCACCCGGACGTTCAACGGAAGATGGCCGAGATCGAGGCCGTCCAGTCGCAGCGGAAATCCTATTCGACGAATCTGGCGGCGCTTTCCGCGACCGGTGTTTCCACGCTTGCCATGGGCGCGGACGGCCGGGCCATCGATCCGATGGTGGAAATCATCGGGGCGAAGCTCAACTCGCTGGAGTATGTGCGCATCGACATGCTGAACCGCCAGCGGGAAGCCGAGCTGTACGCCCAGGATCCGCCCGGCATGGCGCGCATTCACGCTCCGGCCACCTTGAAAACTGTCAGCCCGAACCATCGCGAGTTGAAGATCGGGATCGTCAGTGTGTTTGGCGGGTTCCTGGGAATGCTGTGCGCGCTTGGCCTGGTCCTGCTGACCGAGGCGGTGGACAGCCGGCTCAAGAGCGCCGACGACCTGAAGCGAGTCGCGCGGCTGCCGGTTCTGAGCACGCTTGGCGATTTGAATGAAATGCACGAGGAAGCCCAGACGCAATGGGCGTTCCGCACCTGGACGATGCTCCAGGGCCGCCTGAGCCGTTCACAAAACCACGGCCTGGTCTGCGGCATCACCTCGTCCACGGAAGGCGAAGGCCGCTCCACGTGGATCAGCCTCCTTGCGGAAGCCGCCAGCCTGAGCGGCTTTCGGGTCCTGACGATTGCCACCCAGCCATCGGCAACCCCGGCGGACTCCTCTGAACAACTCGCAGAAGGATCCGTGGACCCCCCCGAAACCATGAACGCCGTTGAGAACAATCATGCGCTCACCTCCAACGTGCTGGCGTTCCCGGCCAGGGTAACCGAGCAGTTGACAGGTCCGAACTCCCAGCCGGTCGTGCACATCCCGATGCCCGGATGGGTCTGGAATCTCGAGCGACGCAAACAGTGGCGCGCGGCGCTGAATCATTGGTGCAAGATCGACAACCTCGTCATCTTCGTCGAACTGCCGCCGGCGTGCATTCCCGAAGCCGTGCTGCTGGGTTCAAACCTTCCGAACCTGCTATGGCTGGCCGACAGCGGCACAGCCGACGCGGAAGAAACGCGCATCCAGTTGCAAACGCTGCGCGATGCCCGGTGCAACCTCGTCGGCGCCGTGTTGAACCGCGAGCAGGGCCGGTCTTTGCGCAGCCGTTTCCCGCGATGGATTGGTTGCGCCGCGCTGGTGCTCGCGCTCGGAGCCGCGGGCGGGCGCGCCCAGGAAACCGCGCCGTTGCCGATTGAACCGCCGCCCGGCGAACCCGCTGCGCCCCTCGCCGCAACGGCGGACGCGCGAACGAACCGGTTCTTCTCGATCACCGGTCCCGAACAGCGCGCTGATTGGCAGAAGCATCTCACACTCGGCGCCGGGGATATTCTGACGTTTGCGCTGTACGGCGAGCCGCTTCTGACGCGAACCGAAGTGGTGATCGCCCCCGACGGGCGCGTGAGTTATCTCGAAGCGCAGGACGTCATGGCCGCGGGGTTGACGGTGGACGAACTGCGGGAACGCATCGACCAGGAATTATCGAAGTACCGGAAGGCCGCCCGCACGATGATCACGCCCGTTGCGTATCGCAGCAAGAAGTACTATGTCCTGGGGAAGGTGGTCCAACGCGGCGCTTACGTGCTGGACCAGCCGATCACGGTCATCGAAGCGCTGGCGCGGGCCAAAGGACTGGAGACCGGGATCCTCGAGAACAACACCGTGGATCTGGCGGACCTTTCCCGGAGTTTCCTCATGCGCGACGGAAAGAAGATGCCCATTGATTTCGAGCGCCTGTTCCAGCAGGGCGACCTTTCCCAGAACGTTCAGATCGAGCCGGGCGATTATCTCTACTTCCCGTCGGCGGATGTGCAGCAGGTGTACGTGCTGGGAGAAGTATCGCTGCCCGGTCCGGTCACCCACCGGCCCGACAGCTCTGTGCTGACCGTCATTTCGGCCAGGGGCGGGTTCAATCAGAAGGCATTCCGCTCGCGCGTGCTGGTGGTGCGCGGCTCGCTGAATCAACCCGAAGCATTCATCGTGGACACCATGGCGGTCACTGCGGGGCGGCTTCCCGATTTCAAACTCCAGCCCAGGGACATCGTTTACGTCAGCCACCGCCCGTTCTACCGGGTTGAGGACCTGCTGGACCTGGCGACGACGGCCTTCATCCAGGCGGTGGTGACCAGTTGGGTGGGCGAGGACATCGTTGAACCCTGAGCGAACCGACCTATGAGAAACCTGATGCGACACCTGCTTGCGGGTGCGGTGGGTCTGGCAGTCTTCTGCGGCTGCCGCACACAGTCTCCCTATTTTTCCGACTTCGACCGGCCTCCGGCCATGGGTCAGGAGCCGCAGATGGTGACATTGACGAATCGCATGGATCCCGTGTTGCTGGAGCCGCCCACGAACCTGTTTACGCTGGGGCCGGGGGACCGGCTGGACATCGAGCTCGTGGACGAACCGACGTCACGGGTGACGACCGTGGTGGGGCCGGATGGCCGGATCTATTTCAATTTGTTGCCCGGGGTCGATGTCTGGGGCCTGACGCTGGGAGAGGCGAAGACGGCTTTGGAAACCAATCTTCAGCAGTACATTCGGGGCACGCCGAGGGTGAACCTGACCTTGCGCGAGGTGGCCAGCAAGCGCGTCTGGTTGCTGGGACGGTTCCAGGAACCCGGCGTGTATAACCTCGCGGCGCCAACGACCCTGTTGGAAGCCGTCGCGATGGCTGGCGGCGCATTGACGTTCTCCGGCATGCGGGACGTTACCGGCGGACCGTTGGCCGAGGAACTGGCCGACCTGGATCGCAGCTTCATCATTCGCAACGGAAAGCTCCTTCCCGTGGATTTCGATCGTTTGCTGAACAAGGGAGACCTTACGCAGAACATCTACCTTCAACCGGATGATTTCGTGTACTTCGCCCCGGCACACGCCCGGGAAATCTATGTTCTCGGCGCGGTCGTCCAGCCCCGGCCGGTTCCCTACACGGAAGGGATGACCGTGGCGGCCGCTGTTGCCGGTGCCTATGGCACGGTTCGCGACGCCTACCTCTACCATGTGGTGGTGGTCCGGGGGGCCCTGACGCAGCCGGAGGTGACCATCATCAACCTGAAGGACGTCACTCATGGCAAAGTCGCGGATATCGCCCTGAAGCCGAACGACATCGTGTATGTGCCGTTCTCGCCGTATCGATATCTGCGGCGATACGCGGAAATTGCTCTGAACACGTTTGTTAGCTCGGTTGCCATCAATGCCGGCACCTCCCTTGCCGCCCGGCGGCAAGCCGGTCCCGGCGGCGTGGTTATCCCGGTAGGCAGCGGCATTCAGATTATTCCGCCACCGGCGCCCCCGATTCGATAAGCAAAAGGGGGGGTGGTAGATCGTACGGACCCCATGGAGAGGGGGCCTAGGTAAAAATCGGGATTGACGCCAAATAGGCTTTGTTTGAGACTTGATCCGCTCAAGAAACCGAACGCACCAAAGCCCTTTAGACGTCGTGCCCTTTTGTATGCGCGCTCACCCTCAAACCTGGATGGTTCGTGCCTCCTGCTCATGCGTTCTCGCGAGCGCATGCCTGATGTTCAACACTGCGACGGATGTGTTCGCGCAGGGAATTCCGGGGCCGCTCGGGTTGAAACCGGAAACCGTCCACTGGGTGTACGGTCCCACTGAGGTGGATCTGGGAGGTCATGCTGTGCTCAGCGTTCCCTCAGGATACCGGTTCGCCAGCGCCGACCAGGCCCGCACGCTCATGCGGCTGATGAACAATCCCATTCCGAAGGCTCTGGCGGGTGTGATCAAACCGGCCGGCAGCGACGAATGGATGATCGTGTTTGAATACACGGAAACCGGTTACATTCCGACCCGGGCGGACGCAAAGCTGGACGCCAAATCCATCCTCAAGAGGCTGCGCAAGCAGGTGGTCGCGCAGCAGGAAGAAGCGGGTGCGCGAGAACGTCGATTCGTTGGGCCATAAAACTGGCGCAAGCAGGTGGTCGCGCCGCAGAAAGAAGCGGGGCCGGACGAAGCGCTCGAGGGGGATTGG
>DGDZ01000064.1 GCA_002385705.1 Verrucomicrobia subdivision 3 bacterium UBA3939
GGCCCTGGACGCCTTCCTTGCACCGGAAGTCTCCTTCGCCACAGACGCCTCACCGGGTGCGATCATTAACAGCACGAACTCGCCGTTGCTCGGGAATCCCACCATGCAAACCCTGCTGGCCCTGAGCACCCCGAGCGGCCTCGCGGTTTCCAGGGAGCAACTCATGACGCTGTTCACCAACGAAACCCGGGCCGTCTGGGACATCGTCAACACCAACCTCGCAGTCCAACGAGAGATCAACCGTCACCAGGCCGCCCTGCTCGAGTACCTGTCCGACCACGAGGCGATGGAAGCCGACAACGCGCGCCTGGCCGCGGCGAGACAGGGCCAGGCGCAAAGACTGGCGTGTTCCAGCGCCGCCGTGCTCGTGCAGTCGAAACTGATCGCGGCCAGAGACCCGCTGATCCCATTGCCGGGTCAGATGCAAGGCTGCATGGAGGGGCTGCACAAGATCACCGACGGCGTCGCCGCGTTCACCGCGAAGGATGCCACCACGCTCGGGAAGATCGCCGCATCGGGCAACATCTTGTCGGGCGCGCTCGGGATCTTCGACCTGTTGTTCGGTGGGGAATCACCCGAGGAGGCCATCGCCCGCGAGATCGGCAACGTCAAGATCCTGATCGGCGATCTCGCCACCAACATGAACTACCGGTTCGATCGGGTGGACCTTTCGTTGGCGCAGATTTACCAGACGCTCAACGAACAGTTCGCCGAGCTGGGCAACGACGTGGACGCCGTGCGGCTGGCGTTGCTGGACGTGCAGACGGAACTGTTCCGGATCGAACGCAACCTTGCGACCTTCACGGCACTCACGCTCCGGAACGAGATGGTGGGCAGGATGAACAACGGGCTCGGCTACGAGGCCACCGCCGGCGCTCCGATGGCCTACGACCTTTACAACCCGAATTATGTCGTCATGGCCACGGACTTCTACACCTACGCCTACAACACGGCCGACGACGAAGCCCTGTCGCGCAATGCAACGCTGCCTTTCGGCGACGAGTACTTTCATAGTCAGTTGTCCGCCGGCACCAATGTTTATGCGGAGACGCTGAACTATCTCAAACGGTGCCTGAGGCAGCGCCTGTTGCTGCCCGGTTTCACCGAGCAGCCTGTCCTGGCCAACCCGCAGGATTGGAACGCCGGCGCCGGGGCGTTTTTGCAACTGGCCCTGGAGAATCCCGGATACTTCCGCCGGTATGACCGGAGCAAGGGGTACCCCGAACACCTGGACAACATCATTGCCAAGGGGCGCGACCTGGCGAACTTCTTCCGCAGCCTGGTTTTCACCGGCGCCGACACCAACATCAACTGGCCCCTGTACGACGCGCTGAAGAGTTTCTATCTCGCCAGGCTGACGGCTTTCACCAATGAGGTGCGGTCCGCTGAACAACTCTATGCCGCCGACCACGGATCCTTTGCGCTGGACACCTGGCGCCGGTGGTGCGCGCAGGCACCCCGCCTTGCCGCAGCTTCGACGGAGCTGCTCCAGGTATGCAACGGGTATGTGCCACCTATTCCCGCGGACTGCGTAACAGGGTGCCTCGCCATTTCCTCAGGTGCGGCACATAGCGTGGCATTGAAGGCGGACGGCACCGTCGCCGCCTGGGGACGGAATCTCTACGGTCCGGCAACCAACATTCCTCCCGGCTTGAGCAACGTTGTCGCGATCGCCGCAGGCTTTTATCACAGCCTGGCACTCAAGAACGACGGCACGGTGGTGGCCTGGGGCGACAATGAATTTGGACAAGTCAACACACCCGCAAACGCAACAAACGTCGTCGCCGTCGCAGGCGGCGAATACAGCATGGCTCTTACAGCCGATGGCACTATTCTGGTGTGGGGCAACAACGACTGGGGCCAGCACCACGTCCCGGCCAGCGCAACCAACGTTGTCGCCATTGCCGCCGGCATGGCGCACAGCCTCGCGCTCAAGGCCGACGGCACCGTCGTCACGTGGGGAGCCGGTGCTCCTGCCGTTCCACCCGGACTGAATAACGTCGTGGCCATTGCCGCGGGTTACGGACATAGCCTCGCGCTTCGGGCCGACGGCACCGTCGTGGCGTGGGGGCAAAACAGTAGTGGAGAGGCGACTGCTCCCGCCGACTTGAGCAACGTCGTCGCGATCTCAGCAGGCCGTTTCCATAGTATGGCGTTGCGCGCCGACGGCACGGTTGTCGCCTGGGGCGACAACGGCTATGGCCAGTGCAACATCCCACCCTCGGCCACCAACGTCATTGCGGTGTCGGGCGCCGGAACCTACAGCCTGCTGCTGAGTGCATCCGGAATCGACGCGCCCGCCACGGACAGCGCCTCGTTCCTTGTTCGCGCGCAGATTCCATCTCGCGTGACGGACTTGCTGCTGGGCGTGAACGACGTCCTCCTGACGGAACTGGATCTCGATCTTCACAGCGCCGCGGTGGAACTCAGCGGCGCCAAAGCGTTATTTCAAGCGGTCCTGGAACTGGGCATGCCCTACACCCTTGAGCGGGACGACGTGCTGCGCGGCTTCCTTTACGGCAGCGAACCCCTGGCCGACCTCGAATCCGCCCGCGCTTTCTTCCAGTCAGAATGTCGAAAGCTCCAGGCCCGGCCCATAGCCGCGCCGCTCGCGTTGGCTGAAGTGGCAGACGGCCGATTCCAACGCTTCAGCGAACGATTGGACGCGCGGCTGGCCGACATCGCCAATAGCGGTCAGCCCGAAATCCCGCGCATGGTGGGCCATACTCTGCGTCTTCTGACTCTGCTGCGCGACGCCTGGGCCGAAACACCGCGTCCGGCGATCGAAATCCTCCGGTCAACGAACTCGGTCGGGATCACACTTTACGGAGAGCCCTATTCGCATCACGCACTGGAACATTCCCCCAGTCTTGGGACGCCCCAGTGGCTCACCGTGACCCAGACCAACCTGCACAGTGAGGAACTCGTGATCCTTCCCATCTCTGCTGGAACCCACTGGTTCCGCGTTGTCCTGCCGTAAGCGCGGGTGTGCAAAAAGACCGCGCAAGACCTGCGGAGAGAGCGAGACGAAGACAGAATCCGTCTGCGGGGCCCGCACAGGGGGCGCTCGCGTGATGTCTGCGGGAGCAACTGTGCTCCCGCAGACCCCAAACCATTACGCCTTCCAGATCATGTCCGCCACGGTGCGCCCGGCCGGAATGAACGGCAGCACGTGCTCCGTGTACGGCACAATGACGTCGAGCACGTACGGCTCGTCCGCGTCCAGCATGCGCTGGATCGCCGGGCGAAGGTCCTTGCGGTACATCACCCGCTCGCACTTCACGTTGAACGAATTGCAGACGCGCACGTAGTCGGGATAGATCTGCGCGCGATCATCCGGGTTGCCCAGGTAGGTGTGCCCGCGGTTGCCCTGGTAAAACTTGTCTTCCCACTGCACCACCATGCCCAGGTGCTGGTTGTTCAGAATGATCGCCTTCGCCGCGATCTTCTCCACATGCGCCGTCGCCAGCTCCTGAATGTTCATCAGGAACGACCCGTCGCCGTCGATGTCAATCACCTGCTTGTCCGGATGCGCCACCTTGATCCCCAGCGCCGCCGGGTAGCCAAACCCCATCGCGCCCAGGCCGCCGCTGGTGATGAACTGACGCGGATACTTGTACTTGTACCATTGGCCCGCCCACATCTGATGCTGACCCACACCGGTCGTGATGATCGCTTCTCCCCGGGTCAACTCATACAGCGTCTCGATCACCATCTGCTGGAGAATGATCTCGTCCTCGCGGCCCTTCAGGTGATTCTTCATGTGGTCGCTGTTCGCGATCTCCGGCGTGATGCTGTAGCTGAACGGCGCTTTCTTCTTCCACTCCTCAATCTGCTCCAGCCACGCCGTGTGCTTCTTCTGCAACGGGCGCCGCGCAATCATCGCGTTCAGCCGCTTCAACGCGTCCTTCACGTCGCCCACCACCGCCAGGTGCGCGCGGCGGTTCTTGTTCAATTCCGAGGCGTCAATGTCGATGTGAACAATCGTGCCGTGCTTGCAAAACTCGTCGAACTTGCCCGTCACCCGGTCGTCAAACCGCACGCCCAGCGCCAGCAACAGGTCCGCGCCATCCTTGATCTTCACCATCGGTTCGGACGGGTCCGTGCGCTTCCTGTATTCGCCATTCACCGCCCAGTTGGCAAACGCCGCCCCATGCATGCCCAGCCAGCGCAACGACAACGGATGCGTCTCCGGAAAAGCGCCGATGCCCATCAGCGTCGTGGTCACCGGAATGCTTGTCGCCTCGGCAAACTTCCTCAGCTCGGCCGCCGCGCCGCTCGAGATAATGCCGCCGCCCACGTAGAGCACCGGGCGCTCGCTCTTCTCGATCAGGCCCATGATCTCGTTCAACGCCACTTCATCGGCGCGCAACTCGGGTTGCGTGTAGCCGCGCAATCCCTTCTTGACCTCCTCCAACGTCGGCCACACCGGCTGCGTCCGGGCCTGCTGCACGTTCTTGGGAATATCGATCACCACCGGCCCCGGCCGACCCGTCTGGGCAATGTAAAACGCCTCCTTCACAATCCGCGGAATGTCATTCACATCCGTCACCAGGTAACTGTGCTTCACGATCGGAAGCGTCACGCCGATGATATCCGTCTCCTGAAACGCGCCCCGGCCGATCATCGCTTGATTCACCTGACCCGTGATGGCGATAAGCGGGCAGGAATCCATGTAGGCGTCGGCAATGGCGGTGACGAGATTGGTCGCCCCGGGACCGCTGGTGCCCATGCAAACGCCGGCCTTGCCCGTAGCGCGCGCATAGCCTTCCGCAGCAAAGCTGCCACCCTGCTCGTGCCGCGGCAGAATGGTGCGGATCCTGGATCGGGTCAGCGCCTGGTGAATTTCCATGCTCGCGCCCCCCGGGTACGCGAAGATCACCTCAACACCCTCCCTCTCGAGGGCCTCGACCAGAATGTCGCGGCCGTACATCAGCGGGCCCACCTCGGCCCGTTTGCGGGTGGCTTTCTTCTTCGTGGCGATTTCCGTTGTCTTGCTCATGTGTTGTTCAGGTTTGGCCGGGGCCGCGGGAATAACAAAAAAACCCACGACCGTTTCCAGCCGTGGGTTCTTGTCGAAAACTGATTCAGCCACGACAAGCACGCACGGCGTCCTTCACTACCAGGACGACTACCAGCATGACTTGTCGCAAGCTCAAAAACATCGCCCCAAAGCCTAATGACGGACTGCCGGGTGTCAAGCCTTGCTTCCAGGTTTTTTAGAGCCCGACCGCACAAACCCCTTGGCTCCCGGGTAAGGTTTTGCCATGAGTCAACGGGCCGTGCGACAGAATGTCGCGAAACGGAACAAACCCTCAGTCAAGGCATTGCTGCCCGAACACTCGCACGCGTCTTGATCCTCCGGAAATTCGGATTTCGGGCTTCTTTCGGATTTTCCAACCCATCCCATCCTGTCGCTGAGATGACAAAAAGCGTGTCTTGACGGGTTGCGGCATGGCGGGAGAATCAAACCTGCACAACACAGGCCTAACACGGTCTGCGCGCTCCCATGAACGCCAGGTGTTCCGGACACTCTGGCCAGAGAGAATCAAGCCTTTTCCCTCTGACCGCAAAGGAACTGCAACCCGCTCCGGGAAAGGGTCTGCCGGGGGAACCCACCATCGAAACCAAACCGCCACGCACCCATGAGAACGAACAACCCCAATCCAGATTCCGGACTCCGGAATACAAAACCGATTCGAGACTCGAAGTCCGCGAGGTCACGAGACCTGGCGCCGATTGGCGGCCGTGGTCCACATGCCGCCGGCAAGCTGGCGTTGATCCTGGTCCTGGGTTTCCTTGCCACAGCCAACTCCAGTGCCAGTGAACTCAGCATCAGGCTCGTCAAATCCAAAGTTCTTGACACCGGGTCGTCCGGCACGCCGCACATCGCTGTGAATAACGGCGCTACCTGGCTGGACTCCGATTGCGATGGCACGACGACGTGCACGGGGGTCATGCGATTCGTGGCCACCAATCAAACGCGGATCACCGTACCGGTTTCCACCAACCTCGATGCGGACAGTGGAACCATCACCTTCTGGATGCGCACCGTGGGACCGGTGAACGCCCATCCGGGTAGTCAAGGCGCAATGATCTTCGACCGACGCACGAGCGACGGCATTGTCATCGTCGTCCAGGACGACGGCCAACTGCTCGTCCAGGCCTTTGACAGCGTGCAAAGCTCCGCCCGGGCGGGCGATGGAAATTGGCATCACGTAGCCATCTCGTACCAACAAGCCCCCCGGGGTGCGACCGCGATCTACCTGGACGGAGATCTCGCTGCCTTCAACGAAGATCACGGCTCCTGGATCTGGCCCACGGAACCGATCGAACTGGGCAGCTCTCATGATTCGTTTTGGAGAAGTTTCAACGGATTGCTTGACGATGTTCGCGTTTACAATCGCCGCCTGGACGACCAGGAAATCTACGAGGTCTACACTGGCGCGCTTGTGGACACCAACGCTCTCATGCTCAGATTCAATTTCGACGCGGTACCGATGCAAGTTGGCTGGAGTCCGCCATCCGCGACCTTGCAGTCGGCCACGAAGGTGAACGGTCCGTTTACCGACGTTCAGGACGCCAGTCGGCCTTACCTTTTCTACCCGGTCGGTGAGAGCCGATTTTTCCGCGCGGTGGAGCAGAATCCGCCGCAGGACTGAGTCAATTGTCGTCGCGAGCCGCGGCTTGCCCTGCGGCGACTGCGGACAACCGCGCTCCGGCGAATCGCGCCGGTGCGCGGACTTCGTGCCGGGCCCGCGCAGTCCGAATTCCGTCTTCGATTCTCCTTCCGGGCTTGCTTTAGCCCGGAAATGCACCACATTTCTGCACCAATGGGTCTGCCCACTGAACCAGTCACGCTCAGCGTGGAACAGATCGAAGAGCTGAACCGGCGCGTCTCCGCTCTGCGCCACGACGTTAACAACAACCTGACGCTCATCATCGCCGCGCTCGAACTCATCCGCCATAAACCCGAACTGGCGGAAAGAATGATCCCCACCGTCACCGAGCAGCCCATGAAGATCAGCCAGGCCCTCAACGCCTTCTCCGCCGAGTTCGAGAACCTGTTCGGCATCACCCGCGACAAGTAGCGCGCCATGCCTACCGCCATCGTTCTCCTGAAAACCGACCGGAAACGCGTAACGCGAACCGCCGAGACGCTGCTTGAACTGCGCGATGTCTCGGAGGTGTACTCCGTCTCCGGCCGTTACGACCTCCTCGTCGTCATCCGGGCGGACTCCGTGGACCGCATCGAATCCGTCATCACGGACCAGGTGCTGAAAACGGACGGAATCCTCGACAGCGAAACCATGTTCGCGTTCCGCAGCTACGACAAACGCGAAGGCGGACGCGCCGTCCAGGTGGACTGAGCGGACGCTCAATTGAACACTCAACGTTCAACGCCCAACAGTCGACGTTCAATTGAATGCTCGGCGTTCGGTGTTGAGTGTTGAATGTTCACGATTCTCCGCGTCGCAAGTTCGCTGGTCTGCTCGCTACAGCAGTGACAACTGCCGGCCCGCCGGCTCCCGCAGATTGCTCACACCCAGCCCCAAAAGCCGCAGCGGACGCGTCACCAGCCGGTCGCGCCGCAACAGAAAACAGCCCAGCCGGTAAATGTCCGCCGCCTCCACGATCGAATCCTCCACCGAAATCTGCCGCGTCACGGTCGTGAAATCCCCGTAGCGCACTTTCACCTGAACCGTGTGCGCGCCGAGCCGCCTTCGCTTCAATCGCGCCGCAATATCTTCCGCCTGTTCCTTCAGACACCGCCGCAGCACGGCCCGATCGTCCGTGTCCTTCAAAAACGTCTCCTCGCCACTGATACTCTTGATCTCATCTCCCGCTTCGACCGGACGATCATCCTCGCCAAACGCATACTGCTTCAGCTTCGGTCCGAACGAGCCCACCAGCGCCCGCAGATCACCCGGATAATCCTGCAAATCACCGATCGTCTCGATCCCGGCCTTGTTCAGCACCTGCTCGGTCACGCGCCCCACGCCATACAACGCCCGCACCGGCAGCGGCCTCAGAAACCGCACCTTGTCGCTCTCGCGAATCAACGTCAGCCCGTCCGGCTTCTGATGATCGCTGGCAATCTTGGCCAGCAGTTTGTTCGAAGCGATCCCGATGGTTGCCGTCAGCCGACGCTCCGACTGGATCCGGCGCTTGATCTCGCGCGCCAGCGGCACCGCCCGTTCGAGGCACGCATCCGCGTCGGCCTCGCCGGCCGCACCGCACACGGCCGACACGTCCGCATACGCCTCGTCAATGGACATCGGCTCCAGCACAGCGCCCGTCTCGGCAATCATCCGCATGATCTCGTGAGATTCCTCCCGATACCGGTCCATGCGCGGTCGGACGAACACGCCGTTGGGACAAAGCCTTCCCGCGGTGACGCTCGGCATGGCGGAGCGGACGCCGAACGCCCGCGCTTCGTAGCTGGCGGCGCAGACCACGCCCCGCTGCGTGGGCGGGCTGCCGACAATGACCGGTTTGCCCCGCAGCTCGGGGTTGTCGCGCTGCTCGACCGATGCATAGAACGCATCCATGTCCAGATGGAAAATCACTCGCGCCATGCCAACTGCAGAATGCCACGAGCCGCCGCAGCGCGGAAGACCTGGCACGCCCTTCAAAGTTTAAGGCGCCACTGGAAGCTGAAGGCGGAACCCCGTACGGGCGCGCCCCGGGTTCAGCCGGCCAGCCCGAGGGGATGGTTGGCAAAGTCCACAGGCGGTTCGCTGTTCTTGCTCAACAACCTCGCCGGCTCCTGTTTTGCGAGCACCAGCCCCCTGTCGAGGCTTGCACCGCTCCGCGGGAGGCGTAAGCTTGCACCGCTGGCAACCCCGGCGATCCACTCACTGGAACAACGCCACTAAACCCACACACCCACGAGCCATCATGAAAACCCGCACTGTCATCTCATTGGCATTGCCCCTCTCGATCAGTCTCGTGATCGCAGCTGAATCCGATGCGCCTGAAATTGCGGAGCGACGCATCGACCGCCCAATCAACACGTTTGGCGAAACCGCCGACCTCGCGTCGCCTGAAAGCGCGTGCGCACACTGGCAGCGGATGACCGCAGCGAGAAATGCGGATGCGCTGTCCGCGTCCAGCCTCATCCCGCTGGATCCTCGCGAACAGGAACAATGGTTTCAACAGGAGGAAGCGCGCGATCCGGAGGGGTTGCGGCTCTACCTCGGTGCCGTCGGAAACTCGACGCTTCTCATCGTGCAAACCTGGCGCGACGACCTCGCCGCGGTCGTCACCCGCCTGTCCTTCCCGCAAGGCAAGGGACAACTTCCCTACAGCTCGCGCGTCTTCGGACGAATCGACGGTCAATGGCAAAACATGGGTGAAACTCGCTTCGCCAGCGAGGACGCCGCAAAGGAGAACTTCGTCACAAAAAAAGATGCCCTCTGGTCGCAATACCAGGAGTTGAAAAAGAAGCGTCCGCGACCGAGCCCGCCGCCCGCCATAAATCTCAGAATCCACCTCGGACAGCCGGCCCCGGCCGACCACGGCAGCCAACAGGAAACCAATTTGATCGAACGCCTGCAAAAGCTCGACCCGGCCATCGAACAGATTCGCACCGACTGGAACGCCGCNNTGAAAAAGCGCCCCCCCCCCCCCCCCCCCCCCCCCGCCATAAATCTCAGAATCCACCTCGGACAGCCGGCCCCGGCCGACCACGGCAGCCAACAGGAAACCAATTTGATCGAACGCCTGCAAAAGCTCGACCCGGCCATCGAACAGATTCGCACCGACTGGAACGCCGCCTTCAACGCGGCGCTGGATCGCAACCGGACCAACGCGCTGACCTCTCTGGAGCGCCTGATTCCGCAGGTTCGAAAAGTCCACGCCGAACTGGCGAAAACGGAACTGGACGCGCCCATCCAACAGGCCCTGACTCAATTCGAGGCGCTGGCGCAGATTCTCCATAAGGGCGACTTCGACGCCGCCGTCACCGCCATAAAAAAGCTCGACCAGCTTGGCCAAAGCATCGAAGAACAAATCCAGCGCATTCGGGAGAATCCGGGCGCTGCACCGCCTGCGAAGGTGGCGCAGCCCTAACGCCGGCATGGAGGTCGCACGGAGTCCCGGCTTCAGCCGGCTTTGGCCGGAACCTTTCAGTTCAAAACACGGATGGACTCAGAGCGGCAAAGCCGCAACGGAAGGGATCCACCACGAATGGAACAGAAGAGGCGCACCATTTGAGTGGCGCTCCTTTCGCCCTGTATTCCTGTCCTGATCGGTGTTCCTCCGTGGTTAACGGCGTTGTTCCGCCCTGAGGCGCCTGAAGGCGGAACTCCATGCGCGCCCGCCTACCGTTCGCATTGAAACGCGCGGTGCTTCTGCATACATTCCGTGCACGCGAGGCGCACAACGCCCGCGTCAATCGTCAATCGCAAATCCCAAATGGCCAATGCGCATTGAGGAAGCCAGGACGCGCCACGCCGAACTCGTGGACGAGATCCGGCGGCACGACCACGCCTACTACGTGCTGGCGCAACCCACGATCAGCGACCAGCAATACGACCGCCTCTATCGCGAGCTCGTCGACCTCGAGAAGCAGTTCCCCGAGCTGGTCACGCCGGATTCGCCCACCCAACGCGTCGGCGGCGAGCCGCTCAAGGAATTCAAATCCGTCCAGCACCTCACTCCCATGCTGAGCCTGGACAACACCTACTCGCAGGAAGAGGTCCGCAGCTTCGTCAGCCGGCTCCAGCGCCTGCTCCCCAATGAAACGCTCGAATGGGTCGTCGAACCCAAGGTGGACGGCGTCGCCATCAACCTCCGCTACGAGGACGGCATGTTCGTGTGTGGCGCCACCCGCGGCGACGGCTCCACCGGCGACGACATCACAGCCAACCTGAAGACGATCCGCAGCATTCCGCGAAAGCTGAAAGGCCGCTATCCGAAGCTGATCGAAGTGCGCGGCGAGGTGTACCTCACCAAAGCCGGCTTCCAGAAGCTGAACGCCGAACGGAAAGCCGCCGGCGAGGAACCCTTCGCCAATCCCCGCAACGCGGCAGCAGGCTCCTTGAAGCAGCTCGACCCGCGCATTGTCGCCCGGCGCCCCCTCGATATCGTTGTCTATGGGTTCGGCGCAATGCAGGACGGCGAGGGGCCGCGTTCTCACGACCAACTGTTGGATTGGCTGAAAGCGCTCGGGTTCAACACGCCGGAAAAGACCTGGCACTGCCGCTCGGCTGACGAACTGGTGCGTGCTATCAACGAACTTGATCAACTGCGGCACAGCTTCGCCTACGAGACGGACGGCGCGGTGATCAAGCTGAACTCCTACGAGCAACGCGAGCGCGCCGGCTTCACCAGCAAGGCGCCGCGCTGGGCCATCGCCTACAAATACGCCGCCGAACAGGCCGAAACAAAACTCCGCGCCATCACCGTCCAGGTCGGACGCACCGGCGCGCTCACGCCCGTCGCCGAACTCGAACCCGTTTTCCTCGCCGGCAGCACCATCTCCCGCGCCACGCTCCACAACGAGGACTACATCCGCCAGAAGGACATCCGCATCGGCGACACCGTCACCATCGAAAAGGCGGGCGAAGTGATTCCCGCCGTCGTGGACGTGGTGCTCACCAGACGCACCGGCGCCGAAACACCGTTCGAATTCCCGCGCGCATGCCCCGAGTGCGGCTCCAAAGTCGCCCGCGAAACGCTCGGCGACAGCGGCGAAGGCGCGGTCTGGCGTTGTCCAAACCCCGATTGCCCCGCCCGGATCCGCGGGCGCATCGAGCATTGGTGCTCACGCGGCGCGATGGACATCGAAGGCGGCGGCGAAGTCCTCGTCCGCCAACTGGTCGGCAACGGCCTGGTCCGCGACGTGGCCGAACTGTATTCGCTGAAGGTCAAGGAGGTCGCCGCCCTCGAACGCATGGGCGAAAAATCCGCCGCCAACTTCATCAACGCCATCCCGAACAGCAAATCCCGCGACATGTGGCGCGTGCTCTACGGGCTCGGCATCCTGCATGTGGGCGCCGGCGTCGCCAGGGCGCTCGGACGCAGCTTCGCCACGCTCGATGACGTGTTCGAAGCACCCGCCGAACGCCTGATGGAGGCGGAAGACGTCGGCGAAGTCATCGCGCGCAGCATCGTGAACTGGCGCAACGATCCCGTGAACCGGAAGCTGGTGGACCGCCTGCGCAATGCGGGCGTGAACTTCAAATCGGAACTGTATCGCCCCGCCGCGGCCGCCACCGGACCGTTCGCCGGCAAGACCTTCGTCCTCACCGGCACCCTGCCGTCCATGACCCGCGAAGAAGCATCCGCGCGCATCGAGGCCGCCGGAGGCAAAGTCAGCAGCAGCGTCAGCAGAAAGACCGATTTCGTCCTCGCCGGCGACGAAGCGGGATCCAAGCTCGAGAAAGCGCAAAAGCTCGGCGTCCGCATCATCGACGAGGCCGAGTTCCTCCGCATGCTGGAGGGTTAACAAACTTCACAGCCGCGCCGGAGCGCTGGACCTTTTCGTTCCTTTGTCGGAAGCTTCGTCGAACGCTTTGTCGGCCGGGGCCCTGCCGCGCTCGACAAAGTCTCCGACAACGTTTTTGTCAAAGAAAGAATTCAATGAACAACGAGCATCTGCCGGATCGGAACGCCGCTTCTGAAGGAGTCACGCGCGACCAGCGCGCCGCCTACGATGACATGCGCCGGCGCTGTCCCGTCGCTCACAGCGAGTCCATGGGCTGGACACTGTTCCGGCACGACGACGTGATGCGCGTGCTGCTGGACCACGAAACCTTCAGCAATGCCGTTTCCCGACACCTGTCCGTGCCCAACGGCATGGATCCCCCGGAACACACCGAGTATCGCCGCATCATCGAACCCTTTTTCTCGCCCGAACGCATGCGGGCGTTCGAGCCGGTCTGCCGCGACGCCGCGCGCAAACGGGTCGCCGACCTGCCGTCCCGGCGCGAGGTGGAGTTCATGTCCGAAGTGGCGGCGCGATTTGCCGCGGGCGTGCAATGCGCGTTCCTTGGCTGGCCCGAAGAGCTGCACGACACGCTGGTGAGCTGGATGCGCCGCAATCAGGAGGCCACGCTCGCGCAGGATCGCCTCGCGCTCTCCGCCATTGCCCGCGAGTTCGAAGCCATCATCGATGACCTGCTGGAAACCCGGCGACGCGCCGGCGCCACGCCGGACACAGACCTCACCGCGTCGCTGATGCACGAGAAGGTATGGGGGCGGCCGCTGACGAATGAAGAGGTGGCCAGCATCCTGCGCAACTGGACCGCCGGCGAGATCGGAACCATATCCGCCGCCTGCGGCATTCTCGCGCATTTCCTGGCAACGCGCCCCGATGTGCAACAGAAGCTGCGCGCCGAACCCGACCTCCTGCCGCCTGCCATCGAGGAGATTCTGCGCATTCACGGTCCCCTGGTGTCGAACCGCAGGGTCACGAAGAAGCCCGTCGAGATCGGCGGACAACAGATCGCCGCCGGCGAACGCGTCACTCTGAACTGGATTTCGGTCAACCGCGACGAGCGCGTGTTTGAGCATCCGGACGAGTTCCGTCTGGATCGGGACCAGAGCAGGAACCTGCTTTACGGCGCGGGAATTCACGCCTGCCCGGGCGCTCCGCTGGCCCGCCTCGAGCTGCGCGTGTTCATGGAGGAACTGCTGGCCCACACGAGGCACATCGCCATTGCTCCGGACAAGCAACCGCAACTGGCCGTGTACCCCGCCAGCGGTTACGCAACCTTGCCGCTGGCGGTGCAGTGAATCGCAATGCAGCCACCTGCCCTTGCGCGCCAGTTCCATTGCTGCTTCCATTCGTCACATGGCAACGTTTCCAACGATTATTCCGGGACTCCGCAGTCCGTTTGAACAGGTCAAAGGTCTCGTGTACTTCGGGCGCATGCTGGACAAGATCCGGCTGCACGCTCAGGGCAAGCTTCCTCCGGAGTGGGAAGCCGCACGCGGCATGAAAAATCCCGGCAGCTTCGACGCACGCTGCTGCCGGTTCCTGCACATCGACTACGCGGCGCTGGAAGCGCAGACGCTGAAAGGCGGCAGCGACGAGCAACTGCTGGAATGGGCGTTCCAGCACGGACGCAGGCCGAGCGACGAGGAAATCGAAATCTGGAATGCCTTTATGATGAAACGCGGCTGGCGCGACGCCGGCACTCAACGCTTGAACGAACGCCTCGCCGAGATCGGGCTGCCGCCAGGCACGGTGCAGACCATGTTCGAGTTCATCGACCTCGACGAAGGACGGCTCACGCTGGAGCAGGTCCGCGCAAAGGCCGCCGCCGACAAACAATGAGCAGCATCAAGGACGACCTGCTGCAGGCCGTGGACCTGGCGCTCGCGGATCAATGGGACGCGGCCCACCGCCTGGTTCAGCGTTACGAGAGCGACGCCATCGCCGCATGGATTCATGCCGTGCTGCACAAGATCGAAGGCGACGACTCGAACTCGCGCTATTGGTATCGGCGCGCGAACCGGCTCGATCAATTCGAGCGCGAACCGCGCGCGGAGCTGAACGACATTCGAACGCGACTCACAGCAGATCAGTGACTTTCGCCAGACGAAGTCCCGGCTCAAGTGGCTTCAGGCGGCGTCATGGCCGATGGCGATGTTGACCCTTGGATGACGGCTCGCGAGGACGCTCGCCCCACCGAATCCTATGAATCGGTGCTCATTCCTCCGCTTCCCACGGCATGCCGCCGAGGTGCTCCCACAGCGGCTTCAAATCCGGGTCGTCCGCAGCCGCGCGGCGCACGGCGTTCTCGTCCACACGCATGGCTCTGCCCAGCCAGATCCGCGCTTCCTCCAATCGCTCCAACTGCGCGCAATAACAGGCCAGGTTGTACGCGATCGTCCAGATATCCTGGAACTTCTCCCAGGCCGGACGAAGCAGGTCGAAAGCCTCCTGCGTGCGCCGCATCTCATGGAGAGCGTACGATCGCTGAATCCAACCGTGCGCGCTGTCCGGCAGGACCGCGATCAGCCGGGATCCAATCCGCTCGCACGCGCTCCAATCCCGGCTCCGGGCGTGCACCCGCCACCACACGTCGAGCACCTCCGGATGCTCCTGTTTGTCCGCCGGGATCTTTGCAAGTTCAGCCCTGGCCTCCTGTTCATTGCCCAGACCCAGCCACCCTTCGGCCGCGTCCAGATTCAGCCGCTCAGAATGGTCCAGGGGTTCCATCGAAAAGAATCATTGTCACACCTTGATACTGAATCCGCCGCTCTGCGACGCCTGCTTCAGCCAGTCAAGGCTGTCGCATTTCTCATCGCTGCTTCTTCGTTCCCCCCGCCGCGCGACCCAGCTCGGCCAGCCTGAGCACCGTGTTCCAGTTCCGCGCGGTGTACGTCACTCCGATCCACTGATCGAACTTCTCCCTCATCTTGCTCGTTCCGAACCCGTGTGGCGTGTGCAGGTAGGCCGCCTGGCCGATGACTTCAAGCCGCTCGCCCTTCACCGCATATGCGCGGATGCGTTCGATATCCTCCCGCTTCGGCTCGGCGTCGAGCAGGACGACATGAACGGACGTCGGCGCGCGTCGGGCGGCCGCGGCGAACGGATTGCGGGCGATCACTTCCTCCCACTCGGCGAGCGTCGGCGCAAAGATCGCCTTGTTGAAATCAAAGTGCTTGCGACAGATCTGAGCGATCGTCTCGATCACGTTCTTCCGGCTCATTGTGGTTCGGACGATGGCGTTGCCGCTGTTGATATACGTGGCCACGTTTTCGAAGCCCGCCTCGGTCAGCTTTTCCCGAAGCGGTTTGGTCGGGAGCTGCGTTTGACCGCCCACGCCGCGAAACAGGATGAGATAAACCGTGCGCTTCATCGGCCGTTTACCTTGCAGAGTTTTGCGCTGGTTGGCAAACCCCGGGCTCGTCCTGAAACGAGCAACTCATCGCGCAGCCCACTTGTCCCGTCGGATGGCCGACAATCCTTCAGGGAAAAGACGGAACGAACGAAAGCCCCGCGGAGTCGCGCTTCCTCACCCTTGCGTGTCGCTCTCGATGGCCTCGTCGGCACTCTCTTCGGCGGCGTGCTCGGCGGCGGCTTCGAGGTTGGCATAGTGCACGGCGAGATTGTGCTGGGCGGTCTTGTCGCCCTGGCGCGCTGCACGAAGGAACCATTTCACGGCTTCCTGCTGGTTCTGCGGCACGCCGCGGCCCGTCTGGTAACACAGGCCGAGATTGCACTGCGCGGGACCAATCTCCTGCTCGGCGGCAAGGCGATACCACTTCACCGCTTCTTCATAGTCTTGCGGAACCACATGGCCCTGCTCGTAAAACACGCCGAGGTTGAACTGCGCCTGCGGCTCGCCCTGTTCCGCCGCCGCATGATACCACTTCACGGCTTCGGCGTAGTTCTGGGGAACGCCCTGCCCGGTTTCGTAAAGCACGCCCAGATTGAATTGCGCCGCGGGATCGCCCTGCTCCGCCGCCTCGCGAAACCACTTCGCCGCCTGCCCGAATTCCTGCCACGCCCAATCCGTTCAGATAACAGACCCCAAGGTAACATTGCGCCACAGGATCGTTCTGCTCGGCAGCGCGCCGATACCACTTCACCGCCTCCTGATAATCGAGAGGAACTCCTTGCCCGGTGTAATAACAAACCCCCAGATAACATTGCGCCTCCGGATCTCCCTCCTCAGCGGCTTTGCGCAACTCGTCGAATGATTGCCAGGTGCGGCGGTTCAACATAATACGCCGGGGAGGACTGCACGGCCCCGGAAACACCGTGCAAAGCATAGAACGGGGATTCGCGATTTCAAGCCGACTTTGAGTGAAATGGGTGGCGCGAGCGTGGGTGAGCGTCCTCGCGAACCATGCCGTCTCCCTCGCCCCGCGGCCGCTTGCGGAGAGAGAATTCTCCCGGATGGAATTTCGCGATTTGAACCCATGAACCTGGTAGAGCAGGCGGCGTCAGTCGTCGGACGCAGCGTGACCGCACTACCCCATTTGAGTGCAGGTTCATGGGGAGGGATTAAGGCAGAGGGGCAATTTGAAATTCCAGATTCCAGGTCCCGGGTTCCAAACGGTCCTCACCAGGCGCTTCGTCGTGTGCCTCTCCCCTGGGCGTTGGATGTTGGATGTCTTCCACTACGCGTTCCCGTTCACCTTGGTCAACCCGTGCTCCTTCGCCAGTTCGTCCAGCAAAACCACCGCGACGCTTTGGAGATTTCTCTGATCCCGCAACAACAGCCAGAAGCAGACCGGCAGCGTCAGCAGCAACAGCCACGACCACGGTTGCCACGACGTCATCCACCCGATCAGCAACAACTGAAATCCCGCCACCGACCAGAGCGCCATGCGCGCCACCAGCGACGACACCGGCCGCAGCCGGCAACGGATCATCTGCCGGTTTCCAGGATGATCCTCCGCAAGCGTGGTCAGTTGCAGGTTGCTCCAGCGGCTGCCGTAAATCTCCACGTCGTAATCATTCCACCCGCTGTCCGGCCGGTGCGGCCAGTGCCGCTCGTCGAGCCGGCCCAGGATCGCTTTCACAAACTCAAGCCGGTCGAGCCGGTTCTGCGCCCAGTACTGCACCTCCCGCAGCGATTGCCCGCTGTTGCGCAGCGCAATCGAGTCGAGCGACTGCCGGGCCGCCAGCGCCGGAGGATGCACCGCCAGTCGCCCCCGATACCTCGCCCAGCCCCGCACGATCGGCTGGAGAAAAAACAGGAGGCCCACGAGCGGACGCGACCACCAATGCGCCTTGTTGCGCGGCAGCGACGCCTGAAAAGCCGCCAGCCCGCAAAGCGCCACCGGCAACAGGAGAACCGCGGCCGCCACCGGCAACAAACGCGGAAACACCGCCGAAAGAATCCACACCGGCAACGTGACAAACAGGTGATACTCGAGCGTCGTGCTCAACATCAGTGTCGTCGCCGGACCGGTCGCATACAGCTTCTGAAAACCCGCGCTGCCGAACAGACCGCGATAAATCACCGGCCCTTGAACCTCGACCCCGATCTTCGCCGGGCCGTAGATCCGTCCCCGCCAGATGCCGCCGCCGAAAAAGTTGAAGTGCTCCGGGTGCTTGCGAACCAGCAACGCCTCCGCTTCGCCGTATCCCTTCTGTTGCTTCAAATACGCCGCTATCGTCGAACGCCGATAGTGCCACACGAACGCCGCCGGACTGAAACCGATGCGATGCCCCGCCTGCTGCAATCGCCAGCAGACGTCCACGTCGTCGCCCGCCTTTGTGTAGATCGGATCGAAGCCCCCAATCTCCTCCAGCGCCCATCGGAAGAACGCCATGTTGCACCCCGGAACGTGCTCGGCTTCGCGGTCGTTCAGCATCACGTGCGCCGGACCGCCCGGCGACGCCATCACAACCGCGCCGATCGCCGAATCGTCCGGCGGCAGCAGGTTCGGCCCGCCCGCCCCGGCGAACCGGCTTTCGAGCAGCGTGCCCACCAGATAATACAGCCAATCCTCGTCCGCACGGCAGTCCGCGTCCGTGAACGCGATGATCTCGCCGGTCGCCGCCGCAATGCCCGTGTTGCGAGCGGCGGACAGACCAAGATTGCTCGAGTGCCGGTGATAGCGAACTTCAGGATAGTTCGACGCGATCCGGTTCGTGCCGTCCGTCGATCCGTCGTCCACAAGAATCACCTCGTAATCGGGGTAGTTCAGCCGGCGCAGAGACCCGAGGCATGTCCCGAGAGTGCGCTCCGTGTTGTACGCCGCCACCACCACCGAAACCCTGGGATAACGCGGCAGCGGAAAATACGGCGCCTGCCCGAACTGTGTTTGCACCGCGTGAAAGCTCTCACGCGGACGGCGGTCGGCCGTCGTCAGGCCCATCTCCCAACCCTCCACCATCCGGCCGTCCCGATACCACTCGTCCGTGAACGCAAAGATCACCGTGCCCGCCAGCCCGCCCCGGAACGATTGCTCGATCTGCCAGGACAGGATCTCGCATTTCCTCGTCTCGCCTTCCCGGATGGAATCAATGCCGAACTCGCCCAGCACCAGCGGACGCGCATCCGCCGCCAGCTGAAGCCGGGCAAGGTAGTTCCTGAAGGCCGCTTCGTGGTGCAGGTACACGTTGAAGCACACGAAATCCGTGCAGCGCGGATCCAGGAATTCGGTCGGCGGAAAATTCGTGTAGGTGCACAGGCACTGCGGATCAGCCTGCTTCGCCTCCAGAACCAGTTCGTCAATGAAATCCGATACGGCGGCGCCACCGATCCAGCGGACGATATCCGGCGGGATCTCGTTCCCCACGCTGTACGCGAAAATCGCGGGATGCCGCGCCGTGGTGTAAACAGCCCGCCGAACCGCATCCCGCGCTTCCTGCCGCCGCTGCGCGCTGTCGAAGCACAGATGCTTGTTCCACGGAATATCTACCAGCACCTTGAGCCGGCGCTCGGCCGCCATGTCGAGAAACCACCGCGGCGGCACGTGATACACGCGCACCACATTCGCCCCAAGCTCATCGATGCGCGTCAGATCGAGCGCCGTCTGCTCCGGACTGGCAAAGGGTTCGCCGGCGGCATTGGGAGCAAACGGACCGTAAGCGACGCCTTTGATGAAAAATTTCGCGTCACCCAGCCGAAAGAATTTGCCATCCACGGTGACCCGTGGCTGGGCTGAAACCGCCGCTGCCATGGGACTTAGACGAATGGAACCGGACTTTTAGTCATTCGCATCGCCGGGATAACAGATGCACTGCGCACACGCAAGAACCGGTCGGCACGCCATCTCGACGAAATCCGAATCCTCTCCCTCTCCTCCACGCAGCGGAGACGCGGGCCGCCGAGAGGAGGAGAGGTCGAGCTTGTGAATCCAATCAACAACCTCTATGCTGCCGGCGCTCCCGTGACGTGAATATGAATAACCGAATCGCCCCGGCCTTGTTGGCGGCTGCCTGCGTCTCGCTGCTCGCGTCGTGCGCATCCAACAACAGCCGCTCAACTCAACCGCAAACGCGAATCGTCCAGGCCGCCGACGGACTGAATCTCGTCTGCGAGGTGCGCGGCAGCGCCGACACCGCCCTGGTCTTTCTGCACGGGTGGGGCGGGGACCGTCATTACTGGAAGCACCAGGTTGATCCCTTCGCCGCCGATTATCGCGTCGTCACCCTGGACCAGGCCGGGTTTGGCGAATCCGGCAAGAACCGCGCGACATGGACCATCGAGGGGCTCGCCGCGGACGTTGAATCCGTGGCGGATGCCTTGCGCCTCAAGCGTGTGGTTCTGATCGGTCACTCGATGGGCGGAACGGTCGCGTTGATGGCGGCCAAACGCATGCCGGGACACGTTGTCGGCGTGATCGGCGTGGACACGCTGCAGAGCGCCGAGTGCGGATACCGGAAGAGATGCGCCAGGACCTGCTGGCGTTGATCAACACGAACTTCACCGGCATGGTGGAGCAGATGATGACGCTCCTGCTTCCGGAAACAGTCGATCCCGAACTCAAGCAGTGGCTCACGACGAAGGCCGCGGGACAGGAGCGCGCGCCTGCCATCGGCTTGTTCCGCGACCTGACCGCGCTGGACCTCGTGCCGGCCTTCAAGGAAGCCGGAGCACCCGTGCGCTGCGTGAACTCGTCCGGCGGCTATGCCATGTTCAGACCCACGGAAATCGAGACCAACCGCAAGTACGCCGACTTCGATGCGGTCTTGATTCCGGACATCGGCCACTACCCCATGCTCGAGAACCCGTCCGAGTTCAACCGCAAGCTCCGCGAAGTGCTGAACGATCTCAGCACGAAGCGTCGCTGAACGCCCCTGACAGCCCCGCCACTAACAGTCCATGCAACCACTTTTCCGCCCACCACCCCTGACCAACTCTTTGTTGTATATACAACAAAAGGTTGCAATCCATTGATGAGCCGTTGGTTACGTTGCCCCTGGGAGATGACGAACTTTTGTTGCATATGCAACAAAAGGTTGCACGCCGGGGACAAATGATTGATCCGCAATGGCTTGAGGGTGGCGCCGCAGGAGCGGATTTCACGTAAGTCCCGTGTTCAGAGGCAGAACGAACTTTTGTTGCATATGCAACAAAAGTTCGCACGAGGGTGACCGACGTGGCGGAGGGCTACTCGACCCGGAAGTCGATGCCGAGGCGTTCCAAGGTGGTGCCTTCGTCAAGGCTGAGCTGGGACAGAGCTTTGTTGTAGGCGTCGAGTGCCTGGATTTCCTGGGCGCGCGCGGCGGTGAGGTCGCGCTGCATCTGCAGCACGAGGAACGTCGTACTCTTGCCTTGCTCGAGCTTCTTCTGCTCCGCCGCCAGCGCTTCCTCGGCGTACTCGCGCGCGGCGCGGGTTGCCGCCACGCGTTCATAGCTGGCCTGCGCCTGCTTCACGTCGTCGTCGATGGCCCGCATGATGTCGCGTTCCCAGCGTTTCACGTTCAGCACGGCCTGCTGCAAGGTGGCCTTGCTCGACTCCACTGCGTTCCGGGCGCTGACATTGGACAGGGGAATCGAAACCCGGCCGCCGAAGCTGTAGAAGGGCCGGTCGCGGCGTTCGATCTCATAGAGCGACCCGCTGAACTCCGCGCCCGAGCCGTTGTAACCGTAGGTGGCGAACAGGTCCACCTGAGGCCACACCTGGTTGCGGTCGTATTTCAGTTGAATGCCGGCCCTCTCGACGTCGAGCTTTGCCTGAAGGATTTCCGGCCGGAGCGTCAGTCCTTTGCGCCAGCTTTCCTGGAGATCGAATTCCCTCCTGGGGGCCGTGAGCGTTCCGGTGGGTTCCAATCCCATGTTCGCCCATTCGGCGTAGTTGGAGGTGATGAGTTGTTTGACGACATTTTCCTGGACCGCGAGCTGGCTGAGAGCGGCGATGAGGTCGGCGCGGGAGGTGGCGGCCTGGGACTCGGCCTGCTTGGCGTCGAGAGGTGCCAGCGCGCCGACTTCGACGCGTTTGCGGTTTTCCTCGACCAATTGCTCGGCGAGTTCCACGGCCATCCGCTGCACCTCCACGCTTTGCCGGGCGAAGATGAGGTCATAGTACGCCTGTTCAAGCCTGGTGATCGTCTGCATGACCTGGAGCTTGAGGGCGAGCTCGGAGTATTGGAGGCGATTCTTTGCGACGCGGATGGCGAGTCGCGGCCCGTCGATCCAGAAATTCCTGAGCAAAGGCTGCGTGAGAGAGATCTGCGCGGAACCGGAACTGTTTTCGAAAGGCAGCGGGACCAGAAAACCGTTGGTATCGACGCTGAAGCTGCGCCCGTAGCTGTCGGCCACGCTACCCTGGAGATCGTAGGTCATGCCCCAGGGCGTCAGGCCGGGCCCGAGCCCGAGGCTGAAGCGGTCCGCCTCGGTGATGGATCCGGGGATGGAGAAGCCGCCACCTAACAGGCGTGAACCGGCTTCGTCGCGGCTGTGCTGGCCGGAGAAGGAGAAGGCGGGATCGTAGACGCCATAGGCGGCGCGCAGCTCATACTCGGCGATCTGCGGGTCGTAGCGCCGGATCTCCAGGTCCACATTGTTCTGCAGGGCCATCTGGATGCATTCGGCCAGTGACAGCCGGCGCACCGGCCGGTTGGTATCGATTTGCGCCGCAGCCGTTGTAACGCTGCACGCCAGCAGAACAGACAAAACCGTTAGTCTCATCGCGCACGAAGGTTGGTGGATCAGGTTCATTTCGTCAAAACAACAGTTCATGACATCCTGTCAGTTCACATCAAGTCCGGTTTCCGGGAGTCAGGGGCTTGCGGCGGCGCGCCTCAAACGATCGGCAATGGCATGCCATTCCGCCCTGTCGGGAGGCGCCTCCACCGCGATCAAACCGGCCCCTTCCTCGTCGCAGCGGTGGAGTTCGGCGTAAATGGCGCGCGCGAACGCCTCAGGGTCGTGGGGAATGACGCTTACCCGCGCCGGCACATTCAGGGGCACGCGCAGATGCGCGAGCACGTGGCACCGGTTCAGATCCGAGGTCCGCACCCGCAATTGCGCCAGGAGGTCGGCATCGTCCTTCCAACTGATAACAATCAGCGGTGCTTTCGGCGCGTAATGCCTGCGCAACAGGCCGGGGCTCTTGAGCGTGCCTTCCGCCGCCCCGCCGCTGCCCACATCGCCGATCACCGAGCGGATCGCGATCTCGTGAATGATGCCGGGCCGGAGCACGCGCGGCGGGGCAACCGTGAGATCCAGCACAGTGGATTCGATTCCGACCTGCGCGGGGCCGCCATCCACAATGAGCCGGAGCCGGTTTCCCATCAGGCGTTCCACGTGGTCCGCCGTGGTGGGTGACAGTTGGTTGGCGGGGTTGGCGCTGGGCGCCGCAATGGGAAATCCGCACGCGCGGATCAGCTCCTGGATGAACGGGTGGGACGGCCAGCGCACTGCCACGGTAGGCCCGCCGGCGGTGACAATCGGAGGAATCCCGGGCGCGCGCCGGAGCACCAGGGAGAGCGGTCCGGGCCAGAACGCGTCGGCGAGGCGTTCGGCGGTTTGCGGCCACTCGGCGACACAACGTCTGGCCATATCGAGCCCGGCCACGTGGACAATGATGGGGTTGTGAGCCGGCCGGTTTTTCAGTTCGTAGATGCGGGCGACCGCGGAAGGATTGAGCGCATTGGCCGCAAGGCCGTAAACCGTTTCCGTCGGGACGGCGACGACGTCGCCTTCCCGCAATGCCGCGGCGGCTCTTTCCACCGCCTGTTTGAACAACTGAGGCGTGTGGGTCGGCAGCACTTCGGATCGGGTGACCACGGGCATGGGGGAGAGGGCTACTCGTAACGCAGCGCCTCGATGGGATCGAGCTGGGACGCCTTTCGCGCCGGATAAAACCCGAAGAGGATGCCCACAACGGCGCTGCAGCAGACGGAGATCAGGATCCATCCGAGGGGAGTGGCCGTGGGCCATCCCTGGGAGTAGGTGAGCCACTTCGAAGCGCCGACGCCGGCGAGAATTCCGAGCGCGCCGCCGATGGCGCTGAGGGTGACCGCTTCAATGAGGAACTGGAGCATGACGTCGCGGCCGCGCGCGCCGACGGCCATGCGGATGCCGATCTCGCGGGTGCGCTCGGTGACGCTGACCAGCATGATGTTCATGATGCCGATGCCGCCGACGATCAGGGAGACTGCGGCGACGCCGGCGAGCAGGTTGCGCATGGTCTCCGACGCTTCGGTGGCGCGCTCGGCGATTTCCTGCTGGGTGCGGACGGTGAAATCATCGTCGCGGTCGGGAGTGATCCGGTGCCGCTGCCGCAGCAGTTCGGTAATCTGCTGTTGCGTGAGCGCGATGATCTCCGGTCCCGCCGCCTGGACGATGATGGAGCGCAGCGATGTCTGTCCCAGCAGGCGTTTCATGGCGCTGGTGTAGGGAATCACCACCACGTCGTCCTGGTCCTGGCCGAACATGTTGAAGCCTTTGGAAGCCAGGACGCCGACGACGATGAAAGGCGCGTTGCGGATGCGGATGACTTTGCCGATGGGATCCTCGCCCGGGTAGAGCTGATCGGCGACGGTGGCGCCGATGACGGCGACTTTGTTGACGCTGCGGACGTCCTGCTCGGTGAAGGGTTCGCCGAGGGCGACCGGCCATTGGCGGATGGAGAAGTAGTCGGCGGATTCGCCGAGCACCTGCGTGAACCAGTTGGCGTTGCCGGCGGCGACCTGGCCGCTGGTGCGGACTTCCGGGCTGACGCCGACGACGCCGGGGATTTCGCGCTGGATAGCTTCGGCGTCCTCGATGGTCAGGGTGCCGGCGCTGCCCCAGCCGGTGTGGATGCCGCCGCGGGTGACGCTGCCGGAGCCGACCTGGATGACGTTCTGGCCGAGGCTGGCGATCTGGGCCTCGATCTGGGCTTTGGCGCCCTGGCCGAGGCTGACGGTGGTGATGACGGCGGCGACGCCACAGATGATGCCCAGCATGGTGAGGAACGCGCGCGTCTTGTTCCGGAACAATGCGCGCAGGGCGATCTTGAATGCGGCGAGGACCCGTCTCATGGCGCCAGTTGAACGGCCTGCTGCTCGCGGCGCAGCCGTTCCAGTTCTTCGTCCGCTTTCAGCCGTTTTTCCACCTGAACATCCTGCACGATGCGGCCGTCGCGCATGATGACGTTGCGTTTTGTGTAGTGCGCGATGTCGAGTTCGTGCGTCACCATGACAATGGTGATGCCCTGGTCGTTCAAGCGCTGGAACACGCCCATGATCTCGATGCTGGTCTGGCTGTCGAGGTTGCCGGTGGGCTCGTCCGCCAGGAGGAGGGCCGGATCGTTCACGAGGGCGCGGGCGATGGCCACGCGCTGCTGCTGTCCTCCGGAAAGCTGGTTTGGATGATGATGCGCCCGTTTGGCCAGCCCCACCAGCTCGAGCGCCTTGAGCGCGTGCTCGCGCTGTTCGCGCCCGGACAGCCGCCGGTGCGTGTAGAGCATGGGTAGCTCGGCGTTCTCGAGCGCCGTGGTTCGCGACAGCAGATTGAAGCCCTGGAAGACAAACCCGATCTTCTGGTTCCGAATGTCCGCGAGTTCGTCGCGGTCCAGTTCCGAAACGTCCGTGCCGTCCAGGAGATAACGCCCGCGCGTCGAGCGGTCCAGGCAGCCAATGATATTCATGAGGGTGGACTTGCCCGAGCCGCTGGCGCCCATGATGGCGACGAACTCGCCGCGCCGGATCTCGAGCGACACGCCGCGGACGGCGTGCACTTCCACCTCGCCGGTCTGATAGACCTTGTGGATGTCCTCCAGACGAATGACTGCGTTCGTTTCCATCGGTGCGCGCGGGTCAGAATCCGCGTCTCCTTCCGCCGCCGAACGGGCTGGATGCGGGCGGCATGTTGGCCTGTGACGCGCCCTCGACGATCATGCCGGTGACGACCTGTTCGCCTTCGGTGAGGCCATCCAGCACTTCGATCTGAATTCCGTCGGTGATGCCGGTGCGAATGGCAACCGGCTTCAACTCGGGTTTGCCGGACTTGTCGTCCTTCTTCAACACGTAAACGGTGCGCAGCGTGCCGCGTTCCGCGTCTCCGCCGCCGCGGCCGCCGCGCCCGCGAATGCCGCCGCGGCCGCCGTTCCCGCCCTGCCGCCCGCCGGGTCCTCCTCCGCTCCGCATGGCGCCCATTGCCTGGGGCAACAGGTTCGTTCTCGCCACCGTGGCGATTTCCGGGGGCCGGAATCGCAACGCCGCGTAAGGAATCTGCAGCACGTTCTCCCTTTCGGCCACGATGATCTGCACGGTCGCCGTCATGCCGGGCAGGAGTTTGAGATCTTCATTGTCCACGTCCACCATTGCGCTGTAGTTGACCACGTTCTGGTTGGTCACGGGACCGTAGCGGATCTGGGTGACTTTGCCGTGGAAGCTTCGGTAGGGATACGCGTCCACGGTGAAATTGACGTCCTGTCCGACGCCGACGCCGCCGATATCCGCCTCTGAGATGAGCGCGCCGATCTGCATTTTGCTGAGGTCGTTGGCGATGACGAAGAGGGTTGGCGTGTTGAAGCTGGCGGCGACGGTTTGTCCGACGTCCACGTTGCGCGAGATCACGACGCCGTCCACCGGGGCGTAAATGGTGCAGCGGGAGAGGTCCACTTCGGCGCTTTCGAGGTTGGCGCGGGCGGTGACGACATTGGCCTCGGCCTGCTGGAGCTGGGCCATGGCGGTGTCATGATCGGAAGCGGGGATGAGATTTGCCTTGAACAGGGACGCCGAGCGGTCGGCCTGGACCCGGGCGAGCGCGAGGTTGGCGACGGCATTGGACAGTTGGGCCTGGGCGCGCAGCACGGCGGTTTCGTAGGTGGACGCGTCGATTTCGGCGATCACCTGGTTCGATTGGACCCGGGAGTTGAAGTCCACGTAGATGGCCTTGATGCGTCCGGAGATCTGGCTGCCGACCTGGACGTTGACGAGGGGATTCAACTGGCCGGAAGCGGTCACGGTCTGGGCGAGGTCGCCGCGCGTGACCTCGCCGAGCTGGTATTGCGGTTGCGAGCCGGACTTGTTTTTGGAATACCACATCCAGGCGCCGCCGAGACAAGCGATCGCGACGATTGCCCAAACCCAGTTCATCCAGCGGAAACTCTTATTTGCCATAGACTGAAGGTTCGAGTCCTGAATAGAGACTTGAACCGCGCCAGCGAGGTTACCTGTTTTCCCCGGCTTGTCCATGCCGCGGTCCACATGCATCCCGTGATTTTCCACATCTTTACTTCCGTCCGCGGCGCCCGTTAACATCGCACCGTGCTGCAATCCCTGATTCCGGAACCCGCGGCGGGCGCAGGTCATCTGTCCGCAGAAGACTGCCGGCTCGCCGTTGAAGCGCTGGTGGACGCAACCGTTCCCGCGGAGGTCAAGGCCGACTTCCTGTGCCGGCTCGCGCTCAAGGGCGAGACGGTTGAGGAGATCGCAGCGTTTGCGGTGGCGTTGCGCGAAAAGGCGGTTGAACCTCCGCTCGATGCCGCCACGCGCTCGCGGGTGATTCTGGATGTCTGCGGCACCGGGGGCGATCGGCTCAACACGTTCAATATCTCGACGACGGTGGCGCTGATCTGCAGCGCCGCAGGCATCGCCGTGGCCAAGCACGGCAATCGCGCGATCACCTCCCAGTCGGGCAGCGCCGACGTGCTCGAGGAACTGGGAGTGCCGATCGATCTATCGCCGGCGGACGCCGCGCGCTCGCTGGCCGAGCGCGATTTCGCGTTTTTCTTCGCGCCCAACTATCACCCGGCCTTCAAGCACATCGCCCCGGCGCGGCGCCTGTGCGCCGAGCGTGGCCAGCGGACCATCTTCAACTATCTCGGGCCGCTGCTGAACCCGGCGCGGCCCACGGCGCAACTGATAGGCGTGCCCCGGCCCGAGCTTTGCGATCCCGTCGCCCGCGTGCTCCAGTCTCTTGGCGTCCGCCGCGGTCTCGTGGTCAGCGGACGCGTTCCGGCGGTGACGGCAACCGGGGCGCCGGCATATCTCGATGAGCTTTCAACCCTCGGCGAGAATGTCGTTGCGGAGTTTTATCAGGAGCGCGGGTTCAACTGCTCGGTGCTGGGCGCCGACGGGTTCGCCATTCGCCCCGCCGGGCTGGATGACCTGCGGGGAGGCGACCGTCGCGAGAACGCGGCCATCGTGCGGCGCATAATTTCCGGGGAAGATCGCGGTCCGCGCCGTGATGCGGTGCTTCTCAACGCGGCCGCCGCGCTCCTGGTCGCCGACCGGGTCCGCTCGCTGGTGGAAGGCTGGGAGCTGGCGGAAGAGCTGATTGACGGAGGCCGGGCCCAGCGCCGCCTTGAAGAGCTGGCAGTCGGGCCATCCAACGGCGCTCCCTGACGCGCGAACAGCGTCCCTGGGGACGCCGTTCGCGTTCTTGCTTCGCGCAAGCGCCGTTTCCGGATCACTGGCGCGAGAGGACCCGAGCCTGATCGTCACGGTATCGGCGGTACTGTGCCGTCGGCGCCATTGTTGTTGCCATTGACTCCGTTCCGGTTCCTGTTTCCGTTCGTGATTCCATTTGTCACTCCGTTCGTGGTTCCGTTCACGTTGTCCCGGCCATTGAGATCATTCCCGTTCGTTCCGTTGGCGGGTGTTTCGCCGCCATTATCCTGACCTCCGTTGACCACGTCATCGCCGCCATCCCCGTTGTTGCCATCGACGCCGTCGAGGTCATCGTTGTCGTCCGGCCCCGGCACGCCGGGTTCGAACGCGCGGCCGACCGTGAAGGTGCCGGTGCAGACTTGAGCGTTTTCGAGAGTAACGGATTCCGTGGCGGCGGCGGCCTGCACGAAGGGCCCTTCGAAGCTTCCGACGGGACGGTCCTTATTGTCGCCACTCGTTGTGTTGGTCCTGTCCGTGCCATTGGTGGCGGTTTGCGTGCCGTTCACGTTGGCGGCGAGGACTGTCATGGAACCATTCTGCAGGTGATTGGTGATCCAGTTGACGCCGTCGGGAATGGAGAACTGGAGGCGTCCGTGGATTCGGGCGCGTGCGTTGCCCCGGTTGAGTCCGACCGTGCGTTCCGTGATGACGGCGCTGCCAACGGCGGTGTCGTCGGTCGGGATGAACACGAACGTGAAGCGCTCGAGCCGGTTGTTGTTCGTGACGACGGTACCGCCAAGGAACTGGAAGACATCGCAGAGGATGGTTCCGGTCTGGGCGTCGGCCACCTGGATGCTGTCCGAGACCGGGTTGTACACGAGGGCGAAGTTGCGTCGCAGGTCGCGCTGGCTGAATCCGCCTCCGACGCACAACTCGATCAGATCGCGATCGCGCAGTCGGGTCTGTTTTCCGTGGGCATCGTTGCCGGGTTTGCAGGTTGCCCTGAATTTCACATGGAAGAGTTCCTGCGTGGTTAACTGGGCGGTGGCGGTTGTGGCCGTCAACATCGCCAGGCCGCTGGCCACTGCGAGTGCTTTGGTCCATTTCATACTGTGCTTTCCTTTCGTTTGTGAGTTTCGATTCACGTTTTTCCGGTATGCAGCAGGACTATCCGTCCCGGGCGCGTGGCTGCGAATGGGGTTTGCGGTTCGAATCGCGCGCAGCGGCGGCTACCGGCCACGTCGGGTGAACGGCGGCCGAAAGCGGACGGGCAGGGCCCCACTTCCACACGGGCATTTTCCCTGAACGCGGGCGGCGTTCTTGACGCGGGCTTGGCAGGTCGGCAACAGTGCCGCATGCGCCTTGCGTCCCAGAGCCAGGTTCCTCCGCGCATCGCGGAGTGGTCCGCTGCGACGCCGCCCCGGAGCGGGAGCGGAGTAGTGTGGCTCGGCGCCGCGGCCGGTGTGCTGGCGGCCTGTTTGCTTCTCTATTTCTTCAATCCCGAGCAGGTGCCGATTTACCCGCAGTGTCCGTTCCGGAAATGGACGGGGTTGGACTGTCCCGGCTGCGGCGGCTTGCGCGCGATGCA
>DGDZ01000074.1:0-67380 GCA_002385705.1 Verrucomicrobia subdivision 3 bacterium UBA3939
TCAATGCGAATCCCTTGGCGCGCATGCGGAACTCGCAGACTCCCGCTTCGTCCGCGCGCTGCGGCTGGTCCCAAACGGCGGGACACAGCCGCGCTCCGGGCGCTGTTCGCGCGAACTCCTGCGGCAAACAGCGGATGCTCAACCCCCGCGTCAATCGTCAATCGTAAATCGTAAATCCCCGGGACGTTGATGTCATTGGGACGTCCGACTTCTTGACACCGGGTCGAAAGGGTGGGCCGGGCAATCGCAGAATTGCGGAGTCTTCCTCTTTTTCGTCACACGTGTGCGGATTTGCGGCGCGGTCGCCGGGTTCCGGTCCGTGGCATATAAGCTGCACAGCCGTGGCCACACACGTGCCAAAATATGTAAGACAGTTCAGGGAAGTCATGTGTCGCCGATCCGCCCGGCGTCCAGGGTAACCCGCCTTTCAATGCCGATTATGAACACTCCGACGAACTCAACTCCCAAGGATTCTTCGTCCCCTTCGAAGCCCGGTTTTGCGCCGTGGCAGAAACTGAAGGGCAAACGCGTCGCCTACTTGACGTTACCGTTGCTGGTCATGGCGACGATCGTCGAGTTCGTCATCCTGACCACTGGGTGGAAGTACCAGCAGATGGTGTGTCTGCCGCAGGGCATGGGCGTCACCTTTTTCGGTATCGGCCCCATCGGCGCCACGATTCTCGCGGTGGAACTGCTGAAACTGCCGCTGGCCATCTGGACGTCGTCCCGGCAGGGCTGGCAGAAGGGTTTCATGCTCCTGGTCGGTCTGCCCCTGATCTGTCTGCTGACGTTCCAGCTCGTCAAGGACATGGCCGTTTACGAAATGACGGTCGCGATGAAGCCGGCCAGTGAATACCTCGAGAAGGCGTCGGCGGAGGAAGTCCGGATTCGCCAGTTGAACGGCGAACTGGCCGCGATCGAGCAGAAGAAAGCCGAGCGCGAGCGCCGGCTGGCCGAGTTGACCACCCTCCAGGCGAAGGCGAAGGCCGACATCGAAGAAGCGCTCAAGCACAACGAGGCCGTCCGCCAGGACGCCATCACGCTGACCGAGTATCAGAAGAAGGAGTTGTCCGAAGTGGAGGCCCGCCAGGCGGCCATCATCAAACAGTTCAACGCCGACACCGAAGCGATCAACAAGGCCATCGCCGAGTTGCGCGCGCGGCGTGAAGTCGAGGTCGAGCGCGCGAGCAAGTGGAATGCGGAGGAAGCCCGCATCGAGAACGATTACAAGGCGAAGATGGCCGAGTACAAAAACAAACTGGCGGCGTATGAAAAAGCCAGGGCGGAATACGAGAGCGCGAACTTTCTGAAGCGCCAGCTCATGAGCGAGCCCGTGCACCCCGGTGTCCCGCCGGAACGCGAGACCAACACCATTCTCAAACCGGCGTCGATCGCCGAGATCGACGCCCAGATCCAGGCCAGGGAGGCCGAACTGACCGCCGTGAACAACCGCCGGCGACAGGCCGTCGCCCAGGTGGCGGAGGACGCCCGCCGGTTGCGCGAGGAGTTCGATCGCCGTTCGAGCGCGCGCCGCGAGGAGACCGACAAGAAACGCGAGGAACTGCTTGCCGCGTTGACGGCGTCCAGCGAGAAATGGAAGGCCGAGCAGGAGGCGCTCGACCAGGAAGTGGCCGCCGCGCTGAAGAACGTGGACGGCATTCGGACCCAGATCGATGCCCACCGCAAGAAGGCGGAGGAGTATTACGAGGCTCGCGAAGCCGCCATCCGCAACACCCAGGTGCACCGGATTGCGACCACGGTTGAAATCGTGCGCGGCCTCATCATGGGCGAGCGGCCCATGTCGGTCACCGCGAGTGCCAAGGAGCGGGGCGACATCCTGACGGACCAGATCAGCATGGTGCGCATCTGGGTGTACCCGGTGCTGGCGTTCATCGTGGCGTTCCTGCCGACGCTGATGGTGGAGATCGGTTTTTCAACGGTGTTCAAACCGGAAGCGCAGCGTCCCGCCCATCGGCTGGGCTTCCTCGGGCGCCGGATGCATTGGCTGTACACGCGCGCCGGGCGCTTCAAGATCCTTCGGGCCGAACGGCTCGCCCGCGAGGCATCGACCGCTATCGCCGCGCGCGAGGAGGAAGTCGCCCGCATCCGGGCCGACGCGGAACGGGCGCTGGCCGAAAAGGAGTCTGAACTCCAGGCGGCGCGCGAGGCGATTCAGACGACGGCTCAGCAGTTCCAGGAAGAGGCAAAGAGACGCGAGGAGGAATGGGTGGCCAAGCTCGCCGGCATGGCGGACTCGCTCAATCGCGCCATCGTCGAGAAGGACGCTCTGAAGGACCTGCAACGGTCCGAGATTGAGCGGCAGGTGCAGATGCGCCAGCACGCGTGGTCGGATCGCATCAACCAGTTGCGCCAGGAACTGGACGACCAGCGCGCGGCGGCCGAAGCCGAGCGCACCGCGTTGATGCAGGAGCATCATCGCCGGCTGATGGAAGTGACGGAGGACAGCAAGAAGCAGGTGATGGAGGCCCGCCGGCAGATGGCCGAGGCCGAGCTCGCCGCGGTGGAGAAGACCACGCGGCTCTCCAACGAATTGAAAGAAGCGATTCGCGCCCGCGACGCTGCCGAAGCGCAGTTGAAGCAGCAGGCGGATTCGTTGTCGATGCAGGTGGCGCAGGCGCGCGAGGACGCGGCGCGTGAACTGGAGAAGGCCGCCCGCCAGGAGAAGATCCGCCTGGAACGGCAGCAGGCCGAGTTTGAGAAGGCGTTGCGCGAGCGCGAGGAGGAATTCGAGCGCCGGCTGCGGCAGCGCGAGCAGGAGCTGACGCTGAACTTTGAAGGGCGGCTGGCCGAGGAGAAGAGCCGGGCCGAGCAGCAATCGCGGGTTCGCGAGGCCGAGCTCGAGCGCCAGTTCGAGGCGCGCATCAAGGAACTCGAGGGCCATTGGAGCCGCGAAGCGCAGCAGCGCGATGAAGTGGCGGAGATCCGCCTCAAGCAGCGCGAAGCGCAATTGCAGGCGCAGGCCGATGCGCGGCTGCGCGCGGTGCAGTCCCAGTCCGAGGAACAGTTGCGCCGCCGCGAGATGGAATTCGAGCGCCAGTTGGACGCCCGGACCCGTGAGGCCGAGGCCCGCCTGCGGGAACAGCTCCAGGAGCGGGAACTCGTGTTCCACACGCGGCTGAAGCAGCGCGAGCAGGAATTGACCGCAAAAGCGGCCGCGCGCGAAACCGAATTGCAGAAGCAGTTCGCGTCCGACCTGCGCGCCCGCGAAGAGGAACTCGAACGCCAGGCCGAGTCGCGCGTCCGCGCCGTCGAAGCCCGGTTTGCGCACGATGCCCAGCAGCGCGAGGAAGCGTTCGAGGTCAAGCTACGCCAGCGGGAGCAGGAATTGCAGTCGCGGTTTGAAGCCGCGCAGGAAACGCTTCGCGCCCAGCGCGAACAGGAGATGCGCCGGCACGAGGCGCAACTGGTTGAGGCGCGCCGGCGCGAAGAGGAACTGGTGTCACGGCTTGTGGCCGAGGCCGAGGCCCATCGGCTCGCGCAATCCGAACTGGAAATGACGCGCAGCACGATCGAGCCGTTGAAAGCGATGCTGGCCCGGACCGAAAAGGAACGGGACGAAGCGCGGCAGGCGGCGATCGCCGGCGACCGCGAAGTGCAGGAGCTCAAAAAGAAGCTGATGGACGCGTCGTCGCTCCTGAACGGCTGGCGCAACGGCAAACGCCCGGCCGGTGTCTGATCCGGCGCGTGGGACTGTTGCCCGCAACGCAACGGTCATTTCTTCGCCAGCAGCACCGTGTTGATGGAAGCCGGGAGGGTGTGCGCCTGCGGCGGCGGAAAGCCGGCCTGTGCCAGCATGCCCGAGTATTCATCGAACGTGTAGGCGTCGCCCTCGGGCGTGGTGGCCAGCATGACCAGGCTGAAGCCCGCGGCGGCGGGCGGCGTCACGCGATCCGGGTTCGGAACGAATTCGACGATTGCCAGCCTCCCGCCTGGACGCAACGTCGCGTGGGCTTTCTTCATGAACCGCACGCAATCCGCCGCGCTGAAGTGATGCAGGAAATTCGGCGCCAGGATTGCTTCGTAATCCGTGCCCCAGTCCACTTCGAACGCGTTTCCCGGCAGCGTCTGAAACCGGTCGGCGATGCCGGCGGCGCGCGCGTTCTCCCGGGTCAACTCCAGCACCGGCGCCCAATCCAGCGCGATCAACTGCGCTTTCGGATATCTCTTCGCGACCGCAATCCCCCAGTTGCCGTGGCTGGCCGACACGTCCAGCACCTTCGCGGGGCGAGCGGGATCGAGCGCGAGCAGTTCGGCGAGCCCATCGGCGGCGCGGACCATGATGCCGCCCATGGCCCGGGCGAAGGTCAGCCACATCGGATGTTCGGGAGCGATGCTGCCGCGGTGCGGATCGGCGGTGCCGCCCTTGCGCACCGATTCGGTGAGACGCCGGAATGCGCCTTCCAGATGGTCGGCAAGGAGGAATTCCATCGCGCCGCCGGCGTAGGCGGGCGATTTGCGGTTCAGAAAGACGGCGCTGTCCTGCGTGAGCGCATATCGCGAATCCGATTTTGTGATGAAGCCCAGGACGGTCATGTAGTCGCACAGGATGCGGAGGCCGCGCGGCGCGGCGTTGCAGTGCCTGGCGATTTCGTCGGCGGTCAACGGCCCGTCCGCCAGGGCGGTGAAGACATCCAGCTCAATCGCCGCCCGGAGGGCGGCGGTGTCCTGGTAAGCGGTGGCAATTTGAAAAAAACGGTCCGGTGACGGTTGAGAAGGTGTGGTCATCCCTTCCCATTACAGGAAAGGGCTTTTCTTTTCAATCGAATGACGCGCTTGAACCGCGAAGAACGCGAATCATGACGGAGCGCGGCTGTCCTCAGCCGCAGCACGTGGACGAAGCCGGCGACTCGGAGTTCCGCACGCGCGCCGCCGTCAGCCGGCTAAGCGGTTTTCCCATGAGGCGCCATGAATGTGTGGAACTGGCGGCGAGGACGCCTGCGCTACGCCGCAAGCCGTTGTCGTAACGTCGTCTTCGCGGTCTTCGCGGCTTCGCGTGAGTCGAGCCGTTTGAGCTGAACGATGAAATACTGAAACGCTGAAAGGAACGGCTGACGGCGACGGCGTTCGACCGCGAATGGACGCGGATTGTTATGGCGTTGCCGTTGTTGTTTGCCGTTAGGCTGCTCTCTGTACTTCTGTGCCGCTCTGGTGAAGCAGCCTTGTAACGCCCTTACAGGGCATGGGTTGTTTTGGGGTGGTACCCAGGGCGTTGCCCCGGGGCTGTCGGGTGGGTGGGCCTTCAGCCCGACAGCGATACGGAAAAGCTGGGATCAGGATTCGCGCAATTCGCGTCAAGCCGTGGCTGTGGGCCGTTTTCGTGCACGTTCGCGTCTTTCGTGGTTGACTCGATGGTAAGATCACCTGGCGGCGGCGACGCCGCTGGAACCCGCAGGAAGACGCCTATGCTACGAGGAAGGTGCAGCGATCTTTCGGGGAAAGAGGCTGGGATTGGGAGGGGAAAATGGGGTGGCCAACGGGACTCGAACCCGCAACAACCAGAACCACAATCTGGGGCTCTACCATTGAGCTATAGCCACCAGCCAGGCGCTCAAACTAGTTTTCCGGCACTCAACCGTCAAGTTCACGGATGAAACCCTGGATGAAAGCCGAAGCCCGAGGGCCGAAATCCGAAGGAAAGCCGAAGACTGAAGTCCGAAGTCCGGATGGGGAGAATTCGGGTTTTGGACTTCGGATTTGTTTCGGATTTCGAACCTCGGATTTCGAACCTCGGATTTCGGATTTGGATAAGGGGCACCTCCCCTCCCTTTGCCCTCTCCTCCATTCTGCGAATGGAGGAGAGGGAGTAAGGCAGTCGTGACTTCGCGCGCCACAGGAGGAGGATGACTGTTGGGCGTTGGATTCGATGTTGGATGTTTTCCGCTCCCGTCCCCTTCTTCTTGGCTTTACCCACGTCGTTTTTCTTCCAGAATCGGCGCATGGTCACTCTCGAAACGAGCAAACCGTTCCACATCCTGGACGAGACCGAGCTGCAGGTGCTCCGCCAGATCGCGAGTGAACGGCGGTTTGCCCGGGGACAACAGATCTTCAGGGAAGGCGACGTCGGCGACGGCATTTACGTGGTGAAAGAAGGACTGGTTGAAATTTCCGTGAATGTCGGGGCGGATTCGACGCGCGTATTTGGGCAGGTGTCGCCCGGGGAAATGTTCGGCGAAATGGCGGTGCTCGAGCTCAAGCCGCGCTCGGCCACCGCCACTGCCGTCCAGGACACCGTGGTGTATTTCATCCCGCGCGACGAGTTGCTGGTCATGGTGCGCCGGTCGGCCGCACTGTCGCTCGAACTGCTGCGCGAAATCAGCCAGCGCCTGCGCGATTTCAACCAGCGGTATATCCAGGAAACGCTTCAGACCGAGCGGCTGGCCGTGGTCGGCCGGTTCGCCCGAACGATCGTCCACGACCTGAAGAACCCGCTTAACGTGATCAGTCTCACGGCGGAGATGGCCGCCATGGAGAAGGCCTCGCCCGAGACGCGGAAGAAGGCCGCCGTCACCATCCGCAAACAGGTGGATCGCGTGAGCGAAATGATCAGCGAGATCCTCGCCTTCACCCAGGGCACGCCCGTGCAAATGATCCTTGCGGCGGTGGACTACGGCGACTTCATCCGGCACGTCGTCGAGGAATTAAAGCCGGATGTGGAATTGCGACATTCAAGACTCGTGGTGGAAAGCGTGGCCGAGGCGCAGGTGCCGATGGATCCGAAGCGATTGCGCCGCGTGTTTTTCAACCTGGTGCACAATGCAACCGACGCGATGCCGGAAGGCGGCACTGTTACCATCCGGTCTCAGGTGAACGGAAAGGAACTGGTGACGGAGATCGAGGACACGGGTCCGGGCATTGCACCGGAGATGGCGGGCAAACTGTTCCAGGCGTTTGCCACGTTCGGCAAAGCCCACGGCACCGGCCTGGGACTGTCGATCTGCAAGAAGATTGTCGAGGATCATCGCGGGCGGATCTGGGCGCGGACCGAGCCCGGCCGCGGCGCGATCTTCGCCTTCGCCCTGCCGCTGGATCCACGGAAAGGAAGCTGAGTTGAACCGGATCCGTTTACTTCCCGAGCAGGTCGCCAATCAGATCGCCGCGGGCGAGGTGGTGGAACGCCCCGCCAGCGCGGTGAAGGAGCTGGTTGAGAACGCGCTCGACGCGGAGGCGACGCGGATCATGGTGGAAATCCAGGCGGGCGGGCGCAGCCTGGTGCGGGTGACGGACGACGGTGTGGGGATGAGCCGCGACGACGCGCTGCTGTGTCTGGAGCGCCACGCGACGAGCAAGATCCGGAAGGCGGAGGACCTGGCGGCGATTGCGACGATGGGGTTTCGCGGGGAGGCGTTGCCGAGCATTGCGAGCGTGAGCCGGTTCACGCTCACGACGCGGGAGCGGGACAGCGATTCGCCCGAGGGCACGCAGGTGGTGATCAGCGGCGGGAAGATTGTCGAGGTCAAGGCGGCCGGCACCGCGCCGGGCACCGTGGTCGAGGTCAGACAGCTCTTTTTCAATCTGCCCGCGCGACGGAAGTTCCTGCGCACGGAGGAGACTGAGGCGGCGCATGTGCAACATTACCTGACCCTGGCGGCGCTGGCGCATCCGCACGTGGCGTTCACCTTTGTGAAAGACGGGCGCATCGTGTGGCAGTTGCCGGCGGTGAAACCGGGCACGGACACCGCGGGGCGGCTCGCCGCGTTGCGCGAGCGCATGCGCGGCATCCAGGGCGGCGAGCAGAGATTGCTGGCGGTGGATTTCGCCGGCGAGCTTGGCGGCGCCTCCGCCGATGCGGACCCGCCTTCGCGCGCTTCGTCGCTGCACGTGTGGGGATTGATCGGCGCGCCGGGCGTGTCGCGCGCGACGCGGGAGGACCAGCATGTTTTCGTGAACCGGCGTCCGGTGGAGAATCGCGGTCTGAACTTCGCCCTGCTCGAAGGTTATCACACGGCGCTGATGAAGGGGCGTTACCCGGTCTGCTGCCTGTTCATCGAGATCGATCCCGGCGAGGTGGACGTGAACATTCATCCGTCCAAGCGCGAGGTGAAGTTCCATCGTGAAGCCGAAGTGCGGCGGATGGTGGCGCAGGCGGTTCGGGAGACGCTGCTGAAGTTTCATTCGGGCGAACCCGATCCTCGCAGGACGGAAAAGGCGTTCGCGCCCGCGCCGGCAGTTCCGGAACAGCCGGCACCGGTCGCGGTGAGCGCGCGCCAGGCCGCGTTGCCGCATTTGCCGGAGCCGCCCATCCCGGTTGCACCGGCGAGATCGGAACAGCGCGCGCTGCCCATGGGTTTTCAGCGACCGGTTGCGCCCGCGGCCGGTCCGGCGCCGGGGCCGACGGCTCAGCCTTCTGCGCCGCCGAGGGAATCCGCGCGGGCGGCTTCAGCGCCAACCGACGCCTTGCCTCCTTCGGAGCTGCTCCCGCTGCTGAGCGTGCCGCTGCGATTGGTGGGTGTCGTGGGGAAGCTGTATGTCGTGCTCGAGTCCGATCGCGGGCTGGTTCTGCTCGACCAACACGCCGCGCACGAGCGGATCCTGTACGAGCAGATGCTGAACCGGCTGGAGCAGAACCAGCAGGCGCCGTCGCAGCGATTGCTCCTGCCGGAGACGATCGAGGTGTCGATTCGCGACGCGGGTTTCCTGCGCGACCAACTGCCCGTGCTGACGCGGCTGGGCGTGGGATTGAGCGAGTTCGGGGAGCGGACGTTTCTCCTGGACGCGTTGCCGCCGTTTGTGAAGGTGAGCGAGCCGCGGCGGTTTGTGCTGGAGCTGGTGGATCAGTTGAAGGCGGCGGGGCAGGACGTGAACACGCTGCGGCTGGGAGAGGACGTGGTGGCGAAAACGGTTTGCCGTCATGCGGTGAAGGCGAACGACCCGCTGGCGGGGCCGGAACTGGAGAAACTGATCGAGGATCTGCGCCGGTGCGCCATGCCGTACACGTGTCCGCACGGCCGGCCGACGCTGATCGAAATGAACTTCCGCGAACTCGAAAAGAAGTTCGGTCGGGTGCAGTGAATGGCGTCGCGGTTCAGGAATCGACGAGGAGGATCGGGGGCCTGGTGACGATGAGGCTCCGGGCTTGAACCCGGAGGAGGATCGCCGCCCGTCGCCGCACTGCTGCTAATAGCCGGTAAAGACCAGTGCCCCCGGCATCCAGGTCGACTCTTCATAGAGCGAACCGTTCAACCTGCACCGCAGAGGGCGAGGCCTGTCCTTCAGCAACGCCGCGCCTTCTTCCGGCGTGATCAATTTGAGCGTGCTGTCCGCGAAAAGGCGTCCCCGGGTAACCGTCTGGAGCAGGTAATAGGTCTTGCCGGGTTCGGCGCTTAACGTGATCCGGCTGGACCGGCTGGAGATGACGGTCCGCCCCGGAGGCCGTTCCCAGCACAGGTAACCGCCCGGCGCGGTGCTGCCCACGATGCGCTTGTCGTCAGCGACATCCACATGCGCCCGCGATTCGGACTCGGCTGCGCGGATGACGTAGATGCGGCTGCGGGAGGCGTCCCGGAGTTCTGTGGACGGATCCGGAAGCCGAACGTATTGCCAGGTGGAGGAACAACCCGTGAGGGCGACGACGCCCGTGAGGAGCAGAGCAGTTCTTGCAAAATTCATAACCGGCCCTTTCCGGGCGCAACCCTATCAGCATTAACCGGGCTCTCAAGGAAAAATTCCCCGAAGATCGAATCAGAAAAAGGCTTTACAGACGGCGTTTTCGAGCCAGTGTTTGTTCGCTCGCAAAAGACGCGATGCATTTGAGGAAGTCATGAAAACAAGGCTCATCATCATGCTGTCCGCGGCGCTGGCCGCGTCATCGAGAAATGGCTCACCAAAGAGCCGATGAGCTGACGGAGCAGGTGGTGGCGGACATTCTGGCGAAGTACGGGAAATAAGTCTGAATCATGAGGCCTTACGTGATTTGTCACATGTGCACGAGCCTGGACGGCCGGATCCTGGGCAACCGGTGGGGCAAGCTTCCGGGCTACAAGCACGAGAGCGAACTGTTCGAGACCACGGCGGCCAGCTTCGGCATCGGCGCCTGGCTCGTGGGCACGACGACCATGGACGAGTTCGACGGGCCGAAGCGGCCGCTGCCGAGGGCGCCGAGGAACTTCAAGCGGGGAGACTACATAGCCCGACCGGACGCAAAGACGCTGGGGATCGGGGCCGACGCGAAAGGCGTCCTTCGGTTTCAGACCGACGAGGTGGGCGGCGATCATGTAGTGTTGCTGGTGACCGAGCGCGTCAGCAACGATTACCTGGCACATCTCCAGGCGGCCGGGGTGTCGTACCTGTTCTGCGGGAAGAAGGAGATCGACCTGCACACGGCGCTTCGGAAGCTCGCGAAGGGGTTCAAGCTGCGCAAGCTGATGCTACAGGGCGGCGGGAAGTTCAATGGCGCCATGCTCAAAGCGGGCCTGGTGGACGAGATCAGCCATATCACTGTGCCTGTTGTGGATGGCGGGGTCGGAGTGACGGGGATGTTCGATATTCCGGGGCCGCCGCCGCGCCGGGCCGCCGCGACACTGCGTCTGATGTCACAACGGGTGCTCCGCGGAGGCGCGATCTGGGCGCGTTACCGCGTTGTTGTGCGTCACACGCGCTGAAGCGCATTGAGCCCGCCGCGCGTTCGGGACCTGCTTCGTGATGGAATCGCTTCAGGATTTCCAGGGACAAGGCGGGGCCGCTGATCCGGGCGAGCGGCTGCGGCATCGGTTGTGCTCCGGGATTCCAGAACCCGCGTTCGCGTACTGGAATCGACCGCTCCCGGTCGGTTTCCGGCGTGCTTGGCGCGGAGGCGGCCGGCGATGATTCGACGCGCGTGCCGGGAAGCGGCACGAGCAGAATCCCGTAGCAATGCGCATTTGCTTCGCCTGTCGATACAGCGTATGAATGGCATAGCATGCCCGGCAAACTGAACTTGAACGCGTTGCTGTCTGCACTGCCGATCCGGCCGATCACCGCGCTTTTATTCCTGACGGGCTTCAGTGTGGCTGCGCAAAATTTGCAGGAGACGCAACGGCAATTTTTGCGCGGTGAATACGAGGAAGCCATCCGGGCGGCGGAAAAACGCGTCTCCATCGGGAGCTCGGCGGATTGGTACATCCTCCTGGTCAAAGCGCGCATGGCTGTCGGCCAGTACAACGAGGCGTTCACCAACACGATCGAGGGGCTCGACTATTACTCCGACGACATCCGGATGCTGTTGACGGCGCGGGAGGCGTTTCTGTTTCAGAACGACCCGGCCGGCGCGGACCGGATGCTGATGCGGATCCGGATGCTGATCGAGAACCCGCCGAGGTCGCGGCGCGGGTATGAGGCTCCCTGGCGGACGCCCCAGGAACTGGTGGCGCTGGGCGAAGCGTTGCTGATGCTGGGGGTGGAGCCGCGCATTATCCTTGAGAACTCCTTCCGCCGCGCGGAGCGGTCGGAATTGCCGCCGCGCGAGGCGTTTCTTGCGATAGGGCGGCTGGCGCTCGAGAAGCATGACTTTGCGATTGCGGCGGAGGCGTTCCGGGCGGGCATTCAGCGGTTCCCCGAGGATCCGGACATGCACTGGGGGCTGGCGCAGGCGTTTCAATCCAGCGACCGCGAGGAGATGCTGAATTCCATCCAGGCGGCGCTGAACATCAACCCGCGTCATGTTCCCAGCCTGTTGCTGCTGGCGGATCACCTGATCGACGCCGAGCAATACAAGGAAGCCGAGGATCAACTGGAGGCGGCGTTGCAGGTGAACCCGCACGAACCGAAGGCGCTGGCGTATCGCGCGCTGCTGGCGCATTTGCGAAACGACTTCGCCCGGGAGGAACAATTCCGGACGGCGGCGCTGCGCTTCTGGAAAACCAACCCGGAGGTCGATCACCTGATCGGCCTCAAGCTGTCGCGCAAGTACCGCTTCGAGGAAGGCGCCGCCGCGCAGCGCCGCGCACTGTCGTTGCAGCGGGACTACCTTCCGGCCCGGCGCCAGTTGGCCGAGGACCTCCTGCGGCTCGGCCACACCGACGAGGGATGGAAGCTTGCCGAAGCCGTTCACACCGCCGACGAATACGACGTCACCGCTTACAATCTCACCCTGCTGCACGACACGATGCGGAAGTTCCAGACGCTGACCAACGACGGGTTCATCGTCCGGATGTCGCCGCACGAGGCGCAGTTGTACGGGGACCGCGTGTTGCGGCTGCTGACGCGCGCGAGGGACGTGCTGGCGGACAAGTACGGTCTGACGCTGACGCGGCCGACCGTGGTCGAGATTTTCCCAAACCAGAAGGATTTTGCGGTGCGGACGTTCGGGATGCCGGGCAATCCCGGTTATCTCGGCGTGTGTTTCGGCTCGGTGATCACCGCCAACAGCCCGGCGTCGCAGGTGCCGAACCCGGCCAACTGGGAAGACGTGTTGTGGCACGAGTTCTGTCATGTCATCACGCTGACGGCGACGCGGAACCGGATGCCGCGCTGGTTGAGCGAGGGGATCTCGGTGTACGAGGAGCGCCAGGCGAACCCGGCGTGGGGCGAGCGGATGAACCTGGCGTATCGCGAAATGACGCTGGGCGAAGACCTGACGCCGGTGAGCAGGCTGAGCAGCGCGTTCCTCACTCCGAGAACACCGCGGCACCTTCAGTTCGCCTATTTTCAGTCTTCACTCGTGGTGGAGTTCCTGATCGACAAGTTCGGGATCGACGCGATGAAGCGGATTTTGAAGGACCTGCACGACGGCAAGGAGATCAACGAAGCGATTGCGGCGCATACGATGCCGATGCCGGAGCTGGAGAAGCAGTTCGCGTCCTATGCCCGGCAACTGGCCGAGAACCTCGCGCCTGGCGTGGATTTTGAAAAGCCGCCGGTCACGCGATCCGAAACCGAGCGGCAGGTCTGGGAGAAGCTGCATCCGAACAATTATTACGTCCGGTTCCGGAAAGCCGAGGAACTGATCGATGCCGAGAAATGGGAGGAAGCGAAACCGGTTTTGGAATCACTGGCGAAGGATTACGCGGGCGAAAGCGGCGTTGAGAACCCGCTGTGGCTGCTGGCGCTGGTGCATCGGAATCTGAACGACACGAACGCGGAGCTGGCCACGCTGCGGCAGTTTGCCGAACGCGAATCGGGTTTCGTGGACCTGTATGTCCGGCTGATCGAGTTGTGCATGGCGCGGCAGGATTGGGCGGCGGTGACGAACTATGCGGACCGGTTGCTGGCGCTGCATCCGCTGATTTCCCTGCCGTACCGCGCGCTGGCGAGAGCCGGGGCGGAGCTCGAGAGCTGGGACACGGCCATTCTCGGTTATCGCAAGCTGTTGTTGCTGGATCCGGCGGATCCGGCGGACGTGCATTACCAGTTGGCGCGATTGCTTCACATGCGGGGCGAGAGGGACGAGGCGCGGCGGCACGTGTTGCAGGCGCTCGAGGAGGCGCCGCGGTTCCGCGACGCGCAGAAGCTGCTGCTGCAACTGGCGTCGGCCGCCCCGACAACCGGAAAAACTGACAGCCCGCCCGTCCAGGAATTACGAACACCACAATCGGCACAGTGAAAACGCGTCGTGTTCTTTTCTTTGTTCTGCTGCTGGTGATGATCACCGGCGTGAGCGTGGCCCAGCTCGGCCGATGGCGGCGCGGCGGCGCGAGCGCCGACGGCACGACCGCGCGGGACTATGTCGATTCATACGACATGAACCGGGTCTGGCCCGCGTGGACGAACCAGGCGGGGTTCGAGCGCGACGTATTCACGTTCGTCAGGATTGAATACGACAGTACGTACGGCGGCGCGGGCTGGGGGAGAGGCGGGGGCGGCTGGGCGGTGGACCTGCCGGAGAGCGATCTGAATTTCTCCTATCGGCTCCAGCAGATCACCGCGATGAAAGTGAACCCGAACGGGCTGATCCTGCGCCTGACGAATCCCGAGCTCTACAAGTATCCGTTCATCTACATGCTCGAGGTGGGCGCGCTCGAGTTCAGCGAGGAGGAGGTGCAGTGTCTGAGGCGCTACCTGTTGAACGGCGGATTCCTGATGGTGGACGACTTCTGGGGGGAAGGCGAATGGCAGCGGTTCTATTTCCAGATCAAACGGGTCTTCCCGGATCGCGAGCCCGTTGAGCTGCCGCTCGAACATCCCGTCTTCCACTGCGTGTTCCCGCTGGACAAGAAGCCGCAGATTCCTTCGGTCGGCGGGCGCGGCCGCAACCAGCCCTGGCGTTACGGCATCACCTGGGAACGCGAAGACGCCCGCGAGGTGCATTACAAGGGCATCTTCGACGACAAAGGCCGGATGATGGTCATCATCTGCCACAACACCGACGTGGGCGACGGATGGGAGGAGGAATCGACCGACCCGGATTACTTCGCCCAGTTTTCCGAGAAGTACGCCTTCCCCCTTGGCATCAACATCATTTTTTACGCATTGACCCACTGAGCAGCAAAGAAAGGCATTGTGGAAACGCTAACTGAAACCCGCCAGAACGACGCGCAGGCCGTCGAAAAACTCATCGCCGGCCGCGCTCACATTGAATCCGAACTCTCGAAAGTCATCGTCGGCCAGAAAGACGTGGTCGAGCAGATCCTGCTGGCGCTCTTCGCCGGCGGGCATTGCCTGATCACCGGCGCGCCGGGCCTGGCCAAGACGCTGCTCGTGAAATCGATCGCCCGGATCTTCCATCTGAAGTTCCAGCGCATCCAGTTCACGCCGGACCTCATGCCTGCTGACATCACCGGCACGGAGATTCTGACCGAGACCGAGGAGGGCCGGCGGCTGAAGTTCGTCGAGGGGCCGATCTTCGCGAACATGATTCTAGCGGATGAAATCAACCGCACGCCGCCCAAGACGCAATCGGCGCTGCTCGAGGCCATGCAGGAGCACCAGGTGACGGCGGCGGGCGTGCGGCATCCGTTGCCCGAGCCGTTCTTCGTGCTGGCCACGCAGAACCCGATCGAAATGGAAGGTACCTACCCGCTGCCCGAGGCGCAGCTCGACCGGTTCATGTTCAACGTCGTTATTAATTACCTCCCCGAGGAGGACGAGGTGGAAGTGGTGGAACGGACGACGGCGCGCCGGCCGGTGAACATTGAGCCGCTGTTCACGGGCGAGGACGTGCTGCGGTTCCACGAACTGGTGCGGCAGGTTCCGATTGCGGAGAACCTCGTGCGCTACGCCGTGCGCCTGGCGGGCGCGTCCAGGCCGCACCAGCCGGGCAGCCCGGATTTTGTGAACGACTGGGTGAGCTGGGGTGCCGGCACGCGCGCCAGCCAGTTTCTCGTTCTCGGCGCGAAAGCCCGCGCGCTGCTGCAGGGCCGCACGCACGTGCTGCCGGAAGACATTCGCACGCTCGCCGGGCCCGTTCTGCGGCATCGCATCCTGGTCAACTACCGGGCCGAGGCCGAAGGCGCGGGCGTGGAAACCATCATCCAGCGCCTGTTGGAAACGGTGAAGGAACCGGGCGCGTGACACTGCAGGCGCCCTGTGACGTGCTGATATGCCCTCGGTAAACACACCTCTCACGCGGCGCGACGGGTTCGTCAACCCGACCGCGCTCATGGCGATCCGCAACCTGGAATTGCGCGCGCGGGTGGTGGTTGAGGGTTTCTGGAACGGCTTGCACCGCAGCCCGTATCACGGCTTTTCCGTCGAGTTCACTGAATACCGGCAATACACGCCGGGCGACGACACGCGGTACCTGGACTGGCGGCTGTACGCGCGGTCGGATCGCTATTACCTGAAGAAGTTCGAGGACGAAACGAACCTGCGCTGCCATCTGCTGGTGGACCAGAGCCGGTCCATGCAGTACGGCTCGCTCGACTTTGTGAAGTTCGACTACGCGCGGACGCTGGCGGCGACGCTGGCGTGGTTCCTGAACGGGCAGGGCGATGCGGTCGGGCTGTTCACGTTTGACGATGCCGTGCGCGAATACCTGCCGGCGCGGCACCGGCACGGCCACATGCGCCAGCTCATGCTGGCGCTCGAGAAGGAGCCGGCAGGGCGCGCCACCGATCTGACCTCGCCCCTGCGCCGTGTCGCGGAACTGATTCGCAAGCGGGGATTGATCGTTTTGATATCGGACCTGTTCGCGCCTCTGGCGGAGGTGGAGAAGAACCTGGGCCGGCTGACGGCAGCCGGTCATGAAGTGATCGTGTTCCAGGTGCTCGACCCGAAGGAAGTGAGCTTTGATTTCGAGCGCGCGATGCTGTTTCGAGACGTCGAAAGCGAACGCGATGTGTACATCGACCCGAACACGGCCCGGGCCGAATACCAGCGGCGGTTGAAAGCGCATCACGACGAGTTCGATCGGATCTGCGGGAAGCTCGGAGTGGCGTGCCACCGGCTGCTGACCACGCGCCCGCTCGAACGCGCGCTGCTGGATTTCCTGCGGAGCCGCGGCCGCCGGGGCAAGGTCGTGCGGCACCGGCACCAGGCGCCGCCTCCCGGAAGAACATGAGTTTTCTGGCTCCATTGTTCTGGCTGGGCGCGCTCGCGGTCGCGGGGCCGATTCTGTTTCATCTGATCCGCCGGGCCGCGCGCGAGCGGATGCCGTTCAGCTCGGTGATGTTCCTGCGGCCGACGCCGCCGCGCATGACAAAGCGCAGCCGGCTCGAGCACATCAGCCTTCTGATCCTGCGTTGCCTGTGCCTGATTCTGCTGGCCGCGGCGTTTGCGCGGCCGTTCTTCCGGCGCGACGTGTCCGAGGTCGCTCCCGCCTCGGAGGGTCGGCAGGCGGTGTTGCTCATCGACACCAGCGCGAGCATGCGCCGCGACAACCTGTGGGAGGACGCCGTCGCGGCGGCGCGGCGGCATCTGGAGAAGGTGGCGCACACGGATCAGTTCGCGGTTCTGGCGTTTGATCGTCAGCCGCGCACGCTGGTCACGTTCAGCGAATGGAGCAACTGGTCGCCCGCCGAGCGCGCCGCGCTGGCCGCGCAACGCATTGCCACGCTCCGTCCCGGTTGGATGAACACGCACTTCGGCCTTGCCCTTTCCGCCGCGTCGAGCCTGTTCCTGAGCGAATCCGAAACCGGCAAGCCCGCGAGCCTGCGTGAGATCATCGTGGTGACCGATCTGCAGGAAGGCGCGAAGGTGGACGGGTTGCAGGGGCTGGAGTGGCCTAACGGCGTGCAGGTCACGCTCGAACGGGTGGACGCCCGGCGCCGCGCCAATGCCGGCGTGAACGTGCTCCAGGAACGCAGCACGGCCGCCGGTCCGGCGGGTTTGCAGGTGCGGCTCGCAAACGCTCGCGACTCGGGGAGGGAACAGTTTCGCCTCGGCTGGGTGGGGCCCGGCGGCGCGCTCGTCGGACAGACTATTGACATCTATCTGCCGCCGGGGCAGACGCGCACGTTCCTTGCGCCGCCGCAGCCGGAGGGGGTGACGTCCGGCAGTCTGCGCCTCGTCGGCGACGAACAGGATTTCGACAACACCTGCTACTACGTTGCGCCCGAGGTGCGGGAGGTGCGCATTGCGTATTTCGGGGTGGAATCGGCGGCTGACCCGCGCAAGCCGTTGTTCTACCTCCAGCGCGTGTTCGTGGACACGCCCCGGCGGAAGATCGAGTTTCTGACAGGCGACTCGAACGCGCCGCTCACGGCGGCGGTGCTGGACCGGGCTTCGCTTGCCGTGATCGCCCGCCCGTTACCGGCGGAGGAATCGAGCCGGGCGCGCGAGTGGATTCGCGGCGGAAAGACCGCGTTGCTGCTGCTCACCGAGCCTGCCATGGGCGACACCCTGGCCGCGGTGTCGGGCGTCGCCGGCGCGACGCTCTCCGAGGTGGACGATCGTTTCGTCCTGCTGGGCGAAATCGATTTTCGGCATCCGATCTTCACGCCGTTTGCCGATCCGCGTTACAGCGATTTCACTCAAATTCACTTCTGGAAGCATCGCCGTTGGGAACTGCCTGAGGACGCGCCGGCGCGCGTGCTGGCCAGATTTGACGACGGTTCGCCGGCGCTCGCGGAGGTCGATGTCGGCGGCGGGCGCCTGCTGGTGCTGACCTCGGGCTGGCATCCGGAGGACAGCCAACTGGCGGTTGCGAGCAAGTTCCCGCCGCTGATGCACACGATTCTGAACTGGAGCGGCGCGGCGGTCCCCGTGCGGCAACAGTTCTTTACCGGCGACGCCATACCGTCGCCCGTTGAGGCGGGTGGTCCGGTGCAATGGCGCAAGCCGGACGGCAGTACAGTCGAGCTGGCGGCGGGGACGGTTTTCACGGAGACCGATGCGCCTGGGATTTATTCGGCGATGGGCGGCGGGAAGGAAACCCGCTTTGCCGTCGAGCTGGTGCTAGACGAGAGCCGCACGGCGCCGATGCTGCCTGATGAACTGGCGCGATTGGGCGTGCCGCTTGCCTCGGGCGCGCAGTTCGCGTCCGCGGTGCCGACTGCGGAGCAGCGGCGTTACCTGCACAGCGCGGAAATGGAAAGCCAGCAGAAGCTGTGGCGGCCCGTGTTGCTGGCGCTGCTGGCTGTCATGCTGATCGAGGTGATCCTCAGCGGGTGGCTTGCGCGCCGGGTCAAACCGGCGGAAACTCCGATATCCATGACCGGCTCCCCGGCCGAAGCTGTGAAATCATGAGCGGCCAACAACATAGCGGGCAGGCCGGCGCGACGTGGAACGTCGAGCCGCGTTTGAAACGCCAGTTGCGCGCGCTGGATCTGGCGTACCATCGCGCCCATTTCTGGCGGAACCTCGCTTTTTGCTGGGTTGGCATTGCGGTTGTGGGATTGGCGGTTCTGTTGATCCAGCGCGGCGCGGGTTCCACTTCCATCCTTCCCTGGCTGGTCCTCGCCGCCATCGGCGTTGCCATCGCCGTCGGTCTTTCCACCCGCGAACGGCGCCGGCCCACCGATTTCCGTCCGGTGATCGAGCGCATTGAGCGCGAGCATCCCGAAGTGCGGCATTTGCTTTCGACGGCGGCCGAGCAGCGGCCCGATCCGGACACGGGCGGCTTCAACTTCCTTCAGATGCGCGTCATCGAGCAGATCCTCAATCACCGGAAGAGGTATGTCTGGGAGGAGAATCTGGAACGCAGGCTGGCCCTTGCGCGCAACGGGCACCTCGCGGCGTTCGGCCTGATGGCGATTGTGTTCTTTGCGGGCGTGCGTTCGTCCGATCACATGGCTTTCCGCACCGCGGGCACCGCCGGGGGGGAGCACGGGATCACGGTGACGCCCGGCGACACCGAGATCGAGCGCGGCACCGGTGTGGTGATTTCCATCCGGTTTGGCGATGAGCCGCCGTCAGAGGCCACGCTGGTCGTGCAGGCCGAATCGGGAAAAATCGAGCACATTCCGTTGCAGCGGCATTTTGAGGATCCGGTGTTTGGCGCCACGCTGTTCCGCGTGTCCGAGAACAGCACGTATTGGATCGAATACGCGGCCGACCGGACGCAGCAATATCAGATCAAGGTGTTTGACTACCCGGCTTTGACGCGCGCGGACGCCGTCCTGCGGTTTCCCGCCTACACGGGGCTCACCAACAAGGTGATTCCCGACACGCTGCGGATCACCGCCGTGGAAGGAACCCGCCTGGATTACACGCTGGAATTGAACAAGCCCGTCGCGCACGCGCGGCTCGTGGCGGAGGACCGGAGCATTCAACTCTCGCCGCAGACCAATGCGACGGCGCTCCTCCTGGATTATGTCCTGACCAACAGTGGCCGGTACCGGCTCGAGCTGGTGGACGCGGACGGCCGGACGAACAAGGTGCCGGCGACGTTCTCGTTCCAGGCGTTGACGAATCGCCGGCCGGAGTTGCGGATTGCCTTCCCGCGCGGGGACCAGCGCGTGTCGCGGCTGGAGGAACTCGCGATCGAGGCGACGGCGAGCGACGACTTCGGGCTGTTGAGATCGGGCATCGGCATTGTGCAGGTCGGGAAGGAGCCGCAGGTTGTGGAGCTGGGTGAAACCGCGGGTCCGAACGAGAAGCGGCAGTTGTCGCACCTGATTGCCCTTGAACAACTGGGGCTCGAAACGGGCCAGGTGGTCGGGTATTACGCGTGGGCGGACGATTACGGGCCGGATGGCCTGGAACGGAGGACGTTCAGTGATATGTTCTTTGCGGAAATCCGGCCATTTGAAGAGATCTTCCGGCGGGACCAGTCCGGCGACGACGGCGGCGAGCAGCAGGGGCAACAGGCGGGGGGCGGCGGCGCAGGCGGCGGCGGAGGCGAGACCACGCGACTGGCCGAACTTCAGAAGCAGATCGTGATCGCGACCTGGAAACTGCAACAATACAAAGGAGGCGCGGCAAGGAAATGAATGCAAGATCGTACATCCTGATCGGGATCACGCTGTTCGTCGCGGCATCGGCGAATGCGCAACCGACACCCGGGCGCGGGCGCGGCGCCGGCGCCGCGCGTCCGCTCTCATCGAATGAGCCGCGCGATTACGCCAGCGACCTTGCCGTGGTGCGCGAGGCGCAGGAGCGCGCGCTCGAACAGGCGCGCCAGATGCTCGAGCAGGGCGAACAGGTCCGCGACCGCGAAGCGCTCGAAGCGGCGATCGAGCAGATGGAGCTGGCGCAGAAGGCGCTGGATGAAGCGCTGACGTCGCCTGAAAAACTGCCGGCGGCGATTGCGGCGGAACAGGCGGCATACGAAGCGCTGCTCAAGGTGACGCCGCGCGAGTTCCGCGTCAGCCGTTCCCGGCGGGGTCAACAGCAGAACAGCGGAGGAGGCGCCGGACAGCCCAACCAGCGGCAGTTGAACCAGCTTGAGATGCGGGAGGAAGAGAACCGTTACGAGACCGAGCGGCAGGCCTCTTCGCCGTTGAACCAGCAACAGCGCGAGCAGCTTCAGGCGGCCGACCGCCTGCGGGAGCTGGCCCAGCGGCAGCAGGATCTGAACGAGCGCCTGCGCGAACTCCAGACGGCGTTGCAGGCCGCGCAAACCCAGGAGGAACGCGAGGAACTCGAACGCCAGCTCAATCGGCTGCGCGATGAACAGCGGCAGATGCTGGCCGACGTGGACCAGCTTCGCCAGGAACTCGAGCAATCCCCGAACGCCAGCGACCTCGCGGAAGCGCGCGAGCAACTGGAACAGACCCGATCGGACATGCAGCGCGCCGTCGAGCAGATGGACCGGCAGTCGCCTTCCCAGGCCCTCGCGTCGGGCACGCGCGCGCAACAAAGCATGCAGGATCTGCGCGAGGAACTGCGCCGGCAGACCTCCAGCCAGTTCAGCGAACAGATGCGCGATCTGCGAAACCAGGCCCGCGAACTGGCGCAGCGCCAGGAGGAAATCGCCCGCGAGCTCGAATCCCTCAACAGCGGCCCGCAGGGTTCGATGGATGATTCGGCCCGACGGCGCGACCTCGCCGACCGGATGAACCAGCAGCAGAACGCGCTGACGAATCTGCTGGGCAACATGCGCGAGGTCACGGAGCAGTCCGAGAACAGCGAGCCGCTGCTGTCGCGCCAGCTCTACGACACGCTGCGCCGGGCCGACCAGATGCGCACGGACAATCTCCTGGAGTTGGGCGCGCAGTTGACCCAGACCGGGTTGCTCCCGCAGGCGAGCGAGGTCGAGCGGGCGGCGCGCGAGAACATCGCCGACCTGCGGCGCAGCATCGAGCGCGCGGCGGAGAGCGTTCTCGGCAGCGAAGCCGAGGCGCTGCGCTTCGCCCAGCGCGAACTCGAGGACCTCGAGCGGCAGCTCGAACAGGAACTGGCCGGCAGCCGGACGAACCTCACCGGAACTGCCGCGGGAGGAGCCAGCGCGCCCGGATCAACCAATTCCACCGGGCTCGCGTCGTCGCGAACGAACGGCGTTGCGGGCGGGGGCGGCACCAACGACAACGCGCTGGCCTCCGGTCGCGGCGGCATGGGAACGAATTCGGTTTCGGGATCCGGCGGGTTGGGCATGGATCCGGACGGGACGAACACGCTGGCTTCCGCGAACGATCGTCAGGGTCGGAGCGGCCGGGGCGGGCAGGGCCGGCCGGGCGAGCAGAATGAGGAGGAACGTCAGGGGCAACAACCGGGATCGGGCGAAGGCCAGGGAAGCGAACGTCAGCAGGCATCTGCCGGGCAGGGACAGCGCCCTGGTGAACAGAGAGAGCAGGGTGAACAGGGACAGCAGGGGCAGGGTGGCCGGGGGAACCTGCAAACGGCGCAGAACCGTTCCGGGCAACCGGGCCGGGGACAGCAGCAGGATGGCGAGGAACCCGGTGATCGGCAGGCGGGCGGAGGAGGCCGCGGCGACGACGATCGCGAGCGCCTGCGGGATTTTGCGCGGCAGCTCGGCGGCCGTGATAACGGCAGCGGTTGGGGCGGCCCGATTACCGGCGATAACTATGTGAACTGGTCCGATCGGCTGCGCGATGTCGAGCGCGTCCTTGACTCGGACGACTTGCGCAATCAACTGGCAACGGTTCGGGAACGGGTGGGCGTGTTGCGCAGGGAATTCCGCGATCGCGGTATTCCGCCCGATCCGAGCCAGTTGCAGGAGCAGGTGTTGAAGCCGATGACGGAAGTGCGGTATTGGCTGCGGCAGGAGCTGGCGCGGCAGGAAAGCGCGGACAGCCTCGTGCCGCTGGATCGGGATCCGGTGCCGGAGGCGTTCTCCGAGCTGGTCCGGAGGTATTACGAAAGGCTGGGGAGCGCGCAGTGACGAGCTTCGCAGCGATTGTATTTTCGAGCGACAATTGGCTGCCGGCCGCGGCGGCGGCGCTGCTCCTGTTGTCCGTCGCTGTCATCTGGTCCGGTCACCGCAACGCTGTCGAAGCGCGCGTGCGGCTCGGGTGCGCCCTCCTGAAGATCACCGGGATTGTGCTGGTTCTGCTTTGCCTGCTGGAACCGCTCTGGGTCGGCCAGCGCGCGCGGCCCGGCGCCAACGCGTTCGCACTCATCGCCGACAACAGCCGCGGGTTGCAGATCAAGGACGCCGGTGAAACGCGAACGCGCGGCGAACGGTTGCGGCACCAGTTGCTGAACAACGAGAAGGGCTGGCAATCGCTGCTCGAGGAAACGTTCCAGGTGCGCCGTTACCTCTTTGATTCGCGATTGCAGAGCACGCGCGATTTCAGCGAGCTGAACTTCGAAGGCCGCGCTTCCGCCATCGGCAACGCGCTGCTGACTGCGGCGGCTCATTGGCGCGGCCAGCCGGTCGCCGGAGTGCTGCTCTTCACTGACGGCAACGCGACGGACATCGCCGGCGAACTGCCGCCGCTCGAGGATTGTCCGCCCGTCTATCCGGTCGTGCAGGGCAGGGATTCCGACATTCCCGACCTGTCGCTGGCGAAGGTGGGTGTCAGCCAGACGGCTTTCGAGGACGCGCCCGTCACGATCCAGGCGCGTGTCGCCGCGACCGGGATGAGCGACGACGTTCAGGTGCGTTTGACGGAAGTGGCGGTGGGCACAACGACCATCGGCACGAACGGAAGCGGAACGTACCGGATCACCAGCGCTTCGAATGTGGTGGCCGAATTGACGCAGCGGCGCGTTCAGGGAGGCGAACACGACTTCCGGCTGCAGGTCCGTCCGACCGGCCCGGGGTTGCACTTCTACGAGCTCGAAACGCGGGCGCGCGAGGAGGCGGACAGGCCCGACAGCGATTCGCGCGAGGCGACCCTGGCCAACAACCGGCGGATGATCGTTGTGGATCGCGGCCAGGAACCGTTGCGCGTGCTCTATGTGGGCGGACGGCCCAACTGGGAATACAAGTTCCTGAACCGCGCCATCCAGGAGGATCCGCAGGTCCAGATGGTGTCCCTCATTCGCGTGGCGACGCGCGAGAGAAAATTCGAGTTCCGCGGGCGGGCCGGCGAATCGAGCAACCCGCTGTATCGCGGCTTCGCGCTGACGAACGAGGAAACGGCGCGCTACGATCAACCGGTCATCATCCGGCTGAACACAAAGGACGAGTTCGAACTGCACGGCGGTTTTCCGAAAACGGCCGAGGAATTGTTCGGCTACAAGGCCGTCATTCTCGATGACGTCGAGGCGGAGTTCTTCACCCATGACCAGTTGGCGCTGCTGCATCGGTTCGTGTCCGAGCGCGGGGGCGGTTTTCTGATGCTGGGCGGCGCCGAATCATTCCGCGAAGGCGGCTATGCCAACACGCCCGTCGCCACGTTGTTGCCGGTGTATCTGGATCGGGCGCCGCAGGCGCGGCTGCCGTCCGAGTTCCGGCTGACGCTCACACGGGAAGGATGGCTCCAGCCATGGACGCGTCTGCGATCGACCGAGCAGGAGGAGAAGGACCGGCTCGCGGCGATGCCCACCTTCGACGTGTTGAACGTGGTGCGCGAGATCAAGCCGGGCGCGAGCATCCTGGCCACGGTCTCGGACGGCGCGGGGCAGACGTATCCGGCGCTGGCGGTGCAGCGGTTCGGCCTGGGCCGGACCGCGGCGTTGATGATCGGGAACCTGTGGCAATGGGGAATGAAGGACGAAGTGATGCAACAGGACCTGGCGCGCTCATGGCGGCAACTGGTCCGCTGGCTCGTCGCCGACGTGCCGCAACACATCGAAGTGGCGGTCAGCCCGGCGCCGTCCGGAGACCCGGGCGAGGTGCGCCTGACCGTGAAAGCGCGGGACGAGGAATTCAAGCCGCTCGACAATGCCATTGTGCAACTTGTTGTGCGCGGCATCGGCAATCCGCTGCGCGATCCGGGGCAGACGAACGGGACCACCGAGGTCCGGCTCACCGCCGAGCCGTCCGGCACCCAGCCGGGCGTTTACGAGGCGACGTTCATTGCGCGACAGGCCGGCGCTTACTCCGTTCAGGCGAATGTCACGCGTTCCGACGGTGTTCATGCGGGCCAGGCGGTGGCGGGTTGGGCTTCGGACCCGGCCGCGGACGAGTTTCGCTCGCTGAAACCGAACCGGGCGTTGCTCGAAGAGATCGCGCGCAAGACAGGCGGTGAATTGGTTGAAATGGACGACCTCGAGGCTTTCGTGCGCGGGCTGCCGAAGAGACAGGCGCCGATCACGGAGACCTACTCGACGCCTTTGTGGCATCAGCCCTGGGTGTTGCTGGTGATCCTCGGCTGCTTCGTCGCCGAATGGGGCATTCGGCGCTGGAAAGGATTGCCATGAACGCCGTCCTTCGGATCGCGACTCTGCGAGCTGCCGCGATTGTGAAACAAGCGGCCCGCCCGGGAATGAGCCTCGTCTGCCGGATCGTTCTTCTCGCGGCGTTCTTCGGCGCCGCGCCGGTTTTTGCCGAGACCACCAATGAACAGCGCACGTTGATCGTTGTGGTCGGCGCCGAAGGCGAACCCGAGTACGGCAAGCGGTTCGCCGCGTCGGCCGAGCTGTGGAAAGAAGCGGCGCGAGCCGGCGGTTTTGAACTGTTCGTGATCGGGCAGGACCCCGATCCGAGTCGCGACGACCGGACGCAGTTGCTCGAGCGGATTTCCGAGGAACAGGCGAAACCGGCGGGAGAACTCTGGCTGGTCTTCATCGGGCACGGCACGTTTGACGGGCGCAACGCGCGGTTCAACCTGCGCGGGCCGGATATCTCGGCTGCGGAACTGGCGGACGCATTGAAGGAAAGCCGGCGCACGCTCGCGGTCATCCAGTGCGCCTCGGCCAGCGCCCCGTTCATGAACGCGCTCGCCGGGACCAATCGCGTCATCATCACCGCCACCAAGAGCGGTTACGAGGTCAACGTCACGCGGTTCGGCGACTACTTCGCGCAGGCGATCGCCAATCCCGAGGCGGACCTGGACAAGGACGGGCAGACGTCCTTGCTCGAAAGCTTTCTGATGGCTTCGCGCAGGGTGCAGCAGTTCTACGAGGAGGACGGGCGGCTGGCGACGGAGCAGGCGTTGCTGGACGACAACGGCGACGGGCTCGGCACGCGTGCCGACTGGTTCCGGGGCGTGCGCGCCGTCAAGACGGCCGCCGGCGGGAAGTCCGTGGACGGGATCCGCGCGCACCAGATGAACCTTGTCCGCAGCGAAATCGAGAAGCAGTTGCCGGCCGACGTGCGCGCGCGGCGGGATGAACTCGAGCAGAAGCTGAGCGCGTTGCGATCGAAGAAATCGAGCATGGCGGAGGACGAGTATTACCGGCAGCTCGAGGCGGTTCTGCTCGAGATTGCGAGGCTGTACAACGGGGCCGGCCCCAGTGCCTCCAACGCGCAACACGCCATGCCCGTTACGCCGTCGGCAAATTAAGTCGCAAGTTGCAGGCTCGTTCCGACAGTGCACGATACGGCCCATGGACATCGCAGCATTGCAGCATGAACTCGAGGGGCTCCCGAGCGAACAGCAGGACCGGGCAGCTGCCTTTCTTGCCGCCCTGCGACGAATCTTCGGACTCTCCGCCATCTGCTCGTTCACCATTGGCACCTATGGAAACCAGCAGGGCAGGAAACCGTGAATGGCACCGACTCACCGTGACCTGAGCCATCGAATTGGGTGTTACCTCCTGCGGACTGCGCCGATTATCATGGGTGAAGATGAACGCTGCCGATCAATTGGCTGCCTACCGCAGGACCGGGTCCGATAAGGCGTTTGCCGAGCTGGTCCGCCGTTATGCCAACCTGGTGTATTCGGTTGCGAAACGGCGCGTGAATGACGGGCCGCTGGCGGAAGACGTGACCCAGACGGTTTTTTCGCGCCTGGCTAAAGCGCCGCCAACCCTGCGCAGTGAAGGCGAGCTTGCGGCATGGCTGCATCGGACCGCGACGCATGCGGCGATTGACGCCTGGCGTTCGGTAATTCGCCGTCGCGCGCGCGAACAGGAGGCCGCCCTTATACAATCCATTCCCGACAACGACACCCGGCTGTGGGAGGAGCTTTCGCCGCACCTGGACGAAGCGTTGGACACATTGAACGAGGGCGACCGGCAGGTGTTGCTGCTGCGGTTCTTCGAGCGCAAACCGATGTGCGAAGTCGGGCGCGCGCTTGGCGTGAGCGAGGATGCGGCGAAGATGCGGGTGAGCCGCGCGATCGATCGGTTGCGCCAACGGTTGTCCGTGCGCGGGGTGACCTGCGGGGTTGCGTTGTTGGCGCCTGCTTTGACGGCGCGGGCGGCGGAGGCGGCGCCGGCACAGCTACTGGCGCGGCTGGCGGCAATTGAGCTGATTACGCCCACGGGAGGAGTCTGGACAGAACTGGTGTCACGCCTGACGGCACCGAAGGTCGCAGTTGGAGCGGCCACGGTGGGACTCGTTCTCACTATCCTCATTGCCATGGTGTCGGCGCGTCCCGTGGAGGACCATGCCCCTTCGCTGCAGGTGTCCAACAGCATCGAGCAAGCGCCCGAGGGCGTCCCCGGAGAACGGGTTTTTCGGCGAACAGCTGTCAGGCGCCCCGGCGCGGTTGAACGGGACGCGAACACGAAGTTCATTCTGCGTCTTGTCGATCGGGAAACCGGCGCCGCAATCGCGGGTGCCCAGGTGCGCGGAGCGTATTTCTACGCGGGCGGCGTCGGAGAACGGCACGATTGGATGAGCGACGCGGACGGGAACGTGCATGTGCAGTATCAGAATGATCGCGAGCGGTCGGCGGGCCTGAACGTGTTCGTCCATCTGCCGGGTTACGTTCCGAAAGCGATCGGCTTCGGATTATCTCCTTGAGATGGATCGCGCGCTGACGATTGGCGGCGTGGTTCTGGACGAGAACGGCTCGCCGGTTGAAGGCGTGACACTGAAGGGCGTTCGGTCTGAGGATCACACGAATGGGCAACCGAACACTGATTTTCAGCTGACTACAGTGACCACGGATGCCGCGGGGCGCTGGCTTTTCCCTTACGTTCCGCGGGAGTACGAAACAATCCAATTCATCCTCGCTTGTGATGGCTTTGCAGTGACGTGGGTGACACTCCCGGTGAACGGGCCGGGTGCGATGAATCAGACTGCGGTGATCAAACGCGGCTACGTTGTGGTCGGAAACGTGACCGACGAAGAGGGGAAACCGATTTGGGGCGCCACTGTCCAGGAACGTCACCAGTACGGCCATCGGAAGCTCTCAACGACCACCGACGAGCATGGATTCTTCGTCCTGGAGGGCCTCGGGGGTATCGATCAGGAGGCCGACCTGACTGCGGAGGCGGCGGGCATGGCGGCGCAGTTCCAGACGATTCAGCTGGTCGATCGAACCAATGTCCTGAATTTCGTGCTTTCGCCGTCAAAGGGTTTTCGCGGGCGCGTGGTGGATGGAAGCGGGAACCCGATTCCGAATGCGGTTGTGCGCACGGATTCACACTTCAATCCGTATGTGCCGAACCGGTTTGACTGGCTGACTCATACAGAAGTGGACGGCCGTTTCGAATGGAATGCGGCGCCGATCGAGGAGACGTGCTTCTGGTTCGAGGCCGACGGCTATGAGATCATTCGAGGCCGTCCAATGACGCCGGACGGGACCGATTACGAAGTCGTGCTCACGCGGTCACGAGGAAGCTGATGACGCAGGCACGTCGATGCGCAGCATGGCCGATCACTGAACAAGGACGACGCGGTAGAAGCGCTGCGGGCGGTCCGGCACGTCGCTGAACACCGCAGTGGGGGCCAGCACGTCCTCGTCCAGCGGCCACCACACTCCTTCGCTGAGGTCTTCGGTGTATTCGAGCCGGTAGAAGTGGCCGGGAGACGCCTCGAATGTCAGCAGGCAGGATTGGTCGGGCTGGATCGCAATGCTGGAGACGACGGGCGGCCGACTCTGGTTGTACAGTTCAACAATTGGTCGTCATCGTCGCCCGATATCGGGTGATACATGATTTCGTTGAACCCGACGGCGCTGACGAGCGGCGCGGCGTTGGCTGAACCGAGCGTCGGGTTCTGCAGCCGGGTCCAGCTCCCGCCGTCGGGGAGGCGCCCGAGGGCGACGCCGCTCTCCTGCGCTTCGAAGCGCAGCGCGTCGAGGACGCGCGTGCCGCCGAGGTTCTTGAAATAGATCGTTTCGCCCGCTGCGTTCAGTCCGAACCCGAGCTCCGCTTCGGTGAAGTAAACGAACCCGCGCGGGGATCACGACTCCGGCGGGAATGACGAACTTGTCCTGGTCGGGTCTGTCGCTCAGTGTGCAGCCCGCGAGGCTCACGGGGCTGTTGCCATGGTTGTAGAGTTCGATCGAATCCACCAGCGGCGGGTCGGTGCGCGCGAGCACCTCGTTCAAGACGACATTTCGAAGCAGGCTCGGCGTGTTGGTGTCCGCCCTGCCCGGAGATCCGCCTGTGGTGTCGCTTCGATCCCATGCGCGCGCGTCCGCTTCGCCGTACGACGCCCGGGCCAGCACGATCGAATGGCCTGTGCCATCGGCGCCCATCGGCCAGGGCGCGGCGCTGTCGTACTCGAGCGCGAGGAGAACAGATCCTTGTTCGTCGTGCAGCCGGAGGGTGCCGCTGGTCTTCAGGGAGTTCGAGCAGGGCCCGAACACATTGGTGGTCAGGCTGTAAACAGCCTGCACATCGGCGGGAACCGCCGCGACCACAACGGAGCCCAGTGCAGGAATCTTCGTCGAAGCCGGAAACGTGTATTGCACGTCGCCGGCGATCTGGTAGCCGCCGATGTCTTCCGGCCATGGATTCGAGTTGTAGAGCTCGATGAATTCAAGGTTCCGTTTGTCCGCGCGATCGGCGGGCTTGTACATGATCTCCGTGATGGCGATCGGTGTGCGCCGGCTGGACGGTCCGGGCGGTTCGACATGCGTTTGTGAATGGGCGGACAGGACGACGAGCCAGGCTGTCAGAGCGAGTCTTCCGATTCTCCCTGTAGTGGTGTGCGCGGCCGGTGATTGGCGCCTCCGCGCTCGAGTTTCGATCACGGTGCGACCCTACCAGTTTGAGGCCGCTGAAGCAACGTTTGAAGACGCGTTTGGTTGATCTTCACGCTGGAGTCGAAGCGATAGCTCTTCCGCGTTGGAGTGTCCGTGCTCCACTCTGGAGATTCCTTGCTTGCAACTGCGGCGGCTTGCTTTACAAAGCGGGCATGATCCGACTTGTTCACGCTAGCGCCGCACGTCGAGTTTGCGCTCTTGGCTTCGCCATCGCCCTTTTTGCGCCGGGATGCGCGTCCACGCCAACGACGCCGTCGCATGCCGCCGTGCAGGCTGCGATCGAGCGGATGCGACCGACGCTGGTGCGCATTCGGGTGGTGTCGGCGGATTACACCGGCGGGCGCGAGGTGAAGGTGCAGGAAGTGGGCAGCGGCGCGATTATCACGAAGGACGGTTACATCATCACCAATCACCACGTGGCCGGGCATGGCAAACGCCTGTTCTGCACGTTGTGGAACCGGGAAGAGATCGAGGCGGACCTGATCGGGACGGATCCGCTGACGGACATTTCGGTGATCAAGCTGCGCAACGAGGACGGGCGCGAGTTTGAGGCAGCGGTATTTGGCGATTCTTCGAAGCTGAGAGTGGGCGAGCACGTGCTGGCCATGGGCAGTCCGATGGCGCTGTCGCAATCGGTGACGCTGGGGATCGTGAGCAACACCGAGATGGTGATGCCGCGGTTTATGGGGTCGGCGGCGCAGTTGCGTCTGGACGGCGAGAATGTGGGCGCGCTGGTGCGCTGGATTGCGCACGATGCGGCGATTTACGGGGGCAATTCCGGCGGACCGCTGGTGAACCTGCGCGGCGAGATTGTGGGAATCAATGAAATCAGCTTTGGCCTGGGCGGCGCGATCCCGGGGAACCTGGCCCGGAGTGTGGCGGAGGAATTGATGCGGGAAGGGCGGGTTCGGCGGAGCTGGCTCGGGATCGACGTGCAGCCGCTGTTCAAGCACTCGAGGGCGGACCGCGGCATCCTGATCAGCGGCGTGCTGCCGGATTCTCCGGCGAGCCGGGCGGGGTTGCGCGACGGGGACGTGCTTCTGAGCCTGAACGGCGTGGCGACGAACGTGAAGTTCGACGAGCAAATGCCGGAGTTCATGCGGCTGAGCACGAGTCTTCCGATCGGCAAGGAAGTGCCGATGACGGTTCTTCGGGATGGCAAGGAGATCCGGACGACCATCCTTCCGGTTGAGCGCGGGGAGATTTACCCGAGGCAACAGGAGATCAAGGAATGGGGATTGACGGCGCGAAACATTTCGCAATTGGCGGCGCGGGAGATGAAGCGGGACAGCCAGGATGGAGTTCTGGTGACCACCGTCCGGCCCGGCGGTCCCGCGGGCGAAGCCAAACCCGCAATCGCGCCGCGCGACGTCATTGTGGAGGTCAATGGCACGCCGGTTCGAAACATCGAGGAACTGATCGAGCTGACCCGGAAACTGACGGAAGGCAAGGAGGAGCGCGTTCCGGTGGTGGCGGCGTTCGAGCGGAAGACGGAGCGTTTTCTTGCGGTGGTCAACATCGGCACGCAGGAGCTGCGCGATCCGGGTCTTGAGGTGACGAAGGCATGGCTGCCGGTGGAGACGCAGGTGATCAGCCGCGAGATCGCCCGGCAGATCGGCAAACCGGACCTGCGCGGGTTTTACATCACGCGCGTCTATCCCAACACGACGGCGGAGCGGGCGGGGTTGAAGGCGGGAGATTTTCTGGTGGCGTTCGACGGTGAGAAGCTGACGGCGAGCGGGCCGGAGCATCAGGACGAGTTGTCCACGCTCGTGCGGCAGTATGACATCGGGAAGACGGTGGAAGTGGTGGTTTTGCGCGATCAGCAGGAGCTGCGGATCCCGGTGGAACTGGCTCGATCGCCGCGGCTGCAGCGAGAGATGAGGAAGTACCGGAATGAGGATTTCGAGTTTACGGCGCGCGACGTTTCGTTCTTTGACGCGGCGCAGGAGCAGTGGGATCTGGACCGCAGCGGCGCGCTGGTTGAGGAGGTTCGCTCCGGCGGGTGGGCGGAACTGGGGACGTTGCGGGCAGGGGACCTGATTCTTGAAGTGGACGGGGTTACGATTGACAATGTGGACACGCTTCGGCGGCAGATGGAGGAGATTGCCCGCTCGCGGAAGAGCGTGGTGATCATGAAAGTGTTGCGAGGGATTCACACGTTGTATCTCGAGCTGGAGCCGAACTGGCAAACCTGAACAGGAAAGGAATTATGCGTTACGTTCAAAAGCGGTGGCTCACGGCGGCGGCCGTGCTGGCCTGTCTGACAGCGGCTCCGGTGCGGGGCGACGAGGTGGCCGAGAAGGGCCGCGAGATTCTCAACCGCTACCGCGAAGCAGTCGTTACTGTGCCCGTTGTCCTTCGCGTCTCGGGATCGAGCGGGCGGTCGAGCGAATCCCGGCAGGAACTCACCGGCACCGTCGTGGATCCGTCCGGCCTGACCGTCCTCGCGCTGTCCGCCGTGGATCCGACGGACATCTATCGGCGCCTGTCACAGAACACACGCACCGATATCGAGGTGATGGACATCAAGATTGTCCAGGCCGACCAGACGGAACTGCTGGCCGAAATTGTTCTGCGCGACGCGGACCTGGACCTGGTGTTTATTCGGCCCAAGGCGAAGCCGTCGAAACCGATGGCGGCCGTGGATCTGTCGAAGTCGGGCGCGCCGCAGGTGCTGGACCAGGTGATCACGCTCAACCGGTTGAATCGCGCCGCAAGCCGCGCGTACGCGGCGTCGGTGGAACGCATCAGCGCGGTCGTGCAGCGGCCGCGCACGTTCTACATTCCGGACACCGCGATGACGTCGACGACGCTGGGTTCGCCCGCGTTTTTGCCGGACGGGAGGATTGTGGGGGTGTTCGTGATGCGGGCGGTGAGCTCGGGAGGGACCGCGGACACGCGGCACAATCTGACGACAATTCTGCTGCCGGCGGAGGACATTCTGAACGGGGCGAAGCAGGCGCCGGAAGCGGGGAGCGCGGCGGACCGAAGAGAAGCGCCGGCGGCGGAGCAGGCGACATCGTCGGAGCAGGGAGCGAATTGAACATTCAACGCTCAACGCTCAGCGGCAAGGCAAAGGCATTGGTGGCGGGGACAGTCGCTTGGCGCGGCCTGATGTCTGGGATTTCAGGTTTTCAGATTTTCAGATTCGGATGAAAGGGGCTTCAACTTGCGATTGACCCGGTTCAGGGAGTTGCTAGCGTTGCGCCCATGAAACGCCCTCTTTTTTTCAGTCTGCTATGCCTCCTGACCTTTGGCGCTCATGCCGCTGAAGCCGAGAAACCGCTGCGCGCGCTGCTGGTCACGGGCGGTTGTTGCCACAACTACCGGTTCCAGACGGAAGCCCTCACCAATGCCGTTTCGAAGTTCGCGAAGGTTGAGTGGACGATTGTGAACGAAGGCGGGCGCGGAACGCAGGCGGAGATTGCGCTCTATGGCAAGCCCGACTGGGCGGCGGGCTATGACGTGGTAGTGCACAACGAATGTTTCGCGGACACGGCGAACCCGGAGTACATCCGGCGCATCACGGAGGCGCACAAGGCGGGCGTTCCGGCGGTGGTGATCCATTGCGCCATGCACACCTACCGGGCGGCGCAGATCGACGACTGGCGGGAGTTCCTCGGCGTGACGAGCCGGCGGCACGATCATCAGAGCCGTTATACGGTCAAGCGGGTTGAAGCCGAGCATCCCATTCTGGAGGGCATGCCGGAGCAATGGGTCACGCCGATGGACGAACTGTACGTGATCGAGAAGGTCTGGCCCGGCGCGCAGACGCTGGCGACGGCGGTGAGCGAGGTGGACGGCAAAGCGCACCCGGTCGTGTGGACTCACCAGTACGGCAAGGCGCGCGTGTTCGGGACCACGTTCGGGCACGGCGACGACACGTTCCGTGATCCGGTGTTTCTGACCTTTGTCTCGCGCGGTCTGTTGTGGGCGGCCGGGCGGCTGTAAAAGCCGGTCAGCCGCCCAGCGAGGCCGGATCGCTGATGTCGCCTTTGTTGAAGTCGACGTAGGCTTCGGTGAGGTCGGCGGCGTAGATGACGGCGGTGGCGCGGCCGAGGTTCAGGTTGATATGGAGGTCGAATTCCTTTGGCGCCACCGCGGCGCATAATTCCTTGAATGGAACCGGCGTTGGCTGTCCGCGACGCACGCTCCACAGAACGCGCCGCGCGCCGGGAGCGCTGTAACCGATGTCCACCTTCTCCTCGACAACGCGCGCGGGGCTGTAACCCAGCGCGTCCATGATGCGCCCCCAGTTCGGGTCGCCCCCGTGCCAGCTCGTTTTCACCAGCGCGCTGTTGGCCACGGCCCGGGCGGCGAGGTCGGCTTCTCGTGTGGAACGGGCGCCGGCGACCCGCACGGTGACGAAGCGCGAAACGCCTTCGCCGTCCTGAACAATCATCTGTGCCAGCTCGAGGCAGACGCGGTTCAACGCGGATTGGAAGATGGTAAAGCGCGAGTCACGAACGCGCAGCAGCGGGTTGCCGGCCAGCCCGTTGGCCAGGATGAGCACGGTGTCGTTGGTGCTCATGTCGCCGTCCACGGTGATGCGATTGAAGCTTTGGGCGACCGCCTCTTCGAGCGCCTTGCGGAGGAGAGGCGGGCTGATGGCGGCGTCGGTGGTGAGGAAACAGAGCATGGTTGCGTGCAGCGCGGCGGGACGGCGTCCGTCAAGCGACATGCCGGGCTGGATCATGCCGGCGCCCTTACAGATGCCGCCGAGGCGGACTGTTCGGCCGCCCAGGGAGAATTCCAGCGCCAACTGTTTGGGTTTCGTGTCGCTGGTCATGATGGCTTCGGCTGCGTTGGCCGCGTGTTCCCGTGTGGCGCCGAGGTGCACCGCGGCGTCCACAATGCCGGCGCGGACGTTGTCCATGGGCAGCAGAACGCCGATGCGTCCAGTGGAGCCGACGAGGACGGAGCCTTTGGGCACGTTCAGGGCGCGTTCGGTGAAGGCGGCCATTTCCCGGGCGTCGGCCATGCCCTGCGGGCCGGTGCAGGCGTTGGCGTTTCCGGAGTTCACGACAATGGCGCGGGCGCGGCTGCGGCTGCGGTGAAGGCGTTCGAGGCAGAGTTTCACGGGGGCGGCGCAGACCTGGTTGGTGGTGAACATGCCTGCGGCGACGGCGTCGACATCGGAGACAATCAGCGCGAGGTCGCGTTTCCTGCCTTTGGCCGAACCTTTGCCGGTGCCGAGGCGTTTGATGTCGCAGAACACGCCCGAGGTGCGGAAGCCTTTCGGGGCCACGATGGAACCGGGAACAACCTTGAATGATTTCATCTTTAATCGCGCGCGAGAGTGATGCGGCGCGCGGAGGAATTCAATTGTTTTTCGAGGGGGCGGGTGAGGCGCGGGCATTCGTCAAAGGATCTGTACGGACTCTGAGAGAGAGAGGCCATTGTCGCGGGGACGGGCCGCCCCCGCCCCTGTAATCGTCTATTCGTCGCCCCAGAGTTGTTTCACGTGGGCGACACCGGCTTTGACGGCTTCAGGAGGCAACGACGGGCTGAGTTCGAAGACTTTGATATGCTCCGGGCGGACCATGGGTTTCAGTGCGGCGAAGTCCACGGAGCCGGTTCCGGGCGGTTGATGGTCTCTGGCGGGGAACTGGACGTCGTGCAGGTGGAAACCGGCGAGTTGGGGGCTGAAGGTTTCCAGGTGCAGGGCGTGGTGGATGAAACCGAGGTTCTCCTTGATCTGCGCGTGGCCGGTATCGTGCCAGTAGCGGAGGGCGGGGCTGGGGATTTCGCGGAAGAGCATGCGATAGTCGCTTTCGAAGGGCAGTTCCTCGAGGCTCTGGCGATTCTCGATGCCGAGCCGGAGGCCGCGGGATTCGGCCTCGGCGACGATCTTCTTGAGGAGCTCGATGACCCGGTCGAGGTGTCGCTGCTTGCGGGCTTCGCGCTTTTCGTCGAATTCGGAGCAGAGGCGCTGGTATTTCTCCGTGTCCCGTTCTCCGCGGGCGACCAGTTCGATGAGCCGGTCGGTGTAGGGGCGCATTTCGATGCTGCCGCTGTGGAGCACGACGACGGAGGCTTTGACGCGGGAGGCGAAGTCGAGGGTGCGGAGGGTGTGTTTGAGGGCGAGTTCGCGTTCCCGGGGGCTTTCGGAGGAGAACTGGAAGAGGTTGGGGGCGGCGTGGTTCACGCCGATGGGCAGCGGGCAGAAATTGTGGAGCGAGGAGATGCGGATTTCGCCGGCGTCGACGGCTTCGAGGATGCCGGGCATGAGGCTGATGCGGGTGCCGTGGCTGAGTTCGGCGTAGTCAAATCCCAGTTCGCGAATTTCGCGCAACATGGCGCGGCCGTCGGTGTGCCGATGAGAATTCCAACAGGTAGAAAACGAATACATAGTTGCCCGACCCTGCGCGATCTTCCGGGGACTCCCTTTTTGCGGAGGCGTCCGTACAAAGAAAAAACCGGGCGCGGTCATGATATGGACCGCGCCCGGCTGTGGAAATTCAAATTCTCACATGTCGGCGTAACGCGCGCTCAACATGGCCGAGAAGCGGGCGGCCTTTTCCTTGCGCCGCCGCCGTTCGCTCGGCTTTTCAAAATGCCGATGGCTGCGTACCACTTTCAAAGTGCCTTCGCGGTCGATTTTCTTCTTCAATCGCCGCAGCGCCTTTTCAACCGATTCGCCTTTTTTCAGCCGGATCTCTGTCACCTATCTCACTTCCTTTCGGAGACTTGGCGGTCGCGCCGTCCACCATGGCCGGCGGACGCCTTCAAGCCTAGGGTTCGAGAGAGTATTTGCAGGGCAGCAAATGTCAATTGGCAAATCCGGAGGAAATCGATTCCGGTCGCGAAACTTCGTAAGTGGCTTAAGTGCAAATACTTGCCAATCAGCGGCAGCCGACGGAGGGGCTGGTCTTTTTCCCGTTCCCAAGGGTTCGGTGCGGACCATGAGCAACTCTAAAAATTGACCTTTGAAGTTGTGCACACGGTCCGTATAAAGAGCGCATGACAGATTTTCCGACGATGTTGTCGAACGGCGGGGTGGTGCTCTGGCTGATCATGCTCGTCAGCGCCGTGGGCATCGTCGTGTTCATCGAGCGTTTCCTGCATTATCATCGGGCCCAGATCAATTCCACCGAGTTTCTGAACGGTGTCCGGAACGTTCTACGAAGGGACAACGTGGTGGAGGCGGTGTCGATCTGCGATGCGACGCCGGGGCCGGTGGCGCGGCTGGTGAAGACAGCGATCCTGAACCGGGACCACGGGCGGGAGCGGATCAGCGAAGCGCTGGAGGAGGCCGGTTTGGCGGAGGTGCCCCGGTTGGAGGAGAAGTTGAACCTGCTGGCGACCATCGCGCAGGTGGCACCGCTGCTGGGATTGCTGGGAACCGTGATCGGCCTGATGGAGGCTTTCGGCGGGCTGAAAGACGGGCTGATGGCCCATCCGGAGTTGATGTCGGAAGGGATGTCTCGCGCGCTGATCTGTGCCGGCGCCGGGCTTGCCGTGGCCATCCCGGCTCAAGCCGGCTACAACTACCTGGTCAGCCGGGTGAACTCGATCGTGCTCGATATGGAACGGGCGGCGACGGAGGTTGTCCACATCGTGGCTGAGACTGCCGAATGAAGTTCCCGCGCAACGCACGTATTTTCCGGGGCCAGCTTGATGCGGCGCCGTTTGCCTCGGTGTTTTTTCTGTTTGTTGCGTTTGTGGTGCTGGGGTCGATGGTTTACACGCCGGGTGTACGGATTGAATTGCTGCCGGCCGGCAATCCCGAGGCGCTCGCTTCGCCGCCGCGGCCGGCAGTGGCGGTGGCAGTGGATGCGAATGGCCAGTTTTACTATAGGAATCGATTGATTCGGCCGGGAGACCTGACCCGCGAGCTGCAGATGGCGGTGACGAATTCGCCTGAGCCACTGACGCTCGTCGTCCTGGCCGATCGAGCGGCCCGCCAGGAGAGCGTTGAACGGCTCTACGACATCGCGCGCGAGGCCGGGATCCGGGTTGCTCATCAGGCTCGATTGCCGCGCATTTTTGAACGGCCCGCCGCTCCCGGTGGTTCGCCATGAGGGACCGTTCTGCGGAAATCCATCGCGGTCGCCGGAGCCGCTTCGGCCTGGCAGTCTTCATTGTGTTCGTGCTGCATGTCGGGCTGGTGTTCTGGTTCGGGGAACGTCCGCCCGCGAAATCGTCCGCGGCGGAGGAGGCCGGTTTTCGCGTGACGCCGGTCGAGGTGAGTTCGCTGTTGCTGGAAGATCCCACGCTCTTCGTTCTTCCGCACCCGAGGGCGGTGTCGGGCGAGGTCTGGATTCGGGAGCCGACCCACGAGTTTCGGCCGCCGGTGCGATTGGATCCGCCGGCGCGGTGGCTTCCCATGCCGCGGGAGGAGCTGGGGACGGCGTTTGTGGATTTTGTGCGGCGCGAGTGGGGCGGAGGTTTTGATCCGATCGTGATGAACCGGCCGGCGCTGATAGTGCCGCCGCGGTCGGAGCTGGTGTTGAAACCCGTTCCCTCCTCGCTTCGGATCGGGGGCGACCTGGCCAGCCGGAAGGTGGCGCACGTGCCGCCGCTGCCGCTGTTGCAGCAGACGGAACCTCCAACCAACAGCGTGATCGACGTGTGGGTGGATGAGCGGGGATACGTGTTTACGGCGGTTCCGCGCGGCGCGGGGACGGCGTTGTCGGCCGGGGACACCAATGCGCTTCGTCTGGCGCAGTTGGTGCGGTTTGAGCCGATCGAGCCGCAGCCTGCTGAAGGCGACCGGCGGCGGTCGCTCACCTGGGGAGTGTTGATCTTCGAATGGCAGGCAGCCCCGGGTACGAACAAGCCTGTCGTGGATTCGGCCTCATGAGCACGTCCGGTCTGATTCTGGCTTATCTGATTCTTGTGCTCGGCGGGCTCGGGATCATCGTGGTGTACAGCGAATTTCGCCAGCGCCGTTTCAAGCCGACGCCGAGCAACGACCGGATCTTCCGGTGTTCGAAGTGCGGGTATGTTTACACGGACGACGCGGACGTGGACCGGTCGCGCTGCTCGCAGTGCGGGCAGATGAACGAGGCGATCGAGTTTTGAGGCGGATCAGCCGCCGGTTTTCAATTCGAGGACGTCGTGCGGGACGGCTTCGCGCTGGCCGGCGGGGCTGACGCGGATGTAGCGGGCTTTTTTCTTCAGTTCCGCGAGGTTGGCGGCTCCGAGGTAGCCCATGCCGGACTGGATGCCGCCGATCAATTGGGCAAGGACGCGATCGACGGAACCGGCGACTTCTTTTAACGCTTCCACGCCTTCCGGGGCGATTTTCTGAGAAGGATTTTCGGTATGACCGTATCGGGCGGCGGAGCCGGCTTTCATTGCGGCGAGGCTGCCCATACCGCGGTATTGCTTGTAGAGTTTGCCGCCGATTTCCATCACTTCGCCCGGCGCTTCGGAGCAGCCTGCGAGCAGCCCGCCGCAGATGACCGCGTCGGCCAGGGTCAGCGCCTTCACGATGTCGCCGGATTTCGTGATGCCGCCGTCGGCAATGATCGTGACTTTCTGTTTGGCCGCGGCGCGGGAGCAGACGTAGAGCGCTGTCATTTGCGGGATGCCGACGCCTGCGACGATGCGGGTGGTGCAGATGGATCCGGGGCCCTGGCCGACCTTGATGATGTTGGCGCCGCAGCGCGCGAGGTAATCCAAGCCGGCGGCCGTGGTGACGTTTCCGGCCATGATCGGAAGGTTCGGGAACGCGCTGCGGAGCATCTTCACCGCTTCACCCACGCCTTTGCTGTGGCCGTGCGCCGTGGAGATGGCGACGACGTCCACGCCGCGTTCGACCAGCGCCTGAACGTGATTGAGGATGCGCTCGCGGTCGAGTTCGCCGAAGGCGTTGCGCGTGGCGGAAACGGCGGCGCCGCAAACGAGGCGGAAACGCGCGTCGCGGGCGGGTTTGAACTGGGCGTTGCGTTCCTGGATGATCCGTTCCACGTCGCTCATGGTGAACAGGCCGTGGAGATGGTCTTCGTCATCGACCACCAGGAGCTTGTGAATGCCGGGGTGTTCGGTGAAGAACCGGTCGGCGCGCGCGATCGGATCCTTGCCCAGTTCCTTCTTGTTGATGGTTTGCACCTGGGCGCGGGGTGTGAGGGCTTCGGCGACCTGCCGTTTGGCATAGCGGGGCTTCACGACGTGGCCGGAAAGCAGGCCAACGAGCTTGCCGGTGCCGTCCACGACGGGGAAGGTGCTGAAGCGAAAGCGTTTTTGTTCGATCAGTTTCAGCACGTCGCCGATGTATTGGTCGGGCGTTACTTTGATAGGCTCCTGGATGAGGCCGTGGACGTGGTTTTTGACGCGGCTCAGTTCAGAGAGTTGCTGCCGTTCGGGCATGTTGTAGTGGATGAGGCCCAGACCGCCGTTGAGCGCCATGGCGATGGCCATCCGCGACTCGGTGACGGTGTCCATGTCGGCTGAGATCACCGGAATGTTCAGTTGCAGGGAGTCGGCGAGGCGCGTGTTCAACTGCGTGTCGCGCGGAAGGATTTCCGAATAAAGCGTGGCCAGGGTGACGTCGTCGAACGTCAGTCCGACGTGAGCGAAAGCGGGGAAGAACTGATCCGCCGCTCGGTAGAAGGTGGAATCGAGGCTGTTCGAAACTTTGCTAGCTGCCATGTCGGAGAATGCCGGGGCAGCCGGTTGTTTGGCAAGTGGTTTTCAATCCCCCTGATGAACGTCCAGCATCCAACATCGAACGCCCCGGGGAACGGCGACGGCGAAGGGGGAATGAACATTCAACGCCCAACATTCAAGGGCTCTGTTAATGCGGGTGGATGTGGCGGAGGATGTGAGGGCGTTCCAGGCCGTGAGCGAGCATGAGTTCTTCGTCGTTCAGGAGCTCGCGTGTCGGGCCGTCGGCAATGATCTGTCCCTGATCGAGAATGATGGAACGCGGGCAGAGTTCGACCACCAGCTCAAGATCGTGGGTGGCGATGAGCCGGGTCGCGTGAATTTCGCGGAGCAGCGTTTTGAACTCGCGGCGGCCGCGCGGGTCGAGGCCGCTCGTCGGCTCGTCGAGCACGAGAATATCGGGCTTGCAGGTCAGCACCCCGGCGAGGCAGGCCCGGCGCTTTTCTCCCTGGCTCAAATGGTGGGTGGCGCGATGCCCGTAGTCGCGCAGGCCGACGCGGGCGAGAGCGTCGCGCGCGCGTTGCTGCACCTCTTCCTCCGGCAATCCGAGTTGCCGCGGCCCGAACGCCACATCCTCCTCCACCGTCGCGCAGAAAAGCTGGTCGTCCGGGTCCTGAAACAGCAGACCGACGCGGCGGCGGACGCGTTCCAGCGATTCGGCCGTCACCGCTTCGCCCATGATCCGCACATGGCCGGTGTTCCTCGCTTTCTCCGGAAGAATGCCGTTCAGGTGCAGCAGCAGGGTGGACTTTCCGGAACCGTTCGGGCCGAGCAGGCCGACGCAATCGCCGCGCTCGATGGAGAAGGTGATTCCGCGCAATGCTTCCGTGCCGTCGTGGTAACGGTAGCGGAGATCGGTGACTTCAATGGCCGGGCTCATTTCCAGCCTCGCGCGCACATTGCGTCGTAAATGCGTTCGGCCCGTTGTGACGCCCGAACGAAGAGTTGGCTCACCACACTGGCCGAAAGCCGCCACCAGATTCCTTTTCGCTTTCGGAAGGTGCGGCTGAGGCGCGCCCGTTGCATGCGCTCCGATTCGTCGGCGAGGACGAACAGGTAACGATGCATGAGGGCCATTGTGGTGATCAGGAGCGCCGGCACTTTCGCGCGGCGGAGAACCTGGAGGATCTTGCCGAAAGGCGTTGTCAGCGTGACCAGGAGAACCGCGAGGAGCGAGAGCAGGCTCTTGGCGGCAACCACCTGCCAGGGTGTCCGGACGTCCGGGTGGAAGGCGTTGACGGCCGCGATGGCCAGGATGAACGGCGAAAGCAACAGCAGCCGTTGGATCACGAATTTCAACGGCACCCGGCTGACGAGCGTGGCGCCCGTCAGCAATGCGAACACCGCGGCGTACCACGCCGTCCAGTGGCCGGGCGCCAGGGCGGTGGCCAGGATCAGCGCGAAGGCGCAGGCCAGTTTCACATCCGGGCGCATGCGATGCACGATGCTGTCCGAATGCGTGAAGTGAGAGTGCGGCAGCCAGCTCATAGGCGGCTCAGCCCGGCGTTGCGGATTGTTTTCGGGGTACCAGCAGCCGACCGAGAGCGAGGGCGAGGAGAAACACGATCACGGTTCCCGCCGCGCCGGCGACGGCGGTTGCGCCGACGCTCCAACTGATACCGGGCACTTCGTAGTCCGGCATGGGCGCGGAGACCGGCGGCGCCACAGCGGCGTGCTCGAAACCGAACCGTTGTGCGACGGATTCGAGGCCGTCCGGCAGCGTGCTGGCGAACGGCGCCAGGAAAATCGCGATGCCCAGGGCAACCGCCATTCCGAGCGTAACGGACGTCCATGGAGGGGCGTGGGTCGGGCTCGATGTGTTGGCGAGGTCCGGGCGGGCGCGAACGATTGCCAGGTAAACGAGCGCGCTGATGAGTCCTTCTCCGATTCCGATGAGCATGTGGAGCAGGGCCATGGCGGGGAATGCGGTTGTCCATGGCAGCCGTCCGGACCATGCGAGTTGCGCGGCGCAGGTGATGGCGCCGGCGACGACCGCGCACCAGCCTGCAAAGGCGACTGCGGCGACCTCGCCGCGCGTGCCCGGCATGGCGCGGCGGGCGGCATGGAAAGAAAAATGAGCGGTGACGCAGCCCAGCACGGCCATGTTGAACACGTTGGCGCCGAGAGCGACCACGCCGCCGTCGGAGAACAGGAAGCATTGCACGATCAATACGGCGGTCATGACCACAATGGCGGGCGCGAGGCCGAGAAGGGCGGTGATCAGCGCGCTTCCGATGAGATGACCCGAGGTGCCGCCGAGGATCGGGAAATTGACCATTTGCGCGGCGAACAGGAACGCGGCGGAGAGGCCGAGGAGGGAAGTCTTGCGCGGCGGCAGTTCGCGCTTTACCTGCCGAAGGGCCATCCCGACGCCGCAGACGGAGAGCGCCGCGGCGACACCCGCGGTCTTGCCATCCAGAAATCCATCCGGGATATGCATCAGCCTTTCCTCCTGAAGAACTCCGAAGTCCAGGTAATACCGCAGAGCACGGTGAAATCCGCACCTGACCCCCGGAGGGTGGTGCCGGCGGCCACGTCGAAGGTGAGATTGGGCGACATCATCCAGCGCAATCCCGCGGTCCATTGGACCACCGTTTCGCCTCCGCTGCGCAATTCGCGCTGGCCGAACAACTCGCCGATGCACTGGATCGAAGACGTCAGCATGCAATCCACCGCGACGCCGCCGTGAAACAGGTCGCCCAGACTTTCCGACGGCGGGTCGCCGATCCACGAATACCCCGCGTTGAGGTGGATGTTCGCTTTCTCGCCGAGCGCGCGGGAAAGAATCAGGGTTGCGTCGTAGTCGATCTCGCCGCTGCCCAGGCCGTCGGAACGACTGGCGGTGGGGAACTTGATCAGACCCGCGAATGCGACATCCGCCGGCCAACGGGACTGGTCGATCGGTTTCCACTTGAGACCGAGTTGCAGGTCGCCGATGCCGGCCACGCTGCGGGGCGTCTGTTGGATTTCAGCGCCTTCCTGGAGCTGGCCGCCGAAGCCGAGGCCTGCTTCCAGATCCGGCAGAACGCCGGTCGCCAGGGCGATCGGCAGATGATAGTGGTCGTGCGAGTCGAACGCGGCGTAGCTGAACCCGGCTTCGATTTCGAGCAGACCGGGGGGAACCGGTTCGGCATCGTCGATGACGAGCGGGCGTCCGGCGTGCAGAGCGCAGGGGCAGACGAGCGCCGCCAGGGCGGCCGTGGGGATCCTCATGCGGGAAGGTCCTTTCCAGTGCTGGTGATGGTCAATTTCCCGTGTTTCACGCCTTTGGCCGCAATCAGTTCGTCGGCGAGCTTCTTGATTTTGCGCGCCTGTCCGCGCACGGCGAGGATTTCGAGGCAATGATCGTGGTCGAGATGCGCGTGGAGCGATGAGAGGATGACGTCGCGGTGGTCGTGCTGGAGGTCGGTCAGCAGGTCCTGGAGATGATGCCGGTGATGATCGTAAACGAGCGTGATGCTGCCCGCGATCTCGCCGTCGCCCTTCTGCTGGCGGTGCTCGACCAATTGCGCGCGGATCATGTCGGCAATGGCGAGCGAGCGGTTGTCATAGCCCTTTTCGCGGGCCATGCGATCGAGTTCCGCGGCGAGGGCGGAGGGCAGCGAGACGCTGAAGCGGGTCACCGATTCTCTTCGCGTGTTACGCATGTGTTAATGAGTAACACAACGGCGGGGCGGGGTCAAGCTTTGCGCCGGCGCGCTTTCCGTGCTAGAGGGGAGCATGAACACAGTTGCGATCATTGGTGCGTCGCGGGACCGGAGCAAGTTCGGCAACAAGGCGGTCCGCGCGTTCGTGCAGCAAGGTTACAGGGTGTATCCGGTGAATCCGCATGAAACCACGATCGAGGGGTTGCCGGTTTACAGGAGCATTCTGGACGTTCCGGAGCGGCCGCAGAAGGTCAGCGTGTATGTGCCGCCGCCGGTGTTGCTGCCGTTGCTGGCGGACATCGCGCGGAAGGGCTGCGACGAGCTCTGGCTGAATCCGGGCGCGGAGTCGGAGGCGGTGCTGGAGGAAGCGCGGCGGCTTGGGCTGAACGTGGTTCAGGCGTGCAGCATTCTGGGTGTGGGCGTGTCGCCTTCGGAATTTTGAGGCGCCGTTGCGGGAGGGATGGGTTGCATGTGCGGTTTTCGGGGGTATTCTGTTGCAGAAGGGAGCCAATATGAAAGAGAAGACAAGCCAGGTCGAACAACCCGAGCCGTTCACTCCCGGCATGAGCAAGGCCGCGGTGCGGCAGCATGCCTATCAACTGTTCCGCGACAAGCTCGCCAACGAACCGCTGACGCTCGAGGATTGGGTGCTTGCGGAGAAGGACCTCGTGCGGACGCAGGAGGCGGAGCAGAGCTGACGTTGGCGGGCTGAACGTCTTTCCAACGGCCCGTCGATGAGCGGCGGCGCGCGCCGCGGCTCGCGAGCAGAGGGCTATTTTCCTTTCAACGTCGCCAGGCCGTAGTCGCGATTGAGCTTCGCGATGAAGCTGAGGCTGATTTCCTTGGGGCAAACCGCTTCGCAGGACCCGGTCACGGTGCAGTTGCCAAAGCCCTCGGCGTCCATTTGCCGGACCATGTTCAGCGCCCGGCGGTCTTTTTCCACTTTCCCCTGCGGCAGCAGGTTCAGATGCGACACCTTCGCGGCGACAAACAGCATTGCGGAAGCGTTCTTGCACACGGCCACACAGGCGCCGCAACCGATGCAGGCGGCCGCGTCCATGGCGGCGTCGGCGTCGGGCTTCGGCACGGGGATGGCGTTGCCGTCGGGCGTGCCGCCGGTGTTGACGGAGATGAACCCGCCGGCCTGGATGATGCGGTCGAACGCGCTCCGGTCCACGACGAGGTCTTTGATGAGGGGGAACGCGCGCGCGCGCCAGGGTTCGATGGTGATGGTGTCGCCGTCCTTGAAGTGGCGCATGTGCAACTGGCAGGTGGCGGTGCCGCGGCGGCCGCCGTGGGGAATGCCGTTGATCACCAGCGAGCACATGCCGCAAATGCCTTCGCGGCAATCGGAGTCGAAGGCGATGGGCTCCTGCCCGCGCTGGATCAGTTCTTCGTTCACCACGTCGAGCATCTCGAGGAAGGACATGTCCTCGAGGATGTTGCGCGCCTCGTAGGTTTCGAAGCGGCCGGGGGAATTCGCGTTCTTCTGACGCCAGACTCTGAGGGTGAGGTTCATTACTTGTAACTCCTCGTGCTCATTTGCACTTCCTCGTAAATCAGCGGCTCGCGGTGCATCTCGGGCTGCCGGTCCGGTCCCTTGTATTCCCAGGCGGCCACATAGGCGAACTGGTCGTCGTTCCGCTTCGCCTCTCCGTCCGGTGTCTGGTGTTCGGTGCGGAAATGGCCGCCGCACGATTCCTCGCGGTGCAGCGCGTCGAGGCACAGCAACTCGGCAAACTCCATGAAGTCGGCGACGCGCCCGGCGTATTCCAGCGCCTGGTTGAGCTCGCCGCTCTCGCCCGTCACGTTCACCGTGCGACAGAATTCGTCCCTCAATTCGGGGATGCGGCGCAGGGCTTCCCTGAGCCCGGCTTCGTTGCGCGCCATGCCGCATTTCTCCCAGAGCAATTTGCCGAGCTCGCGATGCAGGGAGGTCACGGTCCGCTTTCCGCGAACGGACAGCAGGCGGTTTGTCATCGCGCGGATTTCCTCCTCGCTCTTCCTGAACTCGGGATGATCCGTGGGCGGCCTGAACTGTTTAGAGGAAGCGAAGTAGTGGCCGATGGTGTAGGGCAGAATGAAATAGCCGTCGGCGAGGCCCTGCATCAGGGCGCTGGCGCCCAGGCGGTTCGCGCCGTGATCCGAGAAGTTCGCCTCGCCGATGACGAACAGCCCGGGAATGGTGCTCATCAGGTTGTAGTCCACCCAGGTGCCGCCCATCGTGTAATGCACCGCCGGATAAATGCGCATCGGCGTCTCGTAGGCGTTTTCACCGGTGATCTTTTCATACATGTCGAAAAGATTGCCGTAGCGTTCCCGGATCTTATCGACGCCCAGCCGCCGGATCGCATCGGCGAAATCGAGGTACACGCCCAGCCCGCCCGGGCCGACGCCGCGGCCCTCGTCGCAAACCTCCTTTGCGGCGCGCGATGAGATGTCGCGCGGAGCGAGGTTGCCGAAACTGGGGTATTTGCGCTCGAGGTAGTAGTCGCGGTCGGATTCCGGAATCGACGTGGGCGGTTTGCCGCAATCTTCCTTGCGTTTCGGGACCCAGACCCGGCCGTCGTTGCGCAGGGATTCGGACATGAGCGTCAATTTGCTTTGATGCTCGCCGCTGACCGGGATGCAGGTGGGATGGATCTGGGTGTAACAGGGATTGGCGAAGAAGGCGCCTTTTTTGTACGCGCGCCAGGTGGCCGTGACGTTGGAGCCTTTCGCGTTGGTGGAGAGGAAGAAGACGTTGCCGTAACCGCCGGTGGCCAGCACGACGGCGTCGCCCGCGTGGGAGGAGATCCGGCCGCTTATGAGGTCGCGGACCACGATGCCCTTGGCGTGGCCGTCGATGACGACGAGGTCGAGCATCTCGGTGCGGGGGTACATCTGCACGGTGCCGAGGCTGATCTGGCGGCACAGCGCCTGGTAGGCGCCGAGGAGCAATTGCTGGCCGGTCTGGCCGCGGGCGTAGAAGGTGCGCGACACCTGCGCGCCGCCAAAGGAACGGTTGGCGAGCAGCCCGCCGTATTCGCGCGCGAACGGAACTCCCTGGGCGACGCACTGGTCGATGATGTTCACGCTCACCTGGGCGAGCCGGTACACGTTGGCTTCGCGCGCGCGGAAGTCTCCGCCCTTGATCGTGTCATAGAACAGCCGGTAAATGCTGTCGCCGTCGTTCTGGTAATTCTTGGCGGCGTTGATGCCGCCCTGGGCGGCGATGCTGTGCGCGCGGCGCGGGCTGTCCTGGAAGCAAAAGCACTTCACCCGGTAGCCGAGCTCGCCGAGGGTGGCGGCGGCCGAAGCGCCGGCCAGGCCGCTGCCGACGACGAGGATTTCGAACTTCCGCTTGTTCGCAGGATTGACCAGCTTGAGATCAAACCGGTGTTTGTCCCACTTTTGCGCGATCGGTCCGGAGGGAATTTTTGAATCGAGCGTCACAATGCCTCCTTTCCGTATCCAAGGAGAATCGCCACCGGGATGGAGACGTAACCGAGGAAAATCAGGATGGCGACGACGCGGGCGGCGCGATCGAGGAAGGGTCCATAGACCCGGTTCTTCCAGCCGAGGGACTGGAACATGGCGCTGATGCCGTGGCTGAGGTGCAGGCTCAGCAGCGCCATGCCGAGGATGTAAAAGGCCGAAACCCAGAAGTTGCTGAAGCCGACGATCATCATCCTGTACACGTCATGCTGATGTTCCCCGATCAACCCCTTGATGGGTGTTTGGAACTCCGGGCCTGCAAAGTCCTGCCCGGTCAGGTTGATCGCTTTCACGCGCACCGTGTAGTGAAGGAGGTGGTAGATGATGAACGTAAAGACGATCAACCCGCTCATCATCATCGTCCGGGAAGCGTAGCTGGCGGCGAGAGGCGTGTATTGCGCGTAGCGCATCGGGCGCGCCGCGCGGTTCTCGATGGTAAGGCGCGCCGCCGACCACACGTGCAGTACCAGCATCAGCAGCAGGAACAGACGCGCCGGCCAGATCAGTTCCGGGTTCGACTGCAGGAGATGCCCGTATCGATTGATGACATCGGGGCCGAGGAAGATCTGGAGATTGCCCGCCAGATGCCCGATGAGGAACAAAAAAAGCACAGCCCCGGAAATTGCCATCACATATTTCTTTCCGAGCGACGAGCCAAAAATGTTTGTAACGACCTTCACTGAGAGCTGCCTTACGCCAAGTGGGACGTGCGGCTAATCTAATGATCACGCGGTTGCATCGTCAATGAGTGCCCGACGGGTATTAGCCAGGTGCAACTTGTTGTAAAAGCCGCTAATTGCGCCTGGCGGGGGCGCGCGGCGCAGCGGGAGGTGGCGGCACAGGCGTCCAGTCGTTCAGGCTTCGCTGGTCGTCCGCATAGGGCGCTGCCCCCAGTAACTGCAGCGCTTCACCCACCAGGTACAACGATCCGGTGATGACAACGAGGCTGTCGTGCTGTGCCCGGGACAGCGCGTGTTCCAGCGAAGGGCAGGTCTCGACGCGGGCCTGCGGGTTCGCTCTGGAACAACAGACCTGCAGTTCTTCCGGTGCGGCGGAACGCTCGCTCTGAACCGGCACCGCCAGGATCCGTGTCGCAAGCGGGCTGAGCGACGCGCACAGCACTTCGACGTCCTTGTCGCGGAGCATGCCGATGATCAATGTGGCCCGTGCGGCGCCGAACTCCTGTTTCCATGCCGCTGTCAGCGTCCTTGCGCCGCCGGCGTTGTGAGCGCCGTCGAGGAGGAAACGGCGCCCGTCCCGTTCGATAATTTGCAGGCGCCCGGGCCATTCCACGGACCGCAGAGCGGATTCGATGAGCTCAGGGTGGACGGGGATCAGGTCGCCGAGCATTTGAACGGTTCTGACGGCAAGCGCCGCGTTGGTATGCTGGTGGGCGCCTCGCAGGGAGAGCGCCAGTTCTCCGGTGTTATGAAACGGGCTGACCTCCGCCAGGGGTGAGCCGGCGATCCGGGCGGCTTCGCGAATGACTGAAAGCGCTTCGGTCTGTTCGGCGGCGGTGAGGGCGGGCACGCCGGGTTTGATGATGCCGGCCTTCTCGCGGGCGATTTCCTCCAGGGTGTGTCCGAGCCATTCCTGGTGATCGTAGTCGATGTTCGTGATCACCGAGGCGATGGGTGTGACGATGTTGGTCGAGTCCAGGCGTCCGCCCAGCCCTGTTTCCCAGATCACGAGATCGCACTGTTCCGTTTCGAAATGGCGCAGGGCCATGATGGTGACCGCTTCGAAGAAGGTGGGCAGGCCGTCGGAGGGGAATGTCTCGATCCAATCCTGGATCTCTGCCGTCCGGTCAACCACCGCGGCTTCGGTGATCCAGTGGCGATTGACCTGGATGCGCTCGCGAAAGGAGATCAGGTGGGGCGAGGTGAACAGCCCGACGCGTAATCCTGCGGTGCGGTAGATGGCTTCGAGCATGGCGCAGGTGGATCCTTTGCCATTGGTGCCGGCCACATGAATGAAGCGGAGGCGGTCCTGGGGATTGCCGGCCAGAGCGGCGAGCTTTCGCGCGTTCTCCAGTCCGAACTTCGCGCCGGCCGTGCGCAAGCGATAGAGAAACTCCACCGCCTGGTCGTAGGTATGTGCGGGCGCCCGCATCGGCGCAGCATAATGAACGTGGACAGCGATTTCCAGCGTCACTCCCGGGGAACGTCCGCGAGCGCTGCGACCGGCAGTGGAACGCGACCGGCGCCGGCGGCTAACGCGGTTGGTGTTTTGTTGAAACCGAGGGAACCTCCTGTTCCGAGGCGGGGTTTTCAGAAGTTTCGACCGGCTTGTTGGACGATGTTTCGGAAGCTGTTGTGCTCCAGCAGGTATCCCCGAGCAGACCGTCCATCAGGCTGGAACAGGACGCGCACACATTCGGGTTGCGTGAAAGCCGCCCTCCTCCGGGTACCATCGGCTCCCCGCAGCAGATACATATGGTCGGCTTCAACTCATCGACACTCGCATCGCGCGGCAGGTTTGCAACGAAAATGTATTCACAAAGTGACTCCCGAAAGCACTCGAGAGACTCACCAGGATTACTGACCGTCGCAACGGAGGGAGGGGGTGGTGGTAGGTGATGGATTCGAACCATCGAAGGCGTAAGCCAGCAGATTTACAGTCTGCCCCCGTTGGCCACTTGGGTAACCTACCAGCCGCACTGCTTTACAGCGGGCGCGTAGTTTTGCCCAAGGACGCCGCCTTGTCAATCCGGCCCCGCTGTCCTAGCTTAGCGCGATGTTTGAATCCCTGAGCTCCAGGCTCCAGAACGCTTTCCGCAACCTGCGCGGACTCGGAAAGATTTCCGAAGAGAACGTCGGCGACGCGCTCCGCGAGGTGCGGATGGCGCTCCTCGAAGCCGATGTCAACTTCAAGGTCGCCCGGGACTTCATCGAGAGCGTCAAGGCGAAGTCCATCGGGCAGGAAGTCATCCAGAGCATTCAGCCCGGGCAACAGATCATCAAGATCATCCACGACGAACTCGTGGCCTTGCTGGGCCCGGAGAACGTCGGGCTCGATCTCAGCGGCAATCCGACCTGCATCCTGATGGTGGGGTTGCATGGGTCGGGCAAGACGACGTCCAGCGGCAAGCTGGCGCGGCTGCTGCAGCGGCAGGGGCGCGCGCCGCTGTTGGTGGCGGCGGACGTTTACCGGCCCGCCGCGATGGATCAATTGGAGATCCTGGGCAGGCAATTGAACGTTCCCGTCCTGGTGAAGCGGGGGGAGACAGACGTGTTGAAAATCGCGCGCGAGGCCCTCGACTTCGCCCAGGCGAATCACCGGAACATCGTCATCTTCGACACTGCCGGGCGGCTTCAGATCGATGAGCCGCTGGTGCAGGAACTCGTTCGCCTTCGGGACCAGGTGAAGCCGAAGGAGATCCTGCTGGTTCTGGACGCGGCGACGGGCCAGGAGGCGGTGAACGTGGCCACTCACTTCGACAAGGCCCTCAATATCACCGGCTCGATCCTGACGAAGCTGGACGGCGACGCCCGGGGCGGCGCGGCGCTGAGCCTGAAGGCGGTGACCGGCAAGCCGATCAAGTTCGCGGGGGTTGGCGAGAAGCTCGAGGACTTCGAGGCGTTTCATCCCGAGCGGATGGCCTCGCGGATTCTGGGGATGGGCGACGTGGTGACGCTGGTTGAGAAGGCTGCGGAAGCGGTGGACCTGGACGAGGCGAAGCGGCTCGAGGAGAAGATGCGCAAGGGCCAGTTCACGCTCGAGGATTTCCTGGAGCAACTGCGCCAGATGAAGAAGCTGGGGTCGCTGGAAAGCATTGTCAGCATGCTGCCCGGCGGCGCCGAAGCGCTGAAGAACGCCGACCTCGCGAAGCAGGAAAAAGAGTTCCGGCAGATGGAGGCGATGATCTGTTCCATGACGCCCGAGGAACGCCGCAACCCGCAGATTCTGAATGCGAAGCGCCGGCAACGGATCGCGAAAGGCAGCGGAACGACCGTTGCCCAGTTGAACACCATGCTCAACCGGTTCGGGCAGATGCAGCAGATGATGAAAAAGATGGGCAAGTTTTCGAAGATGATGGCGCGCATGGGCGGCGGGCTTCCGAAAATGTTGCGGCGCTGATATTTCTCCGGCTGTGATCTACGACGCGGCACTCGACGAACTGTTGCAGAAGGTGTGGGACGGCCATCGCATCGATGCCGGCGAAGCGCTGAGGCTGTATTCGCTGCCGCTGGAGGAGCTGGGCGCTTTGGCGGATCGCCGCCGGCAACTGGCGCGGCAGAACGCCTACGACGGCCGCGGCAATCAGATCGTCACCTACATCGTCGATCGCAATATCAACTACACCAACGTCTGCAACGTTTACTGCAAGTTCTGCGCGTTTTACCGGACCGAGAAGGACAGCGACGCCTACGTCATTTCGATGGAGGAACTGGATCGGAAGATCGAGGAGACGATCGCGCTGGGCGGCACGCAGATCCTCATACAGGGCGGGCATCATCCGAAGCTGAGCAAGCAGTGGTATCTCGACCTGCTGTCGCACATCAAGAGCCGGTTCCCGCAGATCAACATCCACGGCTTCAGCCCGAGTGAATTCGTTCATTTCCGCGAGGTGTTCAACGAGCCGCTGGAGGCGATCATCGCAGATTTCAAGGCGGCGGGGCTGGGTTCCATTCCGGGAGGCGGCGGCGAGATCCTCGTGGACCGCGTCCGGAAACGCGTTTCGCCGCTGAAAGCGATGAGCGACGACTGGCTGGAAGTGATGGACGTCGCGCATCGGCTGGGGCTGAACTCGACCGCCACCATGATGTTCGGCCACGTGGAGACCGTGGAGGATCGGGTTGAGCACATGGAACGGCTGCGGCGGCAGCAGGACCGGAGCAAGGGGTTTACGGCGTTCATCTGCTGGACGTTCCAGGCGGAGCACACGCGATTGAAGGCGCCCACCGTCGGCGCGCACGAGTATCTGCGCACACAGGCGCTGGCGCGCATTTACCTGGACAATTTCCCGAACGTGCAGAGCTCGTGGGTCACGCAAGGGCCCGAGATCGGCCAGGTGGCGTTGAAGTACGGCGCGAACGACCTGGGCAGCATCATGATCGAGGAAAACGTCGTGTCCCAGGCGGGCACCACGTTCCGAATGACGGTTGCCGACATGCAGCGGCTCATCCGCGAACTCGGCTATGAACCGCACCAGCGGGACAACTGGTATCGGCTGCTGAACTAGCGGCGGGACCGAGGGTCGCTCTCGATTGTTTAGATGGCAAAGCGCACCGCCAGACCTCGGGCTGCGCGCCGGGCCTGAGACCCGTTGTCCGGGGGCCCTCGTCCGTAATTCCCGCATGCTGTCAGTTTTCCATTGACGGCGAGAAATCAGGGTGTCAGGCTCGCGCCGAATCCTAAACTCAGAAGCAGCGACTATGAAAAGACTCTTGCTCCTTGCTGTAGTGTGTGCGCTCGCTCTTCCGGCCCAGGCGCAATTGTTTCACCGTTACTCCTTTGATGACGGTGTTTTGGACAGCATTGGCGGCGCGCACGGCACGCTCGAAGGCGGTGCGACCGTCAGCGGTGGCGCGCTCAATCTCGGCGGAGGTGGCGCCCATGCCTCACTGCCCGGCGGCGTTATCCAGATCAACACCTACGACGCTCTCACGCTCGAACTGTGGCTGACGTCGTCACCGCTAAACACGAGCTTTACCATGGCCGCCGTGCTCGGCCGCACCTACAATGCGTCGGCCGGCGAACCCGACTGGGCAGGGTACCAGTACATCATGGTTCAGCCGACGCGCGACGATGACGTTGCTCGAGTCGCAATCACCAGAAATCGATTCGAGGAAGAGTCCGGTATCAATCGAGCGCCTGAAATCAACGACGGTGTTGAGCACTATATTGCCGTGACAGTGAACAGCACGGACCTGGCGTTCTACCTCGATGGCTCCCTCGTGGCGACCGCGCCGCTGGGCGAGAACACGCTCGATAAACTGAGCAACGACCTCGCTTACCTCGGGCGGTCCGTCTATCAATTCGATCCCTATTTTGTGGGCTCAATCAATGAGTTCCGGATTTGGGGCAACGCTCTGTCCGCAGATCAGATCGCAGCTCAGTTTGACGCGGGTCCCAACGTCGTCGTGCCGGAACCCTCTGCGGCTGCGTTGCTTGGCCTCAGTTTGCTGGGATTGGCCTTCCGCCGCCGCGCGTAACCACAACCGGCAGAGTGTTCGAATGTTCCCGAGCGGGTGACTTCGGTCACCCGCTCGTTTTTCTTTTGAGCGCAAACCGTTTGTTCGACCTTTGATCCTTCTTCGGTAGCGCGGACGTCCTCGTGAGCCCCTTGACTCCAGCACGAACCGGGGATTCCAGACCGCACAACGGCATGACGGGCTTTAACCGCGAATGGACGCGAATGGACGCGAATCAGATCCGGCCAACTCCACGACTGTTGACGTTTGGGCAGAACGGCGGGCGTGGCGCCGCGGTTGCCGCATCACGGGCAAGGCAGATGGCCGCAGGGACAGAAGATTGCGCGATACGCCGATGAGCCTGTCTGAAATTTGGCCCGGGTGACTTGAAAGATTTTTGGGTCTGGCGCGTAATACTCAGCGAGAGGCGGGTCTGGGAACGATTGGGAAACAGATTCAGCAATGCCAGGACACGCAGAGCGATGTAGAGAGTTCAAGAGAAACGGAAGTGAAAGATCATCTGAAATGCTGTGGATGGATAACGGTGTCCTGGCTCGTCTGTTTCTTGTTGGCGGGCTGTGGAAGCGCCGGGAACACCGGTGTGAATCAGATCAAGCAACTTGTCGGGGATAGCGAAGCCTTCTACAAGGGCGGGTATGGTACTATCGTTCGCGACCTGTACGTCAGGAGATCCGACGCAAGCAATAACATCTATTCAGCCACGAACCTGGTATTCCGAGGAAACAGCAATTCGGTTGAAGAACTCGTGTATCTCGACGAGCCGTCTTCGAATCCTGTCAGGGTTGACGTCAAGACGTTCCAGATGCCGAACAAAGGAGTTGTGGTTCTCTTCTGCAGAGATTTTGTCTATGTGGCCGACATGACGGCGCGAGAATACTTCAAGTATCGGCGAGAAGGGAAGTCCGAATAGCCCTGGAGATGAGGGTTTCGTCAACGACGAAGTCAAAATCGCTTTGGACTGCGAAGGGAACGAAGGCAACGAAGAACAAGGCGAAACAGGGAAAGGGCTTGTCTCACGCGAAGCCGCGAAGGAAGGCAACGGCGTAACGGGGTTTAACCGCGAATGGACGCGAATGAATGGGAAGGAGCGGAGCGCGACTCTGTGAGTCGCAGCAGTGTTCGATAGCTCTGCGCAGTCAGGGATCTGCAGGGAATCGTCCGTCAGCATGCCGTCGTGCGTTGCTGCGGGTCACAGACGTCACAGACCCGCGGTCCGGATGGTATCGGAGCGCGGAGCATTGCTCCGCACGTCGGTCGAGAGCGCGGCGTTCTCACGCGTCAACGGCCTGTTGAACGGGGAGGGAACGGAGAGAACGGCTTGCCTTCGTTGCGTCTTGGCGTCTTGGCGTCTTGGCGTTGAGGAGTGGGTGGGAGTGAGCCGTGCGGTTGTGGTTCTGAACGCAAAGGCGCAAAAGACGAGGAACGGCAAAGGCCGGAACCACGAAAGGCACGGAAGGGCACGAAAAGAAAGGCCTTGTATCATGCGAAGACGCGAGGAAACGGAGCGCGACTCTGCGAGTCGCAGCAATGTTCGACAGCTCTGCGCAGTCAGGGATCAGGGAATCGTCCGTCAGCATGCCGTCGTGCGACGGGTCCGGTTCGTGTCATCTCAGCGCATGATTGGTGGCCGGTTCTGAAAAAGGGCCCTGCTCTTGAGAAGCCGTTGCGCTTTGTTGCCGGGAATGGGGATGTAATGGCTTTGGCAACGATGGCGGGAAGCATTCAGGTTTACGAGCTTCGCTTTGGGCGGGCTTCAGTCCGGTGTGATCGCAGATGTGCATGCTTCGACGAAGCGATGAAGCGCAGAGCTGTGATAGTCACTCTGACGGTCCTGGTTGTTATTGGAGCGCTGCTTCTTCTTGTCACCGTTCAGCGTCCTCTGAAGCGGGCACTGCCCGTCGTGCTGTCGGCTTTGAGACAATACGCGAGCGAACACGGCGGGCTCTTTCCCTTGGCCGATGGCGACCCCTTGAGATCTCTGGAGTTGCTGCATCCGGACTACCTCCCGGATCCCCACCGCCTGGAAGAACCGGGAGTTATTCTTTGGCCTGACCGGTCTTTTTGGTGTAACTAGAACACCCGCGAATTGAACTGCGCCAACAATCAAACTACGGAACGAATGAAAACTTCCACAATCGACAATCGTAGCGCGGCCATTTCGGCTGCGGGTTCTCGCAGCGTCTCGCTGCCACGCTGTCCGATGCCGGCACCGGAACGGCGCCGCCACCTGCAGAGGATGCCTGCGCCACGCTGGTGGTTGTGTTTGTTCTTGCTTCCAATGCTTTGTTCAAATGTCCTCGCGCAACCCGGCCCGGGCCGGCCCCGCGGACGCGGTCCCTCCGCGCCCGCAGTGAACTCCGCCGAGATCCTTCCCGATCGGCAGGTCACCTTTCGTATCTTCGCGCCGGAGGCGACCACTGTCCGATTCGCCAGTTCCGACATCATGAACCTCGGACCCAAAGCGCAGATGACGAAGAACGAAAATGGCGTTTGGGAAACCACCGTCGGACCGCTCGAGCCCGGTGCCTACCGCTACAACTTCGTTGTGAACGGCGTTTCAACCACCGACCCCCAAAGCGCGCTGGTGAGCGAGTCGAACACCCGTCTGCAGAGCCTGTTGATTGTTCCGGGTTCGGAGTGGATGGACACCAAAGACGTGCCACGCGGTGCGGTGGCACAGGTGACGTATTACTCGAAGGCGCTGCAACGGTTCAGAAGGATGCACGTTTACACGCCGCCGGGTTATGAATCGGACAACAAGCGGTATCCCGTTTTCTATCTCCTGCACGGCGCGATGGACAACGACAACGCGTGGACGTCGGTCGGCCGTGCCGGGTTCATCCTCGACAACATGATCGCGGCCGGGAAGGTCAAGCCGATGGTCGTCATCATGCCCGCCGGCCGCACCACGGCGAGCATGCGGATGAGTGGAATCGGAGGTGGCGGCGGCCAATCGAGCGATGAGTTCTACGAGGATTTTGTGAATGACATTATGCCTTACGCGGAATCGCACTACCGCGTTTACACAGATCGGGAGCATCGCGCCATTGCCGGGCTCTCGATGGGCGGCGCGCAAACGCTTCATGTGGCGTTCAAACATCTCGACAAGTTCGCCTACATCGGCGTGTTCAGTTCCGGCATCTTTGGCAACGACACGGGCGCGTGGGAAGAGAGTCACCTGCCCAACCTGACCGACGCGAACCTCAAGAAAGGTGTGAAGCTGATCTGGTTCAACACGGGAACGGAAGACGGACTCATTCGCAACACCCGCAGCACGGTCGAGTTGCTCAGGAAACACGGGTTCAATCCGGTCTTCAAAGAGAGTTCCGGCGGCCACACCTGGATCAACTGGCGCGAGTACCTGATTGAGTTTGCGCCGCAACTGTTTCAATAGCGCCCGGAATGATCATGCACACCGTGCCCAGACCATACCGGCAGAACGCTGTAATCGCAGCCCCAAAGCAATCCTCAAAAACTGATATGATGACTGTCACTGGAAGAAACCACGTGGTGCCGAACACTGTTGTTGCACCCGCACTTCGCGGAACCCGGAAGGCGTTCACCGCGGCTCGTTTGGCAGTGGTGCTTGCATTCCCGTTTGCAGCAGTGGCGGCGGAACTGATCCCGGCTCCGGGTTCGAAACTGCCTCCGCTGCCCGACAAAGTCATTACGGCCGCCGACGTCACAGTCGAGCGGCTTGGAACCAACATTCCCGCTTCGGCCATCGGAGAACCGGTCGGGGGCGTAACGCTGTCGCCGCCGCGCTGGATCGAGGCCACGGGCAATGCCGTGGCTCACGCGATTATCGATGGCTCGATTGCACCGAAGGATCCGAATGGCAAGCCGATCAACTTCCGCGTCCTGCTCCCGGCCAGATGGAGTCGGCGGGCGATCCAGGTGGGCGGCGGCGGAATGAACGGAATGGTGCCAATGCTGCGCGGCGAGCGGCCCGACTCGCCCACGGCAACGTTTGCGCGGTACGGCAGCGATTCCGGACATCAGATGGGCGGGTTTGGCGGTTTCGGACGCGGCGGGGGCGGGGGCGGCAATGACTGGGCGCTCAACGAAGAGGCCATTCGCAACCTCGGTTACATGCAGATGAAGAAAACCCATGACGCCGCGATGGTGATCATGGAGCGAATCTATGGTGAACGGCCGCGCTTCAATTATTACATCGGCAGCTCCCAGGGCGGACGCGAAGCCCTGACCGTCGCCCAGCGATACCCGGCCGATTACGACGGTGTTGTTGCGGACGTTCCCATCGTGAGCTTCTCCACTTTGATGCTGGCGCCCGAGCTGATCCGCATTCAGGAAAAGCCGCTGTCCAACTGGGTCACGCGGGCGAAGATCAACGCCATTCGCGCCGAGTTCATGCGGCAGGCGGACAAGCTTGACGGACTGGCCGACGGCGTCATCAACAACTACATGGCGGCCCGGGCGCTTTTTGACATGTCGCAGGGCGATCCCAATCGCAATCCGTGGGCGGCTTTGCGCGGGCCGGATGGCACCGACCCGAACCCGCAAGACACGTCAATAAACGCGCGCCTCACCGACGGGCAGATCGAGACGCTCAAAATGGTTTACAGTCGATACAAATTCGCGACGCCGCTGGCCAACGGCGTGACTTCATTCGGCATGTGGGTGCCGAACACCGACCCCGGAGGCAGCGGACTGATTGTGGACCGGCGTTTCCGCGGGCAGGAAGGCGCCGATGAAAACGCGCCGATCCATTCGCACATGGGTGTTCTGGGCGTGACCGGGTTCCTCATGCAAGACCTGTCGGCGAACCCGCTGGACTATGTGGAAGGCGGTCCGCTCAATAAACGCCGCGAACTGCTCTCGGAATGGCTCGACTCGACGAATCCGGATCTCTCGGCGTTCTACCGGCGCGGCGGCAAGATGATCGTCACGATCGGCACCGACGACACGCTCGCGTCGCCCGGAGCGCAGCTCGATTATTTTCAGTCGGTGATCGACAAGATGGGCCGCGATCAGGTGGATGCGTTCGCGCGGTTCTACGTTCTTCCGCAAACCGGCCATGGCTTGAGTGGACGAAGCGCTTCAATCAATGGCGACGGAAAGGAAGTGACCCCGTTCGAGATTCCGAACCGGTTCGACCGCATCGCCCTGATCACCGCCTGGGTCGAACGCAACGAACCGCCCGGCAAAACGGTGATCGTCACCGCCGGCGGCCGCAGTCTGCCGATGTGTTCGTATCCGAACTACCCGCGTTACAAAGGCGGGCCGCCCGAGTCTGCGGACTCCTACGAAAGCACCGCGCCATAACGCCCGGGTCACGTGGCGGGCGACGGCGGACGTTCTCGAAGTATCCTGCGAGCGGGATACGAGGGATGGTCTTGAGCTCGGGCTGTACCGCAAACGTGATTAGCGGCTTGGCTCCCGGCAAACACTCCATCAATATCGTCAATCGTGGTCCAGGCCCTGTGGCCGTGGATGCTTTGATTGTCCGGTAATGCAAACTTTGAAGCACCCATAATGCAGACAACACCCGGAGAGGCCGAACAGAAGTCAGAGTCGGCGTGCTCTGTTGTTTCTTAACTACGAATCAAGAATGAACAAACTACTCGCTGCATCCGTTGTCGTCCTCACGATCTGTGTCGCACCCGTTCACTCGGCAGAGGTGACCGTCCGATCGCCGGACCGCAAAGCCGTCGTCACCGTCACCGACGACGGCGGGTTGAGTTACTCGGTGACCTTTGACGGACGCGAGGTGGTGGGCAAATCGCGCTTCGGCATCATTGCCGACGATGTCGATCTCGGGGCGGGAGCCGCTTTGGGCAGGTCCACTTCGCGCAGGATTCGCGAGTCGTATTCCATGTTCGGCGCTCATTCGGAGGCGGAGAATGATTGCCGCGAAACGACCATTCAGGTCCGCAGTTCCACAGGCGAACCGTACGAACTCGATGTGCGCGCCTACAACGACGGGGTGGCGCTGCGCATGCGTCTGGCCGCAAAGCCGGGCCGGAGAATCAACGGCGAAGCGACGGAGTGGAAGGTCCGCGGCAATCCGCTGGCGTGGTACCAGACCGACTTCGGCAGCTACGAAGGCGTCTTTCAAAGCACACGGCTGAACGACCTGGCCGTCGATCGGAAGATTCCGTTGCCGATCACGTTCAGTCTGGACGGTGGTGAGGGGCGAGAGAGCGGCAGTTACGCGCTTGTGACCGAGGCCAATCTCCTGAACTACAGTGACGCCGGCGTGCAGGTCGGCTCGGACCATTCGCTGCGCGTGTTCTTCCATGCCCGGCCGGACGCAAATGGATGGACCACGGATGAGGCTGTGGTTCAGCCATGGCGCGTTACCCTGCTCGCGCGCGATCTCAACGCGCTGGTGAACAGTGATCTGATTCGCAATCTCTGTCCCCCTGCGTCGCGGGAACTGGCCAGGGCGGACTGGATCCAGCCCGGCCGCTCTTCATGGCAATGGTGGTCCAGCGGCGGGCCCAGGTTCTCCGAGCAACGTCAGTGGGTGGATTGGACCAAGCAACTCGGTTTTGAATACTACCTGATTGACGATGGCTGGAAGGATTGGAAAGAGGACGGCAAAGACGCGTGGGCGTGCATGCGCGAAGTCTGTGATTATGCGAAAGCGAACGGCGTGAAGATCTGGATCTGGGTGCACTGCCGGGACGTCACCAGTCCTGCCGCTCGCGCCGCCTATTTCGATCGCGCGGTCGAGGCGGGCGTGGTGGGAGTGAAGATCGATTTCATGCCCGAAGCCAACGTGCAATGGGTCAATTGGTATGACGAGACGTTGCGCGACGCGGCTGCCCGGAAGCTGATGGTGAATTTTCATGGCGCGAACAAACCGGTCGGACGCGAACGCACCTGGCCCAACGAAATGACCCGCGAAGCCGTGCGCGGTCACGAGTATCACATCCTGCGTTTCCGTCGCACCCTGCCACCGCAGCAGGACTGCATTCTGCCGTTTACGCGCTATGTCATCGGGCCTGCGGATTACACGCCGACGGTTTTCAATCCCCGGGAACTGCGCGGTTACACCTGGGCGCGCGAATTGGCCCAGGCCATTGTGTTCACCTCGCCTTTCCTGTGCTACGCCGATCACCCGCGGAATTATCTGACCAACGCGGCTGTGGATGTGCTGAAGGCAATCCCGGCGACATGGGACGAAACGATCGTCCTTCCCGGGAGCGAAATCGGAAAGTGCGTGGCTTTCGCCCGTCGCAACGGGAACAGGTGGTTCATCGGCATTATGAACGGCAGCGAAGAGAGGACGCTCGACATTCCGCTGAGCTTTCTCGGCCGCGGCCAGTACCGGATGATCCAACTGGGTGACGCGCCGGATCGCGGAGACGCCTGGCAGCGGGATGAGAAAACCGTCAGGCGCAGCGATCGCGTGCAACTCACGTTGCGTCCCAGCGGCGGCTGCGTCATCCAATTGATCAGGTGAAGCCGCTTCACGCTGCGGGGGGCACGGCGTTCCCGCCGCTTCAGGGTGCGAATGCGTGAGAACGTTCGATTCCAATCTCGCGCGTCTGTTCAGCACAAGTCGAAGGGACGCGGAGCGCGGCTGTGTCCCGCAACGGCGGGACCAGCCGCAGCGTGTGCGAGCGGCCGGGCGCTTTGGACTCCACCTTCCTACATGTTGCCACGTGCTGCGACTGGTCCCGCGAAGCGGGACACAGTCGCGCTCCGATACCAACGGTGCGGCGTTCCCGCCGCTTGAGGGTGCGACTGCGACCTAACGTCTAATCGGAATCCTGCCATCCTCTTGCCATCGCGCGTGAAGCGACCTGAAGGTCGCGCTCCCGTCGCGCGGGGCTGCGATCCGCACGAGCGTCCAGCGGGACGTAGAGCCGGCGATTCCAGCCCGAAATTTGGCTGTAACGGGAAAGCCGGGCGCGTATGATCCGGTTCATGGCTCGGGGCAAATCGGCTGAGAGGGGGCGGGCCCTTTTCGCATCAACATGGAGTCCATCGAAATGCTTTGGCGAGACAAGTCCGCGACCATCTGGAGGCATGCCTGCCTTGGTTCTCTTGTCATCCAGCTTGGGCTCGCCGGATCGTCCGTGGATGCCACAGAACCGCTGTCCGTCTTCACAAATCAATACTGGGGCGATCCGCACACCGTGACGCGCGACGAGGTCATTCGGATCACAATGATTCCCTATCGCGGCAAGAGCGTGACCGGTGTGGATGTGTCCACCATGGATCGCAAGATTCTGTGCGGATACCAGGGTTGGTTTGCGGCGGCAGGCGATGACAGCGGCCGGGGTTGGGCGCACTGGGCCGGACGCGACGGTTTTCGCCCGGGAAGCTGCTCGATTGACCTGTGGCCCGACGTGAGCGAACTCGATCCGGACGAACGCTATGCCACGGAGTTCCGTCATCGCGACGGCCGGGCCGCCGAAGTCTTCAGTTCCTTCAATCGCAAGACGGTGCTGCGGCATTTTCAGTGGATGGAAACCTACGGGATCGATGGCGTCTTCGTGCAACGCTTCGTTGTCGAACTCGGCACACCGGCAGGGTTGCGGCACGCCAATGTCGTTCTCAATCATTGCCGGGAAGGCGCGAACCTCTCGGGCCGGGCGTACGCCGTGATGTACGATCTCAGCGGACTGGGATCAAACCAGATGAATCGTGTGAAGGAGGACTGGAGGCTCCTGGTTGACAGAATGCAGATCACTCGCGACCCCGCTTATCTGCATCACAAGGGAAAACCTGTCGTGGCAATCTGGGGATTCGGCTTCAATGACAACCGGCGTTACACCGTCGCCGAAGGAATCCAGATCGTCGAATTTCTGAAGAACGATCCCGCTTACGGCGGATGCACCGTGATGCTGGGTTTGCCGACGTATTGGCGGACCCTCGATCGCGATTGCGTGAACGATCCGCGGCTTCATGAATTGGCGAGGATGGCTGACGTGATTTCGCCCTGGACGGTCGGGCGGTTTTCCACTCCGGCTCAGGCCAGAAGATATGCGGAAACGACTTTGACAGCGGATCTCGAATGGTGTCGCGGCGCGGGGATAGATTACATGCCGGTGGCGTTTCCGGGATTCAGTTGGCACAACATGAAACCCGGTTCGCCACTGAATCAGATTCCGCGTTTGCGGGGTGAGTTTCTGTGGTCGCAGTTCGCCGCAGTGCACAAAGCGGGGGCGACGATGATTTACCAGGCGATGTTTGATGAGGTGGACGAAGGGACTGCGATCTTCAAGTGCACTGACGATCCTCCGGTGGGCGAATCCAGATTCGTGGACCTTGAAGGGCTTCCATCTGATTTCTATCTGAAACTCGTTGGTGCTGCGGGGCGGATGCTTCGGGGCGAATTGGAACCGAGTGAGAGGATTCCAGCCGGCCTGCGATGATGCGGCGGGATGAAGCTCATCGATGGTGCCGCTTCAAATCCGTTGCCTCAAGCGGGCGGCCTGAAGGACGGAAAGAAAAATGGGAATGGAAGTTCTCTCTTCCATTCCCACCTGATTGGATGAAGCAAACCCGGCGCGATTCACGCCGGCTGCCCCGGTGCATCAACTCGGAGAGAATTTAATGCGATAGGTCTTGGGAAGGCCTTTGTATTCGAATTTAACGACGGCCGTTCCATCCCTTCCGTCCGCCTGTGTGACAACGATTTTCACACTGCTGTCGCTCGCCGATGCAGACACTTGCGGAATGCCGGTGACGTCCGCGGGAACCGTGTAGGTCGTCTCATAAATATCAACCCCGGTAATGCCGTTGGCGTTGGTGGACCGGACCGGGAGAGCCGGCAGATCAATGGCTTTGCCGTTCACGCTGACTGTAACGGTCGGCGGGACGGGACGCTCGATCTGCACTTTGGTGGAGCTGAAGCCGAGTCCAATGATATCGCAAAGCCCGCCCTCGGCAGGACCTTCCGCCACGAGAAACAGCGCGTGTTTCCGTTTCAGGTTTTCAACCGCTGAGGCCACATCGATGGTGAACTTCGTGACTTCCTGCGGGGCGTTGGCGGGAACATTGATCTCGCCAATCTTTTTGCCTTTCCAGGTGGCATTGTCCCACGGGCCATCCAGCCAGACGTTCACCTTGAACGCACTTGCGGTCTTCGGTGTGAGGAACAAATTGAACGCGGTCTTGTTTCCAGGTTTGGCGCCCTCGAAGGCTTTCAACCCCTTCTGATCCTTGTCCAGTCCTGCGAAACCGAAGTACTTGTATCCGATGATGTCTCCGTTGCGTACCCCCACCAGCGGCATGTTGTTGTCCCAGTTGTCCCACGTGTCCTGCACGAGTTGCTGGTTCGACAGGTAGCACGCGTATCCTGCCGAGTAATACTGATAGGGATTCAGGCCGAAGATGTGAAAGCCTTCAGACGTGACTTCCGCCCCGGTGTATTCAAAGCCCCGGCTGTCCTTCGCCGTCCAGACGTTGTTCTCGGCAAACGGATCGTAAGCGCGGATGACGACTTTGCCGCCCTCGGACACCGGTTTTTCATCCCACTCGACCTTGATGGGCGCCACCATCGCCTGACGCGCGTTTCCAAAACCTCGAGGCGCCCGGTGATAGAACACGTAGTACTGGTCGTTGATCAACTCGATGCTGCCATGGGTGTTGTGGCCCGAATAGCTTGTGCGCAGGCGGGAGCCGTCCTGGTTCGGCACGATGGCGCGCGAATCCACGAGAACGCCGCCGCTCCTCCAGGGCCCGAACGGCGTGTCGCCAAATGCGTAACGCAACGTTGAGTTCGAGCTGTCCACCCCGTAGTCCGGCCCGGAATATCCGCTGTAAACCCAGATGTATTTGTTCCCGATTTTGCGGATCGACGCGGCCTCGAAGAAGTTGAACGTGCCCAGGTCCTGGTCCGGAAACACATGGGGATATTGCGTGCCCTGGGGATCGCGGATGACGCCGTAGCGCGAACTGGCCGGAATGAAACGGTCGATCACCTGATGGCCGGGACGAACGGAATACATGGTCCTCTGATCCAACTGCGCGGCCAGAGATCGTTGAAATCCCCAGTACCCGTAAGCCCTGAACCCGATCTCGAAATCCGGATCGTTGGGATCCGTGACGTATTCAATGAAGACGGCAGGATCGAATCCCATCGTGCTCCCACGCACAGTCCTGGTTCCATCCTCCGTCAAGTTGATGGGCGTGAACGGTCCATCCGGCCGATCGCCCTTCGCCACCATGGCTTCTCTGTTGGGGCCGCGGCTGTGCGGGTAGAGGTAATAGGTCTTCTTGCCGTCCTTGCCCTTGACCTCGACCAGGTCGGGGGCATACATCACGTCCCACTGGTTGTTGACGCGATAGGTGAAAATGGGCCCTTCATCGCGCCAGGAGGACAGGTCTTCCACAGGCGCCGACCACGCGCGGATGTCGGGCCCGCAGTAGCTTCTGACCCTGACATCATGGGACCCGATGATGTAAATGCGGAATTTTCCCGGATTGTCGGGATCCTCGAACACGCGGGGCTCGCCATCCGGCAAATGTTCCCACAAGGGGAGGTATGGATTGCCGGCTCCGTGGTAAACGTATTTTTGCCGGGTCTGGGGCCCGTCGCTTGAGGAGCTTTCAGCGGCCAGCGCTGCGCTATGGGACATCACGACTGCCGACACGAGGAATGCCGCGCCGGACCTCTTGAAACCGATTGAGACGCGCTTCATGCCCGATTCTTCTATCCGGCTGCGGCCCGGAAGGGAAGTTCAATTCGCCGGTTGTGGCGAGCGAGGGCGCATTTCAACTCTTGTGCACCGCTCGCATTTTTCCGAAGTGTCGCGATTTTCGCGGCGAGAACACATGAGCGAAACAGCGGTTTCCGGCGAAATCTTTCGGGGATGAGATACATCGGGGGCGCTCCTTACGTCATGGGGTTATGGCAGGACTTCCTTCAGGGAAGGAGCCAGATAAACTCCTGTCACCTTTCCGGCTGATATCGTCACGTTGGAGAAGCAGCCGCCGATGGTGCATCCAGTCAACCCGGAGGGTCTTTAGACATTGTTAATGCGCGGAGATTTCGAACATTGTAAGGTCCAGCCACCTCACTGCCGCATCATTGGCAATGAGGTCGTTTCAATAATGCACGTTATCCAGTCAATGACTCGTCCCGTTCGCGCCGTTGCGTGGTTGATGTTCGCTGGTCTGGCGGTCCTGCACGTGAGCGCGGCGTCCGTTCACCGGTCGCAGATCCGGATCCGTGATCCGTTCGTGCTCCCGGACCCGGAAACGCGCACCTATTACATCTACAACACGACCGATTGGGGGAGCCCGGAAGAGCAGGAGCGCAAAGCGGTGATTGTCTATCGCAGCAAGGATCTCGAGAACTGGGAAACGCCAAAACCGGTTTTCGAGGTGCCGGAGAACCACTGGGCACGCGAGACGGTGTGGGCGCCGGAAGTGCATCGTTACAACGGAAAGTATTACCTGTTTGTGACACTCACGTCGAAAGACCTGCTCCCCACGCCGCCGGGACGTCCGCAAAACCGGAAGCGCGGCACGGAGATCCTCGTGGCCGACCACCCGGAAGGCCCGTTTCGATCGTTCGCGAATCGACCTCACACGCCGGAGGACTGGATGGCGCTGGACGGCACGTTGTTCGTCGAGGACGGCGTGCCTTACATGGTGTTCTGCCACGAATGGATTCAAATCACCGATGGCAGCATGGATTTCGTGCGGTTGACCGACGACCTGTCATCCGCCGTGGGCACGCCGACAAAACTGTTTCACGCCTCCGAGGCGCCCTGGACGCGGTGCCGCGCCGACCTCGGCGAACTGTTCGAAGGAAAACGATATCACGCATCGATCACGGACGGACCCTGGTTTCATCGCACGTCGAACGGAACGCTGCTGATGCTCTGGTCGAGTTATGGTCCGGCCAAATACGCAACGGGCGTGGCGATCTCGAAGTCGGGCAGACTGGCGGGACCCTGGGAACAGCAGGAAGAACCTCTCTGGCTCGACGACGGAGGGCACCCGATGCTCTTCAACACCTTCGACGGGCGGCTGGTCATGGTTCTGCATCAGCCCAACCGTCGTGTTGAGCGCGCCGTTTCTTCGAGATGGAAGACCTCGGCACGACGATCCGGATCAAGCGCGAAATCACGGACTTCAACGCGCCGGGCCGGTGAGCGGGAGCCGACGTCGGGAGAGCCAAAAGACCTCGCGTGAGGCGTGAATGCTGTCCACGGAGCGCGGCTGTCCTCAGCCGCAGCGCGTCGACCGGAGGAGAACCTGGGAAGACACAAGAACTTCGGCTGACGACATCTGCACTCCGTTCATGTACAGCCGTGATGTCGTTTCTGGTGGGGCGAGCGTCCTCGCGAGCCGTTGTGCGATGACCCTGGCAGTTCGTAATGCAGGAAGATTGAACTGATACCGGTTGCTTCAACTCGGAGGGTGCATGGATATCGTCTGATCAAGCTGGTCGGACAACGGCTCGCGAGGACCCGCCTTCGCTCGGCTTCGGCGTGGCAGGCTGCTCGCCCCACCAAAGGCCGCAAAGAAGGCATAACGCCTTTAAGCCACACCACGATTATCGGAGATGTATCGATGCAGGCCTCGGGCGGGGTTCAGTATGGGAATCCGGCTCTATTCAGGTGCGTCATATGACTGCGCCAGTCCCATCAACCAGGTACTCGAAGGAGGGTTGAAGTTCTGCTCGGAACGGGGGCGCGGCGTTCACGCCGCTTCACCTCACGAACGCATCGGCACGCACCGAAAATTTCCAATGTTCTTGTCGGCTCGGACGTGGGTGTGACCTGAAGGTCGCCCTTTGGACGTAAAAGCCTAACGCGAATTTGTGAAACTGCGCAGCGC
>DGDZ01000074.1:67391-149911 GCA_002385705.1 Verrucomicrobia subdivision 3 bacterium UBA3939
GCGACTCGCAGAGTCGCGGTCCGGAGCGCGGCTGTCCTCAGCCGCAGCACGTGGACCGGAGGAGGACCTGGGAAGGCACAAGAACGTGCGTGGCGGTGTCTCATGCCGCTTCACCTCACGAACGCATCGGCACGCACCGAAAATTTCCAATGTTCTTGTCGGCTCGGACGTGGGTGTGACCTGAAGGTCGCGCTTTGGACGTAAAAGCCTAACGCGAATTTGTGAAACTGCGCAGCGCGGTCTCTATGAGCCGCAGCAACGTGCAACGGCATGGCAGCGGAGGATCGTATGCGGATCCCTGAGCGCGCGGAACTATGGTGCGTCGCTGCGACTCGCAGAGTCGCAGTCCGGGGCGCGGCTGTCCTCAGCCGCAGCACGTGGACCGGAGGAGGACCTGGGAAGGCACAAGAACCCGCGTGGCGGTGTCTCATTGGCGCATTCGGTGGAGCGCTTTACGCCGTTTCACCTCACGAACGCATCGACGCATGCCGAAGATTTCCAGTGCTCTTGTCGGCTCGGACGTTGAAGCGACCTGAAGGTCGCGCCCCGGAATGGGAGCGCGGCGTTCACGCCGCTTCAGACAAAGGCTGTGACTACTCCCTTGCCTTGCCGGTCTTGAAAGTCATCCGGACCGATTCAAGAGGAACACCTTCAGCGCTTCGAAAGGAATTGAACTGGCCGCGGTTCAGATGGAATTCGTATTCCCACTCGGGTTTCAGTTTTACGGAAACGCGCCAGGTTGTCCGTTGCGAGTCGTAACGAGGGCTTCCCGTGTCTTCCGGAAAATGCGGTCCGCCGCCCACGAGCGACCATGAGCCATCCTGCATTGGGCGATCGAACGTCACGCGGATTTCTTCCAGGCCGGGATCGACGTCCGTCGCGCCATTCTCCGGATTACAGGGTGATCGCGCTGGAGGACTCGAATTTGCGGGTTGCCGATTGACACACTGTTGCAGAGGAAATAGGGTCGCCGCCGTGAAGTTCAGCTTTTTCGAGCGTATACGCAAAACAGCGCTGCTGATCCCGTCGATCGGTTGCATCCTCCGTGCATTGTGCGCTTGTGCCTTGCTGGCCGGCATGCAGCTCAGCGATGCGCAGGAGGTCAGCGCAAAAAAATCGTTCATCGACTACTTCAAGCCGACGCCGATCATCGGATCTCTGACGACAAATGTCTGGGGTGCGGCGACGGTCGGACCGCGCGATCCGAAGAACGGACTCGAAGATGTGACGAGAAAGCAGTGGGACTATTGGGACGGCCAGATTCTGAAAGGGCCGGACGGCAAATACCACCTGTTTGCCAGTCGGTGGAACCAGGCGGGAGGGCACGGCGAATGGTGGAATTCGAAATCCATTCATGCAGTCAGTGACAATCTGTTCGGGCCTTACGAGGACAAAGGTCTTTGCTGGCCGGACAACCAGGATGGCAAAGGCCACAACGTCACGGCGCTGGTTCTGCCGGACGGACGTTACGCGGTGGTCATCAGCGAAACGCGCCCCGGCACGGTCTTTGTTTCAAAATCCCTCGATGGACCCTGGGAGGAGCTGGGCACGATCCAGATCGCCACAAACGAATTTTCCCGGCTGGGACGCATGTCCAACACCAGCATCATGGTTCGCCCGGACGGGAATTTCCAAATCATCCCGCGGTCGGGCGCGATTCTGATCAGCACCAACGGCGTGTTGGGTCCGTACGTCGTGCAGGGACCGAGCATTTACCCGGGCATTGAAGGATTGCCGAAGAATGACCTGCAGAATCTCGAAGACCCGGTGATCTGGTACAGCGGCGGTTTGTATCACGTGGTGGTCAACAACTGGAGCGACCGCAGGGCGTATCATCTGACATCCGAAGACGGCATCAACAACTGGACCTACCGGGGCGTGGCGTACGATCCGACGCGGGATTTCGTGCGCTACACAGACGGCACAGTGAATCGCTGGCACAAACTCGAACGCCCCGGTGTTTACATCGAGAACGGACATGTCGTCGCTGTCACGCTGGCGGTGATTGACGTTCCGAAGGAACAGGACCGCGGCAACGATAATCACGGCAGCAAGATCATTGTCATTCCCTTCGACGGCGAGGCGCTCGACCGCGATCTGCAGGCAGCCGCCGCCAGCGCGCCAGCCGACCCTCATTGAACTGTCGGAGCGAGCGTTCCCGCGAGTTGTTTCGATCTGACACGGTGGCGCCGGGCCTTTGAAATGTGATCAATAGCAGATTTGCGCCTGCGACGATTTTTGGTAGTCGGTGCGAGCGAACCGAACGCCTGTGCGAATTATCGGAAACGCCATACATCCATTGCAGGGGCGCTCAACTATGAAAACAAACGTTGCTTCAGCTGTATCCCGGATACCGCTCTTTGCTCTCGCGATCATGGCGCTTTGCTCATCCAGCTTTGTTGCCAGATGCCGGGCGGCGGAACCGTTGGCGAACTCCGGCAGTGCAGCCGCCAGTGATCGCAGCATGACGCTCTGGTATCGCCAGCCGGGCACCAACTGGCTCCAGGGAATGCCCGTCGGCAACGGTATGATCGGCGCCATGATCTTCGGCCGCGTTGCCGAGGAGCGGATCGCGCTCAACGAATCTTCTTTCTGGTCGGGGCGCCCGCACAACTACGACGATCCCGAGGCGTTCAAGTATTTCGAACAGATTCGGGACCTGGTGTTCGCCGAGAAGTTCCAGGAAGCCGAACGCATGGTGAACGATCACTTCTACGGCAAACCCAAGGCACAGGAAGCGTATCAACCGATAGGCGACCTGCTCCTGTCGTTCGGAGCCACGAACTTCACCGATTACCGCCGCGAACTGGACATGCAGACCGGCATTGCCAAAGTGACCTATCGCTCCGGCGATGTGGTCTTCACGCGCGAGGCGTTCGTTTCCTGGCCCGACCGCGTCCTCGTCGTGCGCATCAGCGCGGATCGTCCCGGCCGGATCTCGTTCAGTGCGCAGTTTCGCGGGCCGTACCTCGAGAGCAGTGTCGCCGAGCGCGATCGCCTTGTCATGAGCGGCGCGTGGAAAGGGCCATTCTCGGAACCGCCGACGGGCATGGCGGGATTGATCGCGCGGACGGCCGGTCGAGGCCTTGAGTATCAGGCTGTGTTGACAGCGCGACTCGAGGGCGGCCGATCTGAAGCCGAGGGTTCCACGCTCAGGATTTCAAACGCCGACGCCGTCACGCTGGTTGTCGCGATTGCGACGAGTTACGTCAATTACAACGACATCAGCGCCGACCCTGCCGCCCGCTGCAAGAAGGTGCTCGATGCCGTTGCCGACAAGAGCTTCGCCGCGCTCCGCCAACGGCACGTGGAGGATTTCCGCGGGCTCATGAGCCGGGTGCAACTGCAACTGGGCGACGCGTCGCAGAATGAGAAACCCACGGACGCGCGGCTCGCCGTTGTTCGCGCGGGCGGATCGGATCCGAACCTCGACGCGCTCGCATTTCAGTTCGGTCGATACCTTCTCGCGTCCAGCAGCCGTGAAGGCGGACAGCCGGCAAACCTCCAGGGCATCTGGAACGAGGAGCACCTGCCGCCGTGGGGCAGCAAGTACACGCTCAACATCAATGTCGAGATGAACTACTGGCCGGCGGAAGTCTGCAACCTCTCCGAGTGCCACACGCCGTTGTTCGGACTTATTAAAGACCTTTCCGAGACCGGAGCGCGCACCGCAAAAGCCTACTACAATCGCGGCGGCTGGGTGGTTCATCACAACACGGATTTGTGGCGCGGCTCCGCTCCTGTGGATGCCGCCCGCTACGGCATGTGGCCCACCGGCGGCGCGTGGTTGTGTCAGCATTTGTGGGAACACTACGCGTTTACCCGCAACACGAACTTTCTCAAAGAGTATTACCCGGTGATGAAAGGTTGCGCGCAGTTCCTGTTGGAACTGCTCGTGGAACACCCGAAATACGGCTGGCTCGTCACGCCATTTTCGATCTCCCCCGAGCACCGGTATTTCGACAGAGACGGGAACACCGCAGCGCTTTCGCCCGGGCCGACGATCGACAACGCGCTGATCCGCGAGTTGTTCTCGAACTGCATTGAGGCGGGGAAGATTTTGAACGTGGACGAGGATTTCCGCGCGCGCCTCGCTGCGACGTTGCCGAAGCTTCCGCCGTATCGGATCAACAGCAAGGGCCATTTAATGGAATGGATCGAGGATTGGGAAGGCGGCAGCGAAGGCCACAACACGTCGCCGAACTGGCCGATCTTTCCCGGCAGCACCATCACGCTGCGCGGCACGCCGGAGCTGGCCGGTGCCATCAACAAATGGATGGAAACGCGCCAGGGCCGGGGCGGGTGGATCACCGCGTGGGACGCCGCTGTGTGGGCCCGGCTCGAGCGCGGCGAGAAGGTGCAACAATGGCTTCAAGCTCTCGTGCGTTCACTCGCCGACAACCTGCACAATCCAAGAAACAATCAATCCGACGCGAACTTCGGGCTGACTGCTGCTGTTGCGGAAGCGCTGGTTCAGAGCCATGCCGGAGAGATTTCGTTGTTACCGGCGCTGCCTCCGGCCTGGTCCGAGGGTTCCGTCCGCGGTCTGCGCGCGCGCGGAGGATTTGAAGTGGACATGACATGGCGCGACGGCAGGTTGACCGAAGGCGTCGTCCGGTCGATTCACGGAGGTTCGATGAAGCTTCGCTACGGATCAACGACTCGTGATGTGACTCTGGCCAAAGGCGAAACGTTCCGTTGGAACGGCCGGTGACGATTGATCGCCCGGGTTCATGTCAGGAAAGAGAGACCTATGCTGAAAATCCATCTGGCAACGGCGTGCGGACTTCTTCTGTCCTTTGTATTGGCTGCCACATCGCCCGCAGCCGAGCTGAAACCGCGGATCATCGTGTTGACGGACATCGCACCCAACAACGTCGAGCCCGACGACATGGAATCGATGATCCGGCTTCTTGCCCATGCCGACCTGTTCGAGATTGAAGGTCTGATCGCGACCACCGGTTGGAGCAATGGGGGTGGCCAGGAACATCCCGAGCTGATTGAGGCGGCGATTCAGGCTTACGAGCACGATTTGCCGAACCTGCGAAAGCGATCCGGTCAGGAAGGGCATCGTTCCAACGAAGACCGCCAGACCATCGGCTACTGGCCGAGTCCGCAGTATCTCCGTTCCCGTTCTGTTGTGGGCAGCACGAATCGGGGTTTCAAGTTCATTGGACCGGACAACCGCTCGCCGGGCAGTGACCACATCATCAGAATGGCCGACGAGAGCGATGAACGTCCGATCTGGGTCGGAGTGTGGGGAGGCGGCAACACCCTCGCTCAGGCAATCTGGCAGGTGCAACAGGAGCGGACCCCGGAGCAGCTGAAGGCGTTCCTTCGCAAGCTTCGCGTTTACACGATCACCGACCAGGACCGGCCCTGGGGCAATCGGCCGACGCCTTATGAGATCAGCTCGCATCAGTGGATGCGCAGGGAATTCACGAATGACCTGTTCTTCATTTGGGACGAATCGGCCTGGCTGTTTCAGAATGCGACCGGGAAAGCCAACTGGGACCAGTATGCCGAGCACATTCAGAATCACGGAGCGCTGGGCGCCTTGTATCCCAAATACAAATATGGCGTTGAGGGAGACACCCCGTCGTTTCTCTATGTCTGGCCCAATGGACTCAACGATCCCGAGCATCCCGGCTATGGCGGTTGGGGCGGCTACTTCGAATGGGCACTCAGCCCCGACAAAGAGACCTATGCTTTTGTCAACCAGCAGGGAACACCGGCGCATGCGATTTCCCGGAAGTACGAAACCCGTTTCTACCCTGCCATTTTCAACAACTTTGCAGCGCGAATGGATTGGGCGAAGGACGGCTCCGGCAATCGCAATCCGGTGGTGATCGTCAACGGCGACCGCGGACTCGCCAGTATCAAACTCACTCCGCAGCCCGGCGCTTCCGTGTTGCTGGATGCCTCGGCGTCCCACGATCCCGATGGCGATCCGCTGACGTTCTCGTGGTGGATCCTGACCGAGGCGGGCACCTGTCGGGAAAGCGTAACAATCTCAGGCGCCGACTCCAGTCGGGCAACGGTGCGGGTTCCTGTCGATTCCTCAGGGAAGAGCTTTCATGTGATCTGCGAAGTGACGGATGGCGGGACGCCGCCTCTGACCGCGTATCGCAGGATCATCTTTGAACCGGCCGATTCGACTGAGCGCTGACAGCCTGGCTGGAACGAGACGTGACAGTCGGCGCTGTAAGGCGCTGGGTCGCATCTGCACACCGCTGGCGGGTTACAGCTGGAATTGGTCCGTTGTCCTGGCGGCCCAGCGTTCTTCGGCCGTCCGAATGCCTTCAGGAAACCATTGCCGCAGTTCCCGGCAACGCTTTAGCATGTGATCGAGCGAAACCTGCGGCGGCAACGCCCGGAACCGATCGCCCTCGGGCAGATTCAGTTCCAGGCCTGGCAACGGCTTGTCTTCAATCCCGTGTGAGTCGGAGGAACGTTTCATAGATCTCGGGAGTGGCGCACTTCAGGAACAGCCGGCTATTCGTCCGTCTGACTGAGCCGCGCCAGCACCGTGAAATCTTCCAGGGTGGTCGTGTCGCCCTTGATCTCCCCTCCGGCGGCGACCTGCTTCAGCAGGCGGCGCATGATTTTTCCCGAGCGGGTCTTCGGCAGCGCCTCGGCGAAACGGATGTCGTCGGGCCGCGCAACGGGCCCGATTTCCTTCGCCACGTGCTGGCGCAGTTCCTCGCGCAGGTTCGCGTCGGGCTTGATCGCGCCCTTCAGGGTGACAAACGCCACGAGCGCCTGGCCCTTGAGATCGTCGGGACGCCCGACCACCGCCGCCTCCGCAACCTTCGGATGGCTGACGATGGCGCTCTCGACCTCGGCGGTTCCGATGCGATGGCCGGCGACATTGAGGACGTCGTCGATGCGGCCGACGATCCAGAAGTAACCGTCCTCGTCCTGACGGCAGCCGTCGCCGGTGAAGTAGCTGTCTTTGACGTCGCTCCAATAGACCTGGCGATAGCGTTCGGGGTCGCCCCAGAGGCCGCGCAACATGGACGGCCAGGGCTTGCGAATTACCAGCTTGCCGCCCGAATTGCACGGCACCACTTCGCCCTTGTCGTTCACGACTTCAGGAACGACGCCGAAGAACGGCAGCGTGGCGGATCCCGGTTTTGTCGGTATGGCACCGGGCAACGGTGTGATCATGATGGCGCCGGTTTCGGTTTGCCACCAGGTGTCCACGATCGGGCAACGTTTGCCGCCGATGTGCTCGTGGTACCACATCCAGGCTTCCGGGTTGATCGGTTCGCCGACTGTTCCCAGGAGGCGAAGAGAAGCGAGATCATGCTTTCGAGGCCATTCCACTCCCCATTTCATGAATGCGCGGATGGCCGTCGGCGCGGTATAAAGGATGGTCACCCGATGTCGCTCGATGATGCTCCAGAAACGGTCCGGCTCCGGATAGTTCGGAGCGCCTTCGTACATGAAGCTCGTGGCGCCGTTCGCGAGAGGGCCATAGACCACGTAGCTGTGCCCGGTCACCCAGCCGACGTCCGCAGTGCACCAGTAGATGTCCTCGTCCCGGAGATCGAAGACGAGACGCGTTGTCAGTTTTGATCCCAACAGATAGCCGGCGGTGGTGTGCAGGATGCCCTTTGGTTTTCCCGTCGAACCGCTCGTGTAAAGAATGAAGAGCGGCGCTTCACTGTCCATCGGCGTGGCCGCGCAATCCGCCGGCACGCTTTGCATTTGTTCATGCCACCAGAGATCGCGGCCGTCGCGCATCTCGATGGGATTGGACGCACGGCAGACGACGACGACTTTTTCCACCGTTCGAGCGAGCAGAGCGCCCCTGGTGTCTTTCAATTCGAGGGCATCATCGACATTCTTCTTGAGCGGCACGATGGCGCCTCGGCGGAAGCCGCCGTCGGCGGTGACAACGAGCCTGGCGCCGGAGTCGGCGATGCGATCGGCGACGCTGTGGGCGCTGAACCCGCCGAACACGACGGAGTGGACGGCGCCGATTCGGGTGCAGGCGAGCATGGCGATCGCGGCTTCCGGGATCATGGGCAGGTAGATGATCACGCGGTCGCCCGGACGGATGCCGAGCTTGAGGAGCACATTGGCGAACCGGCAGACCTCCTGATGGAGTTCCCGGTAGGTGAGGGTCTTTTGTTGGGCGGGTTTGTTCTGGTCCCACGGTTCGCCTTCCCAGACGATGGCGGGTTTGTCGGCGTATGGAGTGTTCAGCCAGCGATCGAGGCAATTGTAGCTGACGTTCAGCCGGCCGCCCGAAAACCACTGGGCGAGGGGCGGGTTCCAGTTCAGAACTGAGTGCCACCTTTCAAACCAGACGAGCTCCTTTTCCGCCTGTTCACCCCAGAACGTTTCCGGGGATTCGATGGACCGTCGGTAGAGCTCTTGGTATTCATCCAACGACTTGATATGCGCCCGTTGGGAGAACTCGGGGGCGGGCAGGAAAACGCGGTCTTCGCGCAAGACGGAAGTGATGGCGCTGTTGGCGGCGGATTCAGGTGGCATGGTGCGAATTCTATGGCTGGTGGCGGGGCCGTCAATGGGTGATTCCGGGACGTCCCGTTGCGTTATCTGTGCGAACGCGGGCCATTTTTGAGTCTGTTGCGCAGCGTTTCAGATGGTCGGATTCCTGCTGGAAGACGGGTTTGCGATTGCTGTTTTTGATAGCAGGCGCGGGGTCTTGGGGGATCTCCGGGCCTTTTGAGAAGTTTCAAGAGAGCCGGAATATTCGTTTGACAACAAGGTCCAGACTTTTACAATGGCGCCGATTGTTTGAACAGTCGGCAGAAGAAAAACAACTATGAAACAACTTCGACCTCTGGTGAGTGGTTTGGCGGCAGTGAGCCTTTTCCTTGGCATGATTCACACGGCCGCGGCACAGGCTCAAGGAACTGCCAAGGTGGTTAACATTCGAGGTTCCGCCCGGTACATGACTTCCGACAACCAGAGTTGGCGCCCGCTGCGCGTCGGTGCGCTGCTCGGCTCCGGGGCCGTTATCCAGACGGCTGAAAACTCTTACGTGGATCTCGTGCTCAATGATCCGAACGCGCGTTCGGCCGGCCCGACTTTGACGAGCGCCGCCGCTGCGGGTGGCGCGCCGATGTCGGCAGCCGCCTCCTCCTCTGCCCAGCCCGCAGTGAAGCAGGACGCGGTTCGAATCTTCGAGAACTCGGTGCTCGGGATTGACAATCTCACCGTGACGCAGACCGGCGCGGATCGGGTTACGACCACGCACCTGGATCTGCGCCATGGGCGCATCCTGGGGACCGTCAAGAAGATGTCTGCCGCCTCTGAATACATGGTCAAGATTCCGAACGGCGTCGCGGGCATTCGCGGCACGATCTACATTCTGAGCGCTGATGGCGTGTTGACGGTTCTGAGCGGGTCGGCACTGCTTTCGTGGGTCGGACCGGATGGCGCGCCGATCACGCAGGAAGTTCGCGCCGGCCAGCAGTATGATGCGAAGACCGGTCAACTGAGTGTGATTCCGGACGCGCTGCTTCGCGAGTACATCCGCATTGCCAATGAGATTATGGGGCTGGGCGTCGTTCCCCCGACGACCTTCACCGTGGACCGCACGGTTTACTTTGTGTCGCCGACCTTTGCCGAAACGGACGACGGATTCTTCCTGGAAGTTGGGCCAGCAGCGGTTTCCGCGACGCCGTTGGGCGGTTAGGCCTGAGGTCACCGGTTTCGAAACCAGAGCAGCCTTGTGTTGCTCTGGTTTTTTTGTTTAGGTCGCCCCGGTGAAGTTGAAGCCCGTCAAGCTCGCTCCCATTCTGCTCGCCGCCGGGGTGCTGCTCATCGTGGGGCTGCTGCGGATGATCCGCCCGGGTTTCATTGAGCAGGTGGAGAACGACACCTACGACTTCCGTGTTCAGCAGGCCCTTCGTTTCCCGGCGCCGGCCGCAACGAACCTCGGCTTTGTTCACATCGACGACGCCAGCATCGCGTTCCTCAGGACGAATCGTGTTCTCGGCTACAACTTCGATCTTTACTGGCCGCGCCAGGTTTATGGCCGCGTGGTCAATGAGCTGGCCGCCCAGGGGGCGCGCGCCATCGCGTTCGATGTTGTTTTCGCCCTGTTGCGGGTTGACCATGGCCTCGTGCCGATGCAGGACGGCACCTACCGGGAATCGGACGAGTTCTTCGCGCTCCAGCTTGAGCGGGCGGGCAATGTCATCCTGGCAGACACGCGCACGTTGCACCCGCATCCGCTCTTCGCCACCAATGCGTACGCGCTGGGTGACATCACCACCGATCACAAGGATGCGGAAGGCGTTCTCCGTCGCGTTCAGGCCTTCTACATCCGCACCAACTGGCACGAGCTGTTCCGCATGGTCGAGGAGGACCCCGAGTATGGCGTGGACCTGAGCCGGGCGCGGATCGAGCCGGATTGTGTGGTCCTGCCGCGCCCGATCGGCGACGAGATACGGATCCCGCTGGATTCGGAAGGCCGGTTTGAGGTGGCGGATTTCATCGGAACGAACCTGCCTCCGGGCATGGAACCCAGGGCATTGCCTTACACGTTGGAGCGGGTCTGGCATCTGGGCATTCACCTTGCCGCGCGGGAACTGGAGCTGAATCTCGCCAACGCGGAGGTGGATCTCGACCGGGGCGAAATCGTTCTTCAGGGCCGGGGAGGGTTGCGGCGCGTGATTCCCGTGGAACCGGACGGATCGTTCTACATTGACTGGACGATTGTGCCGCAGGACCCGCGGCTGACCCGCGCGCCTATCACGGATTTGCTTCTGGCCAACCGGCTGCGGATCGAGGGCCGGGGCGACGAGATCACCAACCGATGGAAAGACAAGCTGGTGCTGGTGGCGTCGAGCGCGACGGGCAACGACCTCACAGACCAGGGCGCGACTCCTCTGGACAAGCATACCATCCTGGGCAGCGCGCACTGGAACATCGCCAATTCGATCATCATGAATCGATTTGTGCGGCGCACGCCGCTCGGAGTGGACCTGGCCATCATCGTTCTCCTGGGCGTGTTTTCCGCCGCAGTGACGTGGCAGTTTCGGGTGTGGACGGCCTCCGTGACGCTCGTCGCGCTGATGCTGGCGTACGTTGCCGTCGCGTTCGGTTTGTACGTGCAGCATCGATTGTGGGTGCCTCTGGTGCTGCCGCTGGGCGGGGCGGTTCTGATGAATTACGTGGCGCTGCTTGCGTGGCGCGTCGTGTTTGAGCAGGCCGAGCAACGGCGGGTGCGCTCCATTTTTTCAACCGTGGTCTCGCGCAAGATCATGGAGGAATTGCTCAAGGCCGAGAAACTGAAACTGGGCGGGGCGCAACGGGAAGTCACCATCCTGTTCGCCGACGTGCGGGGATTCACGGAGTTCACCGATGTCAGCCAGGAGAGAGCTGCGGAACACGTGGCCCGGCATCAGCTCAAAGGCGAAGCGGCGCAGGCCTACCTGGACGAGCAGGCGCGCCAGACGCTGGCGACCATCAACCTGTACCTGGGCCTCGTTGCGGATACGATCGTGCAGCGGGACGCCACGCTGGACAAGTTCATCGGCGATTGCGTGATGGCGTTCTGGGGCGCTCCGACGGAGAATCTCCTGCACGCGTCGGCGTGCGTGCGCGCGGCGGTGGAGGCTCAACGCGCCGTGTTTGAACTGAACCGGCAGCGGGAAGCGGAGAACCGCCGGATTGCGGTGGAGAACGAGCGGCGGGCCGCGCAGGGGCTCGAGCCATTGCCGCTGTTGCCCATCCTCACGCTGGGCACGGGTATCAACACCGGGCGCGTGACCGTGGGCCTGATGGGATCGGAGAGCACCACTGGTGTGCGGCAGGGCAATTACACCGTGTTCGGACGGGAGGTGAATCTGGCAAGCCGGCTCGAAAGCCTCTCCGGACACGGGCGCGTGCTGATCAGCGAGGCGACGTATCGGCACCTGTTGCGCGATGATCCCGAACTGGCGAAGACGTGCATTCCGTTGCCGCCCGAGAAGCTCAAGGGATTCCGGCTCGCGGTGAACGTTTACGAGGTGCCCTGGAGGACGGATGGCCCCGGCGCACAAGGACCTTCCCGCCGTCCCGGCGGCCTGGATTCAGAGGCGCACCCCGAGCAGGAACGGGCGGTTTAGCCGGCTCTTTCGTTCTCGTCACTGCGAGGGCGTTTGGTAGATTCCCGCGCATGCGCATTGTGATCTACCCGGGCAGTTTCGATCCGCTGACGAACGGGCATCTGGATGTGATCGAGCGGGCGGCGAAGCTGTTCGACAAAGTGGTGGTGGCGGTTGCGAGGAACGAGGGCAAGCAGCCGCTGTTCAGCATGGACGAGAGGCTGGACCTGGTCCGCGCCTGCATCCGTCATCTGCCGAATGTCGAGGCGGATTCGTTCGATGGGTTGCTGGTGGACTATGTGGAACGCCGATCGGCGCAGGCCATTGTCCGGGGATTACGGGCGGTGTCGGACTTCGAGTTTGAATTTCAACTGGCGCTGATGAACCGTAAGCTCAGCGAAAGAGTAGAGACCATTTTCATGATGCCCAAGGACACCTACACCTTTCTCAGCTCGCGAATCGTGAAGGAGATTGCGCGCCTGGGAGGGGACGTGTCCGAGTTTGTGCCGCCGGATGTGCGTGTTGCGCTGAGCGGAAAATTGCGCCACTGTGCGGCGTAACGTGTTATGCCATTGCTTGTCAATTTGCGCCATCTGGAGGACGACAGCGTCCGTTTCAAGGGCGAGTTGCCCGTCGAGGAGCTGGATCTGGACGTGCGCGACGAGATGATCCGCGCGGATCGTCCGCTGGAGCACGATTTTGAGGTGCAGCTCGTGGATCGGAGCCTGTTGTTGCAGGGCACGCTGCGGCTGTTGTTGAACTGCGACTGTGTGCGGTGCCTGAAGTCGTTCACGCACGAGGTGCGGCTGGAGAACTGGACGCGGTATTTGCCGCTGGACGGCGAGGAGAAGCTGCCCGTGGTGAACGATGTGGCGGACTTGACGCCCTATGTGCGCGAAGATATTCTCCTCGGGTTTCCGCAACATCCGTTGTGTGAGGCGGATTGCAGCGGCCTGCCGCAAATCGACACCGGCAGGGCAACGAAAGCCAGCGACCCCGGCCAGACCGTTGAGGAATCGTCTGCATGGGCCGAACTCGACAAATTGAAGTTGAAATAGAGAGATTTTGATTTTATGGGCGTTCCAAAGCGAAAACCGTCAAAGAGCCGCCAGCGCATGCGCCGGGCGTACAACAGCGTCCTGCGTCTCCCTCAACTGAGCGTCTGTCCGCAGTGTGCCGCACCCTATGTCCCCCACCGCGTCTGTCCCGCATGCGGCTTCTACCGGGGGCGCCAGGTCATTTCGGTGACAGCCGGGGCGTGATCTCCCGGGCGCGGCCGCGTGTCGCGCCCTTCGGTTATGCGAATTGCAGTGGATGTCATGGGTGGCGACCATGGCTGTGACGTCGTACTCGAAGGCGTGCGTCAGGCCCTCGCAGCAGACCTGTCCATCCGCACTGTTTTCCTGGTCGGCAACGAACCGGAGATCCGGGCCGCCTGCGGCCGCCTCCGCTTCCATGACTCGCGCGCGCAGATCGTCCACGCCAGCGAGGTGCTGACCATGGACGACAACCCGCTCGAGGGAATCCGCCGCAAGAAGGATTCCTCGATGGTCCGCGCCATCGAACTGGTTTACGACGAGAAAGCCGACGCCGTCATTTCGCCCGGCAACACCGGCGCGCTGGTCGCCGGATCCATGAAGCTGCGGCGCCTGGACGGAGTGAAACGGCCGGCCATTGCGGCGCGCATGCCGTCGCGCACGGGCGATTTTGTGCTGCTGGACGCCGGGGCGAACGACGTGTGCGAGCCGCTGCACCTCGCACAGTTCGCCGTCATGGGCAGCATCTACGCCCGGGAAGTCATGGGCGTGGCGAAGCCGCGAGTCGGCATCCTGAGCAACGGATCGGAGGAGACCAAGGGAAACGATCTCACCCGCGAAGCCGCCCGCCTTACGGCGCAACTGGATTTGAATTTCATCGGATATGTCGAGGGGTTTGACCTGTTTGAAGATGCCGTGGATGTCGTGGTCACGGACGGGTTTACCGGCAACGTGGTGTTGAAGACGGCCGAGAGCCTGGGCCGGACCATCATTCATCTTCTCAAGTCCGAGCTGACGGCCAGTCCGATCCGCAAGCTGGGAGCGGGTCTGGCGCAAGGCGCCTTGCGCAGCCTCCGGCATCGCCTGGATCCGGACGTGTACGGCGGCGCGGTTCTTCTCGGCCTGAACGGCATCGTGGTCAAAGCCCATGGATCTTCCCGTGAGCGCGCCATTATGAACGCCATTCGCGTGGCGACCGAGGAAATCTCGCACGAGGTCAACCAGAACATTTCGCAACAGATCAAGCGCGCAAACGAGTCGCTGGCGGCCGCTGACACTGCGGCGACGCCGGTTCCGGCATGAGCCCTACCACCACTCCGAAATTCAGAAATCCACGAGCCAAGCACAACTTCCAGGGCCGCACCTGCTCGGTCGCGGCTGTCGGGTCCTACGTTCCATCCCGGATCCTGACCAATGCCGACCTGGAAAAAATGGTCGATACGTCGGACGAATGGATCACGACGCGCACCGGCATCAAGGAACGGCGGATCGCGGCCGAAAGCGAATTCACGTCCGATCTCGGCGCGGAGGCGGCGCGCCGGGCCATGGCCCGGGCGGGCGTGACACCCGACCAGATCGATCTCATCATTGTGGCGACGATCACGCCCGACATGCCGTTTCCTTCGACGGCGTGTCTCATACAGCAGAAGATCGGCGCGCGGCGCAGCGCGGCGTTCGATATCGAGGCCGCGTGTTCCGGATTCATTTACGCGCTGGAGATCGGCCAGCAGTTCATCATGTCGCGCACCTACGACACCGTTCTCGTCATCGGCGCGGAGAAACTGTCGTCCATCACGGACTGGAAGGACCGGAACACGTGCGTGTTGTTCGGTGACGGCGCCGGCGCGGCGGTGTTGCGCAGCCGGCCGAATTCGCACGGTTTGCTGACGGCGGTGATGGGCGCCGACGGGGAGAAGGCGGACCTGTTGTTCATGCCCGGCGGAGGGAGCCGTTGCCCGGCGAGTCTGGAATCAGTGAACTCGCGGCTGCACTTCCTGCGGATGGAAGGGAAGGAGACGTTCAAGAACGCGGTGCAGGCGATGCACACGGCAGCCACCGAGGCGCTGAAGCGGTGCGAACTCGACATCAGCCGCATCAAGCTGATCATCCCGCATCAGGCCAATCGGCGGATTATCGACGCCGTTGGGGAGCGGCTGGGCGCGCGTCCGGACCAGTTGTTCGTGAATCTGGAGAAGTACGGAAACACCTCGGCCGCCTCGGTGGCGATCGCGCTGGATGAAGCGGTGCAATCGGGGCGGATCGAGCGGGGGGATTTGATTCTGATGGTGGTTTTCGGCGCCGGCCTGACGTGGGGCGCGGCGGTGATTGAATGGTGAGAGGCTATTTGACGATTCAAAAGCGTGTGGTAGTTTGAACCGGCTTCTATGAGCGCAAGAAAAATTGCAGCGTCGGGTGCACTTCAACAGAGCGTGACAGTGGAAGCTCGCCAGGCCCGGCTGTCTCTTTCCGCGGGCTCGGTCATCATCCATCGCAACGGCATCGAATTCCGCAGCAGCGTTCCGTTTGCGCCGTGGAGGGAGATGACATTGACGCTCCAGTCGCCTCGAGACAACAGCCGCGTCCATTGCTCGGGCGTGGTCATTTCCTGCACCGGGAACAAGCACACCGGTTATCACGTTTCCATGGTGTTCACGGGACTCTCGAAACAGGCGCAGGCGCGGTTGAACACCATGGCGCATTCCACCGTGGGCTGACCCCGGCGGCCGTCCGCGGTCCGATCCTTGCCCCCTGCGGTTCGCCGCCGACTTCCGGCTTGGCCATTCCCGGTCCTTTGCTAGGCTGCTTTTATGGAAATGTTTCATCGCATTCTGAAGACCGCCGTCGAAGGCGGCGCCTCCGATGTCCACCTCAAAATCGGCACACCGGTCGTGTTCCGGATCAACCGCCAGTTGATCGCCATCGAGTGCCCGTATCCGACCGCCGAATGGATGAATTCGATCGTCGAGCAGGTGACGCCTTCCCACCTGCGGCGCACACTCGAGGAGGAGCGCGAGATCGACTTCTCCTATTTCGTTCCCGGCATCGGGCGCTTCCGGACGAACCTCTTCCAGCAGCGCGGCCAATGGTGTTTCGCGCTGCGCTTCGTCAAGACGCACGTGCCGAGCTTCGAAGAGCTCGGCCTCCTGGAACAGATCAAGCAGATCGCCGAATCCCCGCGCGGCATCGTCCTGGTTGCCGGGTCCACCGGATGCGGCAAGTCCACCACGCTTGCCGCCATGATCGAGCACATCAACGCCAATTTCAAAAAACACATCATCACGCTCGAGGATCCGATCGAGTACATCTTCGAGGACAACCAGTCCATTATCGAACAGCGCGAAGTGGGCCTGGACACGATGTCCTTCCACCATGCTTTGAAGCACGTGCTCCGGCAGGATCCCGACATCATCATGGTGGGCGAGATGCGCGATTCCATCAGCTTTACGGCGGCGATGAGCGCGGCGGACACGGGGCACCTGGTGCTTTCGACGCTGCACACGACGAACGCCTCGCAGTCGATCAGCCGCATCCTGGACTTCTTCAGGGCCGACGAGCGGGAGCAGATCCGGCGGCAGTTGAGCGGGTGTTTGCGGGCCGTCATCTGCCAGCGGCTGGTCACGACCGTCAACGGCACCGTCACGCCCGCGCTGGAGATCCTCATCAACACGCCCACGGTCAAAAAGCTGATTGAGGAGAACCGCCTCGACAAACTGGCGGCCGCGATCGAGACCGGCACCGAAGAAGGCATGATCAGCTTCAATCAGTCGCTCTTTCTGCTCGTCAAGGAAGGCAAGGTCACGCAGAAGGAAGCGCTGTCCAAGGCCTCGAACCCGCAGGCGCTGGAAATGAACTTCAAGGGAATCTTCCTCGACGAAGGCCGGCGAATTCTTGGCTGACGCGCGTTCGCGGGGCCGCGGCTCAGCGCTTCGGGGCGATGTAGATCTCGCTTCCGTCCAGCGCATCCACGATCATGTCAACGGTGCGCTCGATCGCGCCGAGGTTCTCGCGGACCACCTGTCTGGCGTTGGCGCCGAGCTGCTGCCTTCTTTCCGGGTTGGCAAGCAGCGCGGCCAGCGCTTCCTCCAATTCGCTTTCGTTGCGCACCTGCACCGCGGCGTCGCGCAGCACAAATCCGCGCGCAACGTCCGCGAAGTTCTCCATGTTGGGGCCGAACACCATCGCCTTTCCGAGGGCGCCGGGTTCGATCGGGTTCTGGCCTCCGTGCGCCTTGATGCTTTTTCCCACGAAAATGACCGCGGCGTGCTCGTAGAAGTATTTCAGCTCGCCGGTGGTGTTCACCAGGAGACAGTCGGGAGGCGGGTTCTCGGGCCGCGTGCTTGCGGTGATCTCGCTGCGATAGACGAAGCGGACGCCGCGTTCGCGCAACTGGCGGCCCACTTCGCCGGCGCGTTCGAAGTGGCGCGGCACCAGGATGAGGAACAGTTCCGGGAAGCGCCGGCGCAACCGCAGGAACTGGTCCGCCAGCATCGCTTCCTCGCCCGCGTGCGTGCTGCCGGCGACCAGCAACAGCGCGTCTTTGGGCACGCCGATCTGCGCCAGCAATGCGGGCACGTCCAGGAGCCGCTTTTCCTCAAGGCGCGCCGCGTCGAACTTCAGGCTGCCGACGACGCGGATGGCTTCGGGCCGGCAGCCCAGTTCCCGAAGGCGCGCGGCATCCGTCTCGTTTTGCGCGCCCACGCCCGAGAACGAGGCGAAGATCGAGCGGAACAGGAAGCCGAACCGCTTGTAGCGGCGGTAGGACCTTTCGGAAAGGCGGGCGTTGACGAGGAAGAACGGGATGCCGACCTGTTTGGCGCGCCAGAGGAAGTTGGGCCAGATTTCCGCCTCAACGAGCACGATGGCCTTGGGGCGGATGATGGCCAGGGCGCGGGCCACCCAGGAGCGCCGATCCACCGGATAATAGATTTTGCTGATGTGCGTGGGCAGTTTGCGCAGCAACTCGCCCATGCCGGTGGTGGTGGTGGTGGACACGACGATCTTGATGTTGGGCATGCGTTCTTCCAGCGCCCGGATCAGGTGAGTGCAGATGTTGACTTCGCCGACGCTGACCGCGTGCATCCAGAGCACCTGGCGGTTGGTGATGGCCTGCTTCAGTTTGGCGTCGTAACTGCCAAACCGCTGCCCGAACCCGGTCACCCAGTTTCCGCGCCGCCACATTCGCAGAAAATAATAGGGCGCCGACAAGGTGAAGAAGACGGTAAACAGAATGTTGTAGAGGACACGCACTTCAGTTTCCCATTTTCGCCGCGGCGGGATTGTCATGGAACGGGCCGCGTCTCGCAATTTCATTTTGACGCGCGGCGGGCCGGCCGGGGATCCGAACCGGGCGGAGGCGGGCGCGCCCTGTGCACCCAAACGCACAGTTCCCGAGGCAAAAAATGCGCTAAACTGCGTGTGGCCGAATGCGGAACCCTCATTCGGACCTGCGGCCTTCCGCCGCGCCTGATTCCGGGCAATGCGACAGTTTTTAGCGATAGCCGCGAACGCGTTCATGGAGCTGGTCCGGCAGCCGGTGTTCCTGCTGCTGACGACGGCCTCCGCGGCCTTTGAGATTTTCCTGGCAACGCCGTATTACTTCGCCTTCGGCGACGAGCCGAAGCTGGTGAAGAACAGCGTGCTGGCGGTGATGCTGTTGTCGGGCCTGCTGGGCGCGGTCCTGAGCGCGTCGGCGGCGCTGGCCCGCGAAATCCGCAGCGGCACCGCGCTGGCGGTCCTGTCCAAACCGGTCGGCCGCGCGCAGTTCCTTCTGGCCAAGTACACCGGCCTCGTCGGCGCCCTCACGCTGATGGTCTATGTGAACGCCGTTTCGGCGCTCATCGCCAGCCGAATGGTTTTCGACGCGTATGGCGAGACCGACCTGGCGTCCCTGGGGATTTTTGCTGCAGCCGTTGTGGTGGCGTATGCGGCCGGCGGTTTCAGCAATTTCTTCCTGCGGCGCCCGTTCGTGAGCGACGCGTTCTTTGCGCTGCTGGTGACCCTGACCGTCGCCGCGTGGCTGATCTTTCAATTCACGCGCCAGCGCATGAGCCTTGGCGAAATGGCGTCCGTGGACTGGAACCTGGTGCCCGCTTCGTTGCTGATCCTGTTCGCGCTCTGGGTTCTGGCGGGGCTCGCGCTGGCGTGCTCGACGCGCCTGGATACGATCCCCACCCTGGCCATCTGCTCGGCGTTCTTCCTGTTGGGAATCATGTCGGATTACCTCTTCGGCCGGCCCGCCAGCCAGGGCGCGTGGTGGGCGTCCATCCTCTACAGCGTGACGCCGAACTGGCAGCTCTTCTGGGTGGCCGACGCGCTTGAAACCGGGCGCAGCACCTTTCATTGGAATTACGTCGGCAAGGCCCTGGCCTATGTCGCCGCCTACGTCGGCGCGGCCCTGTGCGTTGCCGTGGCGCTCTTTGACGAACGCGAACTCAGTTGACCCATGGAACGAAGCATACACAGGAATGGAATCGTCAATACGGTGATCCTGCTGCTGGTCGGCGCAGCGGCTCTGGCCGTCGCGCGCACCGCTCATTCGCTGGCCGGTGTGCTGGTCTCCGTGTTCATCGGGATCGGCTTCCTCGTGTCCGCTCTGAGCTGGTTCCAAATGCGCCTGGAGGAGCGGGAGCGCCTCGAGAAACTCGAGGTCGATGAACTGGCGCGGGGCAGGGGCGGGTCCGCGCTGTTCGGCTCGACCGAAGAGGACGCCTTTCCCGCCCGCCGCGCCCGCGAACAGTTTGAGCGCTTCTTCGTTCCGGGCTTCACGATCCTTCTGTTCCTCGCGGAGGCGATCGGCGCCTACCTCCTTTGGCGATACCTTTCAGGCAAGGCGGTCTCGGGGTATCTGACGCAGCCGACGCTGGCTCTGGCGCTCTTTGGATTGTTCGCGCTGGTTTTGTTCCTGCTGGGCAAATTCTCGGCGACGATGGCGCGGCTGGAGGACCACCGCCTTCTGCGGCCGGGCGCGAGCTGGTTGTTGCTCGGGGCCTACCTGTGTTTTCTGGCGGCTCTGGGCGTTGTCGGCGTTGAACTGGGGCTTCCGCGGGCCGATGCGTTCATGGCGCGCGGGTTTTGCATACTGCTCGGACTGATCGCGCTCGAGACGCTGGTCAACCTGATCCTGGAGATTTATCGGCCGCGCTTGAAAGGGAAGGTGTCGCGGCCCGTGTACGAGAGCCGGCTGGTCGGGTTGCTGGGGCAACCGGAAGGGCTCATTACGACGGCGGCCCAGGCGCTGGATTACCAGTTCGGGTTCAAGGTTTCCGAGACGTGGTTCTACCGGTTTTTCGAGCGCGCGCTGGGTTGGCTGATCCTGTTGCAGGTGGGCGTGTTGCTGCTTTCCACGTGCTTTGTCGTCGTCGAGACCGGAGAGCAGGCATTGCTGGAGCGGTTCGGCAAGCCGGTTGCCGGCCGCCACATTTTGATGCCGGGCATCCATTTCAAGCTGCCCTGGCCCATCGATCGGGCCTACCGCTACCAGACCGAGCGGATTCAAAGCTTCAATGTCGGCTTTACTCCGGATCCCCGTCTGGAGGGTCAGCCGGTTGTTCTGTGGACAGTGGCGCACACGGAGGAGGAGAATTTTCTGGTGGCCAACCGCGACGAGGAGGCGGCGGCGGCCGAGACCGAGGATCGCCAGGCCCCGCCAGTGAGCCTGCTGACCGTCAGCATTCCGGTTCAGTTCCAGATCACGAACGTCATTGATTGGGCCTACAACAACAGCGATCCAGCGCGCCTGCTCGAGGATATCGCCACGCGCGAAGTGATTCGCTATCTCGTCGGCGCCGACCTCAACCAGATCATGTCCCGCCAGCGGGGCGGCGCGGCGGAGGCGCTGCGGGAGCGGATACAGGAAGCGGCGAACGCGCGGCGGCTCGGCGCGCGGATCACCTTCGTGGGCCTCCAGGATATTCATCCGCCGGTCAAAGTGGCTCCAGACTACGAGAAGGTGATCGCCGCCAGCCATCAGCGCCAGACGATGATCCTGGGGGCGCAGGCGGAAGCCATCCGGACCAACGCGATGGCGGTGGCGCAGGCGACGAACGCCATCAACCAGGCGATCGCCGAGAAGGTGAATCTGGAGGTGGACGCGTTTTCACGGGCGGCGCAGTTCACGAATCAGATTCCGGCCTACCGGGCGGCGCCGCGCATATACATGGAGCGCTCGTATTTGCAGGCGTTTGTGCGCGCCACGGCGGACGCGCGCAAGTATTTCAATCTCACAACCAATATGCACAACGTGTATCAGTTCGATCTGCAGGACAGTGTGGCGGATCGGTTGCTGAACCCGGACTTTCAACCCGCAGACTGAATTCTCATGAAACGCACTCCCTTGACCCTGACTGTCGGCATTCTGCTGGCGATCATATTCGCCGTGCTGTTGTTCACGTTCCAGGTGCGCACCACCCAGGTGGCCGTGGTGACGACGTTCGGCAAGCCCACGCGGTCCATCTCCGAGCCGGGCGCGTACTTCAAGCTGCCGTGGCCGATCCAGCGGGTGTACTACTTCGACAGGCTCACGCAAAACCTCGAAGACAAATTCACCCAGGACTTCACCGCGGACGGCCGAACGCTGCTGACCTCGGTGTATGTAGGCTGGAAAATCTCCGATCCGCAGGAGTTCTTTCCCCGGTTCGCCGGCGGTTCCGTGCAGGCCGCGGAGAATGTCCTCAGCGGCATCGTGCGAAGCGTCAAGACCGCTACGATCGGCAGACACCCGTTCTCGGATTTCATCTCGGTGTCGGGCGGGGGCACGAATTTCACCGCCATTGAAGACGAGATGCTGGCCGGCGTGCGCGCCCAGGTCGAAGCCAACCAATACGGCATCGAGATCGAGTTCCTCGGCATCAAGAAACTGGGCCTGCCCGAGAGCGTGACCGAGGAAGTGTTCAAGCAAATGACCTCCGAACGGCAGCGGCTGGTGCAGCAACTCACCAGCGAAGGCGAGACGCTGGCGGCGGGGATCAAGTCCGACGCGAACCGCCGGGCGGCCGAGATCATTGCAGTCGCGCAGGGGCAGGCGAACGAGATCCGCGGCCGGGGCGAGGCCGAAGCGGCAACGGCGCTGGCGAAGTTCCAGCAGAACCCGGAGCTGGCGTTGTTCATCTTCCGGCTCAGGGCATTTGAAGAGGCGCTCAAGGGCCGTTCGACGCTGATCTTCGACCGCTGGCCGCCGTTCCTGGACGCTTTTATGGGCGTGACGACCAACGCGCCCGCGCGCTGAGAGTGCCGACATGAACAATCATCCGCATCCCGAAAAAGAGCGCGAGCTGCCGCCCGAGACGCCGCTGGATCCCGGGTCGCAGGCGCTTTCCGAGGCGCTGCGCAGCAGCTTCGCGATTGTCAAAGTCGTCATGGTCGCGCTGGTGGTCCTGTTCTTTGCCTCGGGCTTCTTCCAGGTGGGCCCGCAGGAGCAGGCGATCATCCTGCGCTTCGGCAAACCGGTGGGAGAAGGGCGCGAGGCCCTGCTGGGGCCGGGGCTGCATTGGTCGTTCCCGTATCCCATCGACGAGCACAAGAAGATTCCCATGACCGCGCAGCAGCAGGTCCGGTCCACGGTAGGCTGGTATGCGACAACGGATGTGCAGGAGGCGGCCGGAACGGAGCCGCCGGCCGGGCCGACGCTGAATCCGGCGGTGGACGGTTACGTGCTGACGGCCGACGGCAACATCATTCACGTGCGCGCGACGCTGTTCTACCGCATCGACGATCCGATCCAGTATGTGCTCGGGTTCGCCAGCGCGTCGAACGTTGTCCAGAACGCGCTCAACAGCGCGCTGGTGCACACGGCGGCGCGGTTCCGGGTGGACGATATTCTGACGCGCGATGTGGCGGGATTCCGCGACGCTCTCACGCAGCGGGTGGCCGAGTTGCTCGAGCAATGGAACGTGGGGGTGTCGGTGGACCATTGCGAGGTGCAGAGCCGTCCGCCGCGGCAGGTGGGGAACGCGTTCGACGAGGTGCTGAAGGCGGAGATCAACCGGAACAACGTCCTGAACGAGGCGCGGAGCACCGCCAATCAGACGCTCAGCCAGGCCGCGGCCCAGGCCCAGTCCATCACGAACGCCGCTGAACTCGAACGCGTGCAGCTCGTGAGCGAACTGTCCAGCCTCGCCGCCAACTTCGATCGGGTCCTGCCGGAGTACCGCAAGAACCCGCAGTTGTTTGTCGAGCGCAGCCTCAACGAGACGCTGCGCCGCGCCCTGACCAATGTCGAAAAGTGGAGCGTGCCGCCCGCCATCGGTGGAAAAACGACCGAAACGCGGATATGGTTGAATCGCGAGCTGCCCCGGTCCGCTCCGGGAGCCGCGAGCACGCCCTGAGGCAGCAGTTGCAATTGGATTTATTGATATGCAGGTAACCTCACTTTTGAGCCGACGCGAACACGAGCACAAGGCGCACGAGCACGACGCCAGTTGCGGGTGCGGCCACGACCACGAGCACGCGCCCGTCCGCCTCAAGCAGACTCTGTTCGGCATTGTTCTGGTCATCAATGCCTTCATCGTCGATTGGCTGTTCGACCAGGGCGACATGGTTGCGGACGCCAGCGCGATGATTGGCGCCATCGTGCTGGGCTACCCCATCATGGTGACCGCCCTCAAGGATCTGCGGCGCGGCCATCTCAGCATCAACGAACTCGTCGCCATCGCCGTCCTCGCGGCCTTTGCGTCCGGCGACTACAAGACCGCGGGCGTTGTCGCCTTCTTCATGCTGCTCGGCGAGATCATTGAAACGCGCACGGCCGAGGGCGCGCGCGCCTCGATTGAATCGCTGATTCGCCTCACGCCCACGCGCGCCCGGCGGATCAAGCCGGACAATACCGAAGAGGAAGTGCCCGCCAGCCAGCTCGCCGTCGGCGACGTGATCCGCATCCGGCCGGGCGACAACGTGGCGGCGGACGGCGTCATTGTCAGCGGTTACGGCTCGTTCAACCAGGCGACCATCACCGGCGAATCGCTTCCAGTGGACAAGAAGGCCGGGGACGAGGTGTTCGCCGGGACGCAGAATCTCACGGGCGTTCTCGAGGTGAGGGTCAGCCGCGCCGGAACCGACACGACGCTCGGGCGCGTGCGCGAACTGATCCTGGCGGCGGAAAAGACGAAGCTGCCTATCATGAAGATTGTGGACCAGTACATGGGCTTCTACACGCCGCTGGTGCTGGTCATCGGCGCGCTGGTGTGGGCGTTTGCGCCGGACACACTCGAGCTGGAACAACGCCTGAGCCGCGTCATCTCGGTGCTCGTCGTTTCGTGCCCGTGTGCGTTCATCCTGGCGACGCCCACGGCGATGGTGGCGGCGCTGTCGGCCGCGGCGCGGCTGGGCATTCTGATCAAGAATGTCGCCGACATTGAGCTGGCCGCAAAGATCAACGCGTTCATCTTCGACAAGACCGGCACGTTGACGACGGGGGAACTGGCGGTGAGCCGTCTGGCGCCGCTGGGCAACACCAAGCCCGCCGAGCTCCTCCTGCTGGCGGCCTCCGCGGAGAAGTACAGCAATCACCCGACGGCCAAGGCCCTGGCGCAACTGGCCGAGGAGGCAAGCGTTCCGTTGTCCGAACCGTCTGATTTCTCCGAAACCGCCGGGCGCGGCGTGCAGGCCCGCGTCCAGGGCGCCCGGATCCTTGTCGGCCGCGCGCAATGGCTCAAGGATCAGGGCGTTGATTCCGACTTCGAGAAGTCGGTGGACCTCAATGAAACGGAAGGCTGGAGCCTGATCTTCGTCGCCCGGGACAACAAGTGCATCGGCTGGATCGGCCTGCAGGACAAGACCCGCGCGGAGGCCAAAGAGGCGCTGGCCGGCCTGAAGGAAAACGGCGTCCGCCGCGTCGCCATGATTTCCGGCGACCGCCAGCCGGTGGCGACGCGTGTGGCGCGCGAGATCGGCTGCGAAGAGGCTGTGGGCGAATGCCTGCCCCAGGACAAGGTGGACTTCGTTCACCGCGTCAAGGGCAAGGGTTACCGCGTGGCGGTGGTGGGCGACGGCGTGAATGACGCCCCGGCGCTGGCCGCCGGCGACATCGGCATCGCCATGGGCGCGGCCGGCAGCGAGGTCGCCATTCACAGCGCGACCATCGCTCTCATGAACAACGATCTGCGCCGGCTGCCGTTCCTCGTGAAGCTCTCGCGCAGCACCCGCAGCGTCATTAATCAGAACTTCCTGTTCGGAGTGTTCTTCATCATCGGCGGCCTCACGCTCGCTGCCTTCGGAAAGATCAATCCCATTGTGGCCGCGATCCTGCACAACGCGGGTTCGCTGATCGTGATCTTCAACAGCGCCCGCCTCGTCCGGAAGGGCGAGGAGCTCGAGCATTATCAGCCGGAGCCGGTTCCGCCGCCCAGCCGCGGCAGCGCGCCCGCCGGCGGGCAGCTCGCGCCCAGGATGGCCGTCTGAAACCCCATGACCGCCCGCAGAATTGAAAGCCATGGCTGCTGAGACAACGCTCGAAACCCGAAAGTCCGCAACCCGCGCCGACGGCGAGGTCGTTGTCTCGGTCCGCGGCCTTACCAAGGTGTTCAAGGATTTCTGGAATCGCCCCAAGGCGCGGGCGGTGGACAACGTTGATTTCGACGTGCGCCGCGGCGAGGTGTTCGGGCTGCTGGGACCGAACGGGTCGGGCAAGTCCACAACGGTCAAGTTGCTGCTCGGCCTGCTCCATCCAACGCGCGGGCGCATCGAGGTGTTCGGCCATTCGCCCCGCCACGTCGCCACCAAGTCGCGCATCGGTTATCTTCCGGAGGAATCGTATCTCTACCGCTACCTGAATTCGCGCGAAACCCTGGATTTCTTCGGCAACCTGTTTCACCTGTCGCGTGGAGAACGCAACGACCGCGCCGAGCAGCTCCTCGAAATGGTGGGGCTCAGCCAGACCCGCACGCGCGCCGTGGGCGAATTCTCCAAGGGCATGCAGCGCCGCATCGGCCTCGCGCAGGCTCTCATCAACGATCCCGACCTCGTCATCCTCGACGAGCCCACGGCCGGGCTCGATCCGATCGGCTGCCGCGAGGTGAAGGATCTGATCCTCGCCCTCGCGCGCCGCGGCAAGACCGTCATCCTCAGCAGCCACCTGCTGGCCGACGTGGAGGACGTCTGTGACCGCGTGGTCATTTACTACGGCGGCAGGGTGCAGGCGATGGGAACGCTCAAAGAGCTGTTGTCCAGGCCGGATACGATTCGAATCACCACGCCCGTGCTTCCGCGCGAGACGCTGGAGAAAGTGCTGCGGGTGATTCGCGAGGACGTCGCCGCCGATCGGATTCGGGTCGATAACCCGACTCAGAATCTCGAGAGCTACTTTCTTCAGGTGGTTGAGCAGGCGCGGTCGGCTGCGGCGGAAACCAGCGGCGCGACTTCGGGCGCCCGGGTTGCGGCCTACTTGCGAGGCGAAGCCGAAAGCCCCTCGGAGACGGATCGCATTCTGGAGCGGCTCGCCCTGCCGGAGTCCCGGCCGGCGTCCGTGCCGGAGCCCGCGACCCCGGCGGGACCGACACCTGATGAGGCCCGGCTCGAGGAGTTGACGAAGGCCGCCGATTCTGCGGCGCCATCGCCCGAGCCGGCGCGCGAGAAGAAGGCGGAACCGGTCGATCTCTCGAAGGCCGACGAGAAACTGTCGTCCCTGCTCAAGCCGGGCGAGTAGTCCAGGCATGGCAACGACGTACGAAATTTATCGACATCCGGAAAAGGGACTGGCCGCCGCCCCGGTGACGTTTTCGATCTGGCCGTATCTGTTTGCCGAGTGGTGGGCGCTGTTCAATCGGCTGTGGATGCCGGCGATCGTCGCGGCTGTGCTTGGAGCGGGGCTCGGCTTTATTGTCCGCCTTTACTCGATGGGGGTCATTCCTTTCTGGGCGTTGTGCCTCTTCATTCTGGCGTATCCGACGCGTCTCTATCTGGCGTTCCGGGGCGGATACTGGAAGGCCCGGCAGCTCGAGCGGAACGGGTATTCGTACCTGGGCGAGGTGACCGCGCATACCGGTTCGGCGGCGATCGCAAAGGCGCGGGCGGGCAAATTGCGCGAACGGGCCAGGCCGGGCGGCATCGCCTTTCGTCTGCCGCGCGGTCTGACGAGGGTGTTCGCTGTGGCGGGGCTGACCTGGAAAGCCGCGTTCCGCTTCAAGCTCTTTCTTGTCATTGCCGTGCTGTTGCTCGGTGCCGTCATCGGTCTTCCGGTTCTGATCAAGGACGACGGGACGGCGCGTGGGTTCACGCAGATCCTCCTGACGTACACGCTGAGCACGATCACGGGACTGCTAGGGCTATCGACATTGTGGCTTTCCTGCGGAACACTGGCCCGAGACATCGAGGAGTGCCAGGTCCAGATGCTCGCCGTCAAACCGATTGCGCGGTGGCAGATCTGGCTTGGGAAATGGCTGGGGATTGTTTCGCTGAACGCGGTGCTGCTCGCCCTGTCGGGTGCGAGCGTCTATACGCTGTTGCAGTGGCGCGCCACGCGCCTGCCCGCCGCCGAGCAGGGAATTTTGAGAAAGGAAGTTCTCGTCGCGCGCGGCTCGGCCCGGGAGCCCGACTTCAGCCATGAGCTTCGGGAGAAGGCGGAGGAACTGCTCCGGCAGCGTCTCAGGGAGACTCCCGTGCAGAGCGACGCCGAACGCGCTGAAGTGCGGCGGCAGATCCTCGAACAGGTCAAGGCAAGCGTGCAGGTCGTTCCGCCAGGTTACTCCCGCGTGTGGCAGGTTGACCTTGGGTTGGTCCGCTACCTGGTTCGGGATCGCCCGCTGCAGTTGCGCGTCAAGTTCAATGCGGCCCGGGAGAGCGCCTCGGGCACGTTCGACGCGCTGTTCCAGGTGGGCGTGCCGCAGGAGACGCAACTGTGGCGCACGGAAACCCCCATGAGCCTGGCGCCGGACACGTATCACGAGTTTGAGATTCCGCCGAATCTCTTCGATGAGAACGGCGTGCTGACGATCATGTTCGTGAACCCGAACGACACGGCGCTTCTGTTCCCGCTGGAAGACGGCCTCGAGGTGCTGTACCCCGAGGGCACGTTCGGACTGAACTTCATCCGGGGCCTCGGAATCATCTGGTGCTGGATGGCGCTGTTGTCGGCGCTCGGACTGGCCGCGGCCACGTTCCTGTCCTTCCCTGTCGCGGCGTTCTTCTCGCTGGCGATGCTGACCGTGGCGTTTTCGAGCGGCACCATGACGACCGCCATCGAGGAGGGCACCATCATGGGATCGGATTCCGAGACCGGAGAGGTCGGGTCCTCGATCGTGGACTCCGTGGCGATCCCGGTTTTTCGCGGCATCCTGGCTGTGGTGAACCTTGCGCGGCAGTTTTCTCCGATTGACGCGCTGAGCGCCGGGCGCAGCATCGGCTGGGGCCAACTGGCGGTGGCCTTCGGGCAGATCGTCGTCGTGCTGGGCGGTTTCTTCGCGCTGGGAGGCATCGCCATCTTCCAGCGGCGGGAACTGGCCACGGCCCAGGGGACTCAATGAGCGTTTGCAGTCAGTCTGTCACGGAATGCGCATGAACGGGCGATTGAAGAAAATCATCCTGTTGCTGGTCGCCGTCGCACTGCTGGCGGGCGGCGGGCGGGTTCAGTTGGTTTTGAACCGCGACCGCGACCAGCTCGGGTTGACGCGCGTGGCGCCGCTGGAGAACGCGCCGCCTGTGCTGGCGTTCACGACGGTGGCCCTGGGCGGGTTTCGGGGGCTGATCTCGAACTTTCTCTGGATGCGGGCCGGCGAGTTGCAGGACCAGGGCGAGTATTTCGAGATGAAGCAACTGGCCGACTGGATCACGAAGCTCGAGCCGCATTTCGAGCAGGTGTGGGTTCACCAGGCCTGGAACATGGCCTACAACATCTCGGTCAAGTTCAAGGAAGCGCCCACTGAGAATCCGTACGACTTCAAGGAGTTCCCGGACCGGTGGCGCTGGGTGAAAGCGGGAATCGAGCTGCTGCGCGATCAGGGACTTCGCTACAACCCGAACTCGGTTCTCATCCATCGCGAGCTGGCCTGGTTTTTCCAGCACAAGATGGGCGCCAACCTCGACGACGCCAACATGTATTACAAGCAGCAGTGGACAGAGGAGATGGAGACGGTGTTCGGCGAATGGCGCGAACCCGATGTTGCGGAACTGGTCAACCCGCAGACGGAAGACCAGAAGCAGCGGGCCGCCCTGCTGCGGGAGAAATACAAGATGGATCCGGCGTTCATGCTGGAGCTCAACGAACGCCACGGGCCGCTGGAATGGCGCCTGCCTGAGGCGCACGCGATTTACTGGGCTGCCGTCGGCCTCAGGAAGGCCGAGGAAAACCCGGGACGAGTCAACAAAGATGACCTCATCCAGTTGCGGCGGGTCATCTACCAGTCCATGCAGACCAGCTTCCAACGCGGGCGGCTGGAACTGAATCCGTACGTCAAGAGGTTCGAGTTCGGGCCCAACCTCGACATCATCCCCAAAGTGGTTGCCGCTTACGAGGAGGCCATGGAGGAGGACGAGAGGAATCGCGACCACATCGCCACCGCCCATCGCAACCTGCTTCGCCAGGCGGTTTACTTCCTCTACGTCCACAACCGGCTCGGCGAAGCGGCCAAGTGGTTCCGATACCTGGGGCAGAAGTACCCGGACAAGCCCCTGCTTGACGGCAACACGAATTCACTTCCCGGAAGACTGACCCTCGACGATTACGCGGTGCACTATGTCCTGGAGGACATCAACGAAACCTCGCGGGATCGCGTCAAGTCGGCGATCGAGGGTTATCTCACGCGCGCTTTTTACAGCCTGGTGGTGGGCCAGGACGATCGCGCCGCCGGGTTCCGGCTCATGGCGCAGAAGATCCGCGAGACCTACCGCGAAAAGATCGGCCCGCAAAGCTGGGCCCGCATTCCGCTCCCGACCATCGAGGAAACCAGCAGGATCATCCTCGAGGAACTGCTCGATCCCGAGACGGGTTATCCGCCGGAAGCCCGCGCCGTATTGCTCAGCAAACTGGGCATCACGGAACAGGATGTTTTCGGGCCGCGAACCAACTCCGTCCCCCGGCCTCAGTGATGCGCGGTACCCGCCCGAACGCCAGGCCGAATCGCCAACGCACCCGCGCCGTCCTTGAGGCCGCCGGGCTGCGCCTCCAACGGGGGCGCACTCTCATCCTGCGGGACATTTCCTGGCGCGTGTCTCCCGGAGAACATTGGGTCATTCTCGGCGCAAACGGCTCCGGAAAGACATCGCTCCTGGGCGCCCTGACCGGTTATGTCACCCCCACGGCCGGGAGCATTGCCCTGCTGGGACAACACTACGGCCGGTCCGACTGGCGCGAGCTGCGCAAACAGATTGGCATCGTCAGCTCTTCTGTCCGCCAGATGATGGCCAACGACGAACCCGCCATCGAGACCGTCATCAGCGGCAAGTACGCCATGATCGATTTCTGGGGACGACCGTCTCGCGGCGACCGCCTCCGGGCGCGGCGCATTCTTCGGCAGATCGAATGCTCGCACCTCGCAGACCGCCCGTGGCTGGTGCTTTCCCAGGGCGAACGTCAGCGCGTCCTGATCGGGCGCGCGCTGATGGCGAGTCCGCGTCTGCTGATACTGGACGAGCCCTGCGCCGGGCTTGACCCCGCCGCGCGGGAACATTTTCTGAACTTCCTGCAACGCCTGGGTTCGCGGCGGAATTCGCCAACGCTGGTTCTGGTGACGCATCACGTTGAGGAAATCATGCCTGTGTTCTCGCACGTGCTCGTGCTCAAGGAGGGCGCCGTGCTCGCCTCCGGACCCAGGCAGTCGATCCTGCGAACTTCGGTGCTCGCCCGGGCCTTTAACACCCGCCTTTCGCTGAAGCGCGCACGAAACCGCTACTCGCTTTCTGTGCGACGCAAGACCGGCGCGCTGATGTAATTACCTTCCGAGGATCAGGTCCTGGACTTCGAAGGAGTCGGTTTGCGACTGCGGGAAGGTTTGTAACGGGTCCGGCCGGAACGGCTCTCCCGGGGCGTCTGTTCCCGGGCGGGTTTGGAATCGCCTTCGGTGACGCGCTTCAACTCCCGGATCTGGTCCCGCAGCAGCGCCGCCTTTTCGAATTCGAGGTTGTTCGCCGCGGTCAGCATCTCCTGCTCGAGCTCCTTCAACGTCTCGTTGATGTCGATATCGACGCCGGCGTCGTTCAACACGGCATGGGCCTTGTTCTGCGTTTCCCGGTGCAGGGACAGGCTTTCCTCAACGGCGCGCGTGACGCTGCGAGGCGTGATGTTGTGTTCCCGGTTGTAGGCAAGCTGCTTGTTCCGGCGGTATTCGGAAACGGCAAGGAACTTCTGGATGCTCCCGGTCATCACGTCGGCGTAAAGGATCACTTCGCCGTTCACGTGCCGCGCGGCACGGCCCGCGGTCTGGATCAGGCTGGTGGCGCTGCGCAGGTAGCCTTCCTTGTCGGCGTCGAGGATCGCCACCAGGGACACTTCCGGCAGATCGAGTCCTTCCCGCAGCAGGTTGATACCGACCAGCACGTCGAACTCGCCTTTGCGCAGCGCGCGCAGGATTTCCACGCGTTCAATCGCGTCGATCTCGCTGTGGAGGTATTGGACGTTGATGCCGATGTCGCGGAGGTAGTCGGTCAGTTCCTCGGCGGTGCGCTTGGTCAGGGTGGTGACCAGGACGCGTTCCTTCTGCTCGGCGCGTTTGCGCGCTTCGTTGATCAGGTCGTCGATCTGTCCGGCCAGCGGTTTCACGGTGACTTTGGGATCGACGAGACCTGTGGGGCGGACGATCTGCTCGACGACGCGGTTGCCGGCCCATTGGAGCTCGCGGTCGCCCGGCGTGGCGCTGACGTAGATGGTCTGGCTCTGCAGGGACTGGAACTCTTCGAAGTTCAGGGGACGATTGTCGAGCGCGCTGGGCAGGCGGAAACCGTGCTCGACGAGGACGGTTTTCCGCGAGCGATCGCCCTCGTACATGCCGCCGATCTGCGGGATCGTCACGTGCGACTCGTCGATGACGAGGAGGTAATCCTTCGGAAGAAAGTCAAAAAGGGTATACGGCCGCGAACCGGGCGGGCGCCCGGCCAGATGACGCGAGTAGTTCTCGATCCCCGAACAGAACCCCATCTCCTCCATCATTTCGAGGTCGTATTCGGTGCGCATCTTGAGGCGTTGCGCTTCGAGCAGTTTCCCCTGCTTTTCAAACCAGGCGATCCGCTCGCTGAGCTCCTCGCGGATGGCCAGAAGGGCGGGGCGCAGCTTTTCGGCCGGTGTCACGAACTGCTTGGCCGGGTAGATCCAGACCGTCTGCAGTTCCTCCGTTTTCTCGCCGGTGAGCGGTTCGAACCGCGTCACGCGCTCGACTTCGTCACCGAAAAACTCAACCCGCAGCGCGTCCTCCCGCCCGGCCGGGCACAGCTCGACGGTGTCGCCCCGGACCCGGAACTGGCCGCGCGCGAATTCGATGTCGTTGCGGGTGTATTGCAGCTCGACCAGCCGTTCGAGGAAACGGTCGCGCGCGAGCTCCTGCCCCACCCGGATGGGAATTACCATTGCTTCGTAGTCCTCCTTGCTGCCGATGCCGTAAATGCAGGAGACGCTGGCGACGACAATAACGTCGCGGCGGGAGAAGAGCGAGCTCATGGTGGACAGGCGGAGCCGCTCGATCTCCTCGTTCACGCTGGAGTCCTTTTCGATGTACGTGTCCGTGCGCGGGATATAGGCCTCGGGCTGGTAATAGTCGAAGTAGCTGACGAAGTATTCGACGGCGTTGTTGGGGAAGAAGCTCTTGAACTCGGCGTAGAGCTGGGCGGCGAGCGTCTTGTTGTGCGAGATGACGAGGGTGGGCCTGGAGACGTTCTGGATCACGTTGGCGATGGTGAACGTCTTGCCGGAGCCGGTGACGCCGAGCAGCACCTGGTGTCTGGCGCCGGCCAGAATGCCTTCCGTCAGCTTCGCAATGGCCTGCGGCTGGTCTCCGGCGGGTTCGTAGGGCGCAACGAGCTGGAACATCGCCTGAGTGACGGATGTCAGTTCAATGACAGGTCCTCGGGCATTTGCGCGAGGATCCGATACTTCCCGCCCTTCTGGCGAAGGATCGATCGCCAGAGATCCTCCGGGTCGGTGTCGAAGACCAGGCTGAGCGAAGCCGGGTGCAACAGCCAGGCGTCGCGGCGCAGTTCATCCTCGAGCTGGCCCGGTCCCCAGCCGGCATAGCCGGCAAACAGCTTGAGCTTGCGAGTGGGCGAAAAGGACTCGCCGATCTCCATCAGCATGTCGAGCGAATGGCCCAGGCTGAGGTTGGGCATGACGTTCGCATCCGGTATGAACGAGTCCGAATGCAGGAAACTGAGCGCGGTCGGCTGGACGGGGCCCCCGAGGTACAACGGGCATTCTTTCAGCACTTCCGGCAGGTCGGCGACGATCATCTCGCCGACCTTGTTTCCCATCGCGCGGTTGAGTACGAGACCGAAGGCGCCCTCCTCGTTGTGTTCGCAGATGAGGACGACGCTTCTTTGGAAGAACGAGCCCTGCAACTGGCCGCTGTCCAGCAGCAGCTGGCCCTTCAAAGACCTGGATTCGTCAGGCATATACATCCGCGCCGGATATGTTGCTTCGCTGACAATCTGGATTAAAGTTCGAGCATGTCAAAGATTTGCATCGTGATGCTCCTGGCCGCGCTGGTTCTGGGCGCCGGCTGTCAATCGAGTTCGGGCAGCCGCGAATACATTCCCGGAAAAGGCTGGGTCCCGAACGACTGACCCCGGTCAGATCTTCCAGCCAAGGCCTTCGAGGTGATGCGCGACGTCCTCGACGCTGGCGTCCGCCAGGATGTGGCCGTCAATGTCGAGCGTCGGGCTGATCAACCGTCCCGCCTTTTCCATGGCTTCTTTCGCATATGGCTCATAGACCGTGACGTTGCGGATTTCGAAAGGGATACCGAGCTCGTTGAGAAAGCCGATAACGGCTGCGGCCCAGGGACAGCCGGCCTTGCGATAGAGAATGATTTTCATGGGGTAACCATGCCACAAAACCGGCCGGAAAAACACCCAACAGCCCACATCGCACCTCCGGGGGGAACAACGACGAGGGAGGCTCGACTCGGGGGGGAGTCTTTGCTAGCTTCCGCCGGGTGAATTTCCTCGTTACGGGCGGTGCTGGGTTCATCGGATCGAATCTGTGCGAGCGGCTGTTGCTCCTCGGCCACGCCGTCTGGGCTTTTGATGACCTGAACGATTTCTACGATCCCCGGTTCAAGCAGCGCAATGTGCGCTCTCTCCAGGCGCTGGCAAAGCCGTTCGAGTTCGTTCACGGAGACCTTCTGGACCGGCGCGCGCTGGATGAGCTGTTGGGCAGCGTCCGGTTCGACCAGATCATTCATCTGGCGGCCCGGGCCGGGGTTCGGCCGAGCCTTCAGGCGCCGGCGCTCTACCAGCGGGTGAATGTGGAGGGCACGGTGAACCTGCTGGAAGCGGCCCGGAACGCGAACGTGCGCAAGATCATCATCGCGTCCAGCTCGTCCGTTTACGGCGTCAACTCGAAGGTGCCCTTCTCGGAGTCGGACCCGATCTTCACCCCGATCTCGCCGTATGCGGCCAGCAAGCTGGCGTGTGAAGCGCTGGGGCACGTGTATCACCATGTGTACGGGATGGACGTGGCGATGCTGCGCTTCTTCACGGTGTACGGCACGCGGCAGCGGCCGGACCTGGCGATTTACAAGTTTGCGAAATTGATGCTGGAGGGGAAGCCCATCCCGGTATTCGGCGAAGGCACGACCGCCCGTGATTATACGTACATCACGGACATCCTGGATGGAATCGTGGCTTGCACTGAACACGAGTTTGGATATGAAATCTTCAACCTCGGCGAATCGCAGGTGACAAGCCTGAACCGGATGATCGAATTGCTGGAAGACGCTTTGGGGCGGAAGGCTGTCATTGACCGCCAGCCGGTCCAGGCGGGCGATGTGCCGTTGACGTATGCGGACATCTCGAAAGCCCAGGCCCGGCTGGGTTACGATCCGAAGGTCAAAATCGAACAGGGCATTCGCCTGTTCGTGGACTGGTTCCGAAGCGACGAACTGAGATAATACGTATGGCAAGTCTCCCCAAATTCGCACGGCCGACATTCGAGCAGTCCCTGGAAGTGTGGAGGAAGCTGCTGGATGATCGCAATCTGCCGACTGAACTGGTCTGGATTTACGACGAGAACCTGGTGTTTGAAAGGGACGGCGAATCGGGGTTCAGGCTCGGGTACCAGACGCATTTCACGCCGCCGCCCCCGGAGGCGGAGCGGATCACGTTCGACTACTTCTGCGAGTTCGAGGCCCGCATGGCGTATTATCGCCTCGGCAGCAACCGGGGCCGGTCCGTCTGCCTGATGCTGTGCGACGTCTGGTTTGAAGGCAAGGACGAGACGGACGGTTACGTGCGGAAGGACGATTGGCTGATGTCGTTTCACCCGGGCACCGGCAACGAGATCGAGGAGATCCGCGATGAAGAGCGCTGGAGGAACCGGATTGTGCGGAATCGCCCGCTGCACGACCTGGACTTCTGCATGACGCTGCGCGGCGTGCACGAGATGCTGGCGCATGGCCGCGTGCTGACGACGTACGAGCATTACGCGCTGAAGCTGTTGGGCGCCTGGCGCAGAATCCTGCGCGAGCAACGGTAGCGACGATGGCGGCGACGCGGCATTGCTGGAAGTGCGGCACGGAATACAAGCTGTCCGGGTCGCCCGGGCGTTCCGAAACGTGCGAACGCTGCGGTTCGGACCTGAAGGTCTGTCTGAACTGCGTGAGCCATGATCCGCGCGCGGCGCATCAGTGCCGCGATCGCCGCGCCGAGCCGGTCGCCGAAAAACACATGGCCAACTACTGCGAGTATTTCGAAATGGCCCGGCGCGAATATGTTCCCCGGGAAGACGCCTTCGGCGCCTCGCGAGAATCGAGCGCCCGCGACGCGCTGAAGAAATTGCTCGGCGACTGACGGCCAATTCGCACTCCTGCCCTGAAATCGCCGGGCTTTGTCGTGCCCTGCCTGCCATCCACTCCAGGTGTTCGGGAGGTTTGGCTGCTGAATTGCCGCGAGGGTTTCCGTTCTCTCACTGAGGCGTCGACAAACCGGACGGCGGTTCAGGTGCCGATCGCGACCGTTCACGACCTCGCTGCCGAGTTGCATTCTCTGAGAATCCGGCCCGGAGGAGAGCGCCCCGCCGAGGTGTGGAGCCTGACCTGGAAGACCCGTGACGCAGACACGCAGATTCGTGGAATTATCCTGCCGCATGCCGATGGAGAATTCCTCAGGATCGAAAGAATTACAGGCAGGCAGTGAAGGTCTTGAAGATCTGAGGGAGTTGAACGGAAGTGGACCGATCGTCCGGCGGTGGCGTCAGCTCCGGACCAGGCGCGCCACGAACGCGCCGTCCACGCCGTCGGCAAAGGGCAGGAGTTCGCGGTGATGCTCGAGAGTGAAGGCGGGGTTCGCCTTCAGGAACAATTCGATCACACCCATGTTTTCCTCCGGTTCGAGACTGCACGTGCTGTAGATCAGCACGCCTTCGGGTTTGAGGACGGACGCCGCTTTCGTCAGCAGTTCGAGCTGGACCGATTGCAGACGCGCCAGTTCCTCCTGTTGAATGCGCCAGCGCAGATCCACCCGGCGCCGCAGCACGCCGGTGTTCGAGCAGGGCGCATCGACCAGGACGCGGTCGAACTGCGTCGGCGGCACGTCCGACGTGATCTCGACACAGGCGGCGCGGAGCCGATCGCAATTCTCCCGGAGCAACTGGATCCGGTCCGGAGAGACGTCATGCGCGACGACCCGGCCGCGGTTCTCCATGCATTGGGCGATGAATGTCGCCTTGCCGCCCGGCGCCGCGCACAGGTCGAGGATGGTTTCGCCGGGCTGAGGATCCAGTTCGCTGACCGCGAGCAGCGTGCTCGGGTCCTGAACATAGAACAGTCCATACCGGAAGCTTGGAAGCCGCGCGATCGGCGGGGTGGATTTGAGTTCAAACACCAGGCCCTCGTCGATCCAGCTTTTCCGGACGAAATCATACTCGACGCCTTCGTCGCGCCACTGCGCCAGCACATCGCCCGCGTCCTCGAACTCGCGGTCGATGAACGGGCGGGGCGTGGTTTTGCCTGACGGCTTTATTGCCGGGGCGGTGTGCGCGATGAACGCGAGTGAATTGACGCGCGCGAAGACTTTGGGCGGCGTGTTGTTCCATTCGAGGAGGCACGCCGCGTTTTCCGCTCCCCATCGTTCACGCCAGCGATGGACGAGCCATGCCGGATGCGAATAGCCAATGTCGGGTTGCGATGTTTTCAGTCCGGCGAGGAGTTCTTTGGTGGCATCGAATTCGCGCAGGTATCCGCGGAGCACGGCGTTGACGAAACCCGCCTGGTGGCCGAAGCCGTTGCGGCGGGCTTGCTCGACGGTTTCATTAACTGCGGCGTGATTGGGAATGCGGTCCAGCCAGAAAATCTGATAGAGCCCGAGTCGCAGCAGGTTCTGCAAGCCGGGTTTCTGCGTGCGCCCCTGGCTTTTGCGGGCGATGAGCCAGTCGAGCGTGGCCTGCCAGCGCGCGACGCCGTACACGAGTTCCTGGCACAGCGCGCGGTCGCGCGGTGAGAGCCTGGATTCGGCGAGCGCGCGATCCAGCAGCGTTTCGGTGTAAGCGCTTCCGGAGCGCTGCTGGAGAACGCGCCCTGCAATTTCTCTTGGTTTTTGTCCGTTCAACTCTTTTAATTATCGCCGGTTCCAGACAAGGACGCGAGTGGCAACGTGATTATGCGAGAGGAATTTGAAAAACTGGCTGCGGCTGGAAAGATCGAAGGCCGCCACATCGATCCGCTCGTGCAGCTGACCACCAGTGGATTCTGCATGCACCGGAGCTGGGGCTTCGGAAGAATCAAGACTGTGGACACAGTGTTTGCGCGGTTCACCATCGATTTTCCGAGCAAGCCCGGGCATGCGATGGATCTTTCGTTCGCGGCGGAGTCGCTCAAGCCGATCCCGAAGGAACACATCCTCGCGCGGAAAGCGTCCGATCTGGAGGGCCTGCGCCAACTGGCGGCCACCAACCACCTGGAACTGGTGAAACTCGTGCTGAACAGCTACGGCGGCAAGGCAACCGCGGACCAGATTCAGCAGGTGCTGGTGCCTGACATCATCAGCGACGACTGGAAGAAGTGGTGGGAAGCAGCGAAGCGGGAATTGAAGAAGGACGGGCATTTCCTGGTGCCGCTGAAGAAGAGCGAGCCGATTGTTTACCAGGCGGACGAGGTGTCGCTTCAGGAGCGGCTGCTGCGCGAGTTTCGCGCGGCGCGCGGGTTGAAAGCCCGCATCGCCGTGATCGGCGAGATTCTGAAAAGCGCCCACGATCTCTCCGACCGCAAGGCGGCCGCCGAGGAGATCGTGGCGGCGTTGAACGCGGAGATCCCCAGTTACCAGCGCACGCAGCCGGCGGTGGCGCTCGAAGCCGTTTTTGCCCGCGACGACATCCGGCAGATGGGCGGATTGGAGCCCGCGGAGGGCGAACCCAGCGCGAAAGCCATCTGGTCTCAGGATTTGAAAGTCGGACCGGTGATCGAACTGTTGCCGGCGATCAAGCACCGGCGCGCGGTGGAGTCGTTCAAGGAAGCGCACCCGGACGACTGGCACGAACTGTTGCGGCAGGCGCTGAACACGGTTCCGGCGAGGCTGTGCCGCGAGTTTGTGAACGTGCTCGTGCAGGAGGGGAAGATCACCGAGTTGAAGGATACCCTGGCCCGTCTCATCAGCCAGCACACGGCCAGCAGCGAGCTGCTCCTCTGGCTGGCGCGGGAACACGCCACCGATGCCTTTGCCGATCTCCTCGGGCCGGAAGTTTTCCGCGCCATGCTGACGAGCATGGAACGCGACCAGTTCAACGAGAAACGCTCCAACCGCCTTCGCGAATACATCCTCGACGACCCGGACCTGTTGCCCGACCTGACCGCCGCAGCGGAGCTGGACGTCATCAAGGACCTCACCCGCGCGCTGCAGCTCTCGCCGGTGTTTGACGACATGGACAAGCGCTCGCTGCTGGCGCGCATCGTGAAGAGCCACCCGGCGGTGCAGTCGCTCATCAGCGGCGAGCCGTCGCGGCAGGACACCGCCCTGATCGTCTCCTGGAGCAGCCTCGAACGGCGCAAGGAGGAATACGCGGAACTGGTGCACAAGAAGATCCCCGCGAACTCGAAGGAGATCGCGCTGGCGCGCAGCTACGGCGACCTGCGCGAAAACCACGAGTACAAAGCCGCGAAGGAAATGCAGAAGGTCCTGATGCGCCGCAAGGACGAGCTCGAAGCCCAGCTCGTGCGCGCCCGGGGAACCGACTTTTCGAATGCTCGAACCGACGTCGTCAGCATTGGCACGATCGTGCATGCCACCGATGTTTCAACCGGCGAACGCGAAACGTTCACCATTCTCGGCGCCTGGGACTCCGACCCGGACAAGGGTATCATCAGCTATCTCTCCCCGGTGGCGCAGGCGTTGTTGAACCGGAAGGTGGGGGACGAGGTGGAATTCGAGGTGCACGGCGCGCGGCATACGCACCGCATCGAAAGCATCGAAGCGTATCAGCCGGCCCCGCCGCCAACCGCGTCGGATTCCGCGGCTCCGCCGTCCGAAACGCCGGGTGCGAGTGAAACGGACCCGCAACCTCCTGCGTAGTCAGGCGGGCTTTGCCGGGAACGCCATCAGCTCGCGGACGCGCTGCTCGATATTTCCGTGTTTGACCAGCGACTCTCCCACAAGGATGGCCTTCGCGCCGCATTTTGACAGGCGTTCCACGTCCGCTCGCGTGTGAATGCCGCTTTCGGCCACCAGCAGCGGCCGAACATCTGCGGGCAGGGAGACCAGCCTCGCGGCAAGGCGTTCCGTCGTCGCAAGGTCCACCTGGAACGTTTTCAGGTTGCGATTGTTCACCCCGACCAATGGAGCCTTCAAAGCCAGGGCGCGTTCCAGCTCGATTTCGTCGTGCACTTCCACCAGCGCCGCCAATCCCGCTTCCGTCGCCAGTTCATGAAACCGGCGCAGGCGCGCATCGTCCAGGATCGCCACGATCAACAGGATCGCATCGGCGCCCCATTCGATGGCTTCCAGGATCTGGCGTTCGTCGATGATGAAATCCTTCCGCAACAACGGCAGTTGAACCGCCGCGCGGATCCGGCGCAGGTAATCCAGCGAACCCTGAAAGAACTTCTCGTCGGTCAACACCGAAAGGCACGTGGCGCCGGCCGTTTCGTAGTCCTTCGCGATGCGGACCGGGTCGAAGTCGGGACAGATGATTCCGGCGGACGGCGAGGCCTTCTTCACTTCGGCGATCAGCGCGATGGAACCGTTTTTCGGCGAACGCAGCGCTCCGAGGAAATCGCGGCGCGAGTTGCGCGCCAGCAGGGCGTCGCGGAGATCGCCGGCCGCGAGCGGCCGCTCCGGCAGCCGCGCGACTTCACGCTTCTTCTCTTCAACGATGGTGTCGAGGATGTTGCTCATTCGTCCTCATCCTTGACTCCCTGCATGCGGCGCGAGGGACAGCCGGCGCGCAGCCACGCGTTGACGAACGGATCGAGGTCGCCGTCCATCACGGCCTGGACGTTGCTCGTTTCGACGCCGGTGCGCAGGTCCTTGACCATCCGGTAGGGCTGGAACACGTAGCTGCGGATCTGGTTCCCCCACGAGATACTTCCTTTTTCCCCGTAAAACCGCTCCATCTCGGCCTTCTGCGCGTCCTGGCGTTGCGCGTAGAGTTTGGACAGCAACAGTTTCATGGCCGTGGCGCGGTTCTGATGCTGGGACCGCTGGCTTTGCGAGGCCGCCACAATGCCCGTGGGGATGTGGGTGATGCGCACGGCGGTCTCGACCTTGTTCACGTTCTGGCCGCCCTTCCCGCCGGAGCGATACGTGTCGATCCTCAATTCGGACGGCGGGATGACGATCTCTTTGGTGTCTTCCTCGAGCTCGGCGATCACATCGACGCTGGCGAAGCTGGTGTGCCGGCGTTTGTTGGCGTCGAAGGGCGAAATGCGGACGAGCCGATGCACGCCGCGTTCGGCCTTGGCGAACCCGTAGGCGTTTTCGCCGCGAATGAGCATGGTGACGCTCTTGAGGCCGGCGCCTTCGCCGGGGAGCGCGTCGGTGATCTCGACTTCCCAGCCGCGGCCTTCGGCCCAGCGCTGGTACATGCGCGAGAGCATCTCGGCCCAGTCCTGGGCCTCGGTGCCGCCGGCCCCGGCGTTGATGCTGAGGATACAGTTGTTCTTGTCGTGCGGCCCGGTCAGAAAGACGCGCAGCTCGAGCGCATCGAGGTCTTTGAAGAACTTCGCAAGGTCGGCTTCGAGTTCGCGCTGGATCTTCTCCTGCGCCTCGGGGGGCTCGGCCTCGCCGAGCTCGACCATGACCTGGAAATCCTCGATCTGCTTTTCAGCCTTGAGGAGGGGCTCGATCCGGTTGCGCAGTGAACCGGCCTCGTCGATGATCTTCTGCGCCTGCTCGCGGTTGTTCCAGAAATTCTCCTGCGCCATCAGGGCGTTCAATTCGCCCAGGCGCCGTTGAGCGCCGGGCACGTCAAAGAAACCTCCGCAGGTGCGCGAGTTTCTCCGCCGCAGTCGAAATCTGATCCGTAATGGTGTCGAACATGCGCGGAGCATACAACAGGCTTGGGGCGGTGCCAACTGGTTGATGGTGGATTGTTGATGGTTGATAGAGTCGCATCCCTCGGTGGGGCGAGCGTCCCCGCGAGCCGTCGTGCAGTGTGATTGGTTGTCCGAAGTTCCAAATCCCGGGTTCCAGGTTCCAAAACGATGCCCGGTGGAGCGAGCGTCCTCGCGCCTGCCCGGCCGTAGCCTCGGCGAAGGCCGGAGCCGTCGTGCGATGTGGCGAGTCGTGCGAATGCAAGCGCTCTGACACTCAGAGTTCGGGCATTGTCAGTCGATTGGTCGCCAGCAGCATCAGCACCCCGAGCACCATCATCACCTCCATCAGTGTCATCGCGCGCGTTGGGCGTCTGCTCAGTCGGGTTTTCATGGCAATCGTCTCATGGTATGGCCGGCCGATTCGTCGGCGGGCTGCCACCCGCGTCGCTGGTGATGTTCCTGTCTCCTGCCAGGCTTGCATTCAGCTCGCGCGGCTGCTCTGTTGCGCCCACGAAATAGCTCAGGTGGATTCGAATACGCCGGCCAAACTGTGCAGAAGGCGGTCTTCTACCGGGCGTGGGCGGGTTCCGGCTCCGGCTCGGGTTCCGCCGGGGCAAAGTCCCTCGCAATGGCGCCGGGATCCTCGCCCTGGTGTTGTTTCGCGATCAGGACATAAATGGCCGGGATCACGAGCAGGGTGAACAGCGTTCCCAGCGCCATGCCCGCTACGATGGTGATACCGATCGAGTTGCGCGCGGCGGCGCCGGCGCCGCTGACGAGTGTGAGCGGGAAGTGGCCGCAAATGGTGGCGGCGCTGGTCATCAGCACCGGGCGCAAGCGCACCAGGGCGGCCTCGCGCACCGCCTGGATCTTGCTCAGCCCGCGCCGTTGCAGTTCGTTTGCGAACTCGACGATAAGAATGCCGTTCTTGGAGACCAATCCCACCAGGGTCACCAGACCGACCTGCGAATAGATGTTGAGCGTCGTCGTCCAGCCCTCGGTCCAGAACGGCATATTCTGCCCGGGCATCTTGAGGAAACTGAAGATCAGGGCGCCGAACATGGCCAGCGGCACGGACCCGAGGAGAATGATGAACGGATCGCGGAAGCTGTTGAATTGCGCGGCCAGCACCAGGAAGATCAGCAGCAACGCCAGGACAAATGCCGGCAGGAACTTGCTGCCTTCCACGCGCAATTGCCGCGATTCGCCCGTGTAGTCCAGCACATACCCGCGCGGCAGGATCTCGGCCGCTTCGGTCTCGAAGAACCGCAGCGCCTCGTCAAGCGGGCGGATGGCGACGCCGCTGATCTTGACGGCGTTGAGCTGCTGGAAACGGTTCAGCGACCGCGGCACCGTCTTGCGTTCCAGGTGCGCGAACGTGCTGACCGGCACCAGCTCGTTGTTGGGCCCTTTGACGTAGGTGCTTTCCAGCTGAGCGGGATTCAGCCGATCCGCGCGCTGCACCTGCGGGATGACCTTGTAACTGCGGCCATCGAGGTTGAAACGGTTTACGAAATTGCCGCCCACCAGCGCGGCGAGATCGGCGCCGACGGTCGCCATGTCCAATCCCATGGACGCCACCTTGTCGCGGTCCAGCACCAGCTCGACCTGCGGCTGGTCGATCTTCGTGTCAATGATCGGCGGGAAGGCGAACATGCCGTTCGTGGCCGCCTTTTGCTGCAACTGCTGCGCAAAGCCGAGAATCGTTTCCGGATCGGCCGTGGATGCAATCACGACCTCAACCGGGAACTGTCCGCCGCCGGGCAGGGCCGCCGGAGCGGCGACCATCGTGCGCACTCCGGGAATGTGGTTCAGGTTCGATTGCACCTGGGGCATGATCTCGAACACCGTTCGTTCGCGTTCACCCCACGGCTTGAGCACGAGCCCGCCAAAGCCGTTGTCGGGGAACGTGATTTGGAACGTCCGCTCCCATTCCGGCACCGCCATCAGCTCGCGGTTGACCGCTTCCGTGTAGAACGTCGTCTGATCAATCGTCGCGTCCGCGGGCGCCTCAACGATGCCCAGGAGGAATCCCTGGTCTTCAGTCGGCGCCAGTTCCTTCGGCGCGAGCATGTACATCGGGAAGGCCAGGAGACTCAGCCCGATCCACACCGCATACACGGCCGGCCGCGCGGAAAGCGTCGTGTCCAGGATTTTCGCGTAAAGGCGCTTCAGCCGCTCGAAATCGCGGTTGATCCTTCCGGTGAGGCCCGTGTGCTCCCGCTTGGCGTTCAGCAGCTTTGACGACATCAGCGGCGACAGCGTGAGCGCCACAATGCCGGAGATGAACACCGCGCCGGCGAGTGTGAAGGCGAACTCGCGGAACAACGATCCGGTCAGGCCGCCCTGGAACCCGATCGGCGCATAGACCGCCGCCAGGGTGATGGTCATGGCGATCACTGGCCCGACGAGTTCGCGCGCGCCCAGCAGCGCGGCGCGGCGCGGGGATTGCCCTTCGCGGATGTGCCGCTCGACGTTCTCGACGATGACAATGGCGTCGTCCACCACCAGTCCGACCGAGAGCACGATGGCCAGCAGGGTCAGCAGGTTGAGCGTGAACCCGAACACCTGCATGAGGAACACCGCGCCGATCAGCGACAGCGGAATGGCCACCAGCGGGACGAGCACCGACCGGATGGACCCGAGGAACAGGAAGATCACGATCGCCACGATGAGCAGCGTTTCGGAGAGCGTTTCGAGCACCTCGCTGATGGCGTCCTCGATGTAGCGCGTGGCGTCATACGCGATGCTCGCGGTCATCCCGGTCGGGAGATCCTTCTGGATGGCCGCCATTTCCTCCCGAACCCGCTTGATGACATCAAGCGTGTTCGCATTGGGAAGCACCCAGATGCCCATGAACACCGCCTGCTGGCCGCTGAACCGGACTTCGGAATCGTAGTCCTCCGCGCCCAGCACGACATCGGCCACGTCCTTGAGCCGGACGAGTTCGTTGCCCTCCTGGCGAATCACCAGGTTCCGGAATTCCTCGGGCGTGCGGAGATCGGTGTTGGCCGTCAGGTTGACCTGCACCAGCGCACCCTTGGTGCGGCCGACCGCGGAGAGGAAGTTGTTCGCCGCCAGCGCCTGCCGCACCTGGTTCGGGTTGATGTTCAACGCCGCCATCCGGTCCGGCTTCAGCCAGATGCGCATGGCAAAGGTGCGCCCGCCCAGAATATCCGCCCGCTGGACGCCCTCGATCGCGGCCAGCCGCGGCTGCACCACGCGCACGAGGTAATCCGTGATCTGGTTTGCTTCGAGAATGTCCGATGTGAAACTCAGGTAGCTCGCCGCAAACTGAGAGTCGGCGCTTTCGATGTTGATGATCGGCACCTCCGCCTCGGGCGGCAGGTCGTTCCGGACCTGGTCGATCTTCGAGCTGATCTGCGCCAGTGCCTTGTTGGCGTCGTAGTTGAGCTTGAGCCTCACTGTGATGGTGGAGAGGCCCATCGTGCTCTTGGACTCGATGTAATCGATGCCATCGGCGGCGGCGATGGCGCGCTCGAGCGGAGTGGTGATGAACCCGCGCACGAGCTCGGCGCTGGCGCCGATGTACGCGGTGGTGATGGTGATCGAGGCGTTCTCATTGCGCGGGTATTGCCGCACATTGAGACTCCGGATCGCCTGCAATCCGGCGATCAGGATGATCAGGTTGACCACGATCGCCAGGACCGGGCGGCGGAGGAAAATGTCGGTGAACGCCTTCATGCCTGTGTTCCGAAAACGATCGCGTTACTTGTCGGGCGGATTGGGGTTCTCGCCCGCGGCGGGCACGAGCTCGTTGTTGACGGCGACGGACATCCCGTTGCGCAGCTTGAACAGGCCGGCGCTGGCGACGGTCTGGCCCGGCTGGAGGCCCGATTCGATGCTGACAAAGTCGCCCCGCGCGCGCCCGGTCCGGACGAACTGCTGCCGGACCACGAGGCCGCCGGTGTTGTTGGTGGCGGGTTCAATCAGGTAAACGGAATCGCCGTAGGGCGCGCCGAGCACGGCCGTCGAGGGAACGACAACCACTTCGTCCGCGGATTCAAGCACCACCTCGACGCGGACGAACATGCCCGGGCGCAGTTCCTGGTCCGGGTTTTCGAACGTGGCCTGAATCTGCACGCTCCGGGTGGACGCTTTCAGATCGGGATTGATGGCCGTCAGCTTTCCTTCGAAACGCTTGTCCGGATACGCATCGGCCCAGGCGAGCACTATCATGCCGGTCCTCAGCCGGGACAGCTCCTGCTGGGGAAGGGAAAACCGCACAAACACCGGCGCGAGCGATTGAAGCGAAACAATCGGTTCACCCGGATCGAGATATTCGCCGAGGTTCACCTGGCGGATGCCGAGGATGCCGGCGAACGGCGCGCGAATGATCTTCTTGTCGATCGCAGCGCGAATGGCGTCGGCGCTGGCCTGCAGTTGCTTGAGCGACGCTTCCGCCGCGTCGAGTTCGGCCTGGGAGACGGTGTTGTCGGCGCGCAACTGGCGAAGGCGTTCCGCGTTCACGCGCGCCAGATCCGCCTGCGCTTCCATCGCCCGGAGCTGCGCCTGCTCCGTGCTGCTGTCGAGTTCGATCAGCACCTCGCCCTGCCGGACGCGGGCGCCGGATTCGAAGGCGATCTTCGTGATGATGCCGGCGACTTCGGTGGTGATATCCACGCCCTGCACGGCGACGACCGACCCGATGGCGGTGAGCGTCTTCGGCCAGGTTTCCCTGCGGACCACGAAGGAGGAAACGGATTCCGGCGGTTGAACGAACGCTTTGCTCGCCGCGATCAGCGTGCTGATCTGAAGTCCTTTGATACCACCGAGAAGTCCGGCGAATATGAGGACGATAAGAATGCCAACTGCAATTTTTCGTTTCATGGTTTTTGTCCTGAGAATCCCCGCAGGATGCGTCAACCTGCTCGCTTTTTCGCCGCCGCGCCAGTCAAAAAGAGATCCACCATCCGCGCCGCGGCGGCGCGATTCAGAGGCGAATCGGGCATCAGTAGATGCGAAGCGAGGCAGGAGTTGAGCTGGCCGTAGAACGCGTTGGCCAGATCTCTCGGGGTGAAACGCCTGTTCAACACTCCCGCCTTTGCCGCCCGCTTCATCAGTGAATGAATGAATTCAAAGTTTCGTTCGCACTTTTCCAGGTAGGACAGCCCTTTCGGCAGCTCTCCCGGTGCCGCAAACGCCGTCGCGAACGCAATCCGCATCAGTTCCCTGTTCTTCTTCAGGTAGTCGAACAGGGACGCGACGATGGCCACCAGTTGCGTCCGGAGCTCGCGTGAATCCTCCGCGGCCGCCCGCATCAACCGGTATCGCTCGTCGTGCGCTTCGTCCACGAGCGCCTGGAAAAGGCCGGCTTTGTCCTTGAAATGGTAGTAGAGCGCCGGTTTCGAGACCCGGGCGTCACTCACAATCTGCTGCACGGAGGTGGCCGCGTAGCCGCTGTGGGCAAAATGCTTCAACGCAGCAGACAAAATCTGCTTGCGCGTCAGGCTTTGTGCGCCGGTGCTCATGGAAACCTACCGAACGGTAGGTACGGACACCCGGCCCGTCAACCGGAAATCCGATCCATGGAACGAAAGTGGTATCCGGAGAGGCAATACGCCAGGCCATACGCCCGACGAAACGCCCCGAACGCGACCTTCGACTCCGCGCCGGACGATATCTGCCGCAGACAACATCGACCGCAACCCGCCTTCCAATCCCGGGCGCGCAACGCCGCAGGGAACCGCCGGATTTCGCTGGCGTGCAAGCCGCGAGCCTTGTAGAACGTTCCGCCAATGACCACCGGTACACCGAAAGAAGGCTGGAGTTCTCGCATCGGCGTTATCATGGCAGTGGCGGGAAGCGCGGTGGGCCTGGGCAATTTCCTGCGTTTCCCGGGGTTGGCGGCGCAGTACGGGAGCGGCGCCTTCATGATCGCCTACTTCACTTCGCTCCTCATCCTCGGCATCCCCATCTGCTGGGCCGAATGGACGCTCGGCCGCTACGCCGGCCAACGAGGGTTCCGGTCCAGCCCGGGCATCTTCTACGCGCTGATCCGGCATCCCGTCGGCAAATATATCGGCGCGCTCGGCGCGATTATCCCGGTGACGATCTACATGTATTACGTGTACATCGAGGCGTGGTGCCTGGGCTACGCCTGGAAATCGGCGACCGGCGGCCTCAGCAACCTGGGAGGCGACGTCGCCGCTTACGTATCGTTCTGGGAGCGGTTCGTCGGCGCGACCGAGGACGGCCTGGCCATCAGCCCGGGATCCAACGGCGTCATCCTCTTTCTCTTCATCGTCTTTGCCCTGAACTTCGTGATCATCTATCGCGGCCTGTCGCGCGGCATCGAAGCCTTCTGCAAGTGGGGCATGCCGGCGCTGATGGTGCTCGCGCTGGTGATCCTCGCCCGCGTGCTGACGCTCGGAACGCTGGACCCGTCCAAGCCGGACCAGAACATCCTGAACGCGCTCGGGTACATGTGGAATCCCGGTGACGTGGTTCATCAGTTGAGGAACCCGCAGTTGTGGCTGGCCGCGGCCGGGCAGGTCTTTTTCTCGCTGTCGGTCGGCTTCGGCGTGGTGATCACCTACGCGAGTTATCTCAGCCAGAAGGACGACATCGTCCTGAGCGCGCTGACGGCGAGCAGCGCGAACGAGTTTTGCGAAGTGGCGCTGGGCGGCATGATCACGGTGCCGGCGGCGTTTCTGTTCATGGGCGCGGCGGTTGGCGGGTTCATCGGCAGCAGTTTCAGCCTCGGGTTCAAGGTGCTGCCCATGGTGTTCGCGAGAATGCCGTTCTCGGAGTTTTTTGGAACGGCCTTTTTCTTCCTGCTGTTTCTCGCGGCCATCACGAGTTCGCTGTCGATGTTGCAGCCGGGTATTGCGTTCCTCGAGGAGGGGCTGGCCCTCAATCGAAAGCAATCCGTCGCCCTGCTCGGGCTCATCACGGCCCTGGGCACGCTGTTCATCGTCTATTTCAGCAAGGACGTGAAAGCGCTGGACACGATCGATTTCTGGATAGGCACCTTCATGCTGTTCGTCATGGCCAGCGTCATCATTGTCGTGTTCGGCTGGGTTGTGGGCGTGGACAAGGCCTGGGAGGAGGCGCACAGGGGTGCCGCGTTGCGCATTCCGGGCTTTTTCAAGCCGATCATGAAGTATGTGTGCCCGCTGTATCTGTTGACGATCTTTGTGCTGTGGATTCTGTTCAAGGTGCTCGGCTGGGATCTCAGCACGGGAGAATTCAAGCCAACGGGCTATGTCACGGACCTGATCGGGCCGGAATACAGCGTGGTGGCGCGGCTGAGCGTCGGGTTTGTCCTGGTGATCATCACCTTCTTCCTGATCACCACGGCGGCGGCCGGGCGGCGCTGGGACAAGAACCGGTCCGATCAACGGGTTCGAAATGAAACCAAAGCGGAGGTCGGACAATGAGCACAGGCGGTTGGATCACCATGTCGCTGTCGGTGGGTTTCGTCGTGGGCCTCTTCGTCTGGTGCATCTGGCGAGTGATGACCGCACCGCAAGCGGACTCCCACCTCCACGGCATCGAAGACATCGATACGGGAGAAGACTGAACGAAGCGGGACAATTCTCGACGCATATGCGCGCGGAATTGTCCCGGCTGCGCCGCCAATTCCGGTTTTCAGCAGGCGGTCTCTCGACTACAGTCCGGCGCGTGAATGCGAACCGACCGCGCCAGTTTGCCAGCGACAACTATGCGGGCATCTGTCCCGAGGCCCTGGAGGCCCTGTTGGAGGCGAACGCCCATCACGAGGTCAGCTACGGCGAAGACGCATGGACTGCGAAAGCCGCCGACCTGATCCGCGAGGTGTTCGAAACGAAGTGCGAAGTGTTCTTTGTTTTCAATGGAACCGCCGCGAACTCGCTTTCGCTCGCGGCGCTGTGCCAGTCCTATCACAGCGTGCTCTGCCATGAATTGGCGCACGTCGAAACCTCCGAGTGCGGCGCTCCGGAGTTCTTCGCCAACGGCAGCAAAGTCCTCCTGTTGCCCGGCGCCAACGGGAAGATCGATCCCGCCGCGGTCCGGAACGCAGTTCTGAAGCGCACCGATATTCATTATCCCAAGCCGCGCGCGTTGAGCCTGACCCAGGTGACGGAGGTCGGCACGGTGTATTCGCCCGACGAACTTCGGGCGTTAACCGCCGTTGCGCGGGAGCACGGGTTGCGGGTGCATATGGACGGCTCGCGATTCGCCAACGCCGTCGCTGCGTTGGGTGTTGCGCCGAAGGAAATCTCCTGGCAGGCCGGCGTGGACGTGCTCTGCTTCGGTGGCTCGAAGAACGGTATCGGGATCGGCGAGGCCGTGGTGTTCTTCGATCTGGAACTGGCGAAGGAGTTCGAATACCGGTGCAAGCAAGGCGGCCAGCTCGCGTCGAAAATGCGGTTTCTGTCGGCACCGTGGACGGGGATGTTGCGCGACGGCGCGTGGCTGAAGCACGCGCGGCGTTCAAACGCGATGGCGAAGCGCCTGGCTGAAGGGCTTTCCCGCGTGCCGGGTGTGGAGATCGTGTATCCGGTGGATTCGAACGCCGTGTTCGTCCGTCTACCGTCCGGCATGGAAGAGGCCTTGCACCGGCGCGGCTGGCATTTCTACACCGGTGTCGTGACGCCCTTCGAATCGCGATTGATGTGCAGTTGGGACACAACCGAGGAGGACGTGGACGCCTTCGTGGCGGACGCTTTGCGATTGACGATTGACGATTGACGCGGTGTTGGGGATTGACGCGGCGCAGACTGATCGGCCGGCAGGACTGACCAGCGGCGGGGCACGCGTCCTCGTGCTTGCCAGGCCGGAGCCGTCGTACGATGACGCTGGCAGCTTTACAACAGCAGCAACGAACTCAAGCCAGTTGCTTTCAGCTCTAAAGGCCCACTCGTTTTTGTTTGATCAAGCTGGTCGTACGACGGCTCGCGAGGACGCTCGCCCCACGGGGAAGAGAGCCGATAGCCGCCGCCCCACCCCCGCGTCAATCGTCAATCGTCAATCGTAAATCACGCAGGCGCTGCCGTGGCGCGGCCCTTGACCGTGTTTCGAAACCAGCTCCACGCGGCGCGGAACCCGACGTCGCGCGTGCCGGACAACCCGTACAGCTTCACCAGTTCCTCTTCATGCCCGAGGTAGCGCGGCGGCAGCAGGATCACGGTTCTCGTCTCGTTGCCGTCCACCCGCAGGATTTCGGAATAGAACAGGCCGCGCCCGGCTTCGTACTGTCCGGCGGGCAGGGTGATCGTGCGTTCCGGCAGAATGAGCCATGGCCGGTAGGTGAACGCGAGGCGCCCTTCGGCGTCGCGCGACAGCGTGCCGTAGGTCCGCGCCGGCACCTTCTCGATCTTGCGGCTGAGGAACAACCGCGCGCCGCCCGCCTGCGGGCGGAACCGCCTTTGGCGCAGCGTCAGGAAATCCCAGATGAACACCAGACCGGTGTGGGACAGCCGGAAGGACCAGCCCGAGATGAAATAGGCCGCGACGATCAGGATCAGCGCCCATACGGCACCGACCCATGGATTGATCCACGCGGTGGCAACCACGCTTCCAAGGACGGCTGTCCGGAGCGTCTTCAACGCCAGGTCCACCGTCGTGAATGGGCTGAGCAGGATCAGCACGTTGATGGCGTTTGAGGCGAGAAACACGAGGACGAACGCCACCATCGCGAGCGGAATGGCGACGATGTTGTACGTCCAGCTTGCATCGATGGCGGCGAACCCCATCGAACTGAGCCAGGCGCCGTCAGCAGGCGGCGTTTCGAAGATCGACGCCGCCAGTGGCACGAAAGCGCCGGTGGCCACGAGGCCGCTGATTTTGTTTTCGACGGCGTCGGCGATGTCGAAGGGCTTCTTCAATGCGGTGGGCAGCGCGGTGCCGGCGGTGTCCTTGATGAAACAGATGGCCACCAGCAACAGGGCCGGTCCCCAGAACCACGGGTTGGCGTACCAGTGCAGCCGGGCTCGTTCCTCGGCCGTGCCCGCGTGGTAATACTCCCATGCGCCGACGGCGCCGACGCCGAGCAAGGGCGAAATGGCAACGCCGGTAATCAGCGAGATGGTTTGAGCGATTTCATGCCCGGGCAACGCGCGAGCGTTTGAATGGGAAGAACGCGCCGGGGTTGAGCTGTCGGATGTTGGCGCGTGCGCGGCCAGGGGGCTCGCGCAAAGGAGGAGAATGAGTAGGGTGGCCGTCCGCTTCTTCATGGCCCTAACTTGGCGAAGATGCATGGCCTGTAAAGCGGCATTTCCGGAGACCGCGGTTGAATTCGGAACGAATTTTGTAATTCCGGAGGTCTGTTGCATGCACAACGTCGCCTGACAAGACCCGAAATCCGAAACCGAAATCCGAAGAGGCCCGGAATCCGAGATCCGAACCCGCCTCGCATCCATTCCGTCTTGTAGTGCACGAGGCAACGAGTGCTCTCCGTTTCCACTTCGTCTTTTCCCCCTTGTAGCGCGGCAGGAGTGCTCTTCGCCTTTCCATGAAGGGAATTCATTCATTCACCTCGCCGGCTGTTGTCTGGCAATCCCCTCACGGTCCGGGAACCCTTTGGGCGGCGCGCCCTCGACTCGCGGCGACGGTTTCAATAAGTTTTTTCAAAATTGCTTTGCATTTGATGATGGCATTGCTAGAAAAGCTGCACCGGAGATTGAATCCGGAATTGTTGCGGCTATTGAACGATTTCCGCGCAGGCGCGTCGATTCCTCACGACCAGGTTTGCGGAGAAAGATCGTGATGGGATGAACGTGCCTTTCTTTTTAGCAGCTTCAGCACCTGCGGCTCGAGCGGCGGGCTCCAGCCAGATGGAACTGATTTACATCTGGAACCAGGCCACTGTCGAAGCCAAAATCATCATCATCTGCCTCGTCATCTTTTCCATCGTCGCGTGGTCGGTGATGATCTCGAAGGCGCTCCAGATGCGCCGCGCCAAGAAACTGAACCATTATTTCGCCCTCGAGTTCCGGTCGCAGAAGGCGGTGCTCGATATCTTCGACCGCAGGGTTCAGGCGGAAGGCTGTCCGCTGTTTGCCGTGTATCAGGCCGGCAGCAGCGAACTGGACGCCTGGCTCAAGGATCCCGAGTCCGGCCGGCGGAGGGAGGTCTCCCTCAAGGGAATGGAACACGTGAAGCGGCGCTTGGAAAACAGTGTTGCCCAGGAATCGCTCCGGCTGGAGTCCGGCCTGATCCTGCTGGCCATCGCCGTCAGCGGCGCGCCGTTCCTCGGCTTGCTCGGGACGGTCTGGGGCGTGATGAGCACGTTCGGGCACGTGGCCCAGCAGGGCAGCGCCACGCTGACCGCGATGGCGCCGGGCGTGGCGGCCGCGTTGATCACCACCGTCGCCGGATTGCTGGTCGCCATTCCCTCGATGTTCGGCTACAACTGGCTCGTTCACAACCTGCGCGTCCTGACGGTCGAACTCGACAACTTCGCGCAGGAACTGGTGTCGAAGATGGAAACCGAGTTTCTCAAGGAACAGTGATGAGAACGTTCGAGTCTGAACCCGCAATTCTCGATTGACGCCATGCGCCGCTTTTCTCAACGCAGTTCGCTGGTGACCCTGAGCGAGATCAATATCACGCCGCTGCTCGACCTGGCGTTTGTGCTGTTGATTATCTTCATCATCACGACGCCGCTCCTGGAAAAGGGTCTCGACCTGCAATTGCCAAAAGGCGGACAGGAAACCGCGAAGGTCGATCCGTCGGACATCCGCACGGTGGAGATCAGCCCGCAGGGTGTGTACACACTGAACCGGCGCCCGATGCCGTTGAATCAGATCCTGGCGCAGCTGGCGCAGGATTTCCGCTACAACCCGAACCTGGTCGTGTACATCCGCGGAGACGAGAACGGGCGGATCCGCGAACTGGCGGCGTTGATTGATGGTTGCCAGCGATACGGAATTACGCGTTACTCATTGCGAACTCAACCGGAACGCAGATGAACCGGCTCCAGAAAAAATGCTTTATCGCTTCGGCAGGCATGCACCTGCTCATGGCGGGCATTCTGTTCGTTGGCCCCGCGTTTCTCTCGTCGCCCGATTCAAAGTCGGAGGACGTGCCGATCATCAACTTCATTCCCCTGATCACCACGGATCAGAACGTCAGCGGTGGCGGTAGCCCGACGGGCAGCCCGCCGCCTCCGGCGCCGCGCGAGCGGACACCCGCCCCCCCGGCTGAACCGGTTCGCGCGTCCGAGCCGCCGCGGGTTCCCGAGACCCGCGCGGAACCGGTTCCGGAGCCGAAGCCGGCGCGCCGCCCGCAGATCCAGGTCAGCCGAAACCGCATCCGGGCCGGCTCGACCACGGCGCCGGCGAATGACACCCGGACGGAGACCGCGCGCGAGTTGCGCAACCAGGTCAGCGCCGCGCTGAGAGATGTCCGGAACAGCCTGTCGTCGAGCACGAGCATCGAATTGCGGGGCCCCGGCGGCGGCGGCGTGCCTTACGCCAACTGGCTTGCCGCGGTGAAGAAAGCCTACACAGACGCCTGGCTGCCGCCCGAGGGCATTCAGGATGATTCCGCAACGGCGACCGTGTCGATCACCATTGCGCGCGACGGCACCGTTGTTGACTGGCGCTTCGTCAAACGGTCCGGGAATGCCGTTGTGGACTCGTCCATTGAAAGCGCCGTGAAACGTGTCCGCCCCGCTCCGAAGCTGCCCGCGGAAGCAAAAGAAGATCAACGAACCGTCATCATCGATTTCAATCTGAAGGTAAAGCAACTACTTGGATGAAAAGCACCATGCTGAAGAATGTGTCGTTCGTCGTCTTTTCGCTGGCGACGTGCGCGTCCGCCCTGTGCCAGGGGGACCGCATCACAGTGATCAAGGAAGCCCTCCGGCCCGGCGACACCGAGCCCGTGTGGGTGAACATCAGCGGGCTGACCGGCGAGGCGCTGGAGACGCTGGAGTTCGATCTCTATGTGCAGGGATTCAACTTCACCAATGCCGCAAACGCGCAGTACCTGATCAGCGGCAGCAACAACGGCAATCTCCAGGCGCGCGCCATTGACGCGATCAACAAGAACACATTGGTTGGCCGGGCCTACTCCGGCGCCTCGCTGCGTCGGCAGGTCCATGCGTTCGCCGACGACTTCGTCCAGGCGCTCGGAAGAAAGGGCATCGCCCGGACCATGATCGCCTTCAAGACCGAAGTCGGCCGGAACAGCGAAATCCGCGTGGCGGACTTTGACGGTGCCAACGTGCAGCAGGTCACGCGCGACAACACGATTGTGGCGGCGCCGGCGTGGGTACCGGGCCGTTTCGCGCTGTTCTACACGTCATATCGCCTGGGTAACCCGAACATCTTTCATCACGACCTTGCCACCGGCCGGCAGACCGTGTTCGCCAAGTACTCCGGCCTGAACACCAGCGCCGCGGTGTCGCCGGACGGCCGGCGCGTCGCGATGATCCTGAGCAAGGGCGGCAGTCCGGACGTGTATGTGTGCAACATCGACGGCAGTGATTTGAAACGGCTTACGGAGACGCGCGAGGACGAATCCTCGCCGTGCTGGTCGCCGGACGGGCAGTGGATCTGTTTCGCGGGGAAGATCAACGAGCGGCGCGCGTTGCTTCGCGTGCCGGCCAACGGCGGGCCGGTGCAGCGCATTGCGACGGTGGGCGCCGGCAATCCGACCGAACCGGACTGGTCGCCCGACGGCCAGTGGATCGTGTTCACCCGGCAGTCGCGCGACTTTGAGATCTGCATCGTGCCGGCAAATGGCGGGCGCGGCGGCGATGCCACCATCCTGGTTTCGGGCGAGGATCCGTCGTGGGCGCCGAACTCGCGCACGATTGTGTTCACGCGCCGCCAGGGCGATGGGCGCCGCGTTTTGTACCTGCTTGACGTGTTTACGAAACAGATAAAGGATGTGGCTCGGATTTCGGGAAGCAATTCGCAACCCAGTTGGGCTCGGTAGCCCGGCACAGCCGTTCCACGACAAACAAAATGAAACCAACCAGTTTTACAACGGCAACCCTGGTGGCAGTGGTGCTGATGATCACCTCGTTCGGTTGCGCGAAGCGGCCGACGCGCGTCACGAACATTCCCAATCCGCCTATTGCCGAAGTGCCGGACGTGGGCATGACCGAACCGATCGAAGGGGTCTTCTCTCCGGAAGGAGTCTTCTCTCCGGAAGGCCTCGATACCCCCTTGATTCCCCTGAATCCGCCGGGCTCGCACCTGAACTGGCAGGAAGACAGCGAAACCTTCCGCGCGCACACGGTTTATTTCGCCTTCGACAGTTCCGCCGTGGGCAATGCCGAAAAACCGAAAGTGGAGGCGGTGGCCGCGCATCTCAAATCCAACCCCGTGCAGGCAGTGCGCGTGGAAGGCCACTGCGATGAGCGCGGGACCGAAGGGTACAACATGGCGCTGGGCGAACGCCGCGCGATTGCGCTTCGCGACGAATTGATCCGGCTGGGTGTCGAGCCCGGACGCGTGGACACCATCAGCTACGGCGAGGAACGCCCGGCCGATCCGGGGCATAATGAAGAGGCATGGCGGAAGAATCGCCGGGGCGAATTCATCCTCCTGATCCCGCCCCAGTAACGCGTGAGGCCGTTGAACCGCTTTTTTCGAATGACTTGTATGAATTTCCCGAAGTTTTCAACGCTGGCTGTGGTGTTGATGGCCCTGAGCCTTGCCGCCACCGGCTGCAAGACGCGGAAGATCGGGCCAACCCCGCTGGGATCGCGCTCGGGTGCCTACGGCGACGGACGCCCGACCGAGCTTTCCGGTGGCATTCCCATCGGACGACCGGGCGAAGAAGTATGGCCTGTGGAAATCGGAGGAGGGCCGACGGCTTCGTTTGATCCGGATCAGATGCACCAGGATCGCGCGGCGTTGGCGGCCCACACGGTTTACTTCGACTACGACAGCTCGGCCGTGCGGCCGGGGGATGAGGCGAAGGTGGACGCGGTCGCAGCGGTGCTGGCCAGTGATCTTTCGGCGAAGCTGTTGATCGAAGGCCATTGTGACGAGCGCGGCACGGAGGAGTACAACCGTTCGCTGGGCGAGCGGCGTGCGTTGGCGGTGCGCCAGGCTTTGGCGATGCGCGGCGTGGATCCTGCGCGCGTGGCGACCCGCAGTTACGGCGAAGACCGCCCGGCCGATCCCGGGTACGGCGAGGCGGCATGGAGTCGCAACCGTCGCGCGGAGTTCGTCCTGCTGCATCCGCAATAACTTCGGGCGTTGCGATTTACGATTGGCACGGGTGTGGTGCGAACCCGCGGGCCAGGACAATAGTGAGCAGCACCTGCCTCCGGGGCGCGGCCTTCAGATTCGGCCGTCCGCATGCATACGCACCTTCAAGCGGCATGAATGCCACGCGCCGCAGTCGGATTGGAGCTTTACTAAGTCCGGCGCGGGGCGTAGCTTCCCTTCACTTAAACACACTATGAATACTGCTTTGTTCGGCTGGCTGAACGGCTGGGAAATTGTCCTGCTGCTGGCGGTGGTGCTCCTGCTGTTCGGCGCGCGCAAGCTGCCTGAGTTGGCCCGAGGGCTCGGTCAGGGCATCCGGGAATTCAAGAAGGCCAGCCGCGACGAAAGCGAACGTTAGCCGAGTTATGAATGCTGTCACTTTCGCGTGGCTGAACGGATGGGAGATCGTCGCGATCCTGGTGGTCGTCCTGGTGCTGTTCGGCGCTCGCCGACTCCCTGAGCTGGCGCGCGGGCTGGGCCAGGGTATCCGGGAATTCAAGAAGGCCACGCGCGACGTCACGGACGAACTCCAGCAGGCCATCGAAGACGAGCCGCCACGGTCCGCGTCCGGGCGGAAAGCGCCTGAAAAAACTGTCGAGCAGGTCAGCGTCCCGCCGTCCGATCCGTCAGCTTCTTCCGAGCACAAAGGCTGAGCCGCCGTCATGGCCAACGAGTCCGAGGTTGTCCGTCCTGATCCGGAGCCAGAGGAGGAAGGGGGACCCGTCAAACCCTTTCTGGAACACCTTGAGGATCTCCGGTGGGTGATCATCCGTTGCCTGGTGTCGCTGGGTGTCGGGATGGTGGTGTGCATGGCCGGGGCAAAGCAGGTGATGGCCATTCTTCAATGGCCGCTCGAGCGTTCCGGCATTCATGTCCGGCTGGACTGGCTCAACCCCCTGGGTGGCGTTGCCTCCATGATGAAAATCGCCCTGTGGGGCGGGATCACGGTGGCGCTGCCGTTCATCCTTTATTTCATCGCGGACTACGTCGTGCCGGCGTTGACGCGCAAGGAGAGAAAGTACTTCCGCCGCGCGCTGGTCGTCGGTGCAGGGCTGTTTCTGGCCGGCATTGTGATGTGTTATTTCCTGGTGTTGCCGATTTCGCTGAAAGGCCTGGCGGCGTTCAACGAATGGCTGGGGATTGAGACGCAACTGTGGCGGGCGGAGGATTACATCTCGCTGGTGACGATGTTCATGATCGGGATGGGGCTGAGCTTTGAATTTCCGGTGGTGTTGCTGACGCTGGTCCGGCTGGGGGTGATTCCGCACGAGTGGCTGGTGAAGGGCAGGAGATACTTTTTCGTGATCAACCTGGTGGTGATCTGCTTCATCACGCCGGATTTCATCAGTTCGTTCTTCATCATTGTGCCGGTCCAGCTGTTGTTTGAGGTGTGCGTGCTGATATCGCGCCATTGGGAGCGGGAGAAGCTGGCGGCGGTGGAATTGCTCCCGGCCCGGCCCGGCCCGACCTCGTTGCGGGAATAAAACCTCCTTTACAAGAGCGTTATTCGCGATACTCTCCGGCTAACGAATCGAACCTTATGCGAACAACTATTTCCCTCCTGGTTCTGGCTGTGGCCGCCACGATGGTGACGGGCTGCGCCAAAGTCGAACGCAAGTTTGGCCGCGGCATGGCCAATACCCTGGAAATCCTCCGCGGCGGAGAGTTTCGCCGGACCGTCGAGCAGGCGGCGCTCTGGGATACGCCGGATTACGCCTATACGACGGGTGTCATTCGCGGCGTCAATCGCACACTCGCCCGCACGGGCATCGGCATTTATGAAATCATCACGGCACCCTTGCCGCCCTACGATCCCATCCTGACCGACTACTTTGCGCCGGGCCCGGTGTATCCGGACAACTACGTGCCCGGTGTCGTGGCCGATTCCCTGTTCGCCACAGACACTTCCATCGGTTTCAGCGGCGGCGATGTGATACCGTTCATGCCGGGCAGCCGATTCCGGATTTTTGACGTGCACTGATCGGCTCAGCCGCAACTTTGAGCCAGCCTCGAATGCGTTCGAGGTTGGCTTTTTTGTTGGAATGCCCATCATCCTGCCAGCCGGTGCCTGCCATCGGCCACGATGATCCGAAGAGAATCACCCTGCAAAGTCAACCTGCTGCTGAACATCCTGGGAAAACGACCGGATGGCTTTCACGAGCTGGAAACCGTGATGCATCCGGTGCGGCTTTCGGATGAATTGACCTTTGAGCGCTGCGGTTCGGGCATTCACCTGACCTGCAGCGATCCCGCCCTGCCGACCGACTCCGCCAACCTGGTGTATCGCGCCGCGCAGAGCTTCCTTGAAGCTTCGAAGGCGGGAGACGGCGTGCGGATTGTTCTGGAAAAGCGGTTGCCGTTGGCCGCGGGTCTTGGCGGCGGAAGCGCCAATGCGGCGATTACCTTGACCGCGCTGAACGACCTCTTCGGAACGCCCCTGGCGGAAGACCGGATCCAGGCCCTGGCGGCGTCGCTGGGGTCGGATGTGCCGTTCTTTCTGCAGGACCGCCCGGCGCTGGCGACCGGCCGCGGGGAGCGCATCGAACCCCTGGATCCCTTTCCCGCGCTGCGAAACACCGCGTTCTTCCTCGTTCACCCGGGCTTTGGGATTTCCACAGCCTGGGCGTACCAGTCGCTCAAGGATTTTCCTTCAGCGCTGAACGGCACGCCGGGAAGGGCGCGCCAATTGATCGCCGCTTTGCAGGACGCCACACTCGATCGGACCGCGTCGCTGTTCTACAACTCGCTCGAAGCGCCGGCGCTCCGGAAGTATCCCATCCTGGAGATCTACCAGGAGTTCCTCAGGGAGAACGGCGCGCTGGCGACGCTCATGTCCGGCAGCGGTTCGACGACCTTTGCGATTTTCGATAGTGTGGACCGCGCCCGGGGTGTGGTGGAACCGTTCAAAGCGCGATTCGGCGAAAGCTGCTGGATTGCCGTCGTGCCGGTTTCATAGCACCGACCCGCCGCAGTTCTGGCCCCCGTTACTTGGGACAATTCCGCGCGCATATGCGACAGGAATTGTCCCAACGGAATTGCCAAGCGCCTTGGCCTGTGATCCTTACGAAAACCCGCCTCCTTCAGCGCGGGACAATTCTGCGCGCATATGCGACAAGAATTGTCCCGGTTGTGGGGCGGTTTTATGGGCCTAATTGAGCATTGACCTGCACCCGGGAATGGCTAGATTCACGTCCGACTCATGAAGCTGAACATCGCCCATCTGAATTGGCTGCCGGTAGATCCGGCGGCGATGCGCCTTTGGCGCGTAGCGGGCGGTGGGAGCACAGAGTCATAGGCCAGCAACATTTTTTAAGAGCCCACCGCTGGATTACGGCGGTGGGTTTTTTTATCTGCCTTTTATCTGCCGGCACGGACCGGCAATCGAACATGACAAAAGACGAACAAGTGGAACAAGCGCAGCCCGGGCGGGACGGGCCGCCCTTTGGCTGGGTCGTAGCCGCGTTTGCCGCCATTTACGTGATCTGGGGATCCACCTACCTGGGCATCCGGTACGGTGTGGAGACGATTCCGCCCTTTCTCATGGCGGGGTCGCGGTTTCTGGTGGCGGGATTGATCCTCTATGCGTTCGCGTTCGTGCGTTCCGGCGAGAGGCCGTCGCTCCGGCAATGGCGCGTTGCCGCGGTGGCGGGAGCGCTGATGCTGCTTCTCGGCAACGGAGGCGTTACCTGGGCTGAGCAGGTGATTCCGTCCAGTGTGGCGGCGCTGCTGGTTGCCCTGACACCGCTCTGGATGGTGCTGATGGATTGGGCCCGCCCCCGGGGTGTGCGACCGTCCAACAGCGTGATCCAGGGGCTGGTGGTTGGTTTCCTGGGCGTGGCCGTGCTCACGAGTGGACAGGGGCGCGGGCAGGGAACGTTCTACGCGTGGGGCGTGGCGGCGCTGATGCTGGCGTCGATGTGCTGGGCGTGGGGTTCGCTCTACACCCGGCACGCGGACAAGCCGAAATCCGCCCTGTTGTCCGTGGCGATGCAGATGATCACCGGCGGCGCGCTCCTGATGCTGGCCGGTGTACTCGCCGGAGAACTTCACTCCTTTTCATGGAGCCGGATCTCAACCGGTTCGGCGGTGGCGTGGCTGTACCTGACGATTGCGGGTTCATTGATCGGTTTTCCCGCCTACGTGTGGCTGTTGCAGGTGAGCACGCCCGCCCGCGTGTCCACTTATGCCTATGTCAATCCGTTCATCGCCGTGCTGCTCGGGTGCACGATCGGTCGTGAGCCTCTTTCATCAAACCTTTTCATCGCCGGTGCCCTGATCATTGTTGCTGTCGCATTGATCGTGCGTGGCAGGTCAAAGCCGTCGCCGAAGGCGGACCTGGTGATCGCTGCCGGGGCGCGTTCGACGGAAGTCCCGGGCCGTTGATATGCGAGGGCATTTGACCAGACGATTCCGATTGTGGCGTCGCGAAGCGCGTCCGACGCTGGCGCTCGCGTTTCCCATCATGGGCGGGATGCTCAGCCAGATGCTGATGGGGCTGGCTGACACGATCATGGTGGGGCGGGTGGGCGTGGTTCCGCTGGCGGCCTGTTCGCTCGTCAATGCCGTGGCCCATCTGCCTTTGGTTTTCGGCTTCGGACTGCTGTCGGCGATAGCGGTGCTCACGGCGCAGGCGTACGGTGCGCGCCGGCCCGACGATGCGGCCCAGGTGCTTCGGCACGGACTGTTGATGTCGGTGCTGATGGGGCTGGCAGCGGCGCTGTCGCTGATTGGCGTCCGTCCGTGGCTGGCGGTCCTGCGGCAGCCGCCCGAGGTGGTTGAGGCGGCGGACACGTATCTCATTCTCTTTGCGGCTTCCATGTTTCCGGCGCTGGTGGCGCATGGGATGAAGCAGTTCAGCGAGGCGTTGAAACATCCCTGGGCGCCGACGGTGGTTCTGCTCGGCGGAGTCGGGTTGAACGTGCTGTTGAACTGGGTGTTGATCTACGGACATTGGGGCGCGCCGGCAATGGGGCTGGACGGAGCGGGCTGGGCAACGCTTCTGGCGCGAAGCGGGATGGCGCTGGCGATGCTGGGTTATGTGCTGGTTGCCGCGCCGTTGCGGGCCTACCGGCCGGCGCGCTGGAGCGGGCGCCTGGAATGGCAACGCCTCCGCGGTCTGCTGGCGCTCGGGGTTCCGGTCGCCTTGCAGCATTTGCTCGAGGTGAGCGCGTTCGTCTTCGCGGCGTTAATGATGGGCTGGATCGGTTCGGAGGCGATTGCCGCGCATCAGATTGCCATGACGTGCGCGGCCACAACATTCATGTTTCCGCTTGGGATCGGGATGGCGGTGTGCATCCGCGTCGGCCACGCCTACGGCGCCGCGCAATTCTCCCGGATGCGGCGAATTGGTTTCGGGGGCGTCGGGATGGCCGCCGCGATCATGGCTGTCAGTGGGGTTCTCTTCATGACAGCGGGGCGTCCCATTGCGGGACTGTTTATCACGGCACCCGAGGTGCTGAACCTGGCCGCGCAATTGCTGATTGTGGCTGCGATCTTTCAGATCGCCGACGGCGTGCAGGTTGTTGCGATATCCGCGCTGCGCGGGCTGAACGACGTGCGGCATCCGGCTGCGATTGCCGGGCTGGCGTATTGGGTGCTGGCACTGCCGGTGGGTTCCTTGCTGGCGTTCCGCTTCGGACTGGGCGCGATGGGGATCTGGATCGGGCTGGCTGCCGGGCTGGGCGTGGCGGCGGCAGGTTTGTCGTGGCGCTTTCACGCAAAGACCGGCTGGGCGGCGTGTCACTGGGTGCGCATGACAAACAAATGCTCGCCAAGCGCCGATCAAGATGGGACTCTGGCGCCGTTGTTGCCCGAGAAACCAGGCACACAAGCATGAGCAGACTATTGAAGCCGACCAACCTTCTCCGGAACATCTGGCTGGTTGTCTGTTTGTTGCCGGGGATTCTTTCACTGCCGCTGACTGCCGCCGAGCCTTCGGTGAAGACACCGTCCACCTCCCACCGATGGTTGCTGGTGGTGGACACGTCGCGCGCGATGGAGCGCCGGAGCGAAGCGGTGCAGCAGATCGCGTCGAATCTTGTTGTCAGCGCGATGAACGGCCAGGCGCAACCGGGGGATACGCTCGGCGTCTGGACGTTCAACGAGGAGCTGCAGACGGGGCGTTTTCCGCTGCAGACGTTCACGTCCAACAACATCCCGGCGGCGCGCCGGCTGGCGGGCTTCCTTCGGGCGCAACCGCATGAGGGCAGCGGCCGGCTTCCCAATGTGATGCCCACCTTGATGCACCTGGTGCAGTCGTCCGACTTCATCACGGTCATCATCCTTTCCGACGGATCGTCGGAGATCGTCGGGACGCCTTTTGACGAGAAGATCAACGCGAGCTTTCGTTCGTGGCGGCGGGAACAGGCGAGAGGACAGATGCCCTTCGTCACGCTGCTGCGGGCGAGTCTGGGGAACGTAACGCAGTACGCGGTGAGCACGCCGCCGTTTCCGCTCGAGATGCCGCCGTTGCAGGAGGCGCTGGTGCAGGCCCGCAACGAGGCGGTCCGCGCCGTGGAACCTGTAAAGGCGCAGCCCCGGCCCACTCCACCGCCGCTCATCGTTTCCGGAAGAAAGCCTTCGACCAATGTGACGCAGGCCGTGCCTCAACCCGATCCACAGCCGCTCAAGGTCGTTGAATCAACGCCGACAAACTCTTTGCCTGAACGCCCGGCGGTTGCCGCGGCGCCCGCGCCTTCCGCGCAGACCTCCGCTGTTGCTGCGGCCGAGACTCAGCCGAAGCCGGTGGAGCCGACTCCGCCTTCCGAACAAACGGTTGAAACATCGCCCGGCGTGACGCCCGTTGCCGCGCGGGCTTCCGCGCCTCAGCCCGGTGCGAACGCCGGTCCGGCTCCGTCCGCCGGCCGCATGAACAACGCAGTGCTGGCGGGAATTGTATTGACGGTGGCGCTGAGCGGAGTGGTTCTCATCCTTCTCATGCGGGGACGCCATTCAAGAAAACACGCGAGTCTCATCACGCGGTCGCTGGAGAATCGCCGCCAGTGAGGGCGTGTCACGCGACGCGCAGCCAGACAGTCTTCAGGTAGGCGGGCTCGTCTCGCGAGATGGGAAAGTCCGGTGGTTGGGGAACATAATGTTCCTGTTGAATCGCCCGTCGGCATGACGCCGCCGTGTGGCGAACAGTCGCCAGGAACTCTTCAGCATCCCAGCGCGCGGAATTGGTGGACGCGAACAGAACGCCGCCCGGCTTCAACACGCTCAATGCGGTGGCGATCAGTTTTCCGTAATCCTTCTCCGCCCGGAACCATCCGCTGCTCCGCGATTTTGAAAAGGTCGGCGGATCCAGGAGGACCAGGTCGAACGCGCGATTTTTCTTCGCAAACCTCCGAAGCCAGTCGAACACGTCGCCGTAAATGAAGTCGTGCTGCTCCGGATCCAGCCCGTTCAACCGGAAGTTGCGCCGGCCCCGGTCGAGGTGCTTCTTCGACAGATCGAGGCTTGTCGCGCGCCATCCGGCGGCGGCTGCGCACACCGAGAAGCTGCACGTGTAGGCAAAGGTGTTCAGCAGTTCTTGTGGTTTGCCCGGCGCTCCGGCCCGCAGATCGAAGCCCGCCGCCACGTGTCCGGTGAGCAGGCGCCGCCGATTGTCGCGTTGGTCGAGGAAGAGTCCGACGGAATATCCTTCATGAAAGCTTGCTTCATACCGGACGCCGTTCTCGCGCACGACGAACGAATCAGGGGCCGCCGTTCCCGTGAACAATTGCGGCGCCGCCTCTGAGGCAGACAGTCTTCTGACCTCCGTGGTCAGGATCTTGTGGTACACCGTGTGAGTTGGCCTGGCGGGCAGTGCAGCCGAGGCGAACTGTTTCAGCCATTCGCGCTGCTTTTCACCGGGCACCCGCTCCGCCTGCGATAACAGGAAGTCTCCAAACCGGTCCACGTACCATTTCGGCCAACCGTCGCTCGCACCGTGGATCACCCGGAACGCGTCGGTCTCGTCAAAATCAATCAGGGCGCGCCTCAGTGCCCATGCCGTGTCGGCCGTGAAATCGACTTCGGCTTCGAACGTCATCGGCCGGCCGGTCGCGGGATGCTCGAAAGTGATCTTAGCGGCGTGGAGGCAGACACGGCCGAAGGCGGATCCGCCATACAGACGATCGCCGAGCACCGGCACTCCCGCGTCGGCGGCGTGAACGCGGACCTGGTGCGTTCGCCCGGTTACGGGTTCGGCTTCGATGCAGAACGCGGCCTGAGGGAGGTGTACCTGGCGAATGACGCGAAAGCGGGTCTCGGCGGGATCTCCGACGGATCCGCTGACATAGCGTTCGCGGGCGCGGCGGATGTTTGAGCGCGCGCGCCAGCTTTCGCGGGAGGGTTTGCGATCTGTGAGCAGCAGGTAGGTTTTCTTCACCGCGCGCCCGCTGAACCGGGCGGTCAACGAGCGATTGGCGAGCGGTGTTTTTGAAAACACCAGCACGCCGCTGGTTTCCTTGTCGAGCCGATGAATGATGGCGAGATGCGACCAGCGCGGTTCTCGGTGTTTGAGCCAATCGTAGATTCCCTCGCCGGCGTAATGAGAGGGCGCGTGTGTGTTCATTCCCGCCGGTTTGTTGACGACCAACAGGTGCTCGTCTTCAAACAGGATGCAGGGCGTCATGAACAGCGCGGGCTAGAAGAACTTCCACGCGTCGCCCTGCTTCCACACGACATAGACGCCGAGCAGGAAGTTGGTGATGGCGTGCGCGGTTATGGCGTCGCCGAGGCGATTCTTCCGCAACACCAGTCCCTGGTAGGCCATGCCGCAGAGGATGCCGGGAAGCCATTGAAAGTGCACCAGGCCGAACACGATGGATACCACGATGAAGGCGGTGGGATGAAAACGGTTGAACGGCATCTCCGTGAAATTTGTCTGCACGCCGTAGCGATACAGGAACGAGCGATAGAATACCTCTTCGAGCGGCGGTACCACCAGCGTCATGCCCGCAATGCGGATACAGACCAGGGCCCACGCGGTTGAACTGCCTTCGCCAAACCGCGCGAACGGATCCCAAACGCTCTCCGCGGTGTCCTCCCAGAACAGGTGGTTCTTGGGATAATACGGGTCGAGCCCGACCCAGATGACAAAGATGAGGATGCCGACGACCACGGCCTCCCAGCTGAAGGCCCAGCGCATTTCCTTCACGAAGGGGCGCATTTCCCAGATCAGCCAGGCGCCGACGAACACCTTGGCGGCGTAGAGCCAGAACTTCCAATCGCCGCCCATCAGCCCGCCCGCAGTGGTGATGATCAGAAAAACGAAGAACGGCGCGACGCGGGCATAAACCGGGGAGGACCGGATTTTCTCGCGGAATGAATTCATCGGGCGCTCATCATCCTGATCCCGGGCGCCACGGCCAAGAAAAATTCTCCTATTCCAGCGTCAGGATGTGCGATTCGGTTTCGCCGACGAGCGTCACCGTCGTCTCGGTAATGGAGGTTACGCGGAAGTTGGCCACGGTGTTTCCGATGAAGACCGTTTTGCCGTTCACGACCGCCGAAGGACGGGCGGGGTTGAAAAGGATGGCCTGCAATCGGGGGACGGGCGCAGGCGCTGGTTCGGCAACGGCGGCAACCTCATTCGTCGATTCCGCGGGGGGCGTGTTGGTGGCGACTTCCGCGACGGATGTTACGGGTTCGACCACTGCGGGCGTTACGGGAGCTGCGGCCTGGGGACTGGCGATGGGCTTTGCGGCGACCGGTTCGTTCGAACGCAGCATGAGGAACAGCACGCCGATCGCGCACACGACGGCGCCGCCGGCCGCCCACAGCAACAAAGGACTCCGGGGATTTCGGTCGGGTTCGACCGGGCGGAATTCGAGGTTGGGGTCCGGCGGCGGAGGGTTGGACTGTTGCACTGCCTTCGCGCGCCGCAAGGCATCATTGATGAGACTCATACACCGACATCACCTTCCAGTTCGCGGATTGCCGTTCCGATGACCCGGTAATCCAGTTCCGCGGTTTGGTTGACAAACCCGGCGAGCAGCGCCTTGTCGCAGACGGCGTTGACCAGGCGGGGAATGCCGCCCGTGTAATGGTGGATGCGCCACAGAGCCGGTTTGGTGAATCGGGGAACGCCACGCGAACCCGAGACCTGCAGCCGGTGCTGGATGTAGTCGTTGATCTCGGATTGCCTGAGTGGCGAAAGGTGGTAACGCACGGTGATGCGCTGTCGCAACTGGCGGAGGTTCGGGCTGTTCAATCGATCGCGAAGCTCGGGTTGCCCCATCAGCACGATCTGCAGCAGCTTGCGGTTGTCCGTCTCCAGGTTCGACAGCAGGCGCACCTGCTCGAGCAGTTCTTCCGTCAGGTTCTGCGCTTCGTCGATGATCAACACGGCGTCCTTGCCCTGCTCGACGTTCCAGAGCAGGAAATTGTTGATGGCGGCAACGGTGTCGAGGCGGTCCATGCCGCGCACGTCGAGCCCGAACTCGATGGCGATGGCCTTCATGAGTTCGTCGGCGTTCAACACCGGGTTCAGGATCAGCGCGGTGGAGTAGTTGTCGCCGAGTTGTTCCAGGAAGGCGCGGCAGAGCGTGGTCTTGCCGGCGCCGACTTCGCCGGTGAGCTGGACGAAGCCCTTGCGCTCGCGGATGCCGTACAGGAGGTGGTTGTAGGCCTCGCGATGCTTGGCGCTGTAGAACAGGAACCGCGGGTTCGGCGTGATGTCGAACGGCAGTTCGGTCAAGCCATAGTAGTCGAGATACACGCCTTCCAGTGAGCAAGACGAATGCCCGGGCGCTCCCGTTCGGCACGCCGGCCCCGGGAGCGTCTGAACCCGATGCACCAGTGTGTAAATTGGTGACAGCTCCGGCAGGCTGCCGCTGAGAATCCCAACGGGATTTCCGGGCGAAAAGCCAGATTCCCCTACTGAACCCGGCTCAGGATTTCGCGCACGGCCCGGACCAGGGCGCGCGCTTCGGCTGGAGTGCCGATGGTGATCCGCAGATACTGCCTGACTTCGGGCTGATCAAACCAACGGACGAGAATCTTGCGCTCGCGCAATTTCCGCAGCCACTCGCTCGCGGGAGGACCCGGCGGCTGCGCCAGGAGGAAGTTCGTGCTGCTGGGGAACATGCGAAAACCCAGCCGGGTGAGATCGCGCGCCAGTTGTTCCCGCGTGGCAATGATCCGCGCGAAGTTCGCCCTGTAGTAGGCCAGATCGTCGAGGGTCGCTTCGGCCGCGATCTGTCCGAGGCCGTTCACGTTGTAACTGTCGCGGATCTTGTGCAGCGCCGCGATGAGTTCCGGATGCCCCACGCAATAGCCGACGCGCTGGAAGCAGAGCGAGTAAGCCTTCGAAAACGTGCGCGCGACCAGCACGTGATCGTGCTTCAGCGCCAGCCGCAGGGCGTTCTCGTTCGCGAAGTCGGCGTAAGCCTCGTCGAGCACCACCACGCCGCGTTGCGCGCGGCAGAGGCGGTCGAGTTCCTGTGTGGTGTAACCGCGTCCGCTCGGCGCGTTGGGCGTGGTAACGAACGTGAGCGCGGCGTTGAAGTTCCATATCCGCCGCCGCTTGAGCTCCGGCAATGCCGGCAGAGTGAAATCGGGGCGCAGGGAGACGGGGTTTCGCATCGCGCCATGAATGTCGGCCAGCACCGGATACAGCGAGTAACTGGGAGTGAAGTACTGGACCGTCGAGCGTGCGCGAGCGGCGCCGCGCGAACGACGGCCCCTGGGCGCCGGTTCAACAAACGCCCTGACCGCGAGCGCGAGCACTTCGTCGGAGCCGTTGCCGACGAGGATGTTTTCGGGTTTGCAGCGATGCAGCTTTGCGAGTTTGGCGCGCAACCGGTCCGCGGCGGGATTGGGGTAGAGCCGCAATCGCCCGTCGGTGGCCGCTTTGACGGCGGCCAGCACTTTGGGAGAAGGCGGGAACGGGTTCTCGTTCGTGTTGAGCTTGATCAGCCCCTGAATCTTCGGCTGTTCGCCGGGAACATAGGCGTGCAGCTTCCGCACGAGCGGACGAATGAGAGATTGCGGCGTCATGCGACGGATCAACGTTGCAGGCGTATGGCGGCCGATTCGCCGTGGGCACCAAGGCCTTCGAGTTCGGCAAAGCGCGCGACACCCTTGAGCGCTTTCTTCAGAGCGGCGCGGTTGTATTCGACGATGCTGGTGCGGCGCTGGAATTGATCGACCGAAAGCCCGGGGAAGGATTTGCCCGCGCCGCCGGTGGGCAGCGTATGGCTCGGTCCGGCAACGTAGTCGCCCAGCACGGTCGGTGACCAGGGCCCCAGGAAGATCGCGCCTGCCGTCACAATGCCTTCCGACACCTTGCGCGCGTTGCGCGTCATGATCTCGCAATGTTCCGGCGCGAGATCGTTCGCGATTGCCACCGCCTGCTGGATGTCCTTCACCTGGACGAGCCACGTGTTCTCTTCGAGGACCCGCTGGATTAAATCGCGCCGCGACAGCTTAGGCAGTTGGCGGGCGATTTCCTTTTCCACCGCCTTGAGCATGCGCGCCGAGGTCGTGACGAGCCAGACGCGTTCGTGCCCGGAACCGTGCTCCGCCTGGGCCAGAAGGTCCGCCGCCGCGAAACGCGGATTGGCGGTGTCGTCGGCGATGACGAGCACTTCGCTGGGGCCGGGCAGGAGGTCGATGGCGACGTGTCCGAAGAGCAGGCGCTTGGCGGCAACGACGTAATCATTGCCGGGACCAAAGATCTTTTGAACGGGGCGAATGGTGGAAGTGCCGAGCGCCATGGCGGCGATCGCCTGGGCTCCGCCGACGCGGTAAATTTCCGTCGCGCCGGCGGCGCGCGCGGCAAAGAGGAGCGCGGCGTTGATGCTGCCGTCGGGGCCGCACGGTGTGCACACGACAATCTCCCGGCAACCGGCCACACGGGCCAGGGTGGCGGTCATCAGGGCTGTTGAAGCCAGCGGCGCTTTGCCGCCCGGGATATAAACGCCGACGCGCTGGAAGGGATCGAAACGTTCGCCGGTTCGCGCGCCGTGCGAATTGCGGCTTTCCCAGTCCCGGCGCAGGGATTTCCTGGCAAACGCGGCGATGTTCCGGTCCGCCTCGGCCACGGCGGCGCGGAGCGATGGGTCGGCCCGAAGCGACGCGGTCATGAGCTCGGCGCGGGTGACCGCGAGCCGGTCGGCGGTCAGTTTCGCGCGATCGAAGCGTTCAGTGAACTCGAGCAACGCTTCGTCGCCGCGGTCGCGGACAGCGTTGATGATCTCGCGCGTTCGCTGTTCGATTTCGGGATCGAACAGGCTGGACGCCGCGGCCATGGCGCGCAACTGCCGGGAGAAATCCGCGTCCGTGTGGCGAATAACTTTCATGCGCGCAGGCTAGAGGAGGGGGGAGGCAAAGTCAAAACCGGGCCCTGTTTCGAGGCGCAGGCGCATCCGGAGCGCGGCTCTGCGAGCCGCAGCAGCGGTCGAACGCGCAATCGGCTCAGATTTACCCGTGATTCTGGAACGCTTGAACGTTGCTGCGGGTCATAGACGTCATAGGCCCGCGGCGGAGCGCCCGGGTTCGTTGACACTGCGGAAGCGCACTGTTACTTTGCGCCTCCTTTGTGATGGACTACAAAGAGACATTGAACCTGCCCCGCACGGACTTCCCGATGAAAGCGGATCTCGTGGCCCGGGAACCGGAACGCCTGAAGCAATGGCAGGCGTCGAGGTTGTACGAGCGGATCCAGGAGCGCAGGGCGGGCGCGCCGAAGTTCGTGCTTCACGACGGCCCGCCGTTTGCCAACGGCGACGTGCACATCGGCACGGCGCTGAACAAGATTCTCAAGGATTTCATCATCAAGTACAAAGCGCTGCGCGGGTTCTATGCGCCCTACGTGCCGGGGTGGGATTGCCACGGGTTGCCGATCGAGTTCAAGGTGTCGCAGGAGATGCGCAAGGCCGGCGACGCGAGCGCCGACGCGGCGACGATCCGGAAGGCATGCGACGCGTATGCGCGGAAGTACATCAACATCCAGCGCGAACAGTTCAAGCGCCTGGGCGTGCTGGGCGACTGGGAGAACCCGTATCTCACGCTGAACAAGGAGTACGAGGCGGAGGAACTGCGGTTGCTCGCCAATATCGTCGAGCAGGGATTTGTGTATCGCGGCAAGAAGCCGGTGTATTGGAGCATTCCCTGCCGGACCGCGCTGGCGGAGGCGGAAGTCGAATACAGGGATCACATCAGCCAGAGCATTTTCGTGAAGTTCCCGGTCGTTGGTCAACCCGACCGGAATGTGGTGATCTGGACCACGACGCCCTGGACGTTGCCGGCCAACCTGGCGGTGGCCTACAACGAAACGTTCCAATACGTCGAGGTTCGCGTCGGCGCGGAGAGCTACATCGTCTTCCGCGGACTGCTTCCGGCTGTGGCGGAGAAGTGCGGGTGGAAGGCGTATGAAGAGAAACCGGTCGCGGCGGAGGAGTTGTCGAAACTGGAGTTCCGGCATCCGTTCTGCAATCGGACGGGGAAGTTGTATCCGGCGGAGTTTGTGACGAGCGACACGGGCACGGGTTTTGTGCACATCGCTCCGGGGCATGGTCTGGAGGACTACCAGCTGGGAGTGAGCAAAGGTCTGCCGATTTATTCGCCGGTGGACGACGACGGCCGCTTCACTCGCACGTCGGATCTGCCGGTCGAACAGCAGATGCCGGCTGCGTTGATCGGCAAGGCGATCCTCGAGAAGCATGGGAAAAGCGAAGCGAACGAGGCGGTGCTGGCGGAGTTGCGCGCACGGAACGCGCTGCTTCATCAGGAGGACTACAGCCACAGCTATCCGCATTGCTGGCGCAGCAAGACGCCGGTGATCTTCCGCGCCATGGACCAGTGGTTCATCCGGATCGATCATGCGCGGGCAACCGGCGGCGTGACGTTCCGCCGGGAAGCCCTCGACGAGATCGGGCGCGTGACCTGGATCCCGGACTGGGGCGTGAACCGGATCTGCGGCGCGGTGGAGTCGCGACCGGACTGGTGCATTTCGCGCCAGCGCACCTGGGGCGTGCCGATCCCCGCGTTCTACGACGCGCAAGGGAACGCGTTGCTCGACGCGCAGATCGTGCGCAACACGGCCGACCTGGTGGAACAGCACGGGTCGAACGTGTGGTTCGAGAAGAGCACGGAGGAATTGTGGTCGCTGTTGAAGCCGAAGAACTGGACCGGGCCCGAGGCGGCCTCGAAATCCGCCGACACACTCGATGTCTGGATTGATTCGGGTTCGTCGTCCCGGGCGGTGATTGCGCAGCGCCCGGAATTGCGCGGGACGGGGAAACCGTTTCAGTGTGACATGTATCTCGAGGGCAGCGACCAGCACCGCGGCTGGTTCCAGTCGTCGTTGCTGCTGTCACTGGCGGGCAACGGCGCCGCGCCGTTCCGCACGGTGCTCACGCACGGGTTCATGGTCGATGCGGACCGCGAGAAGATCTCGAAGAGCAGGCAGGGCCAGGGCGGATACGAGAAGCCGCAGACGGCCGAGGCGTACGTGAAGAAGTGGGGCGCCGACGTCGTGCGCCTGTGGGTGTCGTCGCAGGACTTTCGCAACGACATCGTCGTCAGCGAAGAGCGCATCGCCAAGGTATCGGAAACCTACCGTGGCATCCGCAACGCCCTGCGGTATCAGTTGTCGAACCTTTACGACTTTGATCCGGCAAAGCACGCGGTGGCGGAATCGGCGCTGACGGGATTGGACCGGTGGATCCTGAGCGAGTTTGCGAAGCTCGAGCGGGCGGTGATGGACGCTTACGACCGGTACGAGTTCCACGTGGTCTATCAGCGGGTGAGCCAGTTCGTGGCGGTGGAACTGTCGGCGGTGTATCACGATGTCATCAAGGATCGGTTATATACGGACCCGGCCGGATCGGCGCGGCGGCGTTCGACGCAGACGGCGTTGCATCGGCTCGTTCACGGGCTGTGCCGGATGTTGGCGCCGATCCTTGCGTTCACGGCGGACGAGGCATGGGAATGCATTCCCGGCGTCGGGACCGGCAGCGTTCACGAAACGGACTGGGAACCGCTGGCGTTTTCCATGACCGAGGCGGAGAGCGCGTTATGGCAGGACCTGTTTGCGCTTCGCGAGTTGGCCTTGCCGGAACTCGAGAAGGCGCGGCAGGCGAAGTTGATCGGAAAAGCGCTCGAGGCCCGATTGCGGATCACGGGTCCGGCTGAGCGGCTGGCCGCAGCGGCAGAACAAACCGAAGCGCTGCGGGAACTGTTGAATGTGTCTCAACTGAGCGTGACGCCGGGCGGTTCGGACGCGGTGGTGGTGACGGTGGAAAAGGCCGAGGGCACGCGATGCGGACGTTGCTGGCATTGGGAACCGGACGTGGGCCGGCATGCGGAGCACCCGACGATCTGCGGGCGCTGCGTCGAGGCCGTGAGAACCTTTACTTCCTGATTGGACTGGAATCGCATTCACGCACTGGCGCTGGAGCAGGTGGAATCGACGCTGGCCCGTTTGCCGCGGGAGTTGCGCGAGCGGGCGATTCAGTTGCCTATTGTGTTCGAGCGTGTTCCAAGCCCGGAGCTTCAGGCCGAGGGCATCGAGCCCGATACGCTGGGTTTGTTCACGGGACCGGAGTTCGCCGATGAACCCGCCGGCCCGCTGCCGCCGCAGATCATTCTTTTCCTCGAAAACCTCTGGGACTTCGCCGAGCAGGATGAAGAGATCTTCCGCGAGGAGGTCGAGACGACGCTCCTGCACGAGCTGGGGCACTATCTCGGACTGGATGAAGAAGGGTTGGCGGGACGGGGTCTGGACTGAGGCGGGAGATACATCCAACGCCCCGGGGATTTACGATTGACGCGGGCTTTACGCGACGCGGCCCGGGCGCCTGATTCTGCGAGCCGGGGCGGAGCGCGGCTGTGTCCCGCCGTTCGGGACCAGCCGCAGCACATGGACGAAGCGTGTGGCTCCCAGGGTTCTGCAAGCGCCCGGACGGAACGAAGAATCCCAACGGCGTTCCGTCTCAAAGCCCCAGGTTGTGAGCAAGGCGAGCTATCTTCAATCAGGCCGCTCAATCAGTCACCCGGTGGAAGCGATAGCGGAACTGGAGCGCGTTCGTGTCGGTAAGATGAAATCGCCGCTGAGATCGCCGGTGGCAGAACCGATGTTCGTCCAGTGAATGAAGTTGGTGGTTGCCTGGATCGTGTGAACCGCCTCGGGTCCGCCGGAGCGGGTGAGTCGAAAGGTTGGCGACCGAGACCGAGCCCGTTGGGATCAGGACGGTATAGGTGCCGTTGTTGGTGGTGGTGGCCGTGTCCAAGGCGCCCGGGACCGCATTGGGAGTCCAGTTGGCGGCAACAAACCAGTTTCCGCCGAGTGTATTGGTCCATCGAAGGACCGCGCCTGAGCCGGGTGAAATGAAAGGGCGAGAACCGCGAGTGCAAAGCAGCCGCCGATGCGTTTCATACGAGGAAGGGCGGGAGTATAGTCGCCGGGGCCGTTTGCCAGGATGTTGGCGATTCCGTGTGTTTACGGAAGATTGGCTTTGATCGGGCGGTGGCGCTCCTGTTTAATTTCGGCCACGCGATCAATCAACCAAGCACGAAACATGGCCGGTCATAGTAAATGGGCAAAAGTCAAGCATTTCAAAGGTGCCATTGACGCCAAACGCGCAAAGATCTTTGCGAAACTCAGCCGGGAGATCGCCATCGCGGCGAAGCTGGGAGGAGGGGATCCCGCCATGAATCCGCGCCTCCGAATGGTGCTGCTCAAGTCGCGCGCGGCCAACATGCCGAACGAGAACATCGAGCGCGCCATCAAACGCGGAACCGGCGGCGGCGAGGCGGCGCAATACGAGGAGCTCACCTACGAAATCTACGCGCCGCACGGCGTCGCCCTGCTCGTCGAGATCAGCACGGACAATCGCAACCGCACCGCCGCCGAGATTCGAAGCATCGTCAGCCGGAACGGGGGGAGCCTTGCCGCGCAGGGCGCCGTCAGCCGGTTGTTCCAGCGCAAAGGCCAGATCATCGTGGCGCGGGAAGACGCCGATGAAGACCAGTTGATGGAAGTGGCGCTGGAGGCGGGGGCGGAGGATTTCCGGGCCGACGCCAGAGGCTACGAGATCCTGACCGAGCCGGCGAAGTTCGAAGCCGTCCACCAGCAGCTCGAAGCCAGGAACATCAAGCCGGCAATGGCGGAGATCACGTCGTTGCCCGCGATCACCGTCCCGCTCTCGGAAGAGCAGGCGGCGGCGGTGAACCGATTGATTGATGCGTTGGAAGAGAACGACGACGTGAAGGACGTCTATTCGAATGCGGAATTCCCCGAAGACCGGAAGGCGTGATGCGCCGGCCGGGCGGGCCGGCGGCCTGGCGAAGGCGGGCGAAGCTGTTCGATGAAGTCGTTGACGGACAATTCGCCCGTCGCGCGCGCGCTCGGTGCCTTGGCGCGGGCCGTCTGCCGGCATCGCAGGTTCTTCTTCTATTCCAACCTGGTGCTGTTCCTGGCCAGCGTCTGGTACACGGTCCAGTTTCTCGAGTTCAGCACCCGGCGGAACGATCTCGTTGGATCCGACAAGACGTATCACCAGAACTTCCTGCGTTTCCGGGAGGAATTCCCGCGGCAGGACGACCTGGTGGTCGTGGTGGAGAGCGACGATTCCGAGAAGAACCGGCAGTTTGTCGAGCGCCTCGCCGCGCGGCTCGAAGCCAACACCAATCTTTACGAGGATGTTTTTTACAGGGGCGACCTGACGATGCTGGGCCGGAAGGCGCTGCTCTTCCTGCCGGAGGAGAACCTGGTCCAGCTCGAGGCGATGCTGAAGGAGTATCGGGGGTTCATTCAGCGATTCTCGACGACGACGAATCTGGTGTCGTTGTTCGACATGATCAACGCCCAGTTCCGGACGGCGGCGCGCGGGCCGGCGACGAATGCGGAATCGCTGGTGCGCGCGCTGCCGGCGCTCGAGCGGATCGTGCTGCAGGCGGTGCTGGCCTTGCGCCGGTCCGGCACCCCGCCATCGCCCGGGATCAATGCGCTGTTCAACGCCGGACCGGAGGCGGAGCGGGAGATCTACATCACGTATGATTCCGGCCGGATCTACCTGGTCACCGCGCACGCGCCGAGCGAGGAGCTGAATGCCGACGCGGTGGAAACACTGCGCGAACTGGTCCGCGAGACGCGGGCCGAAGTCCCGGGCGTCAACGTGGGGATCACCGGCGAGCCCGTGCTGGAAATCGACGAGATGGTGCAGTCGCAGAAGGACACGACGGTGGCCAGCGTGGTCGCGTTGGTGGTCTGCTCGCTGATCTTCGTTTACGGCTATAACGAGACGGGACGCCCCATCAAGGCGACGGTGTGCCTGGTCGTGGGGATCGCCTACACGCTGGCGTTTGCAACGCTGGTGATCGGGCATTTGAACATTCTGACGATCACGTTCGTGCCGATCCTGATCGGGTTGGCGATCGATTTCGGGGTGCATCTGATCACGCGCTACGAGGAGGAACTGAGGCATGGCCTGGACGAGGAAGGCGCGCTGGCGAAGGCGATGATCTTCACGGGGCAAGGCATTTTCACCGGCGCTTTCACCACGGCGGGGGCGTTCCTGGCGATGGGCCTGACGGATTTCAAAGGCATCCAGGAGATGGGCGTGATTTGCGGGGGCGGGATGTTGATCTGCCTGGTGCCGATGATGACGCTGTTGCCGGTGCTGTTGCTGCGGGGCCGGCAGAATGTCATCGATCATGAGCGGGCATTGCACGACCGGCGCGCGCGCATCGAGGAGATCTGGCTGAAACGGCCGCGCATGGTGATCGCGGTGGCGGCGGTGCTCTGCGTGCTCGCCGCCTCGCAGGTGGGACGCGTTCGCTTCGACTACAACCTGCTGAACATGCAGAGCGCCGGATTGCCGGCCGTTGTGTTCCAGGAGAAGCTGATCGAGGCTGCGAGCGTCTCGGAATCCGGCACGAATGGAGCCACGCGATCCGTGTTGTTCGCGGCCGTAATCGCGGACTCGCTCGAGGAAGCGGTTCAACTGGAGAATCGAATCAAGGAATTGCCGGCCGTCGCGAGCGTCGATTCCATCGCCTCCTACCTGACGCAGGACCCGACGGAGAAACTGAAGCGGATCGGCGAGATCAAGCGGTTGCTTGCCGACATTCAGTTCAAGGACCCGGACGCCGAGCCGGTGGATCTTGAAGAGCTGAGTCAGTCCCTTTACGCGTTGTACGGGTATCTGGGCAGCGCGCTCGCGGAGGTCGGCGACTCGGATCCGGAACTGAGCGCGCAATTGGGGTCGTTGCGGGCCGCGGTTCAGGTGCTGCGGAAGGAGATACTGCGCGGTGACGCCGCGCAGCAGGCGATCGGCGCGGCCAAACTGGCGTCGTTTCAACGCGCTCTGTTTCGGGATGTGCGCGACATGTTCCGCACGTTGCAGGACCAGGACGACAGTTCTCCCATGCGAATCGAGGATTTGCCGAAGTCGTTGCGCAACCGGTTCATCGGGGTGACGGGCAAGGTGCTCCTGCAGGTGTATCCGAAGAAGGACGTCTGGCAACGGGACAACCAGGAGGAGTTCATCCGTCAACTGCAGACCGTTGATCCGATGGTCACGGGCACGCCGGTGCAGCTTTATTTTTACACGGAACTGCTTCGGGCGAGTTACGTGGACGCGGCCTATTATGCGCTGGGGGCGGTCGTGTTACTGGTGCTCCTGCACTTCCGGAACATTGGCGCCATGCTGATGGCGCTGGCGCCGGTGGGCATGGGTTGCCTGTGGCTGAGCGGTTTCATGGGGTTCATGAACCTGCCCTTCAATCCAGCCAACATCATGACGCTGCCGCTGGTGATCGGGATCGGCGTGACCAACGGCATTCACATCCTGAATCGTTTCGCCGAGGAGCACACGCCGCGGATTCTCGCCAGGAGCACAGGGAAGGCGGTGCTGGTTTCGGGGCTGACAACCATTGCCGGATTCGGCAGCCTGATCCTGGCGCAGCATCGGGGCATTCAGAGTCTGGGCATCGTGATGTCGTTGGGCGTGGCCAGTTGCATGATTGCGGCGCTGATGTTTCTCCCCGCGCTGTTGAATCTGTTTTTGCGGCGGACCGGAAGAAAACAACCCAGCGTCGACAATGCACAATCGACACTGGGTCGGGAGGAACCGAGGTAAAAACCTCAAGTGTGCGATGAACCTAGTGGAACCAGCTTTAAAGTCAATCATTATGTTGGAGGCGGTTTTAGGGGCGATTTGCCGTGCCTGTAACGTTACAGGACGCCGGCTCGCCGCGTTTTCCGGCCTTTTCTGCAGTTGGGCCGTTCTCCTGTTTCTCCTGGTTCCACAACGCGCCGCCGCAGAGGTGGACGCCGGGTTCTTCTACGATCGGTTCGCCCTGATATTGTCGCCCGGGCATCGGACGGAAATCGCCGGACCGCTTTTCTATACGGAAGAACGCGACGGCCAGACGACCTGGGCCGTGCCCCCGCTGACGGCGCGCGTCGAAGACCCCCTCACGGATTTTGTCGAGCATGACTTTCTCTATCCGGTCCTCACGTACGATCGTTTCGGCTCCGAATATCGCTGGCAGTTGTTTCAGTTGCTGAGCGTGGCGGGCGGGCAGAATCAGCAGGAACAGTCGAGCCGGCGATTCACGCTGTTCCCGATCTACTTCCAGCAGCGTTCCGAGGATCCGGACCGGAACTACACGGCGTTGGTTCCGATTTACGGGCGGCTCAAGGACCGGCTGATGCGCGATGAGACGTACTTCGTGCTGTTTCCGCTCTACTCAAAGACGCGCAAGCGGGATGTGGTGACCGACAATTACCTTTACCCGTTTTTCCATGTGCGGCGGGGCGACGCGCTGTGGGGCTGGCAGTTCTGGCCGTTCATCGGGCGCGAGCACAAGGACGTCACTTATGCCACCAATGGATTCGGCGATGTTCAGATTGTGGGCGGGCATGATGCGTTGACCGTAATGTGGCCGTTTTTCATTCGGCACCACGGCGGCATCGGGACGGAGAATCCGGTGCGGCAGTGGGCGGTGCTGCCGCTCTACAGCTCGGTGCGGTCGCCGATGCGCGATTCGAGCACGGTGCTCTGGCCGTTCTTCTCGAAGATCGAGGACCGGCAGCGGAAGTATGTCGAGTGGCAGACGCCGTGGCCGCTGATTGTGTTCGCGCGCGGGGAGGGCAAGCACACGTCGCGGGTCTGGCCGTTCTTCAGCCGCGCCGAAAGCACGAACCTGCAGAGCCGCTTCTATCTCTGGCCGGTGTACAAGTATAACCGCGTGCACACTGAATCCCTGGATCGCGAGCGGACGCGGATCCTGTTCTTCCTGTACTCGGACACGATTCAGAAGAACCTCGAGACCGGGTCCGCGCGGAGGCGGGTGGACTTCTGGCCGCTGTTCACGCATCAGCGCGATTACAACGGCAATACCCGCCTCCAGGTGCTCTCGGTTCTGGAACCGTTGTTGCCGAACAACAAGAGCATCGAGCGCAATTACTCGCCGCTCTGGTCGTTCTGGCGATCGGAGTTCAACCCGCAGCGCCATGCGCGAAGCCAGTCGCTCCTGTGGAACCTCTACCGTCGCGAGCAGAGTCCGGAATCGAAAAAAGTCTCGCTCCTGTTCGGCCTTTTTCAGTATCAATCCGGTCCCGACGGCCACAGACTGCGCGTGTTCCATATTCCATTCGGCAAAGCGCGGCGCGCGGCGGAGGCGAATGCCGCATCGGCGGAGACCCTGCCCGAGGCGGGGCAACGATAGATATGTTCCAGAACATCGGCGAAATGGTCCTGCTTTTCTGGCGCACGCTGGCGGCGTTGCCGCTGGCGTGGCGGCAGCGGCAGAAGGTGTTCGACCAGTTTTACGAGATCGGCAACGCCAGCCTGTTGATGGTGTGCCTGCTCTCGTTCTTCATCGGCGGCGTCATCGCCCTGCACATCGGCCCCGTCATGGTCGAGCGCGGCCTGGCCAGCGCCGTCGGCGGACTCGTGGGCATCGCCATGTGCAAGGAGCTGGCGCCGGTCATGATGTCCATCCTCATCGCCGGGCGGATCGGCTCTGCCATGACGGCCGAGATCGGGTCGATGCGCGTTTACCAGGAGATCGACGCGCTGCGCACAATGAACATCGATCCCGTTCACTACCTGGTGCTGCCGCGCATGGTGGCGATCGCGGTGGCCCTGCCGTTGCTCGTCATCTTTGCCATCCTCGTGGGCTGGCTGGGCGGCGCCGTGGTCTCCGCCGCCAACGACCGGATCGACATCGGGTTCCGCGCGTTCTTCATGAACCTGCGGGATGTGGTGGACATTCCGGATGTGGCGAACGGCGTGTTCAAGGCGTTCTGCTTCTCGCTCGTGATCGGAATCGTTTCGTGTCACCAGGGACTGGTAACGCTCGGCGGGCCGCGCGGCATCGGCCGTTCGGTCACCAAGGCGGTGGTCAACTCCATCGTGCTGATCGTCCTGCTGGATTACATCCTGACGCGTCTGTTGCTGTCATGAAGGATCACCGAGACAACACGGGCGGCGTCAGCGTCGAGGTGCGTTCACTGCGGAAGAGCTTCAACGGGCAGGAGGTGTTGAAGGGGATCGATTTCTCCGTCCGGCGGGGCGAGATTTTCGTCATCATGGGCCCGAGTGGCAGCGGCAAGAGCGTGTTGCTGCGACATATCATCGGGCTCGAACAGCCGGATTCGGGCGAGATCCTGATCCAGGGGGAGTCGATGCAGTCCTCCGGAGTGATGGACAAGCACCGGATGGCGCTGGTGTTCCAGTCCGGCGCGCTGTTGAGTTCGCTCACCGTGGGCGAGAACGTCGGCCTTTACCTGTCCGAACACCGGTTGCATCCGCCAGAGGAGATCCGGCGCATCGTGATCGAGAAACTGGAGAGTGTGGGGCTGAAAGGTACCGAGGACAAAATGCCGAGCGAACTCTCGGGCGGCATGAAGAAGCGCGTCGCCATCGCCCGCGCGCTGGTCATCGAACCGCAGTTGATCCTCTATGACGAACCGACGAGCGAACTCGATCCCTTGTCGGCGGTCGTCATCGCCGAGGAAATCCTCGAGCTTAATCGGCGCATCGGGGTGACGTCGCTGGTGGTGTCGCACGACCGCGACCTGGCCTTTGGGGTGGCGGACCGGATTGCGGTGATTCACGAAGGGCGCATTGTGGCGATGGGGGAGCCGGGGGAAGTCGAGCAGAACCCGGACCCGGTGGTCCGGCGGTTTTTGCGTGCAGATTTTAAACGTCCGAACGAAAGATAAGATCATGAGAAACTCACTGGAAACCCGCATCGGAATTTTTGTCGCGCTCGCCGCGCTGGCCGCCGTGTTCGTTCTCGAAATGGTGGGCGGCATCGAACGGCTCAAGCCGGGCTACGAGTTTCATGCCCTCTTCGACAACGTCCAGGAACTCAAGGTGGGCGATCGCGTCAAGATCGCCGGCGTCGAAGTCGGCCGCGTCGAGAAAATCAGTCTCGACCAGGGGAAGGTGCGGGTGACCATGAAAGTGCGGCGGGACGCGGGTGTGAAAACCGACAGCATTGCGACCGTGAAGTTCGCCGGCCTGCTCGGGCAGAACTTCGTCGCGTTGAGCTTCGGCTCGCCGGATGCGCCTTTGGCGGAGAGCGGGATTGAACTGTCCACCACGGAACAGCCCGATCTCGGCGCGGTGCTCGCCAAGCTCGATGACGTCGCGACCGGGGTCGAGAACCTGACGCGCAGTTTCACCGGGGTGAAGATCGAGAACCTGCTGGGGCCCTTCACCGATTTCCTCAAGGCCAACCAGGCTCCGCTCACGGCGACCATTTCGAACATTCAGTCGATCACCGCGCAGGTGTCGCGCGGCGAGGGCACGGTAGGGCGGCTGATTTTCGAGGACGATCTCTACAGGTCGTCGCTGAACACCGTGAGCAATCTGCAGACGGCGACGGAGGACATCCAGGTTGCGCTGGCTCAGGCGTGCAAGGTGGTGGACCAGGTCAACGCCGGCCAGGGCACGCTCGGGAAGCTGGTCACGGACGAAACGTTGTATACGGAGGCAACGGCGATGATGACGAACCTGCGGGAGATCTCGGAGAAGATCAACAAAGGGGAAGGTTCGGTGGGCAAGCTTGTGAACGACGACGAGTTCTATCGCAACGCGAAACTGAGTTTGCAGAAGCTGGACAAGGCGACGGAAGGCCTGGAGGACCAGGGGCCGCTGAGCGTGCTGGGAATTGCGGTGAACAGCCTCTTCTGAGAAAAACATCCAACATCCAGGGGATTTACGATTGACGCGGGGGCGGTGTGATTCGTTGGTGATGATGGATCGACGCACGGTTTGGAGCGCGGCTGTGTCCTGCGGAGCGGGACCAGCCGCAGCGTGTGGACGCAACGGGAGTCAACGAATGCTGCATGCGTGCTGGGGAGGCGCCTCGAGAATAGTCAACATTCAACGCTGAGCATCGCTACGGGCGTCATGGTGTGGTTGCTTGCGAGCGGTTCGCTCATTTCATGGCATCGTCACACGCTGGCATTTCGAGAGCAAAGGAAAGGCGGCGATTCAGCCTCAGACGCAGCAGCCGTTATCTTCCACGACTGAGACACCATGATCGACCGATTCGACCGAACACCAAATCAGATTTCAGCGCGGTAGGTGCGTCACAAACGTTCACCACCGAGGCACGGATCAGAAGAGGCGAAGTCAAAGGCGTGACTCAGATTCCCCTTGATCCCTCCCCATGAACCTGCGCTCA
>DGDZ01000011.1 GCA_002385705.1 Verrucomicrobia subdivision 3 bacterium UBA3939
GGGAGATGTGTATAAGAGACAGGGTGGAGACTGCTCTGGGACGGGCGAACCACCGCCGGCTGGCGCAGCGCCCGCAGCAACGGCTTCCCCGCCACCGGTTGGGAAATCAAGGACGGCATCCTCACCGTTCTGCCGTCCGGCGGCGGTGAATCCGTCGGCGGCGGCGACATCATCACCGAACAACGCTACTCCGACTTCGAATTGCTCGTGGACTTCCGCATCACCCCCGGCGCCAACAGCGGAATCAAATACTTCGTCCAGCCCAACCTCGACCCGGTCACCGGCAGCGGCATGCCTGCCGCCACAGGCTCCGCTATCGGTCTCGAGTTCCAGATTCTCGACGACCAACGCCATCCCGACGCCAAACTCGGCCGCAACGGGAACCGCACCCTCGGATCCCTTTATGACCTGATGCCCGCCAAAGACAAGCAGCCCAACCCCATCGGCGCATGGAACACCGCACGGATTGTCTCCCGCGGCCGGCACGTCGAACACTGGCTCAACGGCCGCAAGATCCTCGAATATGAACGCGGCTCGGAGTCCTTCCGCGAACTCGTCAGCCAAAGCAAATACCGAGGCATCCCCGGCTTCGGCGAGTGGAAAGACGGCCACATCCTGCTTCAGGACCACGGCGACCGCGTTTCCTTCCGGAATATCAAAATCCGGACGCCGTAACCCGTGACCGCACCCAGGCAGGTTCGCCCGGCGAGGCAGACCGCTCCCCTACCCTCGCCGTGCCAGCCGGTCCAGCAGTTTCGTGTGAATGCCGCCAAAACCTCCGTTGCTGAACACGCAGATCACGTCGCCGCCCTGCGCCTTCTCTCCAAGGTGCGCCACAATGCTGTCCGGATCCGGCAGATAATCGGCCGCCTTGCCCGCCCCTCTCAGGTCCTGCATCAATCGCTGCGGATCCAGCCGTTCCTCCGGCGCCAGTTGCTCCAGCCGCGCCACCTCGCACACGATCACCGCATCCGCGTCTCCAAACGCCCGCGCCAGCTCCGACTGAAACACGTTCCGGCGCGTGGTGTTTGAACGCGGCTCAAACACCGCCCACAACCTCTGCGACGGATACCGGATCCGCAACGCCCGCAACGTCTCCCGGATCGCCGTCGGGTGATGCCCGAAATCGTCCACGACCGTGATCCCGCCCGCTACGCCGCGCACCTCCATCCGCCGCCGGATGCCCTTGAACGTGTCGAATGCCGCCTGGATCTGCCGGTTGGAAAGCCCGCAGTGCTTCGCGCAGGCAATCACCGCCAGCGCGTTGCGAACGTTCAACTCGCCCACCAGGTTCAGATGAAACTTGAAGCTCGGCAGTTCAAACTCCGTCGCCGTCGGCCCATACCGCACGTTGAACGCATGCACCGCGTGCGACCGATCGAGCCCGAACCGTTTCACCGGGCAATGCGTGACGTGCAGCAGCCCGGCCACATTGGGATCGTCCCCGTTCGCCAGCAACACCCCGTTCCGCGGTATCAACCTCACGAAATGCGAGAACGACCTCTGGATCGCCGCCAGATCCTCGAAAATGTCCGCGTGATCAAACTCAAGGTTGTTGATCACGCCTATTTCGGGAAGGTAATGCACGAACTTGCTGCGCTTGTCGAAAAATGCCGTGTCGTACTCGTCGCCCTCAATGATGAACCACTCGCTGTCCGTGAACCGCGCGCCCTGGTTCAGATTCGTCGGGATGCCGCCGATCAGGTAACTCGGGTTCAGCCCGTTGTGCTCGAACACCCACGTCAGCAACGACGTCGTCGTGGTCTTGCCGTGCGTGCCCGCCACGACAATCGACCGCTTGCCGCGAATGAAGAACTCCTTCAGCAACTCCGGCAGCGAACAATAACGCAGCTTGTGCTCCAGCACGTGCTCCGCCTCGAGATTGCCCCGCGAAATCGCATTGCCGATCACCACCAGATCCGGCCGATGCGCCAGATTCCGTTCCGTGTAGCCGTTCATTACCTCGATCCCGCGGCTCGCCAGAAACGTGGACATCGGCGGATACACGTTCTGGTCCGAACCCGTGACGACAAAACCCCTGTCTTTCAACGCCGCGGCGGTCGAAGCCATCGCCGTGCCGCAGATCCCGACGAAGTGCACGGTGCGAATATCAGATCCAAACATGCCGCGCACTATTCAACCAACAAGCGCGCCCGCACTAAAGACGAAAAGCTTCGCCCACCCGCGCCCCGAAGACGCCGTGCAACTTTTGCTGCAGATGCAACAAAAGGTTGCAGGGCGTTCTCTCGCAGGACTCCGGAAAGTGCTCCCGGCGTGCAAACTTCCGTTGCATCTGCAACAAAAGTTCGTAAACCTGCGGCATGCTTCAGACACGCCGGCAGGTCCGGCGCGGCAACGCGATGAACAGCCCCCGGACGCGTGCGGATCTTTTTCTGTCACCAACACACCGGTTGACTGCATCCAACAATAGAAATGCGAAAAGCAACACGAACCATCGCAACCCTGGCAGCAGCGCTCCTCGCCGCCTGGTTCGCCTGGGTCCTCGCCGACCGATTGCGCGACGCCGGATCCAGACCCCCGCACGAACTGGCCGGCCCCGCTCCTGTCGAGGTCGCCCCTGTCGAATACGGCACGATTCAGCTCCGCCGCACCTTCAGCGGCACCCTCGAATCCCCCGGCGCCTTTGTCGTTTCTCCCAAGATTTCGGGACGCATCGAACGGCTCGCCGTCGATCTGGCAGATCCCGTCTCGCGCGGCCAGATCGTGGCGGAACTCGATGACGAAGAATACGTCCAGGCCGTGGCCCAGGCTGAAGCCGAACTCGCCGTCGCGCGCGCCAACCTCAGCGAGGCCATCAGCAGCCTCGAAATCTCCGAACGCGAATTGAAACGGGTCCAGACGCTGACGGAACAACGGGTCGGATCCGAAGCCGCGCTGGACGTGGCCAGGGCTGATCAGCTCGCCGCCCACGCCAGAGTCAAGGTCGCCGAGGCGGAAGTCATGCGCGCCGAAGCAGCCCTGAGCGCGGCGAAAATCCGCCTGGGCTACACGAAGATCGCCGCCACATGGACCGGCGGCGATGACCACCGTGTGGTTGCCAAAAGGCACGTTGAGGAAGGCGCCACGGTCGCCGCAAACGCGCCCCTCTTCACCATCGTCGAACTGGACCCGATTACAGCCGTCATCCACCTGACCGGCCGGGATTACGGCAGGCTGCAACCGGGCCAGCCGGTTTTGATCACCACGGATTCATATCCGGGACAGATGTTCACCGGCAAAGTCGAGCGTGTCGCCCCCGTGTTTCAGGAAACCTCAAGACAGGCGCGGGCCGAAATGACCGTCGCCAACCCGCAACATCAGCTCAAACCGGGAATGTTCGTCAGGGCCGAGGCGATCCTGGACGAGGCCAGGGACGCGACCATCGTTCCGCTGGCGGCCATCACAGTGCGCCAGGGGCAAACCGGTGTCTTTGTCGTCAACAGCAACGGAACCTCCGTAACCTGGCACCCCGTCCAGGTGGCGATCACGGACAACGAACGCGTGCAGGTGATCGGTGAAGGGATCGCCGGGAGGGTCGTCACGCTGGGCCAGCAACTGCTGGATGACGGTTCGGCCATCACCATTCCCGGGCGCGCGTCCACCTCGAAACCTCTGCTCACGGGCCAATGAAGCTGCCCGCGTTCAGCGTCCAGCGTCCCATCTTTACCACGATGGTTTGCCTCATCGTGGTCATTCTCGGCGCGGTTTCTCTCACCCGGATCCAGATTGACCTGCTCCCCGACATCGAACTCCCCACCCTTTCAATCCGCACCGAATACGAAGGCGCCAGCCCGGAGGTCATGGAACGCCTCGTCACCTCCGTCATCGAGGAAATCGTCGCCACCGTGCCGGGCGTTGAGGAGATCACGTCCGTCTCCTCGCAGGGCAACAGCAGCGTGCGCGTCAGCTTCGTATGGGGCACCGACATCGACACCGCCGCGCTGGAAGTGCAGGCCAAGCTCGAAGACGAAATCGGGGAGCTCCCGGAAGACGTGGTGCGCCCGCGAGTCAGCAAGTTCGACATCGCCAGCTTCCCCGTCGTCATCCTCGGCATTGCGAGCAAGCTGGACCCCGTCGAGCTGACCGAACTGATCGACGAACAGATCCGCTATCGTTTCGCCCGCCTGCCCGGCGTCGCCCAGGTGGACCTGTTCGGAGGCTACAACCGCGAGGTGCGCATCGAACTCGACCCGAACCGCATCAAGGCCCTGGGACTGCCGCTCGACCTGATTCTCCAGTCCATCCGCGACGCGAACCTCGATCTTCCGGCCGGGCAGATCGAGCAGGGCCGATACGAGGTGACTCTGCGCGCGCCCGCCGAATTCCGCGATCTGGACCAGATGCGGACGACAGTGGTGGCGATGCGCGACGGCGCGCCCGTCACACTGGGCCAGATTGCCGATATCCGCGACACCTACGAGAAACTGACGCGCATTGTGAGGGTAAACGGCGAACTCGGTTTGCGCCTGGGCATCCGCAAACAGGCCAGCGCGAACACCGTCGAAGTGGCCAAGGCCGTGCTTGAAGAAGTCGAACGCGTGAACCGCGACTTTCCCCAGATCGAGGTGGTTGCCGTCATCAACCAGGGCAGTTTCATCGAACGCTCCATCGCCAACGTCGCCAACTCGGTCATCTACGGCGGCGCCCTCGCCGTCCTGGTGCTCCTGTTCTTCCTGCGCAGTTTCCGCAGCACGATTGTCATTTCGCTCTCCATTCCCATCTCCATCATCGCCACGTTCGCCCTGATCTATTTCGGCGGACTCACCCTCAACCTGATGACCCTCGGCGGCCTGGCGCTCGGCGTCGGCATGATGGTGGACAGCTCGATTGTAGTCCTCGAAAACATCTATCGGCGCCGCAACGAGGAAAATGAACCACCGGCAACTGCCGCCGTCCGGGGCACCGCAGAGGTGGGCCCCGCCATCGTTGCCAGCACGCTCACCACTCTGGTCATTTTCCTCGCGCTGGTCTTCGTCCGCGGCGCCTCAGGCATCCTCTTCAAGGAACTCGCCTGCGTCATCGTATTCTCACTCGTCTGCTCGTTGCTGGTCGCGCTCACCATCGTGCCGATGCTCGCGGCCAGGCTGCTCAGTTCAAACCGGATGCCGTTGTCCCGCGGCCCCGCCTGGTTCAAGAAACTGCACAGCACCGCCGGCAATGCCTTCAGTCGCCTCGATAGCGCCTATCGGGATTTGCTTCAGAAGGTGTTGCAACACCGCTGGTCCACCGTCCTGATCTCCGCCGCCTTGCTCGGCGGCAGCTTCCTCCTCGTCCCGTTGATCGGCACCGAATTCCTCCCGCCGAGCGACGAAGGCGAAGTGCGCGTCACCGGCGAGATGGAAATCGGCACCCGCCTGGGCATTGTGGACGCGCAAACGCGACTCATGGAGGAAATCATCTACGCCGCCGTGCCGGAACGCCGAGCCGCCGTGGCAACGGTCGGCTCCACCGGTTGGCGCCCCGGCAGCGCCAGCGAAGGCGAGGTGCGCTTGTCCCTCATCCCCGCCACCCGGCGCGACCGCTCCAACACCGAAATCGCCGAAAACCTCCGCAAGCGCCTCGAAGGACGAATTCCGGGAATGATCATTCGCACGCGCGCGCCCCAGGGACAGTTCATCCTGCAACGCCTCCTCGGCGGCGAGCAATCCCTCATCATCGAGGTGCGCGGCTAGGACCTCGACACGCTCGAATCCCTCGCCGACCAGGTCCGCGCCGCCATCGAGGATGTCCCCGGCATCACGGATGTCGAACTCAGCCGCAAGGCCGGCATCCCGCAACAGACGATCACCGTTGACCGCGAAAAAGCCGCCGACCTTGGCATCAGCGTCCGCCGCATCGTGCAGGCCATCGAAACCGCCGTCGCCGGCAGCCGGGCAGGCGAGTTCCGCACCGGCGGCAATGCGTACCGCATCCTGGTCAAGCTCAAGGACGCCGAGCGCCTTTCGCTCGATGAAATCCTCGATCTCACATTGACCTCCGCGGACAACCAGCAGGTCGCCTTGCGCAACGTCGTGACCACCGAGTCCGGGCGCGGACCGATTCTCATCGATCGCAAAGACCAGCAACGCATCATCAGCATCGAAGCCAATGTCGCCGGGCGCGATCTCGGGTCGGTCGCCCAAGACGTTCAACAGCGCCTGGCGCGAATCGTCCGGCCTGTTGGTTACGATCTCGAAGTCGCCGGCACGTACGAAGAGCAGCAGGAAGCCTTTCGCGAACTGATCGTCAGTCTCATCCTCGCCCTGGTGCTGGTTTACATGGTCCTCGCTTGCCAGTACGAGGCGCTCCGCGATCCGATCATTGTCATGGTGTCGGTTCCCGTGGCGGCCATCGGCGTGTTCCTGATCCTCTTTCTCACGCGCACAACGCTGAACGTCCAGTCGTTCATCGGATGCATCATGCTGGGCGGCATCGTGGTGAACAACGCCATCCTGATCGTGGATCAGGCGGGCCAGTTGCGGCGCAGCGGCCGCTGGACCACGCGCGCTGCCATCGCCGAAGCCGGCCGCCGCCGGCTTCGCCCGATCCTGATGACCACGCTTACCACCATTCTCGGCCTGGTTCCGCTGGCGCTGGGCATCGGCGAAGGCGCCGACGCTCAGGCGCCCCTCGCCCGCGCGGTCATTGGCGGGTTGACGGCATCGACCCTGATCACGCTGCTGCTCATCCCCGCGGTCTATTCGCTGTTCCATCCGGACCGCGACGAAGCGCCGGCCCGAAGTTGAGTGCGGGCGGCCAGCCCACTGTCGGTGTCCGGCGTTCAGTGCGCTTCGAGCCAGTTGGAACCAATCCCGGTCTCGACTTCGATGGGAACGTCCAGCGCAATGGCGTTCTTCATCCTGTCCACAACCATCGGCAGCACCTCGTCTGTCTCCGGCTTGAACAGGTCAAACACCAGTTCGTCATGCACTTGCAGGAGCATCTTCGTCTTCAGCCGCCGCCGCTGAAGCTCCGAGTGAATCGCGATCATCGCCAGCTTGATCATATCCGCCGCCGTGCCCTGGATCGGCGCATTGATCGCATTCCGCTCCGCCCCGCCGCGGACGGTGGCGTTCGACGAACGGATGTCGCGAATGTAGCGCCGCCGGCCGGTCACGGTCTCGACGTAACCATGCCGCCGGGCGAATTCGATGGTGGCATCCATGTACCGGCGAATGCCGGGGAACTGCTTGAAATACTGGTCGATGATCTCGGCCCCTTCCCTGCGCGGAATGCCCAGCCGCTGCGCCAGGCCGAACGCCGAAATGCCATAGGCAATCCCGTAATTGACCATCTTGGCCTTGCGCCGCATCTCGAACGTCACATCGCCCAACGCCACGCCGAATACCTTCGCCGCCGTCGCCGTATGCACGTCGATGCCCGTCCGGAACGCCTCCAACAGGCCCGTTTCCTGGCTCAGCGCGGCGATGATCCTCAGCTCGATCTGCGAGTAGTCGGCCGAAAGCAGTTCATACTCCGCGTTGCGCGGCACAAACGCTTTCCGAATCTCCTGCCCGCGCTCAGTCCGGATCGGGATGTTCTGCAGGTTCGGGTTCTGCGAATTCAACCGGCCGGTGCTCGTCATCACCTGATTGTACGTCGTGTGAATGCGGCCGGTTTTAGGCCAGATCGCCAGCGGCAACGCGTCCGCATACGTGGACTTGAGCTTGGTGGCCGCGCGGTACTCGAGCAGCTTCTGGACAATCTCGTGCTCCGGCGCCAGCGTCAGCAGCGTTTGCTCATCGGTCGCGTACTGCCCCGTCCGCGTCTTCTTCGGGTTCTCGGCAATTTTCAGCTCGTCGAACAGCACCTCGCCCAGTTGACGCGCCGAGTTCAGGTTGAACTCGCGCCCCGCCGCCCGGTAGATGGCCTTCTCGAGTTCGCTCATCTCCTTCGACAATTGCGCCGCGAACTCGGCCAGCGCGCCCGAATCGACCCGCACGCCCTCGTATTCCATGTCCACCAACACCGGCAGCAACGGCGATTCCACCTCAAAGAACACGCGCTCCTGCCCTTTCTCGCGCAGCAGGGGTTCCAGAATGCCGCGCAATTGCAGCGCGAGATCCGCAGCTTCCATGGCCCGCTCCGCATCCCGGTTGGACGCAAGGTCGCCCAGGCTCAACTGCTCCGGCGCCCCCTGCTCGGTCTCAATCGGCGTGTAGCCGAGATACGCCTCGGAAAGGTACCCCAGCGTGTGCCGCATCTCCGGTTCCACCAGGCTGTGCGCCAGCATCACGTCGAATAAACGGCCCTTGAGCGAAATGCCGCGCCACTTCAGCACGCTGGCGTCGAACTTCAGATTGAAGCCGGTCTTCTCGATCCCGTCCGACTCCAGCACGGGCCGGAACACGTCGAGAATCGCCGCCGCGCTCTCCTGGTCCGCCGGCAACGGCACGTAGAATGCCTCGTGCGCTTTCCACGAAAACGCCAGCCCCGTGAGAATTGCCTGCTTCGGATCCTCCCCGGACGCCGCCGCGCGCAGACAAAAGCACGGTTGCGCCTTCAACAACTCCAGCAGTCTCCCCCGTTCCTTCTCAGTGGCGACGACCCGGTATTCGTGCGGCACGTCTTCGAGCTTCTTCAGCGGCGCAGACGGTCCTTTGGGTGCGGCCACACCGGCCGTCTGCTCTGCTTCTGCCTTCCCTTCGCCGCCGACGCGCGCTGCCGCGGGCGGCGCGAATCCCCTGCCCGCCCGGAACTCATCGCCAAACAACCGCCGCCCGATCGAATTGAACTCAAACTCGATGAGCAACTCCTTGACGCGCGCCTCGTCCGGCGGCTGGAGCTTCAGACTCTCGAGTTCAAAATCGCACGGCGCGTCACACAGAATGGTGACCAGTCGCTTCGAGAGGAGCGCGATTTCCCGGTTCTTTTCGAGCGATTCCTTGATCCGGCCCTTGAGCGCGCCCGTATTCGCCAGGAGATTCTCGACCGAACCGTATTCCCCGATGAGCTTGATCGCCGTCTTCTCGCCAATCCCCGGAACGCCGGGCACGTTGTCGCTGGAATCGCCCATCAAGGCGAGCACGTCGATCACTTGTTCCGGCCGCTGGACGCCCCACCGCGCCTGGATTTCGGCGACCCCCAGGATTTCCACGCCATCGCCCATTCGCGACGGCTTGTACAGCAGCGTGTTCGCATCCACGAGCTGCCCGAAATCCTTGTCCGGCGTCACCATGTAGGTCTGGAACCCCTCCTTTTCCGCCCGGCGCGCCAGGGTGCCGATGATGTCGTCCGCCTCGTAGCCGTCGCACTCCAGGACCGGAATACGGAATGCCTCGAGCATGCGCCGCACATGCGGCAGCGCCACCGACAGATCCTCCGGCATCGCCTGCCGCGTCGCCTTGTACTCCGGAAACGCCGTGTGGCGCGGCGTCGGCGCGTCCGTATCAAACGCCACCGCGATATGCGTCGGCTGCTGTTTCGAAAGGATTTCGAGCAGCGTCTGCGTGAAGCCGTACAGCGCGGAGGTGTTCACGCCTTTGGACGTAAAGATCGGCCGCGCGATGAACGCGAAGTGCGCGCGATAGACCAGCGCCATGCCGTCCAAAAGATAAAGCCGCTTCGCCATGCCCGCAGGTTAATCATCCACCACCCGCTTGGCGCGCCGAAAATGCGCCATGCAACCTTTTGTTGCATATGCAACAAAAGGTTGCAAAGCACTGCGCATCAAGCCCCTGGAAAGTACTCCGGGGCGTGCAAACTTTCGTTGCATATGCAACAAAAGGTTGCACGGGCTTCGGCGAGAAGAGGTTGCGAGGTTGTTAGGGGCGGCCTTTCGGCGCGGAACGCATTCACAAAGATGGAATGGCCCCGCGCCTTTTCAACACGGGTCTGATCGATCTCCCATTGCGAAGTCAGCAGCCAGCCGATCCCGCCAGACGCGGGATCCTGAAAGATGAGCCGCGAGCCGCGCTCTCTCAGAAAGGAAAGCCCAGGGAGAAATGAACCGTGCCGGACGGATCGCCGGGGCGCGGATTCACATTGTGGCCATATTCCAGGCGCACCGGGCCGATGAAGGTCTTCCAGCGGATGCCCGCTCCCACGGAGAACAACACTTTCTCGGCCGGATACCGCTCGAGATCGCGCGCGTAACCGAGTCCATCGCCAAAGAGCACCAGCGACCAGTTCGGCGTGATGGCCTGCTCGAATTCCACGTTGCCGAGCACATAGGCCTCCGCTCCCACGAAATCGCCCTCCGCGTTGCGCGGAGACGCTTCGCCCTCGGGATACCCGCGAATGGAGTTCTCGCCACCCGGAAAGAAGCGCCGGTTGAACGGGATGTTCTCATGCGAATCCCCCGCCGCCGCGATGAAACCGTGGCTGAGCCCCAGATGGATCGCGTGCGAGCGGGTGATGATCCGATGATACGAGGTGATCATGTCGAGCCTCTGGTAATCCACGTCGCCGCCGACGTACTCGCTGGCGAGCTCGATGTTGGCGAAGACCTTATAACCCCGCCGCGGGTACAACGGATTGTCGCGCCGATCATGCCGGATATCGCCGATGAACGCTCCCACCGCCGGACGCCGGACGCCGTCCACTTCGACATCGGGATCCGCGTCCACCGCTTCCAGCACCTGGTAATTGTATCGGATGCTGACGTCGGTGGCGGAACGCCGGAAGAACTTGCGCGCGCCGATGCCGCCGCCGTACTCGAGGCGCGTGAACGACACCTCCTCGCGCCGCAGGCCGGACCCGCTGAAGAAAAGGTCGATGTCTTCGCCGAGAAAGTCCGGAAGCGTATAAGTATATTCCGCGCTGGAGGCTTTGAACGACTGCAACAGGCGGAGGCGCGAATGATGCGCACGTCCGAACAGATTGTATTGGTCCAGTTGAATACCGCCCCGCAGCAGTTCGTAGCTGCCATAACCGAAGAGCAGGCTGACTTCCTCCCGTTTCCCCTCATCGAGTTCGTAGATCACATTGCGCGTGTGCGGATCCACGGTCTCATACGACAGCGTGACGGATTCGAACACTCCCAGCCGCGACAATCGGTATCGCCCGCGTTCCGCCCGGATCCGGTCCAGCCAGTCGCCTTCCCTGATCGGCACCCTGCTTTCCAGCACAGACGGTCGCGTTCGCTCGTACCCTGAGAACACCACGTCGCCCACGCGAATCCTCGGCCCGGGCCGGACCACAGCCAGAAGATCCACCCGGACAACAAGGTCGTTGGTCTTGCTCCGCAGCCTTTGGTATTCGACCGTGACGTCGGGATAGCCCTGGCGGAAAAAGTTGGTCTTGATGCCATGCTCAAAGTCCTGCTCCCAGAAGCGCGAATACGGCTGGTCGATCCAATGGGTGTGCGTCTCGCGCGAGGACTCGCCGCCCTCCCACCGCACCTCCTCGATGACCGAGCTGACGACAAAACGCGGCCCTTCCCGAACGTCCACCACCACCGCCACTGCGCCGGACAGCGGATTGTGTCGCACGTCGGCAGCCGTCACGGACGCTTCCCGGTAGCCGCGCCGCCTGAGTTCCTCCGCGAGGTTCGCCATGCCGCGCTGGAGGCGTTCCGGCGTGTGAATGCGATTGCGTTTCAATCGCAACAGCCCGCCGGACTCCACGAAATAGCCCCTGGCCTCCCGTTCGGGAATGGCGTGCAGCCCCCTGAACGTCAGTTCTTCCAGGTAATAACGCACGCCCTCTTCCACGTGAAAGTGGACGTGCCGCGCGCGCAGGGTGCGCGGAAGCGGTTCCTCCGCGGCCTTCTCCCACGCGTACGACGCCTCCGTCCCATCCTCAAGTTTCAACCGCGCAATGATGACGGGCTCAAGAAAACCGTCATCCTGCAGGCGCGATCGCAGAAGCAGCGCGCCGTCCTCGACGAAATTGGCGTCGTAATAGATCGGCTGATTGGTTCCCTCGCGCAGGATGGCCAGGATGCGCTTGAGTTGAAGATTGCCGAGCAGCCCGTAACCGGAGACTTTCACCGTGGCCGGCGTATTGGTCGTTTCCGTGGCGCCGCAGCGCGCCGTTCCGGCGAGCCCCAGCCCGGTGGCAAGCAGCATTACCAGCGCGGCAGCCCGGCTTTTCATCTGGAGTAAACGCGCCACTTGAGTCCGAGGTTGTACTGGCCGAACCGGTCGTATTCTCCGAGCAACGACCAGTCGTCATTGAACCGGTACTCCACCTCATACGTCGAGCGCCCGGTTTCGGTCAGGTGCTCGCCGGATCGGATGGAAAGCCGCTGCTCGCCTGTCCCCCCGAAGCCGAGATCGGTCAGAAGGTTCTTGCCGACGAACAGCGCGAGCCCCTGCGCCCGTTGTTGCGTGCTCACAGCCGCCAGTGCGCGCGGCCGCTGGCCTGTCGTCAACATCAGCAGGATTTCCTCCGACGTCAGCGGCGGGCTGGATGAGAATTGCACCACCGGATTGTCGGCCCGCCCCGTGACTTCCATCTTGATGTCGTAACCAAGGCGTTCAGCGGACGCGTTCACCAGGAGCCGCGGCCGGTACGGATCATCGCTGGCAAGCGAGACAAACCCCTGCTGCACATCCAGGCTGCCGAACGGAAAAGTCACCATGCCCGAATTGACCCTCGCCTCGCCGAGCGCCACCGGGTTCTCCAACGTTCCTTCAAGCTTGAGCGCAATCGAAACAATCCCCCGGAACAGCGGGCTGCGCACGCGAAGGAACCGGTCGCCCTGCACCGTCACATCCAATTCCCACCGGGCCCATGGCTGTTCCTCGATACTGAAGAAGGGCGGCCGCCGACGCGGCGTCGTCACACCTCCCGAAGTCAGGTCCGCCAATTCGCTCAGGTAAAAGCTGTCCCTCAACCGTACCCGCCCGGTGACCCGCGGCGTCCGATCCGCATCGTTGGTGATGCTCACATCAAGATCGGCGCGCAACACAACATCCGGTCGCCGGGCCAGCGGCACATTAGTCCCCGCAAGATGCAACTCAAATGCCGGCATTCGGCTGAGATCCCAGGGCGGATCGTTCAGCCGCGCCTTGCCCGTAATGTTCACCAGTTGCCCTCCCACGGACCCGGAGAAATTCCTGAGCTCGACCGCGGACCCGGAAATCGTCGCGCGCGCCTCGATATCGCGGATCGGCCCAACACTTTCGAGCGGGCGCGTGCGGGCGTTGTGCAGAGCGATGTCGCCGGACAGCTCGCCGCCGGAGGCCAGCGCCAGGTTCAGACTCAAACCGCCCTCCGGACTCAGAAACTGCGGAAGGTACTCCGCGAAGGGCGCGATGTCGGCCCGGGCGATCTCCAGCCGCGCGTTCACCGTCTTCCAGTCGGGCCAGCGTCGTTGCAGAACCAATGCTTCCCATGCGCTTTCATCCATCGGAACGTCTGCCCGCGCCTGGATCAACTGTCCTTCTGCTCTCACTTCCAGGTCGCTGACACGGACGGCCTCCCGGCTCAATTCCGCATGTAAGTGAAAGCGCTCAATCGCCGGCAACTTCTGCGGCGCCCGCGTCCATTGCACCTGGCCAACTTCCATCTCAACAATACCCTTCGGCGCGGACCAGGTGCCCTGAACGTCGATGTTCAACGCGGGGTTACTCAGCAACACACCTGTCAGGCCCGCCAGTTCGCCCCACAGCGCCGAGGCGCGGTCCGTGGACGCGCGGAACACAAGCGCGCCTTCCGGATGAAACCGGACCCACTCGCCAGCCGGCTCGATCGTGAGCGGCAGGGTTCCTTCCGCGTGCGCCACGCCCCGCTGTCCGCTCGTCACAGCGAACCGCTCCAGCACAATGCCGTTCGCATCTCCCCGAGCCGCCGCTGTGCACTCAAACAGATATCCTCCAGCTGCCACCAGCTCGCTCGCATTTGTCAGCGCAAAGACGACGGGCCCGTTCGTCCAGCCGCCTTCCACAGCAAGACGCCTCACCGCAAAGTCCCCTTCAGGCAGTGTGATGAAGTCATCAACAACGCCACGGTCCAGCCTGACCGCTTCAAGCGCGAACCGTCCCTGGCCGGGCCACTGAATGTCCGCCTCGGCATCGAGAGACCGCTGTTCGCCCGTCCAGCGAATTCGTCCGAGGCTGAACTCCGGTCCGTTGCGCAACGCACCATCCGAACGACGCCACAACACGCGAAAGGGCTGATCGAGAGCCAGGAGTCGATTTCCTCCCTTTGCGAGAGTCAGACCGGACACAGCGACCTCGTTTGTGGCGCCGCCCAAAATGGCTGACAGGCGCCCTTCCAGCTCCGAGGTCCCGGCCCGCGCAACAAACTGTCCTTCATCGATGCGCCAACCCTTGCCTTTCCAGCTTGCCGTCAGATCAAGAGCCTTCGTGAATCGGGTGCTGACTCCTTCCACAACCGCTTCGCCCGCGTGCTCCGGACCGGACAACTCCCCGTTCACACGCAGCGACACCATCGCGTTGGAAAAGGCATACCCCTCCGGCAGAAACGCATTCCCCGCCGGACCGCTCACGTTCACTTGCACGTCATGCAACGTCCGCGCGCTCGCGTCGAACGCCCCCGATCCCGTCAATTCAGTCGCATCCGCCGCACGCGCCTCGATCTGACGCAACACCAGCCGCGGCCATTCCAGTTCACCGTTCAATTGAACCCAGGCCAACTGCGCATTGGTAAAGGAGAGCTCGCTGCCTTCGAACGCAAACGCTACGCGTGGGTACGCACCCGCCCCCGGAGCAACAACCATCCTTCCCTCCACATGTCCCCTGGCGGGAACAAGTGTCTGCGCGCTCAGATCCACGGCAACGTCCATGGTCGTCGGACCGGACAGGAACGGCGGCGCCAACCGCACTTCGGTCGCTTCAGTCAAAGACAGTTCAACGCCCGGAGTCCGAATCTCGGCTGAAGCGATTCGAACAGTGTTCGTATCGCCCTCCGCATGGATTTCGGCCAGCAGCGGCGGCAAGCGGCCGGTATCCGGCTCCGCGCGCCCGCTCAGATCAACATTGAATCGCGCGCCGTCCCAACGCGCGCGCAGAGAGCCGCTCAGCGGCCCGTACTGCTGCGCCCGGTGCACCTCGGGCGGAATCTCAAAAGCAGGGGCATCGATCCGGGCCTCCTCCGGCTGCATTCCCTGGGAGCCAAAACGCGCCGCGAACTCGACCCGGTTCGTCGTCCACCAACCCGTGCCGCTGACGCGCAAACCGTCGCTGTCCGCGCGCGCGGACAGCGACACGCGAGCCGACAGCGCGTCCGCCGCCGCATCGACATCTGCGGACCGGGAGGAAGGAACGGTTGCGGACAAGGAAACAGGCGTGCGATCCGGCAGACTGAGCTCCGCCTGAAGGCGCCCGTTGTTCCAGTTTGCGAAAGGCACTTCCAGGGTCGCCTCGTTGAGCCGCACGACACCGTTGGTCAGCGCGATCCGCGGCGCCCAGCGGTTCAGCTTTCGCAGGGCCGACGTCGCTCGCACGAAACTGTCGTGCACGGATGGCGTCACCGGCGCCTGGTTGGTTCCCGGCCCGGGTGCATACTCCCATGAACGCACCGCAAGGTAGTTGCCGTCCGGCCGTTTGAACACGAGGCGCTGGAGCCATGCCGAAGGCTGAAGACCTTCGACGCGCTCCGCCCGGAAGGTGCCGGCCCCAGTCCGAACAACGACATTCTGCAGGCAGAACCCTGCATAACCCCGGCGTTCATAGCACTCGTAGCTCAATCCAAAGGACCGCCCCGCCGGAGCGAGCCACCAGGGAAACCACACCGGCAGGGCGACAACGACGATCAACAGCAACAGGACGGCAACGCCCAGGATGCGCCAGAATCGTTTTCGCCTTTTTGACACGGCTTCACTGTGCCTGAAACGGGCCCGCAAGGCATGCGGGTTTTCTCCTATGTTCCGCCGGGAAGCGCTTCCGCTATTTACAAGCTTGCGGCTCAGGGCGAGACTGCCTGCAAATCAGAACTGCGACATGGGCAAGACGAGCACGCAAGTGGTTCACTCCGAGAAAGACCCTCTCTGGTACAAAACTGCCCTGATCTATGAAGTGCCGGTGCGCGCCTTCTACGACAGCAACGGCGACGGCATCGGCGATTTCCGCGGGCTGACCGAAAAACTGGACTACATCCAGGACCTCGGCGCCACGGCGATCTGGCTCCTGCCGTTCTATCCGTCGCCCTTGAAGGACGACGGCTACGACATCGCCGACTACTACTCCATCAATCCGATCTACGGCACGCTGGCGGACTTCAAGGTCTTCCTGCGCGAGGCGCATCGGCGAGGATTGCGCGTGATCACAGAGCTGGTCCTGAACCACACGTCGGACCAGCACGCCTGGTTCCAGCGCGCCCGGCGCGCGAACCCCGGCTCGCGCGAGCGCGACTTCTACGTGTGGAGCGACACGCCGGACAAGTACAAGAGCGCGCGAATCATCTTCAAAGACTTCGAGCACTCGAACTGGAGCTGGGATCCCGTCGCGGGCGCCTACTTCTGGCATCGTTTCTATTCCCACCAGCCCGACCTGAACTACGACAGCCCGCATGTGCAACGGGCCATGAAGAAGGTCTTCGAGTTCTGGTTCGACCTCGGCGTGGACGGTTTTCGGCTGGACGCCGTCCCGTATCTCTACGAGCGCGAAGGGACTTCCTGCGAGAACCTGCCCGAAACCCATGACTATCTGAAAAAGTTGCGGCAGCATCTGGACCAGAAATACGGCGACCGCATGCTCCTGGCCGAGGCGAACCAGTGGCCCGAGGACGCCGTGACCTACTTCGGCTCGGGGCGCGGCGACGAATGCCACATGGCGTTCCATTTCCCGCTGATGCCGCGCCTGTTCATGGCCCTGCGCATGGAGGACCGCGTGCCGATTGTCGATATCCTCGAACAGACGCCGCCCGTGCCGGAAACGGGCCAATGGGCGTTGTTCCTGCGCAACCACGACGAGCTGACGCTGGAGATGGTCACCGACGAGGAGCGCGATTACATGTACCGCGTCTATGCCAGCCACTCGAAGGCCCGCCTGAACCTCGGAATCCGCAGGCGCCTCGCGCCGCTGCTGAACAACGACCGCAAACGGATTGAGCTCCTCAACATGCTCCTGCTGTCGCTCCCCGGCACGCCGGTGCTGTACTACGGCGACGAGATCGGCATGGGAGACAACATCTTCCTCGGCGACCGCAACGGCGTGCGCACGCCGATGCAATGGAGCGCCGACAAGAACGCCGGTTTCTCGCGTTGCAGCCCGCAGGCGCTCTACGCGCCCATCATTCTCGATCCGGAATACCACTACGAGGCGGTCAACGTGGAAACGCAACAGCGCAATCCCCACGCCCTCCTGTGGTGGACCAAACGCGTGCTCGCCCTGCGCAAACGCTGGAAGGTGTTCGGTCTCGGCACATTCCAGTTTCTCCATCCCGCCAATCGCAAGGTGCTCGCCTACATCCGGCGCCACGAAAACGAAAAGGTCCTCGTCCTGGCCAATCTCTCGCGCTTCCCGCAGCCCGTCGAACTGGACCTGTCGGCCTTCCAGGGCGAACGATTGATCGAGCTCTTCGGCCGCACCAAGTTCCCTGTCATCGGGCCCGGCCCCTACACCTTCACGCTCAGCCCGCATGCCGCCTTCTGGTTCTCCATCGAGCCCGTCCGGGACGCCGTCGAACTGACCACGCCGGCGCGCACAACCCTGGCGGTGGACGGGGACTGGAATGAAATCCTCGCGCCGCACATGCGGGCGAACCTGGAAGCAGCGCTGCCGGCCTACATTGCGGCTCAGCGCTGGTTCGCCACGCGCACCTCCATCAAGTCCGCGCGCATCATCGCCGACGTCGCCATGCCCGTGGACTCGGACAAGGTCGCGCTCGCGATTATCGTGACCGAGCTCGTGGAACACGAGCCCGAGCAATACCTGGTGCCCATCGCCTTTGCCTCCGGACCTGCGGCTGCCGAGATCGAGCTGCATTCGCCCGGCGCCGTGATCGCGCGGCTGCACTCCGGCGAAGCCGGCGAAGGTATCCTCTATGATGCAACGGCAAGCCCGGCCTTCTGGGAAGCGTTGCTGGAACTGCTCGGACGCCGCCGAACCATTCGAGGCGACGAAGGCGAACTGGAATCGCTACCGGCCGCCGGACCGCGGCCCGGCCGCGACGAGGGAGGGGAACCGGTCCGCCTGCGCAATGACGATCGCAACGCTTCGATGTCGTTCGGCGAGCGCTTCATCATCAAGCTGCTCAGGAAAGTCGAGCCGGGCGTGCACCCGGAGCTGGAGGCGGCGCGCTTTCTGGCGGCCCGGGCTTTTCCGCATGTTCCGCCTTTCGCGGGCGTGCTCGAATACAAGAGCGAAAGCGGCGACAGCACCTGTCTCGCGCTGCTGAGCCAGTTCATTCCGAACGCCAAGAACGGCTGGACGTTCACACTGGACGCTTTGAAACGTTACTTCGACCGCATCCGAACGTTGCCCGAGGAAACCCTCGCCGCCCTGCCCCTCGGCGGTTCATTGCTGGATCGCACCCAGACCGAACTGCCGGAAGCGCTGGCAGACCTGCTCGGCACGTACTACGAGTCCGTTCAGCTCCTCGGCCGGCGCACCGCCGAACTCCACCTCGTGCTGGCTTCCGATCCGGACAACAAGGATTTCGCGCCGGAACCCTTCACGCCGTTCTACCAGCGCTCGCTCTACCAGTCGTTCCGGAACCATCTCCTCCAGCAACTGCCGGTGTTGCACCGCCAGCTCAAAACCCTGCCGGAAGAGGCCCGCGCTCTTGGCGAACGCGTGATTGCCGCGCAAAGCGCCATCCTCGCCCGCTATCGCGCCGTCCACGAAACCAGCCTCTCCGCCATGCGCATCCGCTGCCACGGCGATTTCCACCTCAACCAGGTCCTGCACACCGGCAAGGACTTCGTTGTCATCGATTTCGAAGGCGAAGCGTTCCGCCCGATGAGCGAACGCCGGATCAAGCGTTCTCCGTTGCGCGACGTCGCCCAGATGATGCGGTCGTTCTCCTACGCCGCCCATGCCGCCCTGCTCCAGCAACTCGAAGGCGGCACGCTCCAGGTCGAACAGTTCCGCGCCATGGAACCCTGGGTGCGTTTCTGGCTGCGCTGGATCTCCGCCGCCTATCTCCGGTCCTACATGGCCGCCCTGGGCGACTCCTCCCTGGTGCCCCATGCCCGCCATGAGCTCGGCATCCTCCTCCAGGCGTTGCTCCTCGACCAGGCCGTCAGCGAAATGGGTTTTGAGTTGCATGCACGCGTCGATTGGGTCCACGTGCCGCTCCGTGGCATCCTGCAACTCCTCGAGCCGGGCACGTTTTGAACGCGCAGCATCTTGCCACCCTTGCCGACCTCGCCCGCATCCACGGACTGGAAACCAACGGGCTGAGCCTCAGCAATCCTCGCGCGCGCGAACGCGTCGTCGCCGCGCTCTCCGCGCTCGGGGTACCGGCTCGCAACGCCCGTGAAATTCGCGACAGCCGGATCGCGTCCGCCCGCCGGCAGTGGCGCGGGCTGGAACCGGTGACGGTCTGCTGGCTCGCCGACCAACCCCGAGTGCGCCTCGCCCAGCCGGCGTCCGCCCATTCCACAAGACTTTCCGCCACAGTTCATCTCGAGGACGGCGGCACGCTTCGTTTCAACCTGAGTTCACATCGCGCGCGGATCGTTGAACGCGCCGTGGTGGACAACGCATCGCTGGTGCGCCGCGAGTTTGTCCTGCCTGATCTCCCGCCCGGCTATCACACCCTTGACGTTGACGCTCGAACAGCGACGTTCCGAACCCAGCTCATCGTGGCACCCGACCGCGCCTATGGCTCCGCACCCCGGGCACCGGAGGAGAACACCGCGCGCCGGGGTCGAGGACCGAACGATGAGTTCATCCGCGAATACGGCGTGTTCGCGCCGATGTACGCCATTCGATCTCGGGCAAGCTGGGGAGCGGGAAACTTTTCGGACTGGGAACGGTTCTGCGCCTGGATGGCTTCTCGAGGCGCCACCATTGCCGGGACGCTGCCGCTCCTGGCCGCTTTCCTGGATTTTCCCGGATGCGAGCCCAGTCCCTACTCGCCCGCCAGCCGGCTGTTCTGGAACGAGTTCTATGTGGATGCAACTCGAGTGCCCGAGTTTCATGCCTGTGCCGCGGCCCGCCGGCTCTTCCAATCCCGGAACTTTCAGAACCGGATTCGCCGTATCCGCAGAGGCCGAATGGTGGACTATTCCGAAGAATGGTCTTTGCGGCGCGAGATGCTCGAACGGTTGAGCGATTTCTTCTTCCAACAGCCGTCGCCGCGCCGCGAGGTGTTCGAACGCTTCCTGCGGGAACATCCGGAGACCATGGATTACGCCCGGTTCCGCGCCGCGTGCGACGCAACGCGCCTCCCCTGGCAGCAATGGCCTGCCCGCATGCGCGCCGGCCGATTGCGCGCCACGGATTGCGATCCGCGCGCCGAGCGCTTTCACCTGTACGTTCAGTGGATCGCGCAGGAACAGGTCAATCATCTGCTCTCCCGCTGCCGCGCATTGGGCGTGAAGATGTATCTCGATCTGCCGCTGGGCGTGAACCCCGCGGGTTACGACGTCTGGCGCTATCGCGACTGCTACGCGCTCGACGCGTCGGTCGGCGCTCCGCCCGACATGTTTTTCAGCGGCGGACAGGACTGGGGCTTTGCCCCGCTTCATCCGGAACGCATCCGCGAGCTGGGATACCGCCACGTTCTCGATTTCCTCAGATTCCAGATGCGGCACACCGGCCTGTTGCGCATCGACCACGTCATGCAGTTCCACCGGCTTTACTGGATCCCGCGCGGCCTCTCCGCCAGGGAAGGAATCTATGTCCGCTATCCGGCGGACGAGCTGTACGCCATCCTGTGCATCGAATCCCACCGGCATCGCACCCGGCTCATCGGCGAGAACCTGGGAACCGTTCCGCCCATCGTCAACGAGACCATGCGCCGGCGCGGCCTGCGCAGGATGTATGTCGTCCAATACGCGCAACAGGCAAGTGCCCGGCGGCCGCTGAAACCTGTGCCGAAAGACTGCATCGCCGGCCTGAACACCCATGACATGCCGATGTTTGCCGCGCATTGGCGCGCACTGGACATCGCCGATCACGTTCAACTGGGCCTGTTGTCCCGCGCTGAAGCGCGAAAACGCCGGGCGCGACGGCGCTCCATGAATCGGTTGCTGGTCGAATTCCTGAAGCGCGAGAAGTTGCTTCGCGGAATCGCCGACAGCAGAACGGTGTGCCAGGCGTTGCTGAAATGGCTGGCGGACGGACCCGCGGAGATGGTTCTGGTGAACATCGAGGATCTCCTTGGCGAACTTCGTCCGCAAAACACCCCCGGCACCGCTTCCGAGCGGCCCAACTGGAGACGCAGGGCGAAGAAGACTCTCGAACGCATTCTCCGGGATCCGAGCGTGGAACGAACGCTGCGAGAGATGATTCGACGACGCCGGCGAACCGCAGGTCCTCCAAATCGTCAACCAGGGTAACTCCGCGTTGCGAGCAACCCTGGGATCGAAGACGGAATCCCTTTGAGACTCCGGTTCGCGTGCTGTTCAAGACCCGAGCTGCATCCTCCTTTCCGTGTTATTGCGCCTGGCCGCGTTCCGGCCTACTCTCGACCCATGTAGGGCGTTGGCCCCATTGGTATGCCTGACACCTTTTCACAGAATTCCTGCGTTCATGACCCGCTTCATTTGCATTCACGGTCACTTCTACCAGCCCCCGCGCGAGAACCCCTGGCTTGAGGCGGTTGAATTGCAGGACTCCGCCGCCCCGTGGCACGACTGGAACGAGCGGATCACGGCGGAATGCTACGCGCCCAACGCCGCGGCCCGCATCCTGAACGGGGAAGGCAGAATCGAGAACATTATCAGCAACTACTCGCGGATCAGTTTCAACTTCGGCCCCACCCTGCTGGCCTGGATGCGCGATCGCTTGCCGGCCACGCACGACGCCATCGTCGCGGCGGATCGGCTGAGCCGCGAATTGCACAACGGCCACGGCTCGGCGCTGGCCCAGGTTTACAACCACATGATCATGCCCCTGGCCAATGACAGGGACAAATACACCCAGGTGTATTGGGGCATTCGCGATTTCGAGTTCCGTTTCGAACGCAAGCCCGAGGGCATGTGGCTGGCCGAAACCGCCGCGGACACGCCGACGCTTGAAGTTCTGGCCGAGCTGGGAATTCGCTTCACCATCCTGTCGCCTTATCAGGCCCGGTCGGTCCGCCGGATCGGCAAGGCCGACTGGAAGGACGTGAACGGAGGAAAGATTGACCCGCGCCAGCCCTACCTGGTTCGGCTGCCGTCCGGACGCCAGATCAGCGTGTTCTTCTACGACGCGCCGGTATCTCAGGCCGTGGCGTTCGAAAAGCTGCTCGAAAGCGGCGAACGCTTCGCCGGCCGGCTGCTCGGAGCGTTTCATCCCACACGCCGGTCCGACCAGCTTGTCCATATCGCGACCGATGGCGAATCGTATGGGCACCATCATCGCCATGGCGAAATGGCGCTGGCGTATGCCATGGAATACATCGAGCGGAACGGCCTGGCCCGCCTCACGAACTACGCGGCGTACCTGGCCGCGCATCCGCCGCACCACGAGGTGCAGATCCACGAAGGCAGCGCCTGGAGCTGCTCTCACGGCGTGGGCCGCTGGATGACCGATTGCGGCTGCAAAACCGGCGGCCGCCCGGATTGGAACCAGCAGTGGCGCGCGCCGCTGCGGGAAGCGCTCGACTGGATCCGCGACGAGATGGCGCCATTGTTCGAACAGAACGCGGCCGAACTGCTCCACGATCCGTGGCACGCGCGCAACGAATACATCGGCATCATCCTGGACCGCACACCCGAGAACAGGGAACGCTTCTTCGCCGAGCATGCCCGCCGCCCGTTGAACGACGCGGAAAAAGTGCGCGTGTTGAAGCTTCTGGAACTCCAGCGCCACGCGCTCCTGATGTACACGAGTTGCGGCTGGTTTTTCGACGAGATTTCCGGGATCGAAACAGTGCAGGTCATCCAATACGCCGCGCGCGTGCTGCAACTGGCCGCGGAACTGTTTGGACGCGATTTCGAGCCGCCCTTCCTGGATCGGCTCGAGCACGCAAAGAGCAACATCCCCGAAAACGGCGACGGCCGCAGCATCTATCACCGGTTCGTGAAACCGGCCATGATCGACTGGGAAAAGGCCGTGGCGCATTACGCCATCAGCAGCCTCTTTCAGGAACACGAAATCGGCCCGCGCGTGTTTTCGTTCATCTTCGAGGACGAGCGGCGCGATGTGTTCAGCGCCGGCAAAACCCGGCTGGCCGTCGGCCGCACCCGCGTCATTTCCGAGATCACAACCGAATCGCAACTGCTCTCATACAGCATCCTCTACATGGGCGAACACAACCTCGTCGGCGGCGTGGGCTCGTTCCCCGACCAGGCCGCCTACGACGCCATGTTCCACGAGGTCAAGGCGGCCTACGACGTCGCGGATTTTCCCGCGATCATCCGGCTGATTGACCGCCATTTCGGGCATTCCTCCTACTCCCTCAAGTCGCTCTTCAAGGACGAGCAGCGGCGGATCCTGAACGAGATCCTCGCGTCCGCCCGCGAGGATCTGGATCAGCGTTTTCGCCTGATCACCGAGCGCTATGCGCCCCTGATGAAGTTCCTTCGTGGCGCCGGCGCGCCTCTTCCCCTCGGCCTCCAGATCGCCTGGGATCTGACGCTGCAAAGCGACATCCGCCGCCAACTGCTGAACGGACGCACCAACACGGAACTGCTCCAGTCGCTCATCGAAGAAGCCAGGGCCCGCGGAACGGACGTCCTGAACGCCGATATCAGTTTCGCCGCCAAAACACACATGGAACGGCTCAGCCGGCAGATCCAGGAGAACCCCCGCCATCTCGAAGCCATTCGCGAATTGAACGCCGTCGGCGCCATGATCATCCCCCTGCCGATCGGCCTGAACCTGGCCGAGGTCCAGAACACGTACTGGCATTTGAAACAGGACGCGCTCCCCGGATTGAGAAAGGACGCCGAAAACGGCGACGCCCAGGCGCGCGACTGTTGCGAAGCGCTCGTCCAACTCGGGCTGACTCTCGGCTTCGCGCCGGGAGCCCTCGGTTGAAACATTTCCCGCAACGCCAACGGCGGCGGCGCGGCATCTCACCCGATTCGTGAAACCGCTTGCGAGGAGCCGTTGCTCCCTTACTGTGATGCGCGTGAAGCTGCTGTTCATTGGCGACATCGTCGGCAGACCCGGACGCCGGGCTGTTCGCGAACTGCTCCCGGCTCTTCGCGAGAAACACGGCATTCAGTTCGTCGTCGCCAACGGCGAAAATTCCGCCGGCGGCAGCGGCATCACCCCCGCCATCGCCGGCGAAATCCTCGCAACCGGCGTTGATGTCATCACCAGCGGCGATCATCTCTGGGATCAGAAGGAAGTCATGGAACTGCTGGCAAGCGACGCGCCCTTTCTGCGTCCGCTCAATTATCCCGCCGGCACGCCCGGCAAAGGGAGCCTGGTGATGGAAAAGCCGGGGCTTCCGCCCGTTGCCGTGTTGAACCTGCAAGGCCGCACATTCATGGCGTCAATTGAGAACCCGTTCACTGCCGCACGGGAGGAAGTCGAGCGCCTGCGCCAGAACGCGCGGATCCTCTTCGTCGACTTCCACGCCGAAGCCACGTCCGAGAAGATCGCTCTGGCACGGATGCTCGACGGTCAGGTCAGCGCCGTGGTAGGGACCCATACGCACGTGCAGACCGCGGATGAACAGATCTTTCCCGGCGGCACGGCGTATCTCACGGATGCCGGGTTCACCGGCCCTCACGAAAGCGTGTTGGGCCGGGAAATCGCGCCCGTCATCCAGCGCTTCCTCACGAACATGCCCCAGCGCTTCGATGTCGCAACCCGGCGCGTCCGCCTCCAGGGAGCGCTCGTGGAAATCGACGATTCATCCGGCCGAAGCCTGGGCATCGAACGGATCTCGGCCGAACTCCCGGAAAGCCCGAATGGCTAAGAAGAACGCATCGCAATGGGACTTCGGCGAACTGTTTCCGCGCGAAACCCGCCCGCCGGAGCGCAAGGTGCTTTCGGTGTCGGAGCTCACCGCCCAGGTGCGCTGCATCCTCGAACAACACGTCGGCAGAGTCTGGGTGACCGGTGAAGTCACCAACCTGAGCACGCAACGCTCGGGCCACATGTATTTCACCCTCAAGGACGCCGGCGCGCAGTTGAATTGCGTCCTGTTCCGAAGCGAGCCGATGGCCCATCGCGCGTTGCTTCAGGACGGCCAGAAGCTCCTGATCCAGGGCGACATCACCGTTTACGAGGCGCGCGGACAGTATCAGCTCATCGTCCGCTCGGTCGAACTCCAGGGCACCGGCGCGCTCCAGATCGCCTTCGATCGCCTGAAACAGAAGCTCCAGGCGGAAGGCCTCTTCGCTCCGGAACGCAAGCGCCCCCTGCCCCGCTTTCCGCAACGCATCGGCCTCGTCACATCCCCGACCGGCGCGGCAATCCGCGACGTCCTGCACGTCATCCGCAGGCGCAATCCCGCCCTCGAAATCGTTCTCGCTCCCTGCCGCGTCCAGGGCGACGGCGCCGCCCGCGAGATCGCCGCCGCCATTCGCCTCCTGAACGAATTCGCCGCCGGACGCGCCGATCCGAAAGCGCCGGGCGCTCCCGGGCTGGACCTCATCCTGATCACGCGCGGCGGCGGCAGCATCGAGGATCTCTGGGCGTTCAACGAGGAGATCGTCGCCCGCGCCATCTTCGATTCCGCGGTCCCCGTGGTTTCCGGCGTCGGACACGAAATCGATTTCACAATCGCTGATTTCGTGGCCGACCTGCGCGCCGCAACGCCCAGCGCCGCGGCCGAAATCATTACCGAAGGTGTCTTCTCCAGTTGCGCGTTTGTCTCGCAGGCATCCGGCCGCCTCCAGCATTTGCTGAGGCAGCGTCTCCGCGACAAGCAGGAGGAATTCGAGGATGCGGCCCGCCGCCTTGCGAGAATGCACCCGCGGCGGCGTTTTAACGAATGGTTGCAGCGCCTTGACGACCTGCACGCAAGCCTGTTGCGCTGCGTCCAGTCCGGCGCGCGCAGCCAGAAACTCGTCGCCGACAACCTCGTCCGGCGCCTTCTTCGAATCCGCCCGGGCCAACTGTTGAAGCAACGACGCGAACTCCTGATTCAGGAAGTCCAGCGACTGCATGAGCAGGTGCGGCATCGCTGGCGCGAACGACAGAACCGCTTTGAAACCCTGCAAACCCGATTGCGCCTGCTCGGCCCCGAACAGGTCCTCGCTCGCGGCTACTCCATCACCACCGATGCCGCGACCGGACGCGTCATTCGCGACGCTGCCGACGTCAAGGCCGGCCAACGCCTCAAAACGCGGCTCCGCCGCGGCACGCTGCTCAGCCGCGCCGAAAAAGCCGAGCCCGAAACGTGATATCCCGCCTTGCTGTTCCTCGATATCAACTCTTGCCATCAAACTTCAGGATCCTGACCGGGACAATTCCGCGCGCATATGCGACAAAAATTGTCCTGCGAAATTTGCCAAGTGCCGTGGCCTCCGAGGCTTATGAGATGGACGCTTCTTGATCCCGGGACAATTCTGCGCGCATATGCGCGCGGAATTGTCCCGGCAGGCGGTGCGTAATGCGGGCCGGGAGACAGAATTCTGAGAGTGCGATCCCGACTTCAGGAGACGGTACCGGGGATTTCTCGTGAGGAGCCGAATCGGGCGAGCAGGGTCATCGGACGCCGGCTCGCGAGGACGCTCGCCCCACCAATTTGGAGTTTGGAACCTGGAATTCCTACACCTCCCTCCCGCCTGTGTCAAAACTCTTTAGAAATGTCCCCGTTTCTACTCAGGAGAAAATGTCCCCTTCTTGTTTGCAGTTGTGCCTTTGCGTTGGTCTTTGAGAAGGGGGATGCAGGGAGGCCG
>DGDZ01000061.1:0-8175 GCA_002385705.1 Verrucomicrobia subdivision 3 bacterium UBA3939
AGATGTGTATAAGAGACAGGGGTTACCTCGTGGTGCGCGAAGGAGACGAGATCGGCCTCTCGCTGGCCGACACGGCAGTGCACGATCATCTGCCGGCGGCCGGGTCGTGGTCGCATTTGAACCGCGTGCTGGAAGCGCTGGGCCGCGCGAAGCCGGAAGGCGCGACCGACCTTGGCGCCTGCCTGGAACAGGTGTTCGCAAGAACGCGCCGGCGCGGCGTGCTGGCGGTACTAAGCGATTTTCTGGGCGCGGACGCGCGTTTCTGGAAGACGATCGATCTGTTCCGCCGGTCGCGGTTCGACGTGATGCTGTTTCACGTTGTGCATCCCGAGGAACTGGACCTGCCGGCGGTGGCATCCGCCCGTTTCATCGACACCGAGGGGACCGGCTTTTTCAACGCGGAGCCCGATGTTGTTCGGGTGTTGTATCGGCGGCGCTTCGACGCGTTCCTGTCGGAGATCAAGGCGAACTGCCAGGCGCGCGGATGCGACTGGTATCTGGCGCGGACCTCGGACGATCCGTATGGATTTCTGAGGAACTGCTTCCTTGCGCGGGAGAACGGCGCGTGAAAGCAAACGGACCAGTGCGGCACAGCGGGTGCGGGCGGCATTCCCGCGAGATCGAGAACCGGCGATGAACTGGATCGGTTTCACAACCCCATGGATGCTGGCCGGGCTCGCGGCGGTCGGGTTGCCCGTGCTGATTCACTACCTGACGCGCGCGCGGCCCCGGCGCATTCCGTTTCCGCCGCTGCGATTTCTCGCGGAAGCGTGCGCGGGGCAGCAGGCTGTGCATCGGTTGCGGACCCTCCTTCTGTTGACGTTGCGTTGCCTTGCGGTGCTCGCGCTGGTGCTGTTGTTTGCGCGCCCGTTCCTCAAACCGAAACAATCCGTCGCCGCGTCCGAGTCGGCGCGCCGCGTGGTGGTGGTCATTGACGCGTCGTTGTCCATGCGGGCGGTACAGCAGGGAGTGACGTTGTTTGCGAGGGCGCAGGCCGAAGCGGCGGACGTGCTGCGCGGGCTCGACGCGAACAGCGAAGCGGGCGTGATCCTTGCGGGAGCGAGGCCGCGGCCGTTATTGCCGGCGTTGTCGCGCAACATCCCGGCGTTGCACGAGGAACTGGTCAAGGCGAAGGCCTCGTTCGAGGCGGGAGATCCGGCGTTGGCGCTGACGCTGGCGAAGCAGATGTTGGGTGGGGCTGGCACGGTCTTCGTGTTCAGCGATTTTCAAAGGGCGAACTGGGAGAAGGTCGGTGAATTGCCCGGCGGCATTGTCTGGAAACTGAGAAACGTCGCGGAGGAGTTGATGGAGAACGTGGCGATTACGTCCACGCGACTGGTGCCCGCTCAACCGGTGGTCGGCGAGCCTGCCGAAGTGGTATGCACGGTGTTCAACTGCAGCTCGCGGCCGCGGCAGGAAACCGTACGCATCGAGCTGGGCGACATCACTCACAGCACCGGTGTGAGCGTGCCGCCGTTCGGCTCGGCGGAGGTGGCGTTCAACGTGACGTTTCCGCGACCGGGCCCGGTCTGGGGCAGGGTTTCGCTGCAACCGGACCAATCTTGCCGAAGACAACGTGCGGCATCTCGCGGTCAACCCGGCGAAAGCACTCCAGGTTCTGTTGATCAGCGATTCCGAGCCGAACGACACGCGCAGCGCGGCCTTCTACATCGCGCACGCATTGGCGCCCTCGCCCGAGGCGGCGCCGGGCCTCACCCTCGTGCGGCGGCACAGCCAGGACGCCGATCGCGGAATGCTCGAGACGGCGGACGTATTCGTTCTGGTGTCGCCGGCGCTGCTGACGGGTGAAACGATCGAGATCATTTCGCGGCGCCTTAACGAGGGCGCGCGGTTGATGGCGTTTCTGGACGGACCCACCGCGCCGGTCCTGGTGCCGGCGTCGTTCAGCCCGCCATTCCTCCTGCAACGGAGCGTGGTGTCGCCCGACGGGGACGTGGTGCGGCCGGGGCGGCGGGCATTGTTTGCAGGGGGCGACATGGCCGACTTTGGTGAGACGCGATTCACGCGGCATTACCAGACGCAACTGCGGGTGCCCGCGAGCGAGAGCGTGTTGCTGGAGTATCCCGACGGTTCGGCGGCGCTGGCCCTGAGCGCGGCGGGCCGGGGATTGGCGCTGTTTGCGAACATGCCCTTGACGCCGGACGCGTGCGACCTGATCGGCAGTCCGATGTTCCCCGCGATGCTGCACGAGTCGCTGCGGTTGATCCGGCAGGATGCGACAGAGCGCGAGGTGACGCCCGGTTCGGCGTGGACGGTCGATGCGCCGACCGCGGGCGAGGGTGCGGTGACCGTGGTGGGGCCGGAGGAGACGGCGCTGGAATCGCGGGTGCTGGCCAGCGGGCGGGTAACGCGATTGGCGCTGCCGGCGGCGGAGCAGCCCGGGGCGTATCGCATCGAGCAGGACGGCGTGCCGGTTGCGGTGGCGGCGGTGAATATTGACCCGGCGGAGAGCGACACGCGTCCGCTGGCGGTGGAGACGCTGAAGAGCGGCAGCGATTCGCTGGTCAGCGTGGTGCGGCAGGACGAGGAATTGATGCTGGCGGGACGAACGCGCCCGCTCTGGCCCGAGCTGGCGGGCGCGGCCGCGGTGTTTCTTGCGCTTGAAATGCTGCTGTTGGCCGTGTGGCGCCGGCCGTCCATGATTCGAACGCTCGAATCGTACGCCGGCGAGAGCGGTGTGTCGGCGGATGGAGGCGGTGTGGAAGCGTCTGCGGTGCAGCCCACGCAAATCGAACCTGCTGAGGTGGCGCGATGACCTGGGTTTACATGCCAATGTGGAGCACGCGGGTGATTGCGGGCGTCGCGCTATTGTTGCTGGCGCTGGGCGTGTGCCGCTGCTGGCGCGAGAAGCGGGGCTGGCTGTTGCTGGCGCTGCGCGGAGCGGTTGTCGTCCTCCTGCTCTGGGTGATGTTGAATCCGCAAACCCTGTTGCCGCGCGAACGTCCAGGCAAACCGCGCATGATCGTTCTTCTTGATTCGTCCGCGAGCATGGCGACGCGCGACGTTCAAAACCAGTCACGCTATGAAGCCGCGCTTTCCGTCTTCAATACCCGCACGATGGAGGCGCTGGAACGCGAGTTCACCCTCGAGTTCAGGCGATTTGATCGCGCGGCGCAGCCGGTGGAGGTGAGCGACCTGTCGCGGATAACGCCTTCCGGCGACAGCAGCGACATCGGCACCGCGTTGATGAGCGCGGTTTCGGACCTCAGCGACGCGACGGCGCAAGCGGGCGTTCTGCTGGTGTCTGACGGGCGCGCGACCACGGCCGAGACACTGGACGCGGCGCAGCTGGCGCTGGCGCGGTCCGTTCCCATCTGGAGCTGGACGTTGGGCGGCATTGTGCCGAAACACGATCTGTGGATCGAGACGGCGTCTTCAGAGGCGTTGGCGTTCAGCGGTTCGGAAGTGGAATTGGCAGCAACGCTCCGGTGCGCGGGTTATCCCAACCGGAGTTTCCTCGTCGAGGTCTTTGCCGGAACCAACCGCATCGAGACGGTGGAAGTGCTGCCGAACGCCGAGGGCGTTGGACGGATCAGCGTGCGGGTGAAGGCGCCGGAAGCGGGCGAGCAGCGCTATGTCTTTCGAGTGGCGCCGCAGCCGGAGGAATCCGACACGGCGAACAACGAGCGCGCCGTGTTCCTGCGGTCGGTGGGCGAGAAGGTGCGCGTGCTTGTGGCGGAGGGCCAGCCGCACTGGGACACGAAGTTTCTCGTGCAAACGCTCAAGCGCAACGCGCATGTGGATCTCACGGCGGTGTATCGCCTGAACGCCACACGGCACGTGGCTGTGCTGTCGTCCACGGGAGAGGAGACGCGCGTCGAGAAGGATCTGTTCCCGCGCACGCCTGAGGCGATGAACGCGTTTGACGTGATCGTGCTGGGCCGGGGTGCAGAGGCGTTCTTCGATCCGGGCAGCGAAGCGATGCTGACCGAGTTTGTTGCTCGGCGGGGCGGCAGCGTGGTGTTTGCGCGGGGCAAGCCGTATGGAGGGCGGTTTCAGCCGCTGGCGAAGTTCGAGCCTGTGGCATGGGGCGAGGGTGTGGCGTCCGGCGTGCGATTGAATCCGACGGAAGCGGGGCGTGAGAGCCCGATTTTTGATCTGGGCAGCGCGGGGACATTGGAGGAGTTGCTCGAGCGCCTGCCGGCGCTGGACCAGGCGAGCGTGACGCTGGGAGAAAAGCCGCTGGCCGTGGTGCTGGCGAACGCGGACGAACGGGACGGCCCGGTGCTGGTGGCGTATCAACGTTATGGCCAGGGCAAGGCGCTGAGCCTGAACGCCAGCGGGCTGTGGCGCTGGGCGTTCCGCGAGACCGGCCAGGAAGAGAGCGAACAGGCTTATCAACGGTTCTGGATTTCGCTGATGCAATGGCTTCTGGGCGGCAGCCAGTTCCTGCCCGGTTCGGATGTGGCGCTGACCAGCGCGCGGCGGCATTACACGAGCGAACAACCGATGCAATTCCTGATCTCGACGCGCAACCTGGACCTTGCCGCCTATCAGCCCGTCTTGAGCATTCACACGCCCGACGGCACGATCGAAGTCCAGCCTCGGGCGCGCGGTGATTCATTTGTGGCCGAAGCCGGCCCGTTCCCGCCGGGCACCTATCAGGTGACGCTGCGAAACAACATCGGAAAACCGGCGGAGTTGACGCAAAGCGTCGAGGTCGTCAGCGCTTCGGTCGAGAAACGCGACCTGAGCGCGGATCCGGATCTGATGAAGCGATTGGCGGAGGTGTCTGGCGGCGCGGTGGTGACGTCGGACGAGGTGTCGCGGATGCCGGAGGTTGTGCGGCGCTGGGAAGCGGCTCGGGAGCTGGCGCATCGGCAGCGCAGCGTTTGGGATCGCTGGTGGATTCTGGCGTCGGCCATAGGGTTGCTTGGGGCCGAGTGGTGGTTTCGCCGGAGGGAGGGCCTGCTATGAACGCGGGTGTGCTTTCGAAACTGCGCCGCCGGATCGCGGGCTGGCTGGTGTTGCGAACGCTTGTCGCGGCGCTCGCCGCAATGGGCGGCACGGCGCTGCTGTTCATTCTGGCGGATGCGGCGCTGGATCTGCCGGAAGGGATTCGCGCAACGGCGTGGGCGGCGGTTGGCCTTGCGGTGCTGGTGGTGGTTGCGTTCGGGGTGCGCGCGGGGCGGCGCCTGACGGAGGGTTTTGTTGCGCGGTTGTTCGAGCGGAACAATCCCGCGCTCGGCAACCGCCTGATCAATGCGGTTCAACTCGCGGCCGCGCCGGCGAAGACGCCGATCGAGGAAGCGTTCCGGCGGAAAGCGGTGGCGCTGGGCGCGGAGTCGGCGGCGCGTTTGAAGGCGTGGCCGGTGGTCCGGAGCGGATTGCGCGCGGTGTGCGTTGCGCTTGGAGGTGTGGCCGCCGCGGTGGCGCTTCTGGCGCTGGTTGAGGGCGAACTGTTGAGGGCCGTCCTGCCGCGGTTCCTGGATCCGCATGGGGATCATCCGCCGTTCAGCCGGTTGAAGATCGAGGTTACGCCGCAGCAGGCCGAGGTTCTTTACGGGGGGCAATTGGAAGTGCGCGCCACCACAAGCGGGCGGCCCGTGGACAAACTGTGGCTCATCGCGCGGTCCGGCACGAATGTCACGCGCACCATGATGTTCCTCGCGCCGGACAAGTCGTATTTCCAGACGCTGGCCAATCTGCGCGAGCAAACCGAGTTCTACGTGACCGACGGCTCGGCGCGGTCGCGCCGGTTCCCGATCACCATCCGTTACACCCCGCAGATCACGCTGGTGGAGGTCACGACCACTTTTCCCGAGTACACCGGGCGCGCAGCGAAGACGGCGAAACTGACGGACGAAGTGCAGGCGTTGCCGCAGGGAACGCGGATTCGGTTTCGCGTTGCCAGCAATCGCCCGTTGAAATCCGGCACGTTGAGTCTCACGCCGGTGCTGGGCGGCAGGACCGAGGAAGTGGCGCTCGAACCCGAAGCGCAGCCAAACATTGTCAGCGGAGAGTTCACGTTGAACGAGCCGACGGCGTTTCAACTGTCGATCCGCGACGTGGGCGGGCTCGGGTGCGCGGAACCGCAGCGGGGGCGTTTCAACATTCTGCCTGACGAGAAGCCGCGGCTGTTTGTCCTTGAACCCGGACGCGATGCGGTGGCGACGCCGAGCATCCACATTCCTGTGAAGGTCGAGGCGTCGGACGATTACGGTGTGACGCGAGTGCTGTGGTTGCGCGGGCACAACCGGTCTATCGAGCGTCCGTTCCGCATGCCGCTGAAGCTCGAGAGTTCGCCGACGCGGGTCGAGGCGGTCGCGGTGCTCGAGCTGGACCAGCTGGGTGTGCGGCCGGGAGACGTGATCGACTACTACTTCGAAGCGGCGGACAATTATCCCGCAGGTCCGAACGTGACGATCAGCCGCCCGTTCCGTCTGGAAATCATTTCGGAGGAACAGTACGCGGCGATCCTGAGGCAGGCGGCGGCGCGGAAGGCGCTATTTGAGCCGTATTTCAGGCTGGATGCATGGTTGAAGCGCCTTGCCGAACGGTCGCGATCGCTGGCGGCGCAGGACCCCTCGGACGCGGCGACGCGCGAGGAAGCCGAGGCGCTTGCGGCCGAACTGGCGAAGTACGAGCAGGAACTCGGCAAGCTTCTCCAGAGTCCGATCATGTTCGACGTCGAACAGGCGTTTCGAACCTCGCTGGTCGCGCAGCACACGGGGATTCAACGGGCGCAGTCGCGGCTACGGCAGGCATTGAAGAGCGGCTCGCTGGATGACCGGCTGCTCAAGGAAGTCGGCGAGCAGCTCACCGAACTTGCCCGGCGCGAGGACGAGGAAATCCATCAGCCGGCGCAGCAGATCGCGTCGGTGGTGCAGGTCCTGGCGCGGGCCGACGCGTTCGTGAAACTGGCGCGACAGCAGGCGGTGCTGGCGCAGTTGCTTCGCCGGTTCCCGGAAAAGACCGAGCCGTTGTCGCGCATGGAACAGATGGAGGTGCAGGAACTGGCGCATCAGCAGCGGCGCATCGGGGAGGCGCTGCGGCTGTGGCTCGAGCAACTGCCCGAGCTGGTGGCGAAAGTGCCGGCCGATCCGGAATACGATCGGCTGCGCAACGATGTCGCCGTTTTCATCAAGGCGGTCGAGGAGGCCGGCATTGAAAGCGACCTGGAAGGCGCCGCCGGGGCGTTGGACACGCCGGATACGCTGATGGGTTATGCGCTGGCATTGAGCGCCGCGGAGAAGATGGATCGCTTGATTGCGCGCTGCGAGGCCATGTCAGACGTCGGCGAGCAGGCGCTGGAAGCCCGGTTCCGTCCCACGTTGTCGAAACCGGGCGTGGGGAGCACGCTGCAGCAGATTCTTACGGCCGTGGGCGTTGGCAGTGGAGACGGTGGAAGGGATGGCTACGGATTGTTCAATGAAAACGTGGGATTGTATGGGCCGGGCATGCAACTGGCCGGCGAACAGGCGGGCGGCCGCGGGGGCGCCGGACGAGCAGGCGGCCGCGGGGCCGCGCAGATTTCGGGAGATGCGCTGGATGATGGAATCCGTCCCCCCGATGCGACGGCGAGGGTGCGGCTTCAGCGCGATGCGAAGTTCCCGCTTCGGTATCGGGAGATTGTGGGCGAATATTTCCGCGCCATTGCGGAGTCGCAGGAAGGAGTGCCATGAAAGAATCACGCAAACACCCAGGAGGGAGAGTGCGAAGGCCTGACAGGAATTGCGTTAGTGAGCGCGAATTCTTCGGAGCGCGACCTTCAGGTCGTTTCACGGCGCCCTGCTTTACAGCGGTTGGTGTGGTTCGGTCGTCCGATTCGGTTGGTACGTTGAAGCGGCATGAATGCCGCGCTCCTGGAGTGCTGCTGTCCTGGGTCGCAGACATTTTCGGGGGGGTCATTCGGTTTCGGCGAGGCGGGTCGTGGAACGACGGCTCGCGGGGACGCTCGCCCCACCGAAGGCAGAGAGGGCGAAGGCATGAGAGGAATTGCGCGAATGAGAGTGCGCTTTTCGGAGCGCGACCTTCAGGTCGCTTTGCCGCGCCCTGCTTCACAGCGGTTGGTGTGGTTCGGTCGTCCGATTCGGTTGGTACGTTGAAGCGGCATGAATGCCGCGCTCCTGGAGTGCTGCTGTCCTGGGTCGCAGACATTTTCGGGGGGGTCATTCGGTCGTCGAATGGCGGCTCGCGGGGACGCTCGCCCCA
>DGDZ01000061.1:8385-69041 GCA_002385705.1 Verrucomicrobia subdivision 3 bacterium UBA3939
CGCTCGCCCCACCGACTGGTGGATCGCATTGGAGCAATCCGGCGGTTGAGGGTCCTGTTCGTGAAGTTGGCGGTTGCTTTTGTGCTCGGTTCGGCATCCGCGCAAGCTGCCGACGCGGGCGGCGATGCTGTCGAATGCGCCAACCTCATCTATGCCGGCACGAAGAGTTCGGTCTGTTTCAGCGAGGAATTCCTTTCCACGGTGGCCACCGAGACCAGCATCAACACGTCGCGGAAGTTCAAGCCGGTGAAACTGGGTGACAAGGAAGTGTTCCGATTTCCGTTCGCCGTGATGACGGGCGAGGGCGCGTTCGCGCTGACGGATGAAGAACGGGCGAACCTGAAGCTGTATCTGGAGAAGGGCGGATTCCTGCTCGCCAGCGCCGGATGCAGCAGCAAGGAATGGGGCGATTCTTTCGTGCGCGAAATGGAGAAGATCTTTCCCGACCGTGCGCTGGCGGATGTGCCGATGGATCACCCGATCTTCCGGACCGTGTTCGACATTGAGCGGCTGGAGACGAAGGAGGCGGATGCGCGCCTGCAGGGTCTCACGCTCGGGGGCAAGATCGTCGTGATCTTTTCGCCGGACGGGTTGAACGACACGCCGACCATGCACGGCTGTTGCTGCTGCGGCGGCAACGAGATTGCCAACAGCCGGCAAGTGAACGCGAACATCCTGGTGTATGCCCTGTTGCAGTAGGCGATTGCAGAAACTGCTCTGCGGGTCCGGCTGCGCGCTGGCGCTGCTGCTGGCGTCGCCGGCGCCTGCGGCCGAAAGCGGGCCGACCTTCCACGCCACATTGGGGGCGGCTTCGGAAGCCGCTGCCGAGGACGGTTCCCTTGTTTTGCTGATTTTCGGCGCCGAATGGTGTCCGCCCTGCAAGCTGCTCAAGGAAACGACGCTGGCGTCGTCCGAGTTTCGCGAGCAGGCCGGACCGCTGCGCGTGGTTGAATCGGACGTGGACGCCGACCCGGCGACGGCGCGCTCGTTCAAGGTCAGTGCCATTCCCGATCTGGTGCTCCTGACCGCGGACGGAAAAGTGGTCGGGCGCGAATTGGGGTTCAAGCACACGAGCGATCTGTTGATGTGGATCAACGAAGGACGGCGGCGGGCGAAAGCCGGCGAGTGGGAGGGAACGGCGCCGGCGTCGGGACTGGCCGAGCTGGCGAACAAGGGTGCGGCCGGTCTGCTCGACACCAACGAGTTTCAACGGCTGATCGCGATGCTGGGTGAGCCGGACCCGGCCGACCGCGCCGGCGCCGCGCGGATTCTCCTCGGGCAACGCGAGCAGGCGGTGGAACCGCTCATCGAGGCGTTGAACGATCCCTATCTTGGAGTTCGTATTGGCGCGGCGGAGATCCTGGCGCGACTGGCGCCCGGCCAGGTGGACGTTGATCCATGGCAATCGCCCGCCGATCTGGCCGGCACCATCACGCGACTGAAGGAATGGTGGAAACAGACCGGAAAACTCCCCGCCGTGCCCGTGGTGACGGCCGACCCGGCCTCCGAAGGATCGATCAAGAGCGCACTCGAGCGTTTGCGGGCCGACGATCCCATTCAACGGACCGAAGCCATGACGACGCTGACGCAGCACGGACCGGCGGCGTTGCCGCTGGTGCGCGAGGCGATTCGGCGAAGCGAACGGGCGGGGGACCACCGGGCCGTTGCGTTCCTTGAGGATGTTCGCTGGGCGATTCTCGTCCCGGATTCGGTCGAGCGCCGTGCCGGGGGCGTGCGCAGCGCGCTGGCCCGCGGCCGCAGCCCGGAACGCCAGGCTGCCGCGGGACGGCTGGCGCAGGCGGGAAAGGAAGCGCTGCCGGTGCTCACGGAACTGGTGAATGACTCCGACGGGTTCGTGGTGGAAAGCGCGGTGCGGGCCCTGTCGAGCATCGGAGGCAAGGACGCCATTCCTGCCATGGCCGCTTTGTTGCAGGCGGCGGACAGCAACCTGCGGATGACTGCAGCCCAGGCGCTGGGCCGAACGAAGAACGCCGAAGCCATTCCCTGGCTGGTCACGGCCTGCGATGATCCGAACGAAGTGGTCGCATGCGCCGCGCTCGCTGCGATCGAGGAAATCCGTTCGGCCCGTTCCGCGCCGGCTGCGACGCTCATGGAAGAACTCGGCCCGACGCTGAAAGCAGCCATGAAAGATCCGCGGTGGCGCGTGCGCGCGACTGCGGTTGAAGTCGCCGGAAAGCTCTCGATGCGCGGCCTTGGCAGCGACCTGAAGGCGCTGTTGGACGACGCCGACGGGTTTGTGGTCAAAAACGTTCTTTCGGCCCTGGAGCGGATCGGCATGACACCGGATGCAACGCGGCTCGCTGCGATCGGGCGCCGTTTGCCGGCGCTTCGCGCGGACATTGTCCAGTTGATGCTCGAGAATGAGACCGACGAAACCGTTCGGGTGATCACGGACCTGTTCAACGCGAGCGCGCTGGACGAGCAGGCGGCACTGCTGAGCGTGCTGGCCCGGCATTCCGCAGCCGGGACCCGGCCGGACGATCCATGGAAACCGCTTCTGACCCGGGCCACCACGGCGGCCGATGTGCGATTGCGCCGGGCGGCGGCGGAAATCCTTCTGGGGCGTTCCCCGAAGCTTGCGGCGGAGATGGTCGGTCCGTTGCTGGCGGACGAGGATGCCGGAACGCGAGTCCTCGCCGCGAAAGCGGTGATCAACATTATCAACGCGGACGAAGGCAGAGGCCGTTCGTCCATGGGACGGATTGTCGTGTCGGCGTCGGAAACTGGAGGAACGCGCAACACGAACAACGCAGTTGCCACGCCCGAGCGCATGGCGGAATGGCATGCTGCGTTGAGGCTGCGCATTGAAGCTGTTCCGGACCTGGAGGTGGCGGCGGCGGTCTTCGCCACGGGCGATCCAAAGACCAACCTTCCTCTCCTGCTGGTTTCGCTGGAGACCACCAATTCGAGAGCGTTGCAGCGGACCGATGGCAATGCGCTTGGACTCGTTCTCGCGAAACTTCCATGGCCGGAGGGAGAGGCGGTGCTGGAGAGGATCTGCCGTTCGCCGCGCGTGTTCGGAATGGCGCTGAACGTGGCGGGGCGCCAAACGGCGCCATGGGCGGAGTTCCTGTTCGATCCTGCCCGTTTCCGGTCGGTCATGGAGACCGCCGCGGACGACGAGGTGATTGCCGCGCTGCAACTGATGATCAGCTACTATTCCGGCAGCGGCTCGTCGTGGTCGCTTGTTTCCGGCGATGCGCGCAGCGTGGCCATTGCGCGCGAAGTGGTGACGTCGGCAAGGCCGGCTCTGCGTGCGGTGGGCGCCTACGTTCTCGGGAGGGACTCTGCATTCACCAACATGGCAACGCTCGAAGGTTTGTTGGGTGACGCGGACCCATGGGTTCGTGCGATGGCCGTGGGCGCCTTTGCGCGAAAGACAAAGGACCGCGACGTTCTTGAGGCGCGTCTGGGTCCGATGCTCGCGGACACCAATGCCCACGTGGCGATGGCAGCGGCCACGGCTCTGCTGGAACCGGAGGTTCGAGAGTCTGCCAATCTCGAAGGCGTGCTGGATTACTTCCGGTTCCGGGGCCTGCATGGAGGCAGCAGCATCTCGATCGGCAGCAGCGACGAGCGTCCGCTGTCCGTGCTGCCGACGACTCCGGTCTATCTCGAAATCGCCCGGAGCGTCATCGAGAAACGGGGCGTCCAGGCGGCGGAGTCGGCGCCGCTGATCCTGTTGCTGGCGCAACACGGGGATTTCACGGGACTGGATCGCTTGCTCGAGACGCACGCCGGCGCGGACAGCGCAATGGACTCCGTGCTCGTGACCGGCATTGCGCTGAGTCGCGACGTCAAATACCTGCCCGCGGTGCGGCGGCTGATGGAGAGCCGGAGCGACGAATGGGAACTGCGCGAACTGCTGAAAGCTTTGCGAGGCATGACCGGCGCCGAAGCGCGCCAGGTCCGCCTCGAGATCAACAAGCGGATGCGGGTGGCATCCGCGGGAGGAACACTAATCGACTGAACCAAAGGCAAACCCATGCTGAAACGACTGAGTGCACTGGCGCTGGCGATCGCCCTCTGCGGCTGCTTCGAAACCAGGGACCACCTGACCATCCACGCCGACGGCTCCGGAACTGTGCGGATCGAGACGCGCAGTTATGCGCCGGCAGCCTTCGTGGAAGAAGTGTCGGACATGGCCGAATGGATGGGAGGCGGCAGCGCCATCTACCCGCCCATTACTGAATCCGAGGCCGAAAAGTTTTTCCCGTCCGGGGATTTCAAGGTCACGGTCAGGCAGGAGAAAACGAACGACGCCGTGCTCACGGTGATTGAAGCGGCGTTCACCAACATCAACGCGCTCCTGTCCAGTCCGTATGCGCGGGCCCATCAACTCATGCTGGCCATCGAGGGCGAGGCGCTGGTGTTCAAGGCGGTGTCCGGCGCCGAGGCCGTGGCGCGGCTTTCCCAGGTGAAACCGACAGAGGAAATGGACTTCGCTTCGATCCCGGGCTTGGCGGATGTCCAGAACCGGAATGACGAAATGAAAGTCGAGTTCAAGGTCACGCTGCCCAATGAGATCACTTCGACGGGCGGAACGAAGGACGGCAAATCCGCCTCGTGGAGCCTGGATCGGAAGAAGATACCGGACGCCGCGGAGTTCGCATCACAGGCGGGTGTTTCGTGGGAGGCGCGGTGCCCGGCAGCCGGCATCGCGTTCAAACCGGTGACGCCCACGCGACTGGGCATGGTGACCTTTGCGGAAGCGACGCATTCAGGGGCAGACGGCGGCACGGCGGTGGATACCAACCGCATTGTTTCGTCGGCGCGTTTCGTGCCATATGCCTTGCAGGTGACGCGCTCGGTGGACCTGAGCGGCGAGGGGGGCTCGATGGAGAATGCCGCGCAACTGATCGGGTCGATCGTCCTGCCGCGCGAGCACGCGCCGCAGAAATGGGGCGAGCCGAAGGTGGAGGAGGCGGTGGACGCCAAGGGCAACGATCTCAGGTTCGCGGATGCGGACGAGGGCCGAATGTGGTCGATGCGCTATTCGAGTTTCCGTGTGGATGACGATGAGGATGAGGTGGGGGAAGGAGAGAAAAGGGCGGGCATGGAGGAGCGGCGGACCGTGAGTTTCGCGTTTCGCGCGCCGGACTGGAGGGTGAATGAAGTGGCGCGCGTGAAGGGTTCGGTTGAACTCCGCTACTTCAGCGGTTCGCAACTGATCAAGCTGACCAACGCCATTCCGTCGGGCTGGATTGTTGACGTTACCAGGGGAATGGAGGCCGTGCTCGGAATGAGCAACCAGGGAAGCAAGGTGGTGGAGCATCCGGCTCTCGAAAAGATCGGCATGTCGCTGGAGCTGGAGACGGGCATGGCTCAGGACGGCGTGACGATGCTGGCGTTCGAGGTGGGCGGACCGGCGGCGATCATGGACGTTCAGGTGTATGACGCCGACGGCAAACCGTGGCCGACGCTTCGGGGACAGGAGGAAGACAGCATCCATTTCGGCGACGATGAGGAAAAGCAATCGTGCATGGTGTTGGTTGCCGGGCGGCCGAAGGCGCCGTTGTCCATCGCGCTTCTCGCCAGCGGCAATGCCACCAGCGTTCCGATCCCGATACAGGTGGAGAAAATCCCGGTCATCACTCGCAAGGAAGGAGAGAACAAACCATGAAATACCTGCTTCGTTTTGTCGTGGGCGCGATCGCGGGCCTTGCGCCGTTTCAGGCGGCTCTGGGCCAGTCGGATAAAACCGAGTTTCGGACCGTGGTTACCATCAAGGCGGACGGCAGCAGTGAGATCGACTCTGAATTTGCTCAGTCCAGGTCCACCACCATGCTCTGGATCCAGTCGTGGGAGCGATTCATGAAAATGGAGGCGGGAGGCGACGACCTTGAACCCGCCGATCCCGCCTCAACCGAATCCGCGTCGGTTACGGATGAGGACGTCAGGACCAGGGCGCTCGTGGTCCTCAAAGCGCAGGCTGAACGGCAAGGCAGACCCGAACCCAAAGCCATGGTGACTGTCAGTTCGAACGAAGTTCGGATTGCCGTGACCGAATTCGTTCCCGACCGTGCGGGAGCTGCTGCAGAATATGGACTCCGTCCTGTCCCGGCCGGGCATCGAGTTTACCAACGTGCGGCTCGAGACGACCAACAACGCGCTTAAAGTGACGTTGTCCCCATCCGCGGGCGGGCGCTATGCCCGGCAGATCAGAGCGTACTTGAAGCGATCCGAGGCCAGAGGATCGCTTCGGTTCGTCTTCCCGGGAAAAGTCCTGTCGAGCGACTTCCCGGAGACCGAGGGCAACGCGACCGGGTTCAGCTTTGACGCGAAATCCGACGAAAGCCTCGACGCGCTGATGAAGCTGCAGGAAAAGCCGGTGGTGATCCTGGCCGAGGCCGGTGAACTGAAACTGGCCGAGCCTCTCGAGTCTCGCCAACTGATGCGCAGCCGCCATGCCCTGGCGGGATCCAATGAGGACTTGCCGCTGACAGACGCCGGGCCGGGTTTTGTCGCCGAAGCGCTCGGGCTGACCATTCGCTCGGTGTATCTGTTCCCGGAGGGAGAGAAGTCTCTGGACGATTCCCTCGCTTTCGTGGATGAGAGAGCCGGAGTGACGGTGAATGCAAAGGTGTTTGCTCCGAAGGGGCGCATTGTCCTTTCGGCGATGAACGCGAAAGTGCTGAGCGCGAAGGATGACAAGGGCCGCGAGATCAGCAAGAGCGAATCCGACGACGACGAGGAGAGCTATAGTTACTACTATTTCTCCGGATCGGAACCCGGCAACTCCACCCGGATCGCGCTCCAATTGCCCTTGCCGGAATTCGACGCCCAGGCGATCGATGAATTGAACGGAGAAGTGATCGCCGTTACCGCAAGCGGATGGAAGGAGATCACGATCCCGAATGTGCAGTCCGTTTCCACCAACGAAGTGGATCTCTCCGAGATTCTGCCCGGCGCGAAACTGGTCGTGAAGAAGACGACGTCGCAGGAGCGGCGGATTCAGGCGCAGGTGCAATTGACCGGTCCGGAAGCGATCAGCCGCCTGGATCTGAAGCTGGTGTTGCCCGGGAACGCGGAAGCGCACAGTTATTCGAGCAACCGGGGATCAAGCATGCGCTCCGACACGTCCACCCGGACCGTGGACGTGCAGGTTTACACGTATGGCATGGACGAGGCGCCGCCCGGCGCGGCGAACCTGGTCGTGCGGTATCCGCAGGATCTGAAACGCGAGCGCGTCCGCTTTGTGCTCAACGGGCTCGATCTCCTGTAGGCGTCTCCGATCTGTTACCGGCGCGCTGCTGTCCCCGTCTAATTCCTTGATCTGAACCACGACGAACTTTTGTTGCATATGCAACGAAAGGTTGCACGATGACGGCTTCGACGCAGTGGCAGCTTGCGCGCGAGGCGGCTGAGCGGTACGAGGAAATCCTTGTGCCGGCCATCCTCGGGCCGGCGGCGCGGGCGCTGGTGGAGTTTGCCCGAGCCCGAGAGGGCGAAGCGGTGCTGGATGTGGGTTGCGGGACGGGTGCTGCGGCACGTGACGCAGCGCGGGCGGCGGGACAAACAGGTCGGGTGACCGGTGTCGATGTGAACAGCGGGATGATTGAGGTGGCCGGTTCCTTGCCTCCCGTTGAAGGCGCGGCCATTGAGTGGCTTTGCAGGAGCGCGTATGAATTGCCGTTTGGCGAGGAGTCGTTCGACCTGGTTCTGTGCGCGCAGACGCTTCAGTTTCTGCAGGAGCGCCAGTTGGCTCTGGAGGAGATGCGCCGGGTTCTGAAGACGGGCGGCCGTGTTGCCGCAAGCCTGTGGTGCGATATCCGGGACAATCCCTACTTCCACGCTCTGGCGGAGGCGGTCACGCGCCACATCGGAGCGGAGACCGCTTTGGGGCTTCAGGCGGCCTTCCGTCTTTCGCGCGAGGAGACGATCCGGGCGTTGTTCATCGGCAACGGATATGGCGAGCTGCGGATGGTGGTGCAGCAACTGGATCTGGAGCTGCCGCCGCTTTTGGATTTTGTTCCACGGCACATCAGCGCAACCCCAATGGCAGCCGGCTTTGCCGCCGCCTCACCCGAGGAGCGGCAGGCGGTTGTCCAGGAAGTGTCAGAGAAGTTCGCGCTGTGCGCTTCGGAAGGCGGAGTTCGCATTCCGTTCCGGACGCACTTGATTCAGGCAGTGAAATGAAGCGCTTTGAAAAGGTCGGTTGACCGCGCTGCTGTGCTCACGCAAGTCCCTCTGGAAGAACCACGACGAACTTTTGTTGCATATGCAACAAAAGTTCGCACGGCCTTCGGCGGGTGCAGGAAAGGTTCAACCGGCCTGGCGGATCGTGCCCGGCTTCAGTCAGTGCCTTGACCGCTGAGGGTGAGATCGCCTCGCAGGATCAACTGGCCGTTGACGGTGATGTTGACGGCGGCCTGGATGAGATTTGCGAGGCGGCCGGTGATGCGCGCGGAGACCCTGAGTGTTTCACCGGGGCGCGCGCTGCCGAAGATTTTGACGCTGCGAATGGCCGTGAGTTTCAGGCCGGGCAGGGCGGGGATGCCCGGGTCGCACTGAGCAACGGTGCCGGCCAGTTGGGCGGCGGCTTCCACCAGCAGCACGCCGGGGAAGAGCGGGTCGCCGGGGAAATGTCCGCGCAGGAAGGGCCAATCAGCGCGCACGGTGTGCTCGCCGACGCCGCTCCGGCCCGGGTCGAGTTCGACGAGCCGATCGATGAACCGGAACTCCGGTCCGTGCGGCAAACAACGAAGCGCTTGTGTCAGTGGATCGCTCAATTGGAATCGAGGGTTGGGTTAATTCGGCTTCACGGGTTCGACAATCCGCAATTCGCCGGTTGTGGGCAGGGAGAAGACAGATTCGGGAATCGGCGGGTTCAGCACCGCGTTCGTGAAATCGTTGCGCATGGTGGAGCCGTCGGCCATTTGCAATTCGGTCGAGCGGAGAGAAAAGTCGTTTGTGTCGAACGCGATCGTGATGCCCGGCATCATTCGCCGCGCGGCTGCGGATCGCGGCTGGAGAACGATTTCGCAGAGGCTGTTGGTGACGGACTGGCGGAGGATGTGGAAACGGGCGTTCAGGTCGGCTTCGCTTCGGGGGAAGCCGGCTTCGAGGAGTGCGAGCGCGTCGCGCCACGGGCCCGTCTGATTTCCGTCGAGCGGATAACGTTCGGCCCGGTTGAAGCGCGGGTAGACGAGATAGAGTTGGTTCCTGTCCCGGATGGCGATCGTGTCGGGCGGGCTGCCGATTTCCCAGCGGAACCGGTTTGGAGCGGCGAACCAGACGCGGCCCTGGGCGACGAGAGGCTGGGCGAGCGTTTTCAATCGGCGCGTTTGCACGAGGTCGGCGGACCATGACTGGACATTGGTTTGGGCGGCGAGCCATGTGCTGACGATGTTCGTCTGGGCGAAGGCGGATGGGGACGCGAAGAGAAAGAAAAGGAGCCCGAGGAGGAGAAATGATTGAGGGGCGCGACCTTCAGGCCGCTTCGTAGCCCGCATGCTCCAGCAAGGCGGGAATGATTTCGATCTTTCACCCGCTTCGAACCTTGAAGCGGCATGAATGCCGCGCTCCGGGGTCAGGGACCGGGATTCGGTTGTGGGCGCCAGATGGGAACGAAGTGATACCATTGGTCCAGATATTCGCGTATGGCGGGTTCAAACGCACGCGCGATTTGTTGTGTGAACTGTTCGCGGGCGGCGCGGTCGCGCAGCGCGGCGCGGTCGTAGGCGATGGGCGGAAGAATCTTTGCCGCGTAGGCGTTGTTGACGCGGGGGAGGATGACCGGCAGGACGACGCAACCGGTGGCGCGCGCCAGTTCGGCAACGGCGATGGACGCGGGGAAGGGGCGTCCGAACAATTCCACGGTGACGGCCGTGGGTGCGGGAGGGCGATCCATGAGGAGCGCGACGGTGGCGCCGGATTCGAGGCTTTTGATGATTTCGAGAAAGGCGAACGGATCGCTGCCGACGACGAGCGTTTCGATATTCCAGCGCGCGCGGGAGGCTTTGCGCAATTCGGTGAAGTCTTCGCCGGGTTCGGCGAGGGTGACGACCTGGAGGGTGACGCCGTGGCGCGTGAGCCATGGGCCGCCGAACTCCCAGTTTCCAAGGTGGGGCGTGACGAGGAGAATGCCCTGGCCGGCGGCGCGGGCGCGGGTGAAGTGTTCCCAGCCTTCGCCTTCGCCAAGCAGGTCGAGCACGGAGAGGCCCGCTTCGTAACGCCAGAGATCGATGATCTTGATGGCGAATTGCCGGTACAGGGAGCGGGCGGTGCGGACGGCGGCGGCGCGGTCGCCGTTGCACGGAGGCAGGAGATTTTCGATAACCACCTCGCGGCGTTCTCTGGCAAGGACCCAGTATGCGAGGGCGAAACACCGGGCGAGCGGGACGCAGAGGAAACGCGGGATCAGGCGCACGACGAAGAAACCCAGGCGCCAGAATTCAGGGCGATACAGTGAGGACGGCGCGGAGAGCGTTTGTCGGCGGGAAGAGGACTGTTCCGCGCGGGCACCGCGACTGGCGAAAGCGCGCCACCATGCGGGAAGCAGAAAGACGGCGGAGAAAAAGGCGATGGCGATGCCGGAAGCGCAGACGAGGCCGAGGCTGGCGAGGCCGGCGTTGTTGGAGAGCGCGTTCGAGCCGAAGCCGGCGATGGTGGTGCCGGCGCACAGGAACAGGGCGCGGCCGGTGGTGCGCCGGGCGGCGGCGATGTTACCGTTGTGCCGGCGGAGGGCGAGCTGCATGTGGATGGTGTAGTCCACGCCGACTCCGAAGAGCAGGGGAACCGCGAGCATATTCAGGAGGTTCCAGGACCAGCCGGTGAACGCCATGAGTGCCGACAGCGCGAGACCGCTGAAGAGCAGGGTGGCGAAGCTCAGGAGCACTTCGCGCAAGCTCCTGAACGCGAACCAGAGGGAGACGAACACGATCAGAAACACGGGAATGACGACGCGCCAGAGATCGCGCTTCACCACATCGAGCAGGTCGGAACCGATCCGTTGCCAGCCGGCGAGCCAGACGCCTTCCCGCGGGAGGTCGCGCGTCCAGGATGACGCGTTGGGATCGGCCGGGTTGTTTGTCAGGGACGTGACCAGGCCGAGCGCGAAGATGCCGTTCGTCGTGCGGACAAGGGCTTTGTCGAGGATCCAGTCGCTGACGGCGTTGGTGGGCCAGAACGGCGGCGTGCTTTCGGCGGCCCGCCGCCACGCATCGAGGATGTTCCGGGTGAACACGGTGGCGTCTTCGGTGAAGCCGGCGGCGGTGGCGGCGCGGTGAATCGCGTCGCGCCGGTCGGCGAGGACCGCCGCAATGGATTGATTGGCGCGTTGGTGCTCGATTCTCGGAACGAGCGCGTCGGGCAGGCTGAAGCCGACGATTTCATTTCGGTCCAGGGCGCGCGCGAGCACCGGCTTGACCGCATCCAGTCGGGCGGCGAGCCGGGATTCATCGGTGCCCGAGACGAGCAACCAATCCGGCTCGGCGCGCGAGACAAGATTGCTTTGGATCTGCTCCATGGCGGTGTACGCGCCGCTGTGGCGGGGGCGAAGGGAACTGGTGGTGTGATCGAGAACGGGGCGCTCGAACGCGAGCACGAGGATTGAAACGGCGGCGACCGTGGCGGTGGCGATCCATGGCGCGATGGACCGTTTTGCCGTCGCGTGGTCTGAGTCTTTGTTTCGTGCGGCGGAGTGTTGTTTGAGCCGTCCGGCCAACGGGGGGAGGTACCAGGACAACATGACGATCGACGCGAGAACAACACCGATAGCGACCAGCGAACCGAGCTGGGCGAGGCCGGGCAATCCGCCGAAGTTGAGCATGGAGAACGCGGCGGCGGTGGTGACGGCCGACCAGGCGATGCTGCGAACGACGGTCCGGCGGACTGTGCTGACCGGAGCGTCGGGTGTATCCAGCGCTTCGTGGTACAGGACGAGGGCGTAATCGACCGCGAGCCCGAGGAGGATGGCGGCGAAACCGATGCTGACGACGTTGATGTTGCCGAGGAGCAGGCCGCCGATGGCGAGTGTGCCTGCCAGGATGACGGCGAGAAGGACGAGCAGCCACAGCAACGGCATGACGCGGCGGTGCGCCCACCAGAAAAGAAGAACGATGACGATCATCGTGCCGCCGACGGACTTTGTCAGGTCGCCTTGCATTGACGAGGAAATCTCCGCGACGAACGCGGGCCCGCCGGTGCAGCCGATTTCGACGTCCGGCATATCGGGAAGCGCGCGCGCGCGATTCACGTGCTCCTGAACGGCGGCGAGCCAGCGACGGCTCTCGACGTAACTGGAAAGCGGATAGGCCGCATGAACGAAGACGATGCGGAAGGTGCCGTCGGTAGAACTGAACACTTCCTGCCCTTCGCCGAATTGCGGGGCGGCGCCTGCGACGGCATCAGGCAATTGGGTGAGTCCGAGCGGATCGTAGGTGAGCCGGGCGATGTCGGCGGGGGACAGGGACGTTGTGAGCGTGTGTCGGGCTGCGGCGAAGGCGTTTTCGAGATGGTCCGGCGCGAGGCGATTGGTGAGCTGGCTGAATGTTTCCGGCGGTTGATTGAACCAGAGCCATGCGATCAGCTCGGCGGCCAGGCCGGGATGCTCCTGCCAGGGGGGCTGCCAGAGGACCTGGGAAACGAGATTGGTGGCGAGGCGCAACTGTTCGGCGATGAGGCTTGCCGCGAGCTCGGCGTGGTCCGGGTTTTCGGCCTGGATGGTGAGGATGAGTTCGCGGGCATCCGCGAAGTGTTCCTGGTGGATGCGCAGGCCCTGAACCGCGGGCAGCTCGGAAGGCAGCAGGTTGAGAACCTCGACATCGAAGTGCAGCCGCAACAAGCCGAAAACGGCAAGGGCGGCAAGGCCGATCGCGAAGAGGAATCGCGTGACCCTCATGGATGTCGTTCCTGGCGCAATCTGTCGCTCATGCGTTCCCGTCAAGGCCGGCCGGCGCCGACGGGCGCGTTGGAAAAGTAGCCTTCGATGGATTCACCGGTCGCGGTGTTTTCGAGTTTCCAGCCGGATTGGGCAACGTTCCAGCGCACGTTTTCCGGCAGCGCCTGGCCGCTCATGGCGCGCGGCAATTGCAGCCAGAGCACCTGTGCCGGCGGGCTGCCGCGCCGGGTGTAACGGCGGTTTTCTGCCGGGATTTCCAGTTGCCAGGTGTTGGATGCGGTTTGCGCCGTCACGAGCGTGAAGGGCGTTTTTGTGAACTGAACAAAGCTGCGGCCCGGAGTGGTGGCGACGAGGATATCGCCGGCGATTTCGGGTGCGTCGGGGCGGGATTTCCAGAGTGCCTGTCCGGAGGAGATGGTCCATTGGGGCGCGGAGAGCGCGGGCGGCGGCAGCGGGGGGAGTGATGCGCAACCGGCGGCGAGCGCGGCCAGGAGGAGAAGCGCTCCGGGGCCGGGCGGGATTCCGGCGGGGGCGGTTGCGAAATTTTTTTTGAACATCAGGCGCAAACGTTGTCAAAGACTCCGAATTTGCGCGCAGTTTATGCCACCGCCGGACTGAACACAACGCCGGCAAAAACCAATTTACTTTTTTATTGGAACTGGCTATTTCGAGCGCCTGTCTCGAGTGCCAGGTCCCGTCTCCTTTGCGGCCGGGCACCTGAATCGGATTCGGCCACAAGGCGGGCCGGGACGCTACAGCGGAAGTTGCGATATGATCAAAGTCGAGAACCTGGTAAAGACTTTCGGTACCAAGCGCGCGGTTGACGGAGTATCCTTTTCCGTTGAGCGCGGTGAAGTGCTTGGGTTTCTGGGGCCGAACGGCGCGGGCAAGTCCACCACGATGCGGATGATCACCGGGTTTATTCCGCCGACATCGGGGCGGGTGCTGGTGGGCGGGTTTGACATGGTGGAGAAGCCGACCGCGGCGAAGCGGCTGATCGGGTACCTGCCGGAGAACGCGCCGGCCTACTCGGACATGACGGTGTATGGCTTCCTGAGTTTTGCGGCGGAGGTGCGCGGTTTGCGGGGCAGCGCGAAGAAGCAGGCGATTCATCGGGCTGTGGAGATGTGCTTCCTGGAGCCGGTGTTGCACCAGACGGTGGACACGTTGTCGAAGGGCTATCGCCACCGGACCTGTTTTGCGCAATCCATCATTCACGATCCGGAGGTGCTGGTGCTGGACGAGCCGACGGACGGCCTGGATCCGAATCAGAAGCACGAGGTGCGCGGGCTGATCCGGCAGATGGGCGAGAAGAAGGCGATCATTTTTTCGACGCACATTCTCGAGGAAGTGGACGCCGCGTGTTCGCGGGCCATCATCATTGACCGCGGCCGGGTGGTGGCGAACGGGACGCCGGCGGAACTGCGGCGGCGGTCCGAACTGGCAGGGGCGGTGACGCTGCGGGTGAGCGGGGTGAACGGGGCCGCCGTGAGGGAACGCTTGTCGCAACTGCCGACGGTCAAGCGGACGACGATCCTGGAGGAGGACAACCATGCTGTCACGGCGCGCGCGTTTCCGAAGTCGGATGTGAACGGCGTCCTGGCGCGGAGCATTGCGGAGGCGATGCAGGGCTGGAGGATCGAGGAATTGCACACGGAGGAAGGGCGCCTGGACGAGGTATTCCGGAGCATCACGATGCCGGACACGGCGGAGACACAGGAGGCAAGCAAGAAGAAATGAACTCGTGGGCAAACATCAAGACGATCGCAAAGCGCGAACTGGGCGCGTACTTCACGTCGCCGGTCGCATACGTGTTCATCGTGATTTTCCTGCTGTTATGCGGGTTTTTCACGTTCCGGCTGGGGCAGTTTTTTGAGCGCAATGACGCGTCGCTGCTGTCGTTCTTCGTCTATCATCCGTGGCTGTTCCTGTTCCTGGTTCCCGCGGTGGGCATGCGGTTGTGGTCGGAGGAGCGGCGGTCGGGAACGATTGAACTGCTGTTGACGATGCCGATCACGGCGTGGCAGGCGATTGTGGGGAAATTTCTTGCGTCCTGGCTGTTCCTGGTGCTGGCGCTGGCGCTGACGTTTCCGCTGTGGATTTCGGTGAACTACCTGGGCAACCCCGACAACGGCGCGATCTTTTGCGGTTACATCGGCAGCGCGCTGATGGCCGGGGCGTATCTGTCGATTGCCTCGATGACCTCGGCGATGACGCGGAACCAGGTGATTGCGTTCATCGTGTCGGTGGTGATCTGTTTCTTTCTGATCCTTGCGGGGTGGCAGCCGGTGACAACGCTGCTGGACTCGCTGGGCGTGGTCTGGCTGCGGAACCTGGTGGCGTCGCTGGGCGTGATGACGCACTTTGACGCGTTCCAGCGGGGGGTGATTGACGCGCGGGACGTTCTCTTCTTTCTCTCGCTGATCGGTTTCGCGTTGTTTTCGACGGGCGTCATCATTCGGAGCCGCAGGGCGGGCTGAGATTTGTTTTTCCTTCCTATGAAGAACAGAAAGCAACTGGAGACGGTGCTGTATTCGACGCTGGGCATCGTGATCATGGGCGTGATCTTCGTGGTGCTGAACGTCGTGGCGCGGCCGCTGGTGTGGCGCAAGGACATGACGGAGAACAAAATTTATACGCTCTCCGAAGGCACCAGGCGCATCCTGAGCAGCCTCGATACGCCGGTGCAGATCCGGTTCTACTTCAGCCGGAGTTCGCCTTCCACGCCGGAGGACCTGAAGGCGTACGCCGTGCGCGTGGAGGATTTGCTCAACGAATATCGGCTGCACGCGAAGGGCAACGTGGAGATCAAGAAGCTCGATCCGGTGCCGGACACCGAAGCGGAGGATTCGGCGAACCTGGACGGCGTGGAAGGCCAGCTGGTGCAACCGCTGAGCGACGACCGCATTTACTTCGGCCTGGCGGTCAGTTGCCTCGACGCGCGCGTGACGATTCCCTTCCTGGCTCCCGCGCGGGAGCGGTTGCTCGAGTATGACCTCACCCGGGCGATCGCGCAGGTGGTCAAGCCCGAGAAACCCACCATCGGCATCATGAGCGGTCTGCCGGTCTTCGGCGGGTTCAACCCCATGATGATGCGCATGGGCGGCCGGTCGGAGCCGTGGGTGTTCGTGCAGGAGTTGAGGGCGGATTTCAATGTGAAGGAAATCCCGATGAGCGCGGAGGAGATCGACGAGGATGTGCAAGTGCTGCTGGTGGTTTATCCGAAGGGGATTACGAAAGAGGCTGAGTTTGCCATTGACCAGTTCGTGCTGCGGGGCGGCAAGCTGATCGCGTTCCTGGATCCGCTCAGCATCATGGACATGCGCAGTTCGGATCCGTCGAATCCGTTCCAGGCGGCGGCGGGCGCGGGGGCAAGTCTGGACCGGCTGTTGAAAGCGTGGGGATTGAGCTTCGATGTGAACCGGGTGGTTTCGGACAGGACGTATTTGACGGAGGTGGGCGGGCCGGACGGGCGTCCTCAGCAGAACCTGTCGATTCTCCAGTTGCCGCCCGAGGCAGTGGACACGAACGACGTGGTGACGAGCGAGATCGGGCGGTTGTTCCTGCCGTTTTGTGGTTCGTTCTCGGGAACGCCGGCGGAGGGTCTGAAGCAGGCGGTGCTGCTGCGTTCGAGCAGCAACTCGGACCTGACGGACCGGATGCTGGCGCAGTTCGGGAACGCGCCCGAGTTCAATCCTTCCGGCAAGGAATACGCTCTTGCGGTCAAGCTGACGGGCAGGTTCAAGACGGCGTTCCCCGACGGCAAACCTTCGGACGAGCCTGACAACGTCAGCACGAACGACGTCGATGCGACGCCGAAGGAGACGTGGCTGAAGGAGTCGGCGAGCGACAACGTGGTGATCCTTGTGGGCGACGCGGACATGTTGCACGAGCAATTCTACGCAAACATCCGGAATCTTTTCGGGACCCGCGTCATTATGCCGTTCAGTCACAACCTGACGCTGGTTCAGAACATGGTGGAGCAACTGGCCGGGGACGAGAACCTGATGGCGATCCGAAGCCGCGGGGTGTTGACGCGGCCGTTTACGAAGTTGCGCGAGCTTGAAGCGGAGGCGGAGAAGCGGTTCGCGTCGAAGATTGAGGAACTCCAGAAGAGCGAGCAGGAGTTTGCCCAGAAGCTGAACGCATTGCTGCGGGACGTGGAGCCGGGCCAGCGGGTGATCCTTTCCGAGGACGCGAGAAAGGAGCGGGAGCGGCTGTTGCAGAAGCAGGTGGAGGTTCGGGAGGCGCTGCGGGAGACGCGGCGCAACCTGAAGAAGGAAAAGCAGGGCCTGCAGGTGCGGATTGAGTGGACCAACATTCTGCTGATGCCGGCGGTGGTGACGCTCGCGGGCGTGACCCTGGCCGTGGTCAAACGCAAGAAGACTGCTGCACGATGAATCGCAAACAGTTGATTGTCATTGGCATTGTGGCGCTGGTGCTGTGCGGCATCGGCGTGTTGTTGAGCCGGAATCGAGCGAACTCCTATGAACAGGCCCGGCGAGGCCCGGACACGCGCCTGCTGGGAGAGTTTCCCGTAAACGACGTGGCGCAGGTGGCGTTGCGGGAGGGCACCAATCAGGTGACGCTGGTTCAGGGGGAGACCTGGACGGTGCGGGAGCGCCACGATTATCCCGCGAACAGCCAGCAGGTGATCGAGTTCGTCCGCAAGCTGTGGGACCTTCGCGCCGCGCAAAGCCAGAAGGTCGGCGAATCGCAACTGGGCCGGCTTCAACTTGAGGATCCGGAGAAGGGCGGCACGAACTCGGCCATGCTCGTCGAACTGAAGGACAAGGAGGGTAAGGTGCTGCGCTCGGTCCGGCTCGGGAAGGAATCGATGCGCGGCGGCGACACGGGCGATCCGTTTGGCGGGGGCGGCTGGCCGAACGGCCGGTGGATCTACCTGCCCGACCAGCCGGGAACGGCCTACCTGGTTTCCGAGACCTTCATGAGTATTGAAGCGCAACCGGAACGGTGGCTGAACAAGGACTTTGTGCGCGTCGAGAAAGCCCGGTCCATCCAGGTGGATTTCCCCGTGGAAACGAATTCGTGGAAACTGACGCGCGAGAGCGAGACGGGCACGTGGCAACTGGCGGACGCGAAGGAAGGAGAGGAGCTGGACACGACGAAGAGCGCGAGTGTGACGACCGCGTTCAACTGGCCTTCGTTCAACGACGTGTTGCCGGGAGATGCGCTGGGTGAAACGAACGAAGCGACGGTGCGACTTGAGACCTTCGACAACTTCACCTACACGGTTCAGATCGGAGGCAAGACGAACAATGATTACCTGGTTCAAGTCGCAGTCGCCGCGCAGTTGGCCAGGGAGCGTACGCCGGGCGCTGACGAGAAGCCGGAGGACAAGGAGCGCCTGGACAAGGAATTCGAGACGCAGCGGGAAAAGCTGGAGGAGAAGCTGAAGAAGGAGAGCGCCTTCGGGAAATGGACCTATATCGTGCCCTCGTACGTGGTGGATCCGCTGCTCAAGCCTCGCTCCGAATTGCTCGCCGAGAAGAAAGAGGAACCTGAGCCGGCAGAGGAGGGTTCTGCGGAAACGACGGATGCCGGGACCGACAGTGTTTCCACTGCGGCAACGGCAGACGGGCCTGTGTTTGATCCGGGGCTCCCTTCCTCGGACTTCGGCGACTAGGCGCAGGCTCAGGGTGAGGCGTACGATCCGACTTCGACCGGGGCCTGACGCTGCGCGGCCGCGGCGCTCTCCGAAAGGTCGAGCCTTGGGACGAGGGGCCGGCGGCCCTGGAGTCTGACCAGCCAGAAGAAGGCGCGTCGGCGCCATGACAACCGCCATCCGCCTTCCAGTTCGCCGGCGAGAATGGCAACGATGGCGTCAGGGAGGCTGAACTTTCGGCGCGGTTGCATGAACAGGTCCATGAAGGGGTTCGTGTAGAAGTGCTCGACCATCTCCCAGTAGTACTCCATCGCGCGGAAGAGCCGTTTCTCGTAAACCCGAAAGCGGGCGGCGCCGTCGTCACCTGCGGTGAGGGCCTCGTTCACGAGGTTTGCGGCGAGTCGTCCGGAGTACATCGCCAGGTAAACGCCCGCTGAAAAGATCGGGTCCATGAAGCCCGCGGCGTCGCCGACGCGCAACAGGCGCGGACCGATCAACCGGCGGTTGTAGTAGGAGAAGTCGGTGGTGGTTTGCAGCGGCATCACGGCGCGCGCGTCCCGCATGCGCTCGCGCATTTCGGTGCTGGAACGCCAGATGGACTCAAAGACGTCGGCCGGCGAGGCTTTGGCCTGCATGAACTCGCTCTGGTCCATGACGCACCCGACGCTGACTCTCGAAGGGGAAAGGGGGATCAGCCAGAACCATTTGTTCTCCAGTCGGACGATATGGATGTCGCCGGCTTTCTCGCCTTCATCGGTTTTCACGCCTTCGAAGTGGCCGAAGATGGCGAGTTTTCTGAGGTGCGGGTGAATCGTGCGGAGGCCTTCCTGGTTTCCGGTGAAGTTTACGCGGCCGCTTGCGTCGATCAGAAAGCGCCCGTTGAATTGCGCCGTTTCGTTTCCGCAGCGTGCCTGGAGGGAGACGTGCGTGCCGTGGTTGGCGGTGGAGGTGACGGTCCAGCCTTCGCGCGCATCGGCGCCGCAGGAGCGCGCATGCTGGAGCAGGATGTGATCGAAGCGGGAGCGCTCGACCTGGAAGGCTTTGGACTCGCGGGTGAAGCGTCCGTTGCGGAAGACGAGTTTGAGCGAGCGGGTGCCGTTTCCAAGGTGGAACTGGGCGCCGAATTTGTTCATGAAGCCCCCGGATTCGAGCGCCGGCAGAACGCCCATTTCCTCGAAGATGCGGTAATTGTAGGGCAGGAGGGATTCACCGATGTGAAAGCGCGGAAAGGTATCCTTTTCGAGCAGGAGGACGCGTTTGCCGGCGCGGGCGAGGAAGGTGGCGGTGGTGGAACCGCCGGGGCCGCCGCCGATGATCAACGCGTCGTAGAGTGTTTGGGACATGCCGTTATCAAAGGCCAAAACGAACGGCCCGGCAAGTCCGGTGAAAAAAGAAGGCGGCGGGCCGGAAGCCCGCCGCCCGAAATCGGGCGTCTGGCGCGTCAGTTGGATCGGATGAAGTCGTCGCCGTCGATGACGGTACTGTCGTCGAAGCGCCGATTCTTGCCGGCGGACCGGATGAGGACGCCGCTGTCGGAGAAGTAGATGCGGAGCGGTGTGCCCCAGGGATCGACGAACTCGCCTTTTTCGTTGAGCTCGGTTTTGCGGCCGACGATGACGATGACATTTTTGGGGTTGGCGCCCTGGAGAGCCTTTGCGATGTCGGCGTTGCTGCCGACGGGATAGCTGCCGACGCGCTCTTTGTATTTCTGAAGGGCTCCGAAGAGGTTTTCGATGTCCTCGTTGAATTTGGCCGTCCGCGCGTTGACCTGCAGGGTATGCCAGGCGCGCCCAGCCCAAAGGATGCCCACAATGACCGTGAGCACACCGATGCCGATCATGATCTTCTTCATGGAGATCTGCCTAGCACGTGGAGTACCAACAGGCTGAAATCAGGCCGCCGCCGCCACCGGAGGCGCCGCTGTGCTGGAACGGGTTATCAACTCGGGGGGCAACCGCCGGGGCTCTGTCTTTTGACCGCGCAAAAGCTGGACAAGCATGTCCATCGCGGCAGACCCGAGGCGGGATTTCGGCTGGCTGACGGTCGTCAGCGGGACCCGGAAGAACGCGCTCATCAGGATGTTGCCGAAGCCGACAACCGAGAGATCCTGGGGGATGCGGACGCCCTGGTTCAGCAGGGCGTTGGCGCAGCCGATGGCGACGAGGTCGTTGACCGCCACGACGGCGGTGGCGCCGCAGGACTCGTTCAACATCTGGGCGGCGGCGGAGGCGCCGTCCTCGATGGTGTTTCCCGCCTGGAACACGAGGCGTTCATCGACGTCGGAACCCGCTTCGCGGAGTGCGCGCCGGTAGCCTTCGAAGCGTTCCTGGGCCCAGGGAGCGGAGAGCGGGCCGGCGAGGAAGGCGATGCGCTTGTGGCCGAGCTTGAGCAGGTGCTCGGTTGCGAGGCGGCCGCCGAGAGCGTCGTCCACGTGCACGGATGTGAACGAGCTGCAGAATTTGGCGGGAGGCCCGAGCAGGACGGTCGGCGTGCCTCGGGCCGCGAGTTCCTGGTAAATGCGCGCTTCGGGTTCCATGCGGTAAACGGGCGCGATGAGGAGCCCGTCCACGCGTCGCGACAGCAGTCGCCGTACGCACCATTCTTCGCGTTCGGTGCTGTTGACCGTGTGCATGAGGAGGATGTCGTAGCCCAGTTCGTGCGCCCGCTCTTCGACGGCCGATACAATGCGCGTGAACACGGGATCGGCGAGCGAGGGGACGGCCAGCCCGACGAGTTTGGTCGTCCGGGTGCGAAGCCCCTGGGCGGTGGTGTCCGGCACATAACCCATTTGTTGCGCCATCAGTTTGAGGCGCGCCTTTGTGGTCGCCGAAACATCCGGTTCGTCGCGAAGCGCCTTGGACACCGTCATGACGGAGACGCCGGCCTGTTCGGCTATGTCTTTGAGTCTAACCATGGTACTGCTCGATCAGAGGTTGGCGCCGCGCCAGTGAAGTTTCACGCGCAGCGTTTCATAAAAAGAGCTTCCCTTCAGGTGCATGAGCCGCACAGTCCGCCGGCTCCGGCGAACCACGATTTCGTCGCCCGCGCTCAGTTCGGTCACAACGTTGCCATCGGCGCTCAGGATGACAGGCGTCGGCCTGGCCACGCGCACTGTCAGAACCGCGCTGAACGGAAGGATCAGGGAGCGGTTGGACAGTGTGTGGGGGCAGATGGGCGTGAGTTGAAGCACGTCGGCGGTGGGATGAACCACCGCGCCGCCGGCGGCCAGCGAGTAGGCCGTAGAGCCCGTGGGCGAACTGACGATGAGCCCGTCGCAGCGATAGTTCGTCAGAGGTTCGCCGTCCACGCCGACTTCGAGTTCGATCAGGCGCGACGCGATGCCGCGGCTGATGACGATGTCGTTGAGCGCGCTCTGCTGGACGGTTCGTCCGCCGGTGCGGGCGCGGGCTTCGACCAGAGAACGCGCTTCGAAGGTGAACTCGCCGTTCCAGACGCGTTGGAGCGCCCGAGCCAGGTGGTCGGACGGCACTGCGGTCAGGAATCCCAGCGCGCCGATGTTCACGCCGAGCATCGGCGTCTGAGAGCCGGCGATTTCCCGCGCGACGCGCAGCATGGTGCCGTCGCCGCCGAAGACGAGGAGGAGATCCGCCTTTCGGGCGAGCTGAGCGGTGTCGGGGCAGATTGTCGCGCGGAGTCCGGCCATGGCCGCGGTGTCGACGTCGCAAAGCACCTCGCGTCTCGCGGCCCGGATGAGCCGCGCGGCCCGCGTGATGGCGTCGGCGCACGAGACCTTGGTTGAATTGCCGATCAGCCCGACACGCCTGATTTTGTCAGATGGTTTTTTCAAGCAGCACCAGAAATTCCTTGTTGCCCGCCGGCCCGGTCAGAGGCGACTCGGTGGCGCCGCGCCAGGCGAGCGAGCCTGTGGACGCGACAAAGGCTTCCAGTTCGCGGAGAACGCGCTGGTGGATCGCGGGGTCCGTGATGACGCCGCGGCCTTTGGCGGCTTCCTTCCTGCCGGCTTCGAACTGCGGTTTGACGAGCGCGATGATCCGGCCGTGATCTTTCACAAGATCCGCGGCGGCGGGAAGGATTTTTGTCAATGAAATGAACGAGCAATCGATCACGACGAGGTCGGCTGCGGTGAACGGCGGCGGGAACGACCGGGGCGTGAGCGTGCGGGCGTTGGTGTTCTCCATGACCACGACGCGCGGGTCCTGGCGGAGTTTCCAGGCGAGCTGGCCGCGTCCGACGTCCACGGCGAACACGCGGGCGGCGCCGTGCTGGAGGAGGCAGTCGGTAAAACCGCCGGTGGAGGCGCCCAGGTCAATGGCGGTCCACGAAGCGGGGTGGAGTTCGAAGTGCCGGAGGGCGTGCTCGAGCTTGTAGCCGCCCCGGCTGACGTACTGTTCGGGAGTGTCGAGGGAGAGTTCGTCGGCGGCGCGGACGGTGTCGCTGGGCTTGCGGGCTGTGCGGCCGTTGACGCGAACAGCGCCGGCCATGACGGCGCGGCGGGCCTTTTCGCGGCTGTCACAGAGTCCGCGCTCGACGAGAGCCTGGTCCAGACGGTTCATGGCGCAAGAGCTTAACAGAACTCTGCGAATTTTCACGCGCCTTCCCGCGGCGCGTGAGGGCCGGGTGAGCGCAAGGGGATCAGTCCTCGCGGCTGCTCGAATGCACGCGCGCCTGGGTTTCACGGAAGCTGTGCAGGAAGAGCGAGTTGTCCGCGATGGCCTTTTCGATGAGTTGTTTCAACAGGAACAGCTCGGAGCTGTTGATGACGGCATGGACGCTCTGTTGAAACGCCTGCATCGGTGTAAAGGTCTGGAACGAATCGCCGAAGAGGATCACCGTGGCGTGCCGTCGCTGGCTCATGGGCATTTCCTGGAGCGCCTTGAGGGTGAGGTTTTCGGCGATGGTGTTGGCGGCGAAGAGTTCCTCGACGATGACCACCTGGTAACGGATCTGGCTGAAGCGGATGAGGAAGTCGCCGTGGGTTGCCGCGGTGTGGACTTTGTAGCCGAGTTCGGTGAGCGCGGTGCGCGCCGATTCCAGCCATTCGGGGGTGGAGAAGGCGAGCAACGCGGGCTTGTCCGTCGTGCTGATGAAATCGAATCGGTCGGCCATAGGCTATTTGAGTTTGAGCGTGGCGGGAATCTGCGGCGCGGCCGTTCTCGGTCCTTCCGGCGTTTTCATGCGCAGATTGCCGATGGAGGTCGTGGATTCGCCACGCGCCTTCTTGATGTTGTCGATGCCGCGAGTGACGGGGCCGCGCTTGGTGCAGTAGAGCAGGGCGGTTTCCTCGCTGATGATGCCGGCCTCGTAGGCTTCGAGGACGGAGTAATCGAAGGTGCGCCATCCGAACGGCTGGCTGGCCTCGATGATTTCGTAGAAGCTCTTGCCTTCGCTTTCGCCGAGCCGGATGGTTTCCTGGGTTCGGAGGTTGCTGCCCATGATTTCAAAGAGGGCGTAGCGGCCGCCGCTGACGCGGGGGACGAGGCGCTGGCTGATGACCCAGCGGAGCGTGTCCGCCAGGCGCGCCCGGATCTGCTCCTGCTCGTCGGGCTCGAACATACCGAGGATACGGTTGATGGTCTGTCCGGCGTCGATTGTGTGCAGGGTGCTGAGCACGAGGTGGCCGGTTTCCGCCGCGCTGAGCGCGATTTTCACCGTTTCGCGGTCGCGCATTTCGCCGACGAGGATCACCTTGGGCGCCTGGCGCAAGGCGGCGCGCAGGCCGTTTGAGAAGGTGTCGAAGTCCGTTCCGAGTTCCCGCTGGTTGAACGTGGCAACGTGATGCGGGTGAACGAACTCGACCGGGTCTTCCAGGGTGATGATGTGAACGGGTTTCGTGTGATTGATCTCGTTGAGCACCGCGGCGAGCGTGGTCGATTTGCCCGAGCCGGTGGCGCCGGTGACGAGGACGAGGCCGGTTTTTTCGCGGGGAACCAGGCGGATGATCTCCGGCAGTTTCAACTGTTCGATCGTGGGGATCTCGGTGTTGAGGCGCCGGCACACGATCGAGTAATTGCCCCGCTGGGAGAAGATGTTGACGCGGAAGCGGGCCTTGTCCGTGAGTGTGTAGGCGGCGTCGCAGGAACCCCGGCGCAGGAGGTCTTCGATGTGCCATTGATTCTCGCCGATGAGGTTCAGGGCGATCATCTCCGTCTGGAACGGAGTGAGTTTCTCGATGGGCGGATCGATGGCGACCGGTTTGAGCTCGCCGTAGGCTTCGACCTGAAGCGGCTTGTCAACGGTGAACAGGAGGTCGGACACCTCCGGCTGGGATTCCAGCATCGTGGTGAGAATATTGTCGAGTTCGGGGCGTCGCATAACGAATCAGGCGGCATCCTCTTCTTCGGGCGGATTGGGCAGGAACGCCCGGAATTTCTTTTTGTCGAGCGCTTTGTCGTAGGCTTCCTCGGGCGAGATGCGTTTCATCCGCAGGTGTTCCATGATGGCGTCGTCGAGCGGCTGGTTGCCGATCTTCTTGCCGACCTGGATCATGCCCGGGATCTGGTGCGTCTTGCCTTCGCGCACGAGGTTGGCGATGGCGGTGGTGAACACGAGGATTTCGAGGGCGGCCACGCGGCCCTTTTTGTCGATGCGCTTGAAAAGGTTCTGTGCCACCACTCCCTTGAGCGCCTCGGACAGCGTCGCTCGGATCTTGTTCTGTTGTTCCGCCGGGAAGACGTCGATGATACGGTCCACGGTTTTGGCGGCGCTGGGAGTGTGGAGTGTGCCGAAAACGAGATGGCCGGTGCTGGCGGCGACGAGCGCGAGCTCGATGGTTTCCAGGTCGCGCAGCTCGCCGACGAGGATGATGTCGGGGTCTTCGCGCAGGGCGCCGCGGAGGGCGGAGGCGAAGGACTTGGTGTGCACGCCGACCTCGCGATGGTTGACGAGGCAGTTTTTGCTTTCGTGCACGAACTCAATGGGGTCCTCGATGGTGATGATGTGGTCGCGGCGGTTCTTGTTGGCGTAATCGACCATGGCGGCGAGCGTGGTCGATTTGCCCGAGCCGGTGGGGCCGGTGACGACGACCAGTCCGCGGTTCAGCATGGCGAACTTCTTGAGAACCGGGGGAAGGGGCGCGTCAAACTTCTCGAAATCGTCGAAGGAGAGCACCCGGCTGGGGATCTGGCGGAAGACGGCGGCGATGCCGTTCTTCTGGTTGAAGAAGTTGGCGCGGAAGCGGGAGATGCCGGGAATCTCGTAACCGAAGTCCACGTCGCCCGTTTCTTCAAAGGTCTTGATCTTGTACTCCGGGGCGATCTCGTAGAGGATGGTTTTGAGGGAATCGTTGTCCAGCGGCGGAAAATCGACGCGGTGCAACTCGCCGTTGATGCGGAGCATGGGGGAATTGCCAGCGGAGAGGTGCAGGTCCGAGGCTTTCTGCTCGAACATCAGGTTGAAGAATGCATCAATCTTTGCCATATGTTTCAGCGACCTGCGGTGTATTAGCTAAATCCGCACCAGCCCCGCGCCGTGCCGCCAATTGAATAGTGTTGAGCAAAGAATCGCGGATGAGATCAGGCAAACCGGAGGCATCTCCTTTGCCCGGTTCATGGAATTGGCGCTGTATTGTCCCGTTTATGGATATTATGAAAAGGAAAAAGACATCGGAAAACGCGGGGATTTCTTCACCAGCGCCAGTGTTGGCGGGCTTTTCGGCGAGTTGCTGGCGCATCAGTTCGCGCAGTGGCTGGACGGGTGTCCCGGCGCCGGCGGTTTGCTGACGATCGTGGAGGCGGGCGCGCATGACGGCCGGCTGGCGGCGGATGTCCTCGGGGCCTTGCGCACGTTTCATCCGCGGCTGTTTGACAGCGTCTCGTACTGTGTCATTGAACCGTCCGCTTCGAGACAGGAACGCCAGCGCCGGCGCCTCGCCGGGTTTGCAGGCAAGGTGGTGTGGGCGGACGACCTGCCCTCGGCCGCCGCACTGCGCGGCGGAACAATCCGCGGGGTGATTTTCTCGAACGAATTGCTGGATGCGATGCCCGTTCGCCGGGTGGCGTGGGACGCGAAACGGAGGCGTTGGTTTGAGTGGGGCGTGGGTTGCGGTGACGGCGGTTTTGTGTGGGCGCCGTTTCGCGACGTTGAATCACGCGAGGTGCTGGGAGAGCTGGACGGAGCGATAGAGGAGGTATTGCCGGACGGGTTCACGACCGAGATCGGAGAAGCCGCGGTGGAGTGGTGGAAGGAGGCTGCCCGGTGGCTGGACCGGGGAAGGCTGGTCACATTCGACTACGGTTTCACATTGGAGGAGCGATTCCGCCCCGAGCGCGTAGAAGGAACCTTGCGGGCGTACCGGGGGCATCAGGTGAGCCGCGACGTCCTGCGGGATCCGGGCGAACAGGATCTGACGGCGCACGTGGACTTCACAGCCATCCGGCGCGCGGGCGAATCCGCCGGACTGCAGACGGAGGCTCTGGTGCGGCAGGAGCAGTTTCTGATGGGCATTGTGCGATCGGTTCTGAGTGCGCCATCGACGTTTGGCGAGTGGACACCGGAGCGGCGCCGGCAATTGCAGACGTTGACCCATCCAGAGCACCTGGGGCGATCCTTTCGTGTTTTGGTCCAGGCGCGGAGTTGACGGGAAGAGCCGTGTTCTGCCGTTCACTCCTGTCGGAGTTCGTGGTTTGTGACCGACAGGCAATAGAGGGCGGCGGTATCGCTGCGCAAGACGTAAGGGCCGAGTGTGATCGGGTGTGCGCCGGCCGCCTGGATCATCTCCAGCTCCGCCGGAGTGAAATCGCCTTCCGGGCCGATCCAGATGTGAACTGATCGCGGAGGGCCGTTGTGGCGCTGCCGGTATTGGTCGAACCAGTGGCGGGGATGGCGGCTTCCGGGCTGAAGGGAGCCGACGAGTGCGAGGTCGGCGGTTTCATGCCGATCCAGGAGTTGTTTCAACGTGATGGGCGGCTGGATGGTGGGCAGCCAGGGCGTTCCGCATTGCTTGATGGCTTCGATGGCGACCGACGTCCACTTGACCGGTTTTTCAGAGGCGGACGTTTCATCGACGCGAACCGTAACGCGTTCGGAGAGCAGGGGAACGATTCTGGAAACACCCAGCTCGGTGCCTTTCTGGACGATGGAGTCCATGACCTTTGCTCTGGGGATCGCCTGGATGAGCGAGACGGCAAAGGGCGGCGGCGGGAAGGATTGCCGGTGAAGGACGCGCAACCGGACCTCGCGCCGGGAGAGCGACTCGACGGTGCAGATCAATTCCTCGCCCGCGCCGTTGAGGACAGTGACCTGTTCGCCCGGCCGAATACGCAGGACGTTATGGGCGTGATGGGCCTCGCCGTCTTCCAGGAGGAGTTCGGCGTCACGGGTTTTCCCGGGCGGGAGATAGAACCGGTGCATTCGGCGGCGTCACTGGAAGAAGCTCTTTGCTTTTTCGAAGAAGCTCTGGCTGATGGGGCTTTCCTTGCCGTTGCAGAGGTCGGCGAACTCCTGGAGTTTGGCTTTTTGCGCGCTGTTGAGGCGCGTGGGCACTTCCACGTTGATTCGGACGTGGAGGTCGCCGTAGCCGTAGCCCTGGACATTCCTGATGCCTTTGCCCTTGAGACGGAACATGGTTCCGGGTTGTGTTCCCGGGGGAATGCGAATGGTGGTTTTGCCGTCGAGCGTGGGCACTTCGATCTCGGCGCCGAGGGCGGCCTGGACGAAGCTGACCGGGACCTCGCAGAGGAGGTCGTCGCCGTCGCGTTGAAAAATCTCGTGCGGTTTGACGTGGAGGACCACGTAGAGATCGCCGGGGCGGCCGCCGCGGATGCCTGCCTCGCCGTTGCCGGCGGAGCGCAGCCGCGAGCCGGTGTCCACGCCGGGCGGGATGCGCAGTTTGATGGTTGACGTGGTTTCGCGGCGCCCGGAGCCGCGGCACGACTTGCAGGGTCTTTCGATGACACGGCCCGCGCCCTGACAGTGCGGGCAGGTCTGGGCGATGCTGAAGATCCCGCGAGAGCTGATCACCTGTCCGCGTCCGCCGCAGGTGGCGCAGGTTCGGGTGCGCGAGCCGGCTTCAGCGCCGGTGCCGCCGCAGACGTCGCAACGGGAGGGTTTAGTGACGGTGATTTCCTTCTCGCAACCGTGCGCTGCCTCTTCGAAAGTGATCTCCATGTCATAGCGGAGGTCATCGCCCCGCTGCGGCTGGTTCGGATCGGCGCGGCCGCCAAACAGGTCGTCGAACATCGACCCGCCGCCGAAGACCTCGCGGAAGATTTCGAACGGGTCGTGGAAAGCGCCGCCGCGACCGAAGCCCGCGCCGGCAGTGCGCCGGTCGAACGCGGCGTGGCCGTATTGGTCGTACGCCGCCCGCTTTTGAGGATCGCTGAGGACTTCGTACGCCTCGCTCAGTTCCTTGAATTTTTCCTCGGCGGATTTGTCGCCGGGATTTTTATCCGGGTGATATTTGACCGCGAGGCGGCGATACGCCTTTTTGATCGCCTCCGAATCCGCGTGTCTGTCCACCCCGAGGATTTCGTAGTAATCGCGTTTGGCCATGGCGCTCAGGTTGAGGGCGATTTGGCGACGACGACGGTGGCCGCGCGAAGCAATCGGTCGCGCAGCTTATAGCCTTTGCGGAGCTGTTGGAGAATCCGACCTTCGGGCGCGTCGGTAGTTTCCTGTTGAGAAACCGCCTCGTGCCAGTTCGGGTCAAACGGCTGGCCCACGGTGTTGAGCTCCTCCAGGCCGGCATCGGCGAGGACGCCTTTGAGCTGTTGATAGATCATGCTCATGCCGGTATGGAACGACTGGATGGCTTCGGTGCCGTCGCCGGTCTGTTTGGCGGCGGTCGCGAGCGCGATTTCGAAGTTGTCGAGCACCGGAAGGAGCTTTTCGATCAACCCTTCGTTGGCGAAGCGGATGGCTTCCTGTTTTTCCCGCGCCGTCCGTTTCTTGAAGTTGTCGAAATCGGCCGTGACGCGGAGCAACCGGTCCCAGTGCTCATCGGCTTTGGCAGCGCGGGACCTGAGTTCTTCGAGTTCCTCCGGCGTGACCGCGGCTGTTTGAGCCGGTTCGGCGGACTCAGCCGCTTCAGGCGACTCGGCCGGTTCGGCCGGCGAGGTCTGTTGGGCCGGCTCGGCCGCCAGCGGGGCGCCGGGGTTTTCCGTGTTTTCAATATCGTCCGTGTTCAACTCAGCCTTTTTCATTTACCACATGCAACCTGTTGCGAAGGGTTCCGGAGAAATTAAACGATAGCGACTGGCCGGGCAACTGCCATCACAAGAACTTGTTTCCTCCCGGCAAGGTTGTGCCTGAGTCCGCCGGCGAGCCGGGCTGTCGCGTCGCGGGATGTCTCAGGGGAACAGGGCTTTGTATTCCGGGAGCCCCCGAAGCGGCTCGAACCGGGATTCCTGTCGGGCTGCAGCCCGCAAATCAATGGCATTGGTCATCTGGAGCAGGCGCAGGTCGCTGAGTTCAATCGCTTTCTTCAGGCTGGGAACGGCTTCCTGGACTTTGCCGAGCTGGGCTTTCGTTGCGGCAAGGTTGTACCACGCCTCGGGTTCGTTTGGCGCGCGCTTGACCAGTTCCTCAAGAGTGGCCTCGAGTTTCGGGAGGTTCCGGGTTTCGTGGTAGAACTCGGCGATCGTGAAGATGATCGTGGGCGTCACGTTGGGCTGGCTCATCAGCTTGTCCAGGAGTTGAATGGAGCGATCTCCGCGGCCGACCTGGAAATAGCGCGTGGCGAGATCGAAGATCTTCTGGACGTCATTCGGGTTGGTCCTCAAGGCGGCTTCGAGCTGCGCGATTTCCTGCTGGATCTGCGAGACGGCATCGGCGCGTTTGCCGGGGGACAATTGGTCGATGAGTTCCTGCGGTTGCTGGTTGTAGGGATCCAGCTCTTTCCACGTTTCGGCGACGAGCAACGCGTCGTCGATTCGATTCAGGTAAACCAGGAGTTGAACATAGCGGAAGACGGCTTCGGGACTGTAGGGGCAGAACGCGAACGCCTGCTTGAAGGCGAAGTCCGCCTCGCGAATCAGGCGTTGGCGGACTGCTTCGGTTTTGGGCATGTATTGCGGATTGCTCTGGTAACCCGGGATGCCGAGGCGCCAGGCATAGACGCCGCCGATGGCGCTGCGCAGTTTCGAAAACGCCTTCTGCGCCTGGTCGTCGCGCACGAATTTCCGGTCGCCGGTGAACCCCGTGAAATCGTGCCGCTTGTAAACGCGCCGCGCGAACTCGGCGATTTCCTGCACCGTTGTGTCATAAGTGATCCAGTTGCCGATAAGGCGCTCCGAATACTTCTCCCAGAAGAAATGGTCGCGCTCGAGAATCTCCTCGCTCAACTCGGGCAAGGGCTGCCGGTTGATCTTCATAATGATGCCGAACGGCGTCAGATGCGGATACATCCAGTCGAGCGGGAAGCTTTCTTCAACGAAGAACTCGTGGTCGGGGTTGTGGTCGAAGATCACTTTGGTCAGCAGGCCATTGATCGCCATGACGGCGACCTGGCCGGAGACCTGGACGCGGCCGTTGGGAAGCTCGGTGACGATTTCTCCGGGGCGAAGCCGCCCTTGCCGGCGTCGAATGGCGGCGTCCTGGCTGTACTCGGCGAAGCAGCGTTCCAGGTCTTCCGGGGTGGGAATGTAGATTTCCTTGGCGGGATACACTCCCTGCTCGCGCCATTTCTTTTCGAGACGCGCGCCGCGGCGCTGAATCGGGCCGTCCAGGAGGCGGCCTGCGAGCCGCGCGAGGAGGTTTGTCCGGAGATCCACGCGGCGTTCCACCGGCCCGCGCAGCGCCTGTTGGAAGAACGGCGTGTCGTACTGATACTGCTCGCTGCGATTGTAGTGGGCCCGGATGTAATTCAAATAGGTGCCGTCGGCGAGCGCGTTTTGCGTGATGATATAGACGTCGCGGCGATCAAAGTGCGGATCTGCGGCCGGCAGGCATTCCGGCGGCACGAAGCTGTCGCAGAAGATCATGTAGGTGGGAGCGAAACGTCCCGGATCGGTGCCGCCGAACAGGATCGCGTCGCGGGTCATCTCGGGGTAGATCAGCTTCGCATCCGGTCCGCTCAAGGCCTTCTCGCGCAGCTCGGGATCGTAGGTCAGCTTCCCGTCGGGTCCGGGGAAGGGAGGCGTGAACATATCATGTCCGAACCAGTAGCCGAAGTAGTGGTCGCGCTGTTCGTTCGAGAACCAGTGCGTCATGATCGAGTACGAAGGCATGATGGCGAACACGGCCAGTGTGATGCCGATAGGCGCGCGCGAGCGGGACAACCACGCGGCCGCGAGAAACACGAGCGACGCCGCAAGGAGAATCAGCGCGGCGAAAACGGGCAATCCATACTGATCCGGGCTGAACGCGCGTCCGATGAACGCAAAGACATTGCCGATGCCGGACAGGCGGGGCGGATCGCCCATGAACGTGACGAGCGTGATGATTCCGGATGCGAAGACGAACAGGCCGGGCAGGCCGAAGGCGAGCAGGCGGTCGTGTTCCAGCCCTTTGCGCCAGAGGATGACCACGGCGGTGATGGCGGCCAGCCAGCAGAGGATTTTGATGAAGCCGAATTTCGCGGCGAGTTCCGCGTCGAACTCCGGCTGGCTGTTGACGGCGAGGATGAACAAGGCCAGGTCGGCGACGCAGACGCCGCCCATGAGGGCGACGTTTCGCAGGGAATTGAAATGGACCACCAGCGACGCGGCGATCAGCGTCAGGCCGAAGCCGGCGGACATGGCGACGAACAGGTGCGACGACGTGAGGAAGACGCGGTTCAACTCGAGGGACTGCCGGTCCGAGGAGAAGTTGAGCAGGTAAACGAGAAAGGGCCCGAGGCAGATGAAGAGGGCGACCATGCCCATGATCCACACGCGCTCCCGGCGCTTCATCTTGCGGTAGTAAAGAAACACCACGAGAGCGATCAGGAGGAAGATCAGGTTGAATTCCTCGTTCAACCCTTCGAGGAAACGCCAGAGCTGCATGGAGTAGCGCTCGATGAACTGGAACAGGTTTTCGCCCCAGGTGGGCCGGATCTTTTCGTACTGTCCGCGTGTTACCGCGTGAATGAAACCTTCCAGCGTGCGCGGATAACCCCACTGCATGGGCGGGTTCGTGGCGCCTGCGATCGGCATGTAGAGATAGAACGCCGCGCCGGCCAGCCAGCTGAATCCGCAGCCGAGCGCGACCGCCCATTCCCGGCTGAGGCGCCTGGTTTTCCGGATGAGGGTGACCAGCAGGGCGCTGAGCGCCACAGCCGCCACCAGCGTGAACTTCGGAGACGTGGCGGCGTCGAGGAACAGCCGCAATCCGCGTTTCTGCTTCGCCAGTTCCGCAAGCCCGGCGGTGTAGTTGGTGATGTTGGCGAAGTAGAGCCCGATGAACGCCAGGGCGCCGATCATCGCGGCATCGCGGAGGAATTCGTCTTTTGTCTTTTTGGTCCTGACGCAGAGCCATACCCACATGATGGCGGAGGAGATGCCGATGACGTGGAAGACGAACTTCACGCCGGGGCTGCCCATCATGTCCGAGGCCAGAGCGGCGCCCGCGAAATAGAGAAGCGTGTTCCAGAAGAAGAGCTCGCGGCCGAGTTTGGGTTCGGCCAGCCAGATCAGCACTTCCACTCCCATCGCGATGACGAGGAGCGACTGGTGATTGTTGAAACAGATGCCGTAGGAGAAGAAAGCGAGATACAAGTACCGGTGCTGATGGGGCGCGTAGATCCAACGCAGCAGGAACACCACGACGCCCATGAGCGAGGCGACGCTCAGCGGGTACACCTCGACGATGACCGATTGACTCCACAGATAACCGTTAAACCCGATCAGGAGGCCCGCGACGAAGCCGGAAACGAGGCAGATCGGATTCTCGATCCTGCGCCCGATGTTTTTCAGATCGTCGATGCTCTCGAGGATCATGCTGCTGCCGCGGGAAACCACCAGCGCCAGCAGCCCGGATGAAAGCGCGCCGGCAAACGCGCAGCTCAGCCCGACGCGCCAGGCCACATTGCCCACCGGTATCAGCGTCCACAAATACGTGAACAGCGTCCAAACCGGGTAACCGGGCGGGTGCGGCACGCCGGCGTAGAACGACGCGACCGCCAGCTCGCCGGAGTCCTCGAGCGTCATCTCCGGCGCCAGGGTCAGAAGGTAGCCCACATAGACAAACACGAAGGTGATGGCCATGGCGAGCCAGTCCACCTTGCGGAACAGCGGCGGCGGCCTGGGTGGTTTCGGCGCCTGCGTGCGCGCGTCGGCTGGCGGTGCCGCGCTCTTTGAGCGTGCGTCTGCGGATTTGTCCATGCTTGTGATGCCTCAGTTGGCCTTGCCGGGCAAAAATGAGGTAACACTAGAAGTGGATCCGCTATGGTTTGTCCATTCAAAACTTCGAGGCGAGAGATTGCTTTCCCATGGATGGGAAGCCGCGCCCGGAACGGCGTCAGCCGGCTGAAGGGACGGAGCGGACGCAGCCGCCGGCTTCTCGTCGAATGCCGGTCTGTATGCGGTGAAGGGGTATTCGTGGTGCAGCAGCAGGGTGACCAGCACCAGGGCCATTGCGGGCGCCAGCCATCGTGGAGACCATGTGATCCTGGCGGGCGCGGAGGCGCGGGACGCCAGCAGGCGACGTTTAAGTTTCGCTGACGGGCGTCGAGGCGCCCAGGAACGCAATCTCAGTTCCAATGAATTCATCTCGTTCATGACAGGATTCCTCCAGGTGCGACCGGATTTTCTGCAGACCGTAGCGATAGCGTCCGGCGGCGGTGTTGGGTGAAATGGACAGCAATTCTCCGATTTCCTCGAAGGTGCAGCGATGCCAGATCTTGAGCACAATGACCTCGCGCTGCTCGACCGGGAGGCGCGTCAGGCAGCGCACGGCGGCCTGCTCGGCGGCGCCGTTGATGGACGAGGGCTCGAACCAGTGCCGCGCTTCGAGTTCGCGTGTGAGCCGGCGCCACAATGAACGTCTGTAGTTCAATGCGCGGTTTCGGAAGGCCCGGACGCAGTAATGCTCCGGGCGGGCGGGCGGCGCATCGCGTTCCATCAGCGCGGCGAAGGTCTCGTGGAGAACGTCCTCGGCTTCGGCATGGGAAAGCCCCAACGCCCGGCCGTACAGGATCAGTTCCGCGGCCTTTGCGTCATAGAGCGTTTCGCTCCAGTGTGATTCACCGGCACTCACTGTTTCACTGCATAGACACCCGGGAGGCGGAATTTGTATAAAAATCGTCGAAGAAGCTGACGGACGGGAGTTTTGCGGCGTGAGACAGTCAGGAGACCGCCGCGGTTGAATGCAGGCGCGCTTCCGATGGGCGCGCTATTCCCAGCCGAGAGCGCGGCCGATGTGGAGGGCGGCAAAGGCGGAGATCCAGGCAAGGGCGCCCATGTACAGCCACTGGAACAGCGGCCATTTCCAGGAGTTCGTCTCGCGCCGTACCACCGCGACGGTGCTGACGCACTGGAGCGCGAAGACGTAAAACACCATCAGGCTGATTGCCGTGAGCGGCGTGTAAACCGGCCGCCCGTCCGGACGGCGCTGTTGCTTCAACGTTTCCACGAGAGCAGTGTCGTCGCTGTCGTCGCCGCCCAGGTTGTAAACCGTGGACATGGTGCTGACGAAGACCTCGCGCGCCGCGAAGGAGGAAATGATGCCGATGCCCATTTGCCAGTCGAAGCCGAGCGGGGCGATGATTGGTTCGATGGCGTGGCCCATGCGCCCTGCGAAACTGCGGCGCAGGCGCTCGCCGTCGAGCTCCTTTCGCAATTGCGCGAGCTGAGTTTCCTTGTCCGGCGCCGGCAGATCGGATTGCTCGACTGCGGCGAGGCGCGATTCGAACTGCGACTCGATCGCGGTGCTGCGGGGATAAGTGGCGAGGAACCAGAGAACGATGCTGATTCCCAGAATGACCGTGCCGGCGCGCTGGAGGAAGATCTTCGACCGATCCCACATATGGCGCAGCACGACGCGCAGGAGCGGCCGTTTGTAGGGCGGCAGTTCCATGATGAGCATGGGCGTTTCGCCCTTGAGCAACGTTTTCTTGAACAACCACGCCATGCCCAGCGCTCCGATGATCCCCAGCAGGTACATCGACAGCAGGGTCAGCGCGCTGAGTTTCACAAAGCCGAGCACGGTTTTGTCCGGGATGCACGCTCCGATCAACAGCGTGTAGACCGGCAGCCGCGCGGAACAGCTCATGAGGGGCGCCACCAGGATTGTTACGAGGCGGTCTTTGGGCGATTCGATGGTGCGCGTGGCCATGATGCCGGGAATGGCGCAGGCGAAGGAACTCAGCATCGGGATGAAGCTCTTGCCGTGCAGCCCGACCTTGCTCATCAAACGATCCATCAGAAACGCCGCGCGGGCCATGTAACCCGTGTCTTCGAGGAACCCGATGAAGAGGAACAGCAACAGGATCTGGGGAAGAAAGACCACCACGGATCCGACGCCTGCGATGACACCGTTGACCAGGAGCGAGTTCAGATCGCCGGGCGGAATCAGGTTGCCGATCACGTCGCCGAGCCATTCGATGCCGGATTCGATGAGATCCATCGGGATGGTGGCGAAGGTGAAGACGCTCTGGAACATCAGCGCCATGATGGCGATGAAGATGGCGGTGCCCCAGACCTTGTGCGTGAGGACGCGGTCGAGCCGGTCGCTGAGCGTTTCGCCGGGGGCGTGCTGTTCGGTCGTGACGGACTGCTGGATTTCGGCCACGCGCGTGTAGCGGCTTTCGATGGGGGCGCCGCGCCAGTCAATTCCGGCAGCGTCGAGCCGGGTGCGCGCGGCATTGACCGCGTTGAGGATTTGGGGCGGATAGTGCTGTCCGCTGGACGCGAGGGCTTTCTCGTTGCTGAGGATCAGCAGGGCTTCGGCATTGGCCTGCGCGCGACGTTCGCCGTAGGTCTCCGCCAGCAAGCCGGCGAGCGTTTCGGCTTCGCGCGCGAGCGCCGCCGGCAGGGGACAGAAGCGTGGGAGTTCGGACGTCTCACCGCCGGTGTTCGGGCGGTTGTCGAGCATCGCCTGGATCTTCTGTTTGAGTTCGGCGACGCCCTGGCCGGTGCTCGCGATGACCGGCAGCACGGGAACGTGGAGAGCCTCGGCGAGCTTTTGATGATCGATGATGTGTCCGTTGGCTTCGGCCACGTCGATCATGTTCAACGCGACGATGGTCGGGTAACCGAGTTCGATGACCTGCGTGGCGTAGTAGAGGTTGCGCTGGAGGTTGGCGGCGTCGACGACGACGACCACGAGGGCAGGCGGCGGCAGTTCGGGCAGGCGGCTGAGGAGGACGTCGCGGGAGATCTGCTCGTCGAGCGACTGCGGGCTGAGGCTGTAGGTGCCGGGGAGGTCGAGGACGCGGATCTCGTCAGGCGGCCGTGTGCCGAGGAGGCGACCTTCCTTTCGTTCGACGGTGACGCCGGCGTAGTTGCCGACCTTGGCGCGGAGGCCGGTGAGGGCGTTGAACAGGGTGGTCTTTCCGCAGTTCGGGTTGCCGGTCAGGACGACGTAAGCGTGACCGGCGGCTTTTCTGGAGGGGGCCTCGCCCGAGACGGCGGCGGAATTCATTGCGGACGCGGGCTCGGTGCGGGTTGAACCAGGATTTGTTCGGCCTCGTGTTTGCGCAATGTGAGATGATAGCCGCGCACGCGGATTTCGACGGGGTCGCCGAGCGGGGCGAAGCGGATCAGTTCGACCGGGGTGCCGACGAGGATGCCCATTTCCATGAGGCGGGCGCGGCCGGCTGGCGGGACGTTGATTTCGGCGACAGTGGCCCGTGTTCCGACCGGGCAGAGCGTCAGTGGCTGGGGCGCAGACATGGCTCAAGCCGCCCGGATCTGGGCGGGCAGAGCTTCCACGAGGATGGTTTCCGCGAGCTGGCGGCTGATGCCGAGGCGCGCGTTACAGACCTGGCAAATGATATTGGACTCGTGACTGAGGAGCTTGATCTGCGGATCTTCGCAGAAGCCAAGTTCACGCAGCCGCGTCTGCAGTTCGGGAGAGGAGGCCAGTTGCCGGATGCAGACCACGGTCCCGGCCTTGACGCGGCTCAATGGACAAACGTGCGGCCCGGCGCAATTGCCGTCCACAATCACAACTGGCTGCTCTCGTTTGCTCACGGCGGCCAAAATAGGTCAAGCTACAGGCGCTTGCAAGACGTTTTTTGGGAAATTGCACCCAGGCGACGGCGCCTGCGCCTGAACATCCTTGAAGGAGCGGCAACACTTCGGCGGGTTGCCCGCAGAAACAGTCCCGTGGAAGAACATCCGGGCGGTGACGGGCGGACCGATGCTTCGTGCTCCGGTCTGGCGGAGGAAGGCGCGGTCGAATGGAGCGAAGGCGCCGCGATGCCGGTCAGGCGATTTGATTCAGGCGCAACGCGAGGCGCGACTTGGCGCGATTGGCGGTTGCCTTGTGCACGACGCCGGTCTTGGCGGCCTTGTCCAGTGCAGCGGTGACATCCCGGAGAGCGTTGGCGGCGTCGTCCTTCTTTCCGGCGGCCACGAGTGCGAGGAATTTCTTCTTGAGAGAACGCAGACGGGATTTGACGCGGCGATTGCGAAGGCGTTTCCGCTCGCTGTTGCGCATGCGTCGTTCGGCTGACTTGGTATTCGGCATAGTTAATAACGTTGCAGTTTCAGAGCGCGGAACGGTAGCGCACCGGACGGGGAAGTCAATCGCCCATTCGGGCGAGCGTTCGGCGGAAAATTAAAACTGGAATTGGCTGGAGGCGGGGCTAGTATGCAGGCCCGTGACAGGTGCACCCGTGATTCCAGCCAAGCGAATACTCGTTGTGGATGACGAGCCGTTCGTTTGCGATGCGGTGAAGATGATGCTGACGTTCGACGGGCACGAGGTGTACACGGCCAACAGCGCGCGGGAGGCCTTGGATGTTTTTGAAAAGGACAAGTTCGACCTTGTCATCACGGACTTTGCGATGCCGGTGATGAAGGGGGACGAACTGGCGGTGGCGATCAAGGAGAGGGCGCCGGGCCAGCCGGTGATCATGATCACGGCGTATGCGGAGATGCTGGAAACGTCGGGGAATCCGTTGAGCGGGGTGGATCGGATGATCAGCAAGCCGTTTCTGCTGGATGACCTTCGGGAAGCGATCGCGGCCGTTCTGGGCAAGGATTCGAGCGGAGGGTCCGGGGCGTCCCCGGGATGAGTCCGTAGGATGCCCGTTGGTCCGGTGCGTAATTGTCCTCATTGAAACCGGGCGGCGCCGCAATTAGTGTTGCGCTGTCAAACGAGTCATGGCGAATCACGAGTTGACAATGGATGGACAGCGAGCCGGATCGGGCTGGACCGGTGCAGGGAGCGGCGGGAAACGGTGGTTGAAGCAACTCGGCCAATTGTTCCTTTTTGCCGCCCTCGCTGTGGCCAGTTACCAGCTCTTCAGTCATTTCATTCTTCAAAGCGTTCAGGTTGTCGGCCCGAGCATAGCCCCGACGCTGCGCGATTCGGATTATTACTTCCTCAATCGCTGGGCCTACTATCTCACCCCGCCCAAGCGCAGCGACATCGTGGTCATCAAGGATCCGACCGACGGCACATTCGTGGTCAAACGAATCATCGCCATGCCGGGCGAGTCGGTTCTGTTCAAGGACGGCGAGGTGTATGTGAACGGCCAGAAGCTTGTGGAGCCTTATTTGCGGCCCCGGGCCGGGACGGTCACGCAATCGACCACGAACGGGCAGTTGGTCCTGTGCGGCAAGGACCAGTATTTCGTGCTGGGCGACAACCGCGAGAACAGTTACGACAGCCGGGCCTACGGGCCGGTGCGCCGCGAAAACATTCTCGGGGTTGTCATGCGCTGAGGCGCTGATCCCGCGCATACTGCCGTTATTCAAGGGCCTCCGCCGGGGTTCCGCGGCCTCCGTTCCCTGCAGAAATTTCCATTGCTCCCTTTCGGGCCAGCCTGTAAGGTGGCGCGCAACAGCCCGCAGGGATGCACACGTACGGAAGCGGGCACGGGATGCATCGAGTCGATGTCGGGTAGCGGACCAAACATATGCGGATCTTGATCCAGCAGAAAGAGACCGGCCTATACTTTCAGGATGTTGGCGCCTGGACCCGAAACTCGTCCGAAGCCATGGATTTCCTCAGTTCCACCGCCGCAATCGACTTCTGTGTGCTCAACAAGATCACCGGTGTGCAGCTCGTGCTGAAGTTTGATGAGCAGCAGTACGACATTGTGTTGCCGGTCCTGACGACCAAGGGACGCAAGGACGACGAACCGCGAAAGCCGCGTTGACGGGTTTGCTTTCGCGCGGGGCGGCTGGTCTCTCGCGCAAGCCGGCCTTGCACCCGTTCGCGCTTTCTCTATTCTGTCAACCATGACCGCCGTACGCTTTGACGCAACGACGCATGCCCGCATCGCCCGCCTTGGACAGCGCGTGATCGAGGGCGAGTCCATCAGCCGCGACGACGCCCTCTGGTTGTTCGGCCTGGAGAATGCCTCCGACATTTTCGATCTGATGTCGTGGGCGAACCGGATTCGCGAACGGTTCAAGGGCAACAAGGTGCATTTGTGTTCCATTGTGAACGCCAAGGCGGGCAACTGCTCGGAGAACTGCCGGTTTTGCGCGCAATCGGCCTATTATCAGACCGGCTCGCCGCGTTACGGCTTCATCGATCCCGAGCCTGTTCAGGAGGCGGCGGAGGAGGCGCAACGCAACGGCGTGACCGCCGTGGGCCTCGTGGCCGCGTGGAAAGGATTGTCCGAAGGACCGATGCTGGACGAGGTGTGCGAGCGGATCCGCGAGTTGAAGGCGACGGGCAAGGCGCGGCCCGACGCGTCGCTGGGCATTATCAAAAGCCAGGCTGTGGCGGACCGGTTGAAGGAGGCGGGCCTGGAATGTTACGGGCATAATCTCGAAACGTCGCGCCGTTTCTTCCCGAACACGTGCTCCACGCACACGTATGAGGATCGGCTCGAGACGATTCGTTATTTGAAGAACGCCGGGATCAACATCTGTTCCGGGGGCATCATCGGGATGGGAGAAACCCGCGAGGACCGGTGCGACCTGGCCTTTGCGCTGAGGGAGATCGGGGCGAATGTCGTGCCTATCAACATTCTCAATCCCATCAAGGGCACGCCTTTTGAGAATGTCGAGCCGCTGCCCGTGCTGGAGATTTTGAAGACGATTGCCTGCTTCCGGTTCATTCTGCCGAAGCAGGAGATCATGATCGCGGGCGGTCGGACGGTGAATTTGCGGGACGCGCAGAGCATGATTTTCATGGCGGGCGCCAGCGCGCTGATGGTCGGGAATTATCTCACAACGCTGAACCAGCCGGTCGAGAGGGATCTGCAGATGCTGAAGGATCTCGGCCTGGATCCGTCATGGGACAACCACGGCTTCTCGGATCAGCGGGAAGCCGCGTGCGGCTGCGCGCCGGAATCCGTGGCGCGCGCCTGAGACGGGTCGGCATCGCTCCATGCAACGGCTGCGGAAGAACCTCAATCGCTATTGCGGCGATCCGATCGACATCGACGCGACGCTGGCGGACATTCGAACCGCGGCGGCGCAGCATGGATTTGCTTCGGAGACCTTCTACGGTGAACCGGACCGGCAGGTGGAGTTGTTCGCGCTTCACAGGCCCGCCGCTGCCGGCACGGCCGGCGTCCGGCGGGTTTACATTTCATCCGGCATTCATGGCGATGAACCGGCGGGGCCGCTGGCCGTGCGGCAATTGCTGCAGGATAACCGCTGGCCGCCGGCGCTCGAGTTGTGGATCTGCCCCTGTTTGAACCCGGTCGGTTTCCGGATGAACAGCCGGGAGAACGCGAGCGGCGTGGATTTGAACCGGCAATACCGCGAGCCACGCGCGGCGGAGATTCGCGCGCATATCGCCTGGCTGGACCGACAGCCGTCGTTCGATCTGTGCCTGATGCTGCACGAGGACTGGGAATCGGACGGATTCTACCTGTACGAGCAGAATCCGGACGGCCGGCGGTCTCCGGCGGCGGAGATGATCGAGCGGGTGTCGAGCGTGTGCCCGATCGACCGGAATGAGATGATCGAAGGCCGCCCCGCGCGGGACGGCGTGGTGCGGGCGAACATCGATCCGAATGACCGTCCCGAGTGGCCCGAGGCGTTTTACCTGATCACGCGGAAAACGCGGTTGTCGTACACGCTGGAGGCGCCGTCGGATTACCTGATGGAGGTTCGGGTGGCGGCGCTGGTGACGGCGGTGAACACGGCCGTTGAGATGATTGCGGTGGAAGGGGACGGCACCTGAGGGTGGCCTTGCCGGCGGACGTCAGGAACCCGCCTCCTGAGAATTCACTCTGTAAATTTCCTCGGGAACCACGAAAGACACGAAAGGGCGCGAAAAGGAACGGTAACGGCGGGTGAACCGCGATGGACGCCAATCAACGCGAACAGCATCGGGGCGCAGAGCATTACCCATCCGTGCCTGGCGTAGATCCGGTGCTTCCGGGATGTGAAGGTTGACAAGGGGCATGCGAAACTGCTGAAGAACATCATCCGTGACGTCGGAAGGGATGCGAGGGCGGCGGACAGCATCCTTTTCGGATTGGATGCCTTTGGAGCAATCTATCCTGAGGCCATTTTCAGGGAGGCTCTCAACCGCGGAACGAGGCCCGGGAGGACTTCTTAGCCATGTGGCACTCGGCGAGTCTGGTCTTTTCTTCGGAACACGTTGATCAATGCGAGCCGAGTCGGCTTGGGAGGAGCAGGTTGTCATCTTCCAGGCGGACGATGAGGATGCAAAGCGCAAGGCTGAGATCTGCGGCAAAGCCGGGTAACATGAAGCTTCTCTCTAGACCGCCCAGCCGGGGCGATGCGGAAAACTGAGCCAGCGATCCAGGTCGGGCCGGTTCTTGAATCGCATCGCCGGTCCGTCCCACTCGAGCCGCCGACCTGCGCCAGCGCATTGAGCCGCCGTGCCGAGCAGCGTGAACTCCGTCAGCCGCGCGGAATAGTCGAAGCTCGTTGCCGTGTCGGTGCGTCCCTCGCGGACAGCGTCGAGAAAGTTGTCCATGATGTTTCCCGGCCGGCGCAGCGTTTTGGGCGGCGGGGAGATCTCCCGCATCTTCGACCACGGCACCACGTGCATCCGGTCGCCATAGGTGCCGGTGTAAATGATCCCCTTGTCGCCCACGTACAGCGTTCCGTTGCGGTCAAATTCCTCCTCCGGGTATTCCTTTTTCAGTTCCTCCAGCAACGGCGGGAGATTCTGCACCTCCGGCGGGGCTGCTCTCAGGGAGCTCAACAGCGCAGGATCGGCGCCGCGTTTCAATCCTTCGTACCAGTAAACCTTCACCGGCGGCAGATTCCCGCGCGCGGGAAAATCCCATCGCACCCGGCCGCCGAGCGGATAACGTTCATCGCTGCCGCCGTAGATTTCCTCCGCCTCGACAGCGACGGGATGCTCCAGTTGGAGCGCCCAGTAAACGCCGTCGAGCACGTGGGTTCCCATGTTGCCGAGGGACCCGTTTCCGAAATCGTGCCAGCCGTGCCACTCGTGCGGATGCAGGTCGGAATGAAAATCGCGGTACCGCGCGGGACCGATCCAGGAATCCCAGTTCAGTCCCGCGGGCATGGCCTCCGTCGGAGGGCGCGGACCGATGCCTCCGTTGGCGCGATTTGTCCAACTGTAGGTTTCCCGGACCGCGCCAATCACTCCGGCCTGAATGAATTCGACCAGCCGATGATAGCCTTCCTGGCAATGCCCCTGGTTTCCCATCTGCGTGGCGACCTTGTAGTGTTTCGCCATCTGGCGCAGCTTGCGGGCCTCCGCGATGTCATGGCTGAGCGGTTTTTCGCAATAAACGCCGATGCCCGCCTGCATGGCGAGCAGTGACGCGGGCGCGTGATGATGGTTTGGCGTGGCAATCAACACCGCATCGATCTCGCGGTGCATCTTGTCGAACATCACCCGGTAATCCGTGAACAGCCGCACACTGCCCGGATTCCGATCCTGCTTCTTCAACCAATCCAACACGTGAGCCAGACGCGATTCGTCGGGATCGACAATCGCCACGACGCGGTCGCCGCTTTGGTTCACGATCCAATCCAGCAGCGGCATGGCCCGTCCGCCGCACCCGATCTGGGCGCAATTCAGCCGCCGGGTTTTTCCGTTCTTTCCGGAACCGGCAACGGGCACTGCGCAACCGGTGGTCAGAGCGGTGGCGGCGAGGGCGCTTTGCCCGAGGAATTGTCGGCGTGTCAACATCGCAGTATTGGATGCTTTGAACCCGCGGCGGATTCAAGCCGAATCCGGTTTCAACCGGATTGCCATCCATCCCGCGGGAACCACCAAAGGCAGGAAGGGGAGGGAAAACATCCAACATCGAACATCCAACATCCAACGCCCAGGGAACGGCGACGGCGACGGAACGGCGAATGGCTCCGGAGCGCGGCTGTGTCCCGCTCTGCGGGACCAGCCGCAGCACGTGGACGGAGCGTGCGATTGCGAATTCTGCACGCGCGTAAACGGAGCATTCGAATGCCGAAGGGATTCCACCTTCTGACGTAGCAGTGCCCCGGAGTCGTGTGTCCGATTCGAACAGGTCCACAACCTTGAGGAGATTGCTCTCTGAACAAGCAACGAGAACGCACTGCGGGAGCACGCATTGGTCAGGCGGGCGTTCCGGGCAAAACAGCGCTGCAGTTGATGATTTCTTTGACCCTTTACCCGGACGAGTTCCGCAATCGCGCACAACCGTGGGATTTGAAACGGAATTCCGATGGGATTCAGATGTTCCGTGCGCACACATGCGGAACTTGCAAACTCTCCCTTCGTTCCCGCGCTGCGGCTGGTCCCGCAGAGCGGGACACAGTCGCGCTCCGGATTGCGGCGGAGGAACTACTTGATCACGCGTTCGCGTTGTTCGAGCCAGGTTTTGCCGAGCTCCTGCAGCGTCTTGCTCTTGAGCAGGCGTTCCGCCATCGGGAAAACGATGCGTTCCTCTTTGTCGAAGTGGCTTCGGCAAAGAGTGATGGCGGAGAGGAGATGGGCGCGCGCTTTGTCCGCCCGCGCGGCTCTCTTCGCGAGGGCCAGGGTGTGGTCGATGAGCTCGTGCTCGTGATGGAAGGTCTCGCGCTGGCCGAGTTGTTCGAAAGCGGGATCGAGCGGCCCGATGAACAGGTCGTCCTCCGTCTTCGAATGCGCGGCGAGCATGAACTCCAGGAGGCTGGCCAGGGAGCGAATCTCCGAAACGGACTTGAGCCCGGGCGCGGTTTTCTCGACGTAATCGAACAGGTTGTGGAACACGAGGTGTTCCGCCATGAGCGCTTCAGTGATCTTCATTGTCGTTCAACGCCGGAAGCCTTTCTTCACGGGAGGAATATCATCACAACACCGCGCCCCGGCGCCAACCCTTTGTTGCGCTTTCGTTCGCGGAATTGGACGGCCGGCGTTGCCGCGATTTCAGCCTTCGGCCGAAGAAGGCGGTGCGGTCCAGGCTTCCATGCCGGCGCACGTGCAAACGGGGTTGCGATCGCCGAAGACGTTGTCCACGCGCCCGACGTGCGGCCAGAACTTGTATTCCAGCAGTCCGGCCACGGGAAAAGCGGCCTGCTGGCGCGAGTAAGGGCGATCCCAGCCGTCCGAGGCAATCATGTCCGCGGTGTGCGGGGCGCCCTTCAACAGGTTGTTGCGGCTGTCGGCCTGGCCGGTTTCCACAGCGCGCATTTCGGCGTGAATCGCGATCATGGCGTCGCAGAACCGGTCGAGTTCCGCCTTTGATTCGCTTTCCGTGGGTTCCACCATGAGCGTGCCGGCGACGGGCCAGGAAAGGGTAGGGGCGTGGAAGCCGTAATCCATCAGGCGCTTGGCCACGTCCTCGGCCGTGACGCTCTTGAACGCGCGCAGGTCGAGGATGCACTCGTGGGCAACGAGACCGTTGCTGCGGTAGAGAGTGGGGAAATGGTTCTCGAGGCGTTTCGCGATGTAGTTGGCGTTCAACACGGCGTATTGCGTCGCGCGCGTGAGTCCTTCGGCGCCCATCATCGCGATGTACATCCACGAAATCGGAAGAATGCCGGGGCTGCCCCACGGCGCGGAGGCCACTTGTCCGATGCGGGAATCCGGATCGGCGAAACGAACGACCGCGTGTCCTGGCAGAAACGGCGCGAGGTGCCGGGCCACGCAAATGGGGCCGACGCCGGGCCCGCCGCCACCATGAGGAATGCAGAAGGTCTTGTGGAGGTTCAGATGGCAGACGTCGGCGCCGATGCGGCCCGGGCTGGTCAGGCCCACCTGGGCGTTCATGTTCGCGCCGTCCATGTACACCTGGCCGCCGTTTGCGTGGATGATGTCGCAGATCTCACGAATGGTCGGTTCGAAAACGCCGTGCGTGCTCGGGTAAGTCACCATGAGACAGGCCAGTTCAGCGCGGTGCGCTTCGGCCTTTGAACGCAGGTCGTTCACGTCGATGTTGCCGTCGCGGTCGCAGGCGACCGGGACGATTTTCATTCCGGCAAGCGCGGCGCTGGCCGGGTTGGTGCCGTGGGCGGAGGTCGGGATGAGACACACCCGGCGGTGTTCCTCGCCGCGGCTCTTGTGATAGGCGCGAATGACGAGCAGGCCGGTGTATTCGCCCTGCGATCCGGCGTTCGGCTGGAGCGACACGGCGTGAAGACCTGTGATTTCGGCCAGCCACTGTTCGAGCTGGCGGAAGAGGAGCTGGTATCCTTCGGCCTGCTCCAGGGGAGCGAAGGGGTGCAGACGCGCGAACTCGGGCCACGAGATCGGAGCCATTTCCGCGGCCGCATTCAGCTTCATTGTGCAGGATCCGAGCGGGATCATTGAAGCGGTCAATGAGAGGTCGCGCGACTCGAGCCGCTTGATGTAACGGAGCATCTCGGTTTCGCAGTGGTAACTGTTGAAAACCTTGTGCTTCAGACAAGCGGTGGCGCGCGGGATCAGGTCGGATGGGGCGGGCGCCAGTTCCGCCGGCGTAAATCCGACAGCCTGGTCCCCGTTCAGCACCTGCAGCAGTTCCATGACGTCGGCGGTGGACGTGGTTTCATCCAGCGAAATGCCGATGGATCCCGCGTCGATGATGCGGAGGTTGATCCGGTGGGACTCGGCAATGCGCGCGACGTCGGTCGAATGCTGGTTCGTCAGTCGAATGCGGAGTGTGTCGAAGAAACGCGTTGAGAGCACGCGGTGCCCGAGCTTCTGCGCGCCGGCGGCAAGCAGGCGCGTGAGGCCGTGGACCCGTTCGGCGATGCGTTTCAATCCTTCGGGACCGTGATAGACGGCGTAGAGCGAACTGATATTCGCCAGCAATGCCTGCGCCGTGCAGATGTTGCTGGTGGCTTTCTCGCGCCGAATGTGTTGCTCGCGCGTCTGGAGCGCGAGGCGCAGGGCGGGCCGGCCGCGCGAATCCTTCGACACACCGACCAGCCGTCCCGGCATGTGGCGTTTGAACCGGTCGCGCGTGGCGAAGAAGCCCGCATGCGGTCCGCCATAGGCAAGGGGCACGCCGAAACGCTGCGCGCTGCCTACCGCGACGTCGGCCCCGGTCTCGCCCGGCGGTTGCATCAACATGAGCGCGAGGAGATCCGTGGCCACCACCACCATCGCTCCGGCGGCATGGGCGCGCTCGATGAAAGGACGCAGGTCCGAGGTGGAACCAAACGTATCCGGCGACTGCACGAGCGCGCCGAACACGCGGTCGTTGAACTGGAAGTGTTCGTGATCGCCGATGACGAGTTCAATGCCGACAGCCGACGCGCGGGTGCGGACGACCGCGATGTTCTGCGGATGACAGGTTTCTGAAATGAAGAACACGTTGCGCCCCTGCGAGAGGGCGTGGCACATCGTCATTGCCTCGGCGCAGGCGGTGGCTTCGTCGAGCAGCGACGCGTTGGAGATGTCCATGGCGGTGAGATCGCTCACCATGGTCTGGAAATTCAGCAGCGCCTCGAGGCGGCCCTGGGAGATCTCGGCCTGGTAGGGCGTGTATTGGGTGTACCAGCCCGGGTTTTCGAGCACGTTCCTTTGGATGACAGGGGGCGTGATGCAATCGTAGAACCCCATCCCGATGAACGAGCGAAAGACCTTGTTGCGCCCGGCGATCTTTCGCAGTTCCTGCAACGCATGGTATTCGGTCATCGGCGGCGGCAGCGACAGCGGCTTCGTCAACCGGATCTGCGGCGGCACAGCGGCATCCGTGAGCTGGTCGAGCGTTTTGAAGCCGAGCAAAGCCAGCATCTCGCGGGTTTCCTCCGCGTTGGGGCCGATATGGCGGGTGACGAATCGATCCGGATGTGGAAACGGGTCCGACTGTGAGGAACCCGAGTGCGTCGAAAAAGACATGGTCTGAAAAGTAGAAGTGAGCGTCGGCAAAGCAAGTTTCATTTGGAAGACACGATGGTGAAGTGGATCGAAGGGTAACGACAACAAGAAGCAATTGTTGCCAGCGTCGCGCAAAGCGTGACCGGAGAGGGAGAGGACCCTGCGAAGCGGGGTTGCTTTGAACGCCCATCAGCGTGTCCGGTGTTGCGGCTGGCGTGGACGCATTGGTCGGGTGCGTCGCGGAGGGGATGGACTGCTCGGTTTTTGCGGCCGGGGTGGGGCTGGTTGAGCCAGGGAATCCGGTGCTTGAGACGTTGTTTTCCCGGGCTTTCGTGGTAATGTTTAGCCGCGCACCGAGGATTTCAGGGACGCCACAATATTTTGAGCTGCCCCGGCGTCTTGAGCACTATTCGTGGTGTTTTGCTTCGAAGAAACCCGAAAGTAAAGGTTGTGTTGAATGTCATATTTTTTTAGCATTTCCAGCGTCAAAATTGGGCAGCCGCGAGGCTGGTTTGCCCACGTTTTTTATGCCTGAAGAGAAAGTCCTGGAACCTGCGGAAAGCACCGCCTTGGCCGCTGCAGCGGCTGCGTACGACGCGTCAAAACTTGGCAAGCTGGAAGGGCTGGAGGCTGTTCGGAAAAAGCCCGGCATGTACATCGGCGGCACTGACGAGCGGGCGCTGCATCATTGCGTTTCCGAGGTGCTGGACAATTCGGTGGACGAGCATCTCGCCGGTTTCTGCAATCGCATCGAAGTCACCATTCACGTGGACGGGTCGATTTCGATCGGCGACAACGGCCGCGGCATTCCGGTGGACATTCATCCGGTGTACAAAATTCCCGGGGTGGAGATGGTGCTTACGACGCTGCATTCGGGCGGCAAGTACGGGCAGGGCGGCTACAAGTTTTCCGGCGGCACGCACGGCGTCGGCGCCAAGTGCGTCAACGCGGTCAGCGAATGGTTCGAAGTCGAGGTTTCGCGCGACGGGAAGGTGTACCAGATGGAATTCGAGCGCGGCAAGACGACGCGCAAACTGGAGGTGATCGGGAAGGCGAAAGGCACCGGGACGCGGATCACGTTCATGCCGGACCCGGAGATCTTCAAGGAGACCACCGAGTTCAAGGCGGACCGGATCAGCCAGCGTTTGCGGGAGCTGGCGTTCCTGAATTCCGGGCTTGAGATCGTTTTCGTTGACGAGCGGCAGCCGGATGCGAAGCCGGAGGTGTATTACTACAAGGACGGCATCGAGGAATTCGTGCGGCAGTTGAACCGGAACAAGGAGCCGCTGCATCCGAAACCGATCGCGTTCCGCAAAGAACAGAAGGTTTCCACCCCGGACAAGGAAGTCGAGGTCCATGTGGATGTCGTGTTGCAGTACAACGACAGCTACAACGACCAGGTGTTGTGCTACACGAACACCATTCACAACCCGGACGGGGGCGCCCACCTGTCGGGCTTCCGCAGCGCCCTCACACGCGCCATCAACCAGTACGCGAAGCAGAACAATCTGCTGAAGGAAAAAGACCCGCAGATCACCGGCGACGACGTTCGTGAAGGGCTCACGGCGGTCGTGTCCGTGAAGCACAGCGATCCCAAGTTCGAATCGCAGACCAAGGTGAAACTCCTGTCGCCGGAGGTCGAAAGCATCGTCGGGTCGGTGGCGTACGACGGTTTGATGAATTATTTCGACGCCAACCCGCCGGTGGCGAAGAAGATCGTGGAGAAGGCGTTGAACGCCGCGCGCGCGCGCGAAGCGGCGCGCAAGGCGCGGGAAGCGGTGCGCAAGAGCGCGCTGACCGGGGGCGGCCTGCCGGGGAAACTGGCGGACTGCTCGGATCGCGATCCGGCGAACACGGAGCTGTACATCGTGGAGGGCGATTCCGCGGGCGGTTCGGCCAAACAGGGACGTGACCGCAAGTTCCAGGCGATTCTTCCGATCCGCGGCAAACTGATCAACGTGGAGAAGGCCCGCCTGGACAAGGTGCTTCAGAACAATGAAATCCGGACGATGATCACGGCCGTGGGCACCGGGATCGGCGACGGCGAAGGTGAAGGCGCGTTCAACATCGAAAAGCTGCGGTATCACAAGATCATCATCATGACGGACGCGGACGTGGACGGTTCGCACATCCGGACGCTGCTGCTGACGTTCTTCTACCGGCAGATGCCGCAACTGGTGAAGCAGGGCTACGTGTACATCGCGCAGCCGCCGCTCTACGCGGTCACGCGGAAGAAACGCACCGAGTACATCGAGGACGACGTGCAATTGAACCGGCTGCTGCTGCAGATCGGCGCGGAGGAGGTGCGGCTGAAGAACCTTGCGGACGGGCGGGAGTTCACGCCCAGCCAGCTCGAGGAGATCCTGAGGCTGCTCGAGTCGCTGGACAAGCACGCGGTGTATATCCGCCGCCAGGGCGGTGACTTTGCCGACTACGTCGAGCACCGGGGCAAGGACGGCGCGCTGCCACAATACATGGTCAAGGTGCGCGAAGGCAACGACGAGACGGTTCACTATTTCCTGACGGCGGAGGAACTCGAGAAGTTCAAGGCGGCCAACAACGATCTGTTTGGCACGGACACGGAGTTGGAGCGGCGTCGGGACGGTCCGACGCGGCGGGCGACGGTTTGCGACCTGCACCTGGAGTGCAAGGCCATCGCCGATCTGCTGGGCAAGCTCGCCCGCAAAGGCCTGGCGGTGGATCACTACGCCGCCCAGGACAAGCCGTTGTTCGAGCTGATCGAGGGCGAGGGCGAAAAGGCCGTGACCACGCCGTTGTTTTCTATCCCCGAAATCCTGAATGCCGTGAAGGCGGTCGGCCGCAAGGGCATCCAGATCACCCGATTCAAGGGCCTCGGGGAAATGGACGCGAAAGAGTTGTTTGAAACCACGATGAATCCGGCCAAGCGCAAGTTGCTGCGCGTTGACCTCACCGACGCGGTTGAGGCCGAGCAGATGTTCAGCCGGCTGATGGGGGAGGACGTCGAGCCGCGCCGGCAGTTCATCGAGGACAACGCCTTGAACGTTCGCAACCTGGACGTCTGAACCAACGCACTTTCTGGAGACCTGAATGGCCGAAGACAACGATACCCACTCTGAGGCGCCTTCCGCGCCCGCTCCATCCGGAGGCGCCTATTCCGCAGGCGAGAAAATTGTCAATGTCAACGTTGCCGAGGAGATCAAGGCCTCGTTTCTTGATTACTCGATGTCCGTCATCATCTCGCGGGCGTTGCCCGACGTGCGCGACGGATTGAAACCTTCGCAGCGGCGCATCCTCTATGCGATGGGCGAACTGTCGCTCTATCCGGGGAGAAAAACGCTCAAATGCGCGAAGATCGTCGGCGAGACGATGGGCAATTACCACCCGCATGGCGACCAGGCCATCTATCCCACCCTCGTGCACATGGCTCAGCCCTGGGCCATGCGCGAACGCCTGGTGGACGGACGCGGAAACTTCGGTTCCGTCGAAAACGACCCGCCTGCGTCCATGCGCTACACCGAGGCGCGCCTCACGCACCTCGGGGCGGCCCTCATGCAGGACATGGACAAGGACACCGTGGATTTCGTCCCGAATTACGACGAGACCCGGATGGAGCCGACCGTGTTCCCGTCCGCATTCCCGAACCTGCTGGTCAACGGCGGCACGGGCATTGCCGTGGGCATGGCGACGAACATGCCGCCGCACAACCTGGGCGAGGTGATCGACGGCGTTTGCGCGCAGATCGACAACCCGGGGATCACGACCGCGGAATTGATGAAGCACATCAAGGGGCCGGACTTTCCGACCGGGGGCATCATTTGCGGCCTGGAGGGGATCAAGAGCTATTTCGAAACGGGCAGGGGAAGTCTCAAGCTGCGCGGCTGCGTCGGCATCGAGGAGCTCAAGGGCGGGCGCGAGCAACTGGTGATCACGGAGATCCCGTTCAACGTGAATCGCGCCGCGCTCGAGGAACGCATCGCGGATCTGGTGAACGAGAAGGTGATCACCGAGATCTCCGGCATGCGGAACGAGTCGGATGAGAACACGCGCCTGGTGTTGGAGCTGAAACGCGACGCCAACCCGAAGGTGGTGATCAACAACCTGTACCGGCACACGCAGCTCGAGGTCACGTTCAGCGTCAATTGCCTCGCCATCGATCACGGCCGGCCGAAGACGCTGAACCTGAAGGAGATGATCCAGTGTTACATCGATCATCGCCGCGAGGTGGTGCTGCGTCGTACGCGTTTCGAGCTGAAGAAGGCCGAGGAACGCGCCGAGCTGCTGGAGGGCTATCTCATCGCGCTCGCCAACCTGGACGAGTTCATCCACATCATCCGGTCGAGCAAGACACGCGACGAGGCGCGCGTGAAGCTTCTGGCGTTCGAATGGAGCCGCGCGCAGATCGAACAGTTCGGCGTGCTCATCCGTAACGAGGCCCGCGTCGTCAACGGCCGCTACGCCCTCGCCGAACGCCAGGTGGACGCCATCCTCGACCTTCGCCTGTATCAACTGACCGGCCTGGAGATCGACAAGATCGAGAGGGAATACAAGGCCCTGATCGAAACGATCAAGGATCTGCTCGACATTCTGGCGAAGGAATCCCGCGTGATGGGCCTCATCAAGCAGGAACTCCTCGCCATCAAAGAGAAATACGCCACGCCGCGGCTGACCCAGATCGTGCCCGACGAGGGCGAGATCGCCATCGAAGATCTCATCGCCAACGAGGGCGTGATCATCACGCTCACACACAACGGCCTGATCAAGCGAACGAACGTCAGTTCCTATCGCGCCCAGCGCCGCGGCGGCAAGGGCGTCATCGGCATGGCCACCCGCGAAGGCGAGACGCCCGAGGACAAGGATTTCATCGAGCACCTGTTCACCGCGAGCACGCACGATTACCTGATGTTCTTCACGAACACGGGCCGCGTGTACGTCGAACGGGTGCACGAGATCCCCGACATGGGCCGCGCGGCCAAGGGACGCAGCATTGCGAACCTGCTCGAACTCAAGGAAGGTGAGTCCATTGCGGCCATGATTCGCGTTCTCTCGAAAAACGGCCCCAACCGCGAGGACATCACCTGGGAACAACCCGGGTTCCTGTTCTTCGCCACCCGCCTGGGCACCGTCAAGAAAACGCCGCTCCGCGATTTCGCCAACGTCCGCAAGGGCGGCATCATCGCCATCCGCATCGAGGAAGGCGACACGCTGATCGATGTGAAGCTCACCACGGGTGACAACGAGGTGGTGCTGATCACGCGCGGCGGGATGAGCATTCGCTTTTCCGAGCAGGACGTGCGGTCCATGGGACGCCCCGCCGCCGGCGTCCGCGGCATCAACCTCGAAAAAGACGACTCCGTCGTCGCCGCGGCCGTTGTTGTCCCCGATGCCACGCTGCTGGTTGCGGGCGAGAACGGCATCGGCAAACGAACGCCGTTTGACGAGTACCGCGTCCAGTCGCGCGGCGGCAAGGGCATCATCACCATGAAGACCACCGAAAAGACCGGTGGCGTGGTGGGTGCACTGACGGTGCGCGACAGCGACGAGATCATGCTGATCACAGCCGGCGGACAGATGGTGCGCACGTTTGTGAGGGACGTTCGTGAAGCGGGCCGCAACACGCAGGGCGTGAAGCTGATCGACCTGGAGGAGAACGACAGGTTGCAGGCCATCGCGCCGGTCATCAGCGAACAACAGGAGGACGCCGCGGGCGACCAGGCGTCCTGAGAACCTTCAAAGCACGGGAGCGTCAGGGGCGGAAACGCCTTCGCGTGGCGATTACACCCCGCCGGTCAGCGGCCCGCGCAGACCTGGCAACCACGCGCGGTTCGCCGGGTGAGATCCAACGCGACGCCCGAGAGCGTCTCGAAAGCCGCCGTCACAGGGGCGGCACCGGAGCGGGACGCGTCTGAAGGATCTCGTCGAGGACCGATGTGACCTGGAGCGCGCGTTCGCTGTACGAATCGAGCGAGTCCGGGATGGCCCGGCGCGTTGTGGGCGAAGGTTGCGACAGGTAATCCAATCCCGCCCGGTGCGCCAGGTTCCGGAGATACACTTCCTTGTCCGGCGCCATCCGTGCGCAATCGGCATGGTGCTCGAAGAGTCCCACAATCGCTCCTTCGTGTTCGCTCCGGATCGACAGCGCTGACTCGGTCCAGCGCTTCACGTGCTCCGGCATCTCGCCCGGGCCCGAGGCGGCGAACACGATGAAATCCACTTCCACGGCGTGCTGCATCGCGTCGCGCGCCTTCGCATCGTTGGCGAGTGATCTGAAGGACGTCCAGATGACTTCGACCTCGCCGCCGCATCGCTCGCTCAACCGACTGCAGAAGTGCGCGGCGTGTTCGCGCGCTGCGGTATCCTCGTGCAGGACCAGGACGCGTTCCCGGGGCCGGGCGCCGGAATCGGCTGGTTGTGGTGATAGAGTCCGCATGGCATCTTCGTCGCGCTGATGGTTCTCGGGGCGACGACCCCTCAACGCGACGATCACGTCGGTCCCAAGGTCCGCCCTTGACGAAAGATTGCAAGAGGAAAACTCGCTGAGGAGGTTGACGCGGATTGTGGTGGAAGAAGCAAGAAGGGAGGAATTGAACACTCAATTCAACACCCAACATTCAACGCCGAATTGCGATTTGCGATTGACGCGGGTGTTGCGCGAAGAGCTGCAGATCGAGCTGGCGGGCGGGATCCGCGGAATTGAACATTCAACGCCTTTACCGTTGCATTGAATGTTGAGTCTTCAATCCCGCTCAAGGCGAAAGCCGTTCGATCCGCCAGGTCCGGTCGGGCTGTCGTATGTAGCGGAACCGATCGTGCAACCGGCTCGGGCGTCCCTGCCAGAACTCGATGTAATCGGGGTCGAGCACGTAGCCGCCCCAGAAGTCCGGTGTGGGAATGTCTTTTCCGGCGTACTGTTTCTCGAGCTGAGCCCAGCGTTCCTCCAGCACGGCGCGGTTCTCGATGACGTCGCTTTGATGCGACGCCCAGGCGGCCAGACGGCTGCCCCGCGGGCGGCTCCTGAAATACGCTTCCGACTCTTCGCGCGGCACCTTCGACACGGTTCCTCGAACGCACACCTGCCGTTCCTGGCCGGCCCAGTAAAAAACCATCGCGGCGCGCGGGTTTTCATCGAGCTCTCTGGCTTTCCGGCTCAGGTAGTTCGTGAAGAAGATGAAGCCGCGCGCGTCGAGACCCTTGAGGAGAACGATTCGCGCGGAGGGCTGGCCGTCCTTGTTCGCGGTGGCGAGCGTGACCGCGTTGAGGTCCATGGGTTCGTTGCCGGTGACCTGGAGGAGCGCCTTGTAGGCGGCGATCAGCGCGCGGCGGATCCGCCCGGCGCGCGTCCGCCCGGCGGCCTGTTCGAACCAACGGTTGAACTGAACGATCGGGTCCGGATCGAGATCCGCCCGTCGCAGCCCGGCAAAGTTGTATTCCCGTCTGAGATCCGCGAGAGACATAGCGAGCAGGGACTGTAAGGCAAGCCACCGGGGCTGTCAGCCGAATTGCTGGTCCGGCGTCCGGGGGATGGTGGGACGAGCAGCCTGCCACGCCGAAGCTGAGCGAAGGCATGGCAGGCTGCGCGCCCCACCGGAAATGGAAGTCTGGAGTTGGACCTCGGCGGGTTTTCGCCCATACTCCGCGGCCATGGGTAACACGTTCGGACATCTGTTCCGCATCACGACCTGGGGCGAATCCCACGGCGGCGGCGTCGGCGTGGTGGTGGACGGCTGTCCGCCGCGCCTGGAGTTGACCGAAGCCGACATTCAGCCGGAGCTGGACCGGCGTCGCCCGGGACAATCCTCGATTGTCACTCCGCGAAAGGAATCGGACACGATCCGGATCCTTTCCGGCACGTTCGAAGGGAGGACGCTCGGAACGCCGATATCCATGTGGGTGAAGAACGAGGACGCCCGCCCGGAGGCGTATTCCGAGATGGAAACGCGGTTCCGGCCATCTCACGCGGATTACACCTACCAGGCGAAGTACGGGATCCGCAACTGGCAAGGGGGCGGACGCACGAGCGCGCGCGAAACGGTCGGGCGCGTTGCCGCCGGCGCCATCGCGAAAAAGCTGCTTCGGGAGCGTTTCGGTGTCGAGATCGTCGCCTACGTCCAGCAGGTTCAGCGCATCGCGGCCGACGTGAACCGCGATACGGTCAAGCTGAAGGATGTCGAGTCCAACATTGTGCGATGCCCCGATCGGCGCGCGGCGGAGAAGATGATCCGGCTGATTGAGAAGATGCGGCGCGCGGGCGACACGGTGGGCGGGGTGGTGGAGTGCGTGGCGCGCGGAGTGCCGCCCGGCTGGGGCGAACCGGTGTTCGATCGCCTGGAGGCGGATCTTGCCAAGGCGATGTTGAGCCTTCCGGCGTCGAAGGGATTTGAGATCGGTTCCGGGTTCGGCGGCATTTTGCTGACGGGCACGGAGCACAACGATCCGTTCCGTGCACGTGGCGGAAAGGTGATCACGACGACCAATCGCTCGGGCGGCATTCAGGGGGGGATTTCGAACGGACAGCCGATTTACTTTCGCGTGGCGTTCAAGCCGGTGGCGACGGTGCTGCGGGAGCAGGAGACGGTGGACGTGAAATTGCGGAACACGACGCTGAAGGCGCGGGGTCGTCATGATCCGTGCGTGTTGCCTCGGGCGGTGCCCATCGTGGAGGCGATGACGGCGCTGGTGCTGGTGGACCATGCGTTGCGTCACAGGGCGCAATGCGGGGAATAGGGAATGGCTCCCAATTGTCATGGCGGAAGCTTCGCCGGCGGTGTAACCATGAGCGCGCGCGCGGCATCTGCAAAGGTTCATTGTCGCATGTTGATTGATGCTATTGCTTACGACCCGTAGTCCGTCCACTTTTCGCGAACGTACACGCATATGAATTCCTCCACCGCGTCATCCGCGGAATCCGAATCACTGAACCGCAAGCTTCCGTTTCTGCTGCTGCTGTTCGTCGGCAGCGGATGCGCCGCACTTATCTACGAAGTCGTCTGGTTCCAGTTGCTTGGCTTTGTCATTGGTTCGTCTGCAGTCTCGCTGGGGGTGCTTCTGGGCACTTACATGGGCGGGATGTGCCTGGGCAGCCTGCTGCTGGCCCGGATGGTGTCCGCCCGGCATCACCCGCTGCGAGTCTATGCCTTGCTCGAGATCGGCATCGGCGTTTGCGGAGTCCTGGTGCTGATCGTGGTGCCGCAGGTGATGAAGATTTACGTGGCCGGCGTGGGTTACGGCCTTGGAAGCATTCTGTTGCGGGGCCTGGTATGCGCCATCTGCCTGTTGCCGCCGACGCTGCTCATGGGGGCGACGCTGCCGGCGATGTCGCGCTGGCTGGAAACAACGCCGCGGGGCGTGTCCTGGCTGGGGTTCTTTTACGGAGGCAATATTGCGGGCGCGGTCTTCGGCTGCCTGCTGGCCGGTTTCTATCTGTTGCGCGTGCACGACATGGCAACGGCCACTGGTGTTGCGGCGGCGCTGAATGTCACGGTCGCAGTCGCAGCGCTGCTCCTGGCCGGGCGGGCGCACGCACGTGAAGGGGTTCGTTCCGAACCGGCGGCGCGGCGCGGCGACAAGGGCGCCGGCCTGGTGTATGTGGTGATCGCCATTTCCGGTTTGTGCGCACTGGGGGCGGAAGTGATCTGGACGCGGCTCCTGTCCTTGCTCCTGGGAGCGACGGTTTACACGTTTTCGATCATTCTTGCGGTGTTTCTGGTGGGATTGGGGATCGGGAGCAGCGTGGGTTCGATTGTGGCGCGCTCGGTGGAACGGCCTCGAGTGGCGCTGGGGCTCTGCCAGTTGTTCGCGGCGCTGGGCATGAGCTGGAGCGCCTACATGCTCTTCAAATCGGTTGCGTTCTGGCCGGTCAACCCGTCCTTGTCCACCGATCCCTGGGTGAATTTCCAAATGGACCTCGCGCGGTGTTTCTGGGCGATTCTTCCGGCTCCGCTGTTCTGGGGCGCGAGCTTTCCGCTGGCGCTGGCTGCGGTAGCCAAACCCGGCCAGGATCCCGGAGGCATCGTGGGCAAGGTTTACGCCGCCAACACCGTGGGCGCCATTCTCGGCGCGCTCGGCGCCAGCGTCATCCTCGTGGGCTGGCTCGGCACTCAAAAGGCGCAGCAATGGCTCATCGGATTGTCGGGCGCCGGCGCCGTTCTGATGCTGCTGTTTCTGTTCATCGGATGGAAGGGCGTCCCCGCGCCGCGCCTTTTGGCGAGGGCCGTGGCGATGCTGGCCGTGGCGGCGATGACGTGGCTGCTGGCGCGGAGCGTGCCCGAGTTGCCATGGCGGCTCGTCACCTACGGACGGTACATGATGACGTACGAAGATCAGCCGGCGGTGCTGTTCCTCGGAGAAGGCCTCAATGCATCCGTCGCCGTGACCGAACTCGAAGGCGGCGTGCGCAGCTTCCACGTGAGCGGCAAAGTGGAAGCTTCGTCGCTCCCCGAGGATATGCGTCTCCAGCGGATGCTCGGCCATATCCCCGCGCTGCTCCATCCGAACCCGAAATCGGTGCTGATCGTGGGGTGCGGCGCCGGCGTGACCGCGGGAACGTTCACGCTCTATCCCAGTGTGGAACGGATTGTGATCTGCGAGATCGAACCGCTGATCCCGCAGCGGGTCGCGCCCTTTTTCGCAAGGGAGAACTACAATGTGGTGAACGATCCGCGCGTGGAGATCGTGTACGACGACGCACGCCATTACGTTCTGACGACGAAGGAGAAGTTCGACATCATCACGTCCGACCCGATTCACCCGTGGGTGAAAGGCGCGGCGACGCTGTACACGCAGGAGTATTTCGAGATGGTGAAACAGCATTTGAACCCCGGCGGTCTGGTGACCCAGTGGGTGCCGCTCTACGAAAGCAACCTCGACGTCGTGAAGAGCGAGGTGGCGACGTTCTTCAGCGTGTTCACCAACGCGACAATCTGGAGCAACGACGCGCAAGGGCAGGGGTATGACACCGTGCTGCTCGGGAGCGTTGAGCCTCTTGTCATCAACGTGGACGAGGCGCAACAGCGAATGGAGAGCGCGCCGGACGTGGCGGAATCGCTGCACGAGGTGCAATTCTGGTCCGCAGCCGCGCTGCTCGCGACCTATGCCGGGCGGAGCACCGACCTGGCCGGGTGGCTCGAAAGCGCGGAAATCAACCGCGATCGCAACCTGCGCCTGCAATTCATGGCCGGGATGGCGTCGTATCTTTACGAGGAAGGCTCCATTCACGACGACATGGTGCGCTACTACCGGTTCCCTAACGACCTGTTTGAAGGGTCGCAGGAAAACCTCGAGCCGCTGCGGGTAACGCTTGAAGGCCGCCGTTCAAAACGGTAATAGTGCGCCGTCTATGGCGAACCTTTTCCTCGGACTGGATTCCAGCACTCAAAGCCTCAGCGCCGTGGTGATCGACTACGACCGGCGCAAAGTCGTTTACGAATACTCGCTGAGCTTCGACAAAGCGCTCCCGCAATACCGCACCCGGAACGGCGTCCTGCCGCACCGCGATCCGCTCGTGAAACATTCTCCGCCGCTGATGTGGGTGGAAGCGCTGGACCTGTTGTTGTCCAGAATGCGCCGCGACGGCGTGCGCCTTGGCGATGTGCAGGCCATCAGCGGCAGCGGCCAGCAACATGGCTCCGTCTATCTCAACCACCGCGCCGCCGACGCCCTGGCCGATGCGTCTTCGCCCCCAGCCCAACGATTGAAACGCGCTCTGTCGAGAAAGACGTCGCCCATCTGGATGGATTCCTCCACTGCCGCCGAATGCGAGGAGATCCGGTCGAAACTGGGCGGTGTTGCCGCTACCGCGCGCAAGACGGGATCTGACGCGTTTGAGCGGTTTACAGGTCCGCAGATCCGGAAGTTCTTCAAGACCGACCCCGACGCTTACGCCGCCACGACGCACATTGCGCTGGTCAGTTCGTTCATGGCGTCTGTCCTGGCAGGCAGGATCGCGCCTATCGATCATGGCGACGGCGCGGGAATGAACCTGATGGACATCCGGAAACGGGTGTGGCATCCGGAGGCTCTCAAGGCCACGGCTCCGAACCTCAAACGAAAGCTGCCGCCGCTCGCAGCGTCCCGGCGGATGGTGGGCGCGATCAGCCCGTACTTCGCGAAACGCTACGGCGTGAATCCCGAAGCGCGGGTGCAGGTGTGGTCCGGCGACAACCCGTGCAGCGTCATCGGCCTCGGCCTGATCCAACCCGGCAACGTGGCCATCAGCCTGGGCACCAGCGACACGTATTTCGGAACCATGAAACGCTGCCGCACGGACGCGCACGGCGAAGGACACGTGTTCGGATCGCCGACCGGCGATTACATGACTCTGATCTGTTTCAAGAACGGATCGCTCGCGCGGGAGAAGATCCGGGAGATGCACGGCATCCGGACCTGGGACGCATTCGGCAAGGCGCTGGCATCGACGCCTCCGGGCAATCGCGGCGCCATTCTGCTGCCGTGGTTTGAGGCGGAGATCGTGCCGCGAGTCAACCGCCCGGGCATTCACCGGTTTGACCTGGATCCGGACGACGCCGCGGCGCACTGCCGGGCGATCGCCGAGGCGCAGATGATGTCGATGCGATTGCATTCGGCGTGGATGGGCGTATCGCCGGACCGGATCTATGCGACCGGGGGCGCGTCGAACAACGTGCCGTTGCTGCAGGTGATGGCCGACGTGATGCAATGCCCGGTGCTGCGGATTGAAGTCTCGAAGAGCGCCGCGCTGGGCGCCGCGTTGAGAGCCGCACATGGATGGCTCGCGGAGACACGCGGCAAAGCGGATTGGCGCGACGTGGTGAAAGGATTCACGGATCCGGTTCGCGGCAGCGAGATTCGCCCGCGGGCAAGGTATGCGCGCGTTTACGATCGTCTGATTGAGAAATACGCGCGGTGCGAGCGGGAGGCGCTGGAGAAGGTGGGGGAAAGGTAGAAGGCGACGCCACTGGTGGGGAGGATCCTGCCACGCCGAAGCTGGGCGAAGGCTGGTTGGCGACCTGGCGTCCTGGCGTT
>DGDZ01000094.1 GCA_002385705.1 Verrucomicrobia subdivision 3 bacterium UBA3939
GGCAGAACGGTGAGGATGCCGTCCTTGATTTCCCAACCGGTGGCGGGGAAGCCGTTGCTGCGGGCGCTGCGCCAGCCGGCGGTGGTTCGCCCGTCCCAGAGCAGTCTCCACCCGTTGCTTCGTTCTTCTTCAGTCAGCGTGTTCATTTGGGATGCAGCGAGGTCCACTTCGCGGATACGGAGGTTGCGCCAGCGCACTTCGGCGGCCTCTTTTGTCTTGTCGTTTCCCATGCCGTGCACCTGGAGAGCGATAAAGCCCGCCGGCGTCATGGAATCCTTGATCTCGGCGCAGGGAACTCCATTCAACCACGTGGAGATCGTGTCTCCGATAGCTTCCACCCAGACGTGGTTCCAGTCGTTTGATTTGAAAATGCGTTTCCCGAGGTCGCTGAACTCCCTGCCCTGAGGGCCGGACTCGCCGTCGGAAGGATACAACCAGCCGCGGCGGGCTTCGTCGTAGATGCCGGCCGTCCACATGCGTCCGCGCTGCACATCGGGATCGATTTCGATCTGGTAGCCGTGCACGCGGCCTGCGGGAATGCGAATGGTGCGGCCCTGCCATTCGACCGACGTGGGTTCGTCGAAGCAGAGGCTGCGAATCTGAACGCCGGAGTTGAGGCGCGGGTCGATTTTGAATTCGTACTCGAGGATGAAGTTGGTGTAGCTGCGTTCGGTGCACAGAAAGCTGTTGGGCGTGTCGGGCACCGATCTGCCGACGATCATGCCGTCCTCGACGGCAAACGGGGCGTTGCCGCCGCGCTGGATCCAGCCGTTGAGGTCTTTGCCGTTGAAGAGAGGCGTCCATTCACCCGCGGCGGCGTTCAGCATCGCGGCGGCGGCCATGACAAGGGCGAGCGCGTATTTCGTCATATGCAACCCTGCGCATGCTCCTGCGTTTTCCCGGGAAACGCAATTTCTTTGTGAAAAGGGAAAGGCGGCGGGCAAGGGGCCCGCCGCCTGGATCGGAGGTGTGAACGTCAGCTTGAAAGCGCGCCTTCGGCGGCAGCGTTCTGCTGGAATACCAGTTTGTCGTTGTCCACGGTTACCTGGATCGGCTCGCCGTCGTGCAAGGTGCCGCGCAGGATTTCCTCTGCAAGCGGGTCTTCGAGGAACCGCTCCACGGCCCGGCGCATCGGACGGGCGCCGTACTGCGGGTCGTAACCTCTCTCGACGAGGAAGTCCTTTGCCTTCTCGTCCAGTTGCAGGTCGATATTCCGGGCCTTGAGCCGCTGCATGACCTTGGCGAGTTCGAGGTCGAGGATCTGGATCAAATCCGGCTTGGTGAGCGACCGGAAGACGATGACGTCGTCGAGGCGGTTCAGGAATTCCGGGCGGAAGGTTTTCTTGGCTTCCTCCAGGATCCGTTCGCGCATGCGTTCGTAGCTGGACTCGTCGGTGATGGGCGAGAAGCCCAGGGTGCTCTGGCGGCGGATGGTATCCGAGCCGACGTTCGAGGTCATGAGGATGATGGTGTTCCGGAAATTCACGGTGCGGCCCACGTTATCCGTCAATTTGCCTTCCTCGAGGATCTGCAGAAGCATGTTCCACACATCCGGGTGGGCTTTTTCGATTTCGTCGAAGAGGACAACGGAGTAGGGCTTGCGGCGGACCTGTTCGGTCAACTGGCCGCCTTCCTCGTAGCCGACATATCCCGGAGGCGATCCGATCAGGCGCGAGACGTTGAACTTCTCCATGTACTCGCTCATGTCGAGCTGGATGAGCGCCTTGGAATCGCCGAACATCTGCTCGGCAAGGGTCTTGGCGAGGAGCGTTTTGCCGACGCCGGTGGGTCCGAGCAGTGCGAAGGTGCCGATCGGGCGGCGGGGATCCTTGAGGTCGGCGCGCGAACGGCGCAGAGCCTTGCAGATGGCGGAGATGGCCTCTTTCTGGCCGATGACCACCTTCATCATCTCCTCTTCGACCTTCAGCAGGCGCTGCATCTCGCCCTGTTCCATTCGCTGGAGCGGGATGCCGGTCCATTTGGAAACGACGTGGAGAATGTCTTCCTCGTCCACTTTGACGCGTTTTTCCTCGCGGCTGACGCGCCATTCTCTGAGGAGATTCTCGAGTTTCTCCTTGGCCTGTTTTTCCTTGTCGCGCATCAGGGCGGCGCCTTCGAAATCCTGGTTCTTGATGGCGCGTTCCTTCTTCGCCTTGATTTCTTCGATGTCCGCTTCCAGTTCCTTGACCTCGGGCGGGCGGGTCATCGTGCCGATGCGCGCGCGGGAGCCGGCTTCGTCCATCAGGTCGATGGCCTTGTCCGGAAGATAGCGATCCGTGATGTAGCGGTCCGAGAGTCTGACGGAAGCCTCGATGGCGGCGTCGGTGAACTCGGCCTTGTGATGATCCTCGTATTTCGGGCGGAGGCCTTTGAGGATGAGAACGGCCTCTTCGATGGAAGGCGCCTCGACCTTGACGGCCTGGAAGCGGCGTTCGAGGGCGGCGTCCTTCTCGATGTATTTGCGGTATTCGTTGAGCGTGGTGGCGCCGATGCACTGGAGTTCGCCGCGGCTGAGCGCGGGCTTGATGATGTTCGACGCGTCCATGGTGCCTTCGGCGGAACCGGCACCGACGATGGTGTGCAGCTCGTCAATGAAGAGAATGATGTTCTTCGAGCGGCGGATCTCGTCCATCACGGCCTTGATGCGCTCTTCGAACTGGCCGCGGTATTTGGTGCCGGCGACCATGAGGGCGAGGTCGAGGGTGATGACGCGTTTGTCGCGAAGCAATTCGGGAACGTTGCCGGCGGCGATTTCCTGGGCGAGGCCTTCGACGATCGCCGTTTTGCCGACGCCGGCTTCGCCGAGCAGCACGGGATTGTTTTTCGTCCGGCGGCAAAGGATCTGGATGACGCGCTCGATCTCGTTCTTGCGTCCGATGACGGGGTCCATTTCGCCTTTGCGCGCGATTTCGGTGAGATCGCGGCCGAAGGCTTTGAGGGCCGGGGTCTTGACCTCGCCTTTCTTTTCGCCGGGCGAGGGTTTTTCGACGGGGCTTTCGCCCGGGCCCGCGGCGGCTTCTTCCTGAGCGGCGAAGTTCGGATCGAGTTCCTTCAGGATTTCCTGGCGGGTCTGTTCGATATCGACGTCGAGGTTCTTGAGAACGCGAGCGGCGACGCCGTCACCTTCGCGGAGGAGGCCGAGGAGGATGTGTTCGGTGCCGACGTAGGTATGATTGAGAGCCTTGGCTTCCTTGGCGGCGAGCGCGAGGACTTTCTTGACGCGGGGCGTGTAAGGGATGTTGCCGATCATTTTCTGATCGGGTCCGGTGCCGACCTGTTTTTCGACCTCCATGCGGACGGTTTCGAGGTCGAGGCCCATTTTCTGGAGGACGTTGACGGCGACTCCCTGGCCCAGCTTGATGAGGCCGAGCAGGAGGTGTTCGGTTCCGACGAAATTGTGGTTGAAGCGGTCGGCTTCTTTGCGTGCCAGCGCCAGCACTTGTTGTGCTCGCGGCGTGAAATTGCTCATGGCTTCGTCGCTCATAGGTACGTCACAATGCAATTATTTGTCCGGTTTGTCCAATCCGGTTGATCCCCCTGCCGCGGGGGGGCGAACAACAGGACGGCTCACATTCTTCAGTCTGCCGCGCACCATGTCCGCTCGGAGCAGGTCGCGTTCCTCGGCGGAAAGCTTCTCAGCGTGCTGCTTCTGAAGATGTGCCGGCTGGGTGAGAATAAACAATTCGTCAACCAAAGACCGGTCAATTCCCGGAAAGAGTTCCAAATCGACTCCCAATCGCATTAGCGAGAGGAGGTTCATTGTCTCTTTTGAGGAAATGCTGTGGGCATTGGCGAGGATGCCATAGGCCCGGCCGATGTGGTTATAGACCATTTTGGGCTTTTTCTCGAGCAAAGTGGCCCGGGCGTTTTCCTCGTGTTCAATGATCTGGGCCAGGACTTTTTCCAGACGTTCGACGATGGCGCTTTCGGACTCGCCTAATGTCATCTGGTTGGACACCTGGAAAACATTGCCGAGGGCCTCGGTGCCTTCTCCGTAGAGGCCGCGAACGGCCAGGCCCAACTTGTTCACTGACTGGATGATGGGATTGATCTGCTCTGCCAGGACGAGTCCGGGCAGGTGCAGCATGGCGCTCACCCGAATGCCCGTGCCGATGTTGGTGGGGCAGGCGGTGAGGTAGCCCAGTTCGGGGCTGAAGGCGTAATCCAGCTTTTTCTCGAGCTGGGAGTCGAGGGAGTCGATGGCGGTCCACGCCTGGCGCAACTGGAGGCCGGGGCGCAGGGCCTGCATGCGCAGGTGGTCTTCCTCGTTGACCATGACGCAGATGGTCTCCTCCCGATTCAGGATCAGTCCGCTTCCGCTGGTTTTGGCGGCGTGTTCGCGGCTGATGAGGTGGCGTTCGACCAGGATCTGTTTGTCGAGGGAGGACAGGCTGTCCATGGACGCGGAGAAGGCATCCTTCATTTCGGGGAGGCTTTCGACGGCCGGGCGGATGGTGTCCAGGACTTTGAGCCGGTCGGGTTTTTTGGCCCAACCGGGGAAGGGGGCGTCTTTGAGGTTCCGGGCGAGGCGCACCCGGCTGGACATCACGATGCGGTCGTGAGGTCCTTTCCGCCGTGCCGTTTCCGCCGGTGAAATGAGAAAGTCATGGATATCCATGTTTACGTCGCTGCGATATTGCTCAGGCGGGCGTTCATTTGCTTGATTTCGTCCCGGAGCAGGGCGGCTTCCTCGAAGTTTTCCTCCTCGATCGCCTTGGCGAGTTTCTTCTGGAGCATTTTGAGCCGGTCGGAGAGGTCGCGGGTTTGCCGGAGGGAATCCGGAACTTTCCCGACGTGGCGGGTGCCCTTGTGCATGGACTTGAGGAGGGTTTCCAGTCCTTCGGCGAAGGTCTTATAGCATTCCGGGCAGCCGAGCCGGCCGGCTTTTTTGAAATCGGCCTGTGTGAACCCGCACCTGGGGCATCGGGTGTCGGCCCCGCCCGAGGCCTGCTCGATTTCCTGCGATGCGCCCAGGCCGAGCAACAGGTCGGCGAGGGAGAATCCAGTGGGGTCGTTAACCCCCTTGTTCTTGGCGCATTCCTCGCACAGATCCACCTTTTGCATTTTGTTATCCGCGATCTGCGTCAGATGCACGGTGGCTTCGCGTTCCTTGCAAATGCAACACAGCATAAGAACTATTCGTATATCGGCTCGCCGGACACTTTCGTCAAGGCATGGTAGGCGGCCGTCAGCTTGCGGGTGATCGGCCCGGGTTTCCCGTTGCCGATGACGCGTCCGTCGATTTTGACGACGGGCACGATTTCGGCCCCGGTGCCGGTGAGGAAGCATTCGTCCGCGTTAAACAGGTCGTAACGCGTGAGATCGGGTTCCGCGACGGGCAATGAGGCTTTCTCGGCCAGTTCGATGACCACCTGTCGGGTGATGCCGTAGAGGGCGCCTGCGGAGAGAGGGGGTGTGAGGACCTGGCCTTTCTTGACGATAAACAGGTTGTCACCGGTGCACTCGGCGACATAGCCGTTCGCGTTGAGCATCACGGCCTCCTCGCAGCCGGCGTTGTTCGCCTCGATCTTGGCCAGGATGTTGTTCAGATAATTCAGCGACTTGATCGCCGGGTTCACCGCGCTGTGGAGATTGCGGACGGTCGGGACGGTGATGATTTCCATGCCGCGCTGGTACAGCGCGGGGGGATAGAGCTGGATCTTGTCGGCGATGATGATGACCGAGGGGTTTTTGCAGCGTTTCGGGTTGAGACCCAGGGTGCCGATGCCTCGCGTGACCAGGAGCCGGATGTAGCCGTCGCGGATCCGGTTCTTGCGGCAGGTCTCGACGACCGCGCGCATCATCTCGGAGCGAGACATCGGGATGTTGAGCAGGATGGCTTTGGCGGAATAAAACAGGCGATCGATGTGTTCCCTCAGACGGAAAACGCGGCCGTTATACGCGCGAATGCCCTCAAAAATCCCGTCCCCGTACAACAGACCGTGGTCGAACACCGAGACCTTTGCCTCGCGTTCGTTGTAATATTTTCCATCGACGTAAACTTTCATGACGCAGTGGGGGCAAGCTATGGGAATCGTTGTATGATGGCAAAGCGAATTTTGCGTGACATCGGGAGCGTCGCGGCTATATTTTGCGGGCCTCCGCGACCCTATGGTCTAGCGGTTAGGACACCACCCTTTCACGGTGGTAGCCCGGGTTCGAGTCCCGGTAGGGTCGCCATTTTCTTTTTTTCCGATGGGTTTTCGTTTTAGGGATGGCTTGTTTTTTTCGATGGACGGGACCAAGGGGACGGATGGGTACAAAAAAAGCGGCTCCACTCGGAGCCGCCGTGATTGCCACTCTCAATCACATTGCACTGCCAACATACTCAGGTTCAGAGGAATGTGTATGGGGTGAAACCCTCATATGCCGGACCTCAGGCGATCGACAGCAGCGGCGCTTCGTTCGTTTCGTTCGAAAGTGGCGCCTGTTCAACGGGCTGCTCCTGCGGCAATTCTTCGACTTCAACTTCTGCGATTTCGTGGTGGATCTGCGGATACTCGCGGTTGAGTTCTTCGACGAGCCGGTCGGCTTCTTCTCTTTCGAAGAATTTGGTGCCTTGTCCGGTGCGGCCGTTCATCTTCGACTTCCAACGAATGACGTACTTGTTACTCATGCCCACTAAGTAGCGGTTGGCGCTGCGCGTCTAAAGTGGGTGTAACCCGAAAGCGCTCTCAGTCGTTCAACAACTCGCGGCATGCGTCGCGCAGCTTTCGCAGGTTGCGCGTCGATCGCGCCTCGATGTAGCACCGGATCAACGGCTCCGTCCCGCTCGCGCGGAACGCGACCCATTCGCCATCAGGCAACAGGTACTTGGCTCCGTCCGTGGTGATGAACTTTTCAACCTTGAACGGCCCGATCTTTTCCAGCCCCGAACCGAGATGCGCCAGCAAGGCGTCCTTGCGATCGGCAGGCACGGAGATGTTGATGCGATCGGTGTGGAATTCGCCGATGTGTTTTTCGAGATCTTTCAGGATGCGTCCGAGGGACTTCCTCTCGGTGGCGACCAGTTCGGCCATGAGCAGGCACGCGAGGATGCCGTCTTTTTCGGGGACATGTCCCTGGACGCTGAGCCCGCCGGATTCCTCGCCGCCGACGATGACGGGTTCGCTTTCCATGATGGCGCCGATGTATTTGAAGCCGACGGGTGTTTCGTGGACTTTGACGCCCAGCATATGGGCGACGGCATCGACCTGGTGGCTGCTGGGGACGGTGCGGACGACCGAGCCTTCCCAGCCGCGATTTTTCTTCAAGTGGTACAACGCCAGCGTCAGGATCTGGTTGGGTGTCAGCCACGTTCCGTCCTTGTCCACGATCCCGAACCGGTCGGCGTCGCCGTCCAGGCCGAGCCCGAGTTGCGCCTTGCCCTTGCGCACGAAGGCGCTGACCTCGGCCATGCCGGCGGCGTTGGGTTCGGGGTGGTGTCCTCCGAAGAGCGGGTTCTGTTCATCGTGAAACGCAGTGACAGTGGCGCCGCAGTTTTTCAGGATCTGATCCAGGTAACCGCGGCCGGTGCCGTACATGAGTTCGACGGCGACTTTGAGGCGGGCTTTTCGGATGGTTTTGAAATCGAGCAGTCGGGCCAGTTGTTTGAAGTAATCGGGCTGGGGGTTGAATGTCCTGCACTCGAACGTTCCGATGACCGCGGGTTTATGGAATGACCAGTTGGCGGCCTGGAGGCGTTGGACGTTTTCCTCGATCTGCCGTGTCACATCCGGCGTGGCCGGCGCGCCGTTGCTGGTGGAGAACTTGAGGCCCTGGTATTCGGCCGGGTTGTGGCTGGCGGTCATGTTGATGCCGCCGATGGCTTTTCGCGCGCGGATGCTGTGCGCGATCACAGGGGTGGGTGTGGGGCGATCGCAGAGCAGGGGAATGATGTTGTTGCGGGCGAGGACTTCCGCCGCGGCGAGGCAGAACTCGCGCCCGAGAAAGCGCGTGTCGCAACCCATGATCACGACGGGTTTGCGTCCGTGGAGGGCGGAGCCGGGCCGGTTGAGTTCGGCGTTGAGGTATTCGGCGATGGCCTGTGTTGCGAGGCGGACGTTTTCGAATGTGAAATCACTGGCGATGATGCCGCGCCAGCCGGAAGTGCCGAACCTGATCGTTGCCATGTTTGAACTGTGTTATGGGGTGCCGCGTGAGCCGAGGCAATCCCGGGAGCGGATTTTCCGGTGCAGTCAGTTCTTCCAGTCGAAAGCCTGTTTCCTGATGGCGTAGATGTAGCCGACGAACAGGATCAGGAGGAAGGAGATCATGGAACCGAAGACAAGACCCGCGTTTTCGGCCAGCATGTCCCGGTAAACCACCGCCCACGGATAGAGGAACACGACTTCGATATCGAAAAGGATGAACAACATCGCTACCAGGTAGAACTTCAGGGAAAAGCGCGCGCTGCCCTCGCCGACCGGCAGCATGCCGCATTCGTAGGCGGTGTCCTTGATGGGCAGGCGCCGCCCCTTCTTTCCGATCAGCACGGAGGCGACGAGCGTGCCGAAAGCGAATGTGACGGCGAGAACGGCCAGCATCAGCACCGGCAGGTATTGAACCAGTTGTCCCGAAGGATCCATGTGGCGAATCTAATTTGTTGACTCGCTTTGGCAAGAGCAATTCCCTTTAACAGGCGGGCCGGTCGGTGGTAGGATGCGCCCGAATGCGCAGCGGAAAACGACCGTTCGTGGAAATCCCGGGAGGCTCAGCCGGGCTGATTGTGAATTTTCCGCCGCCGGGCGGCGTCGAATCCCGCTGGAACTTGCGGTCGATGAACTGATATGAAGCGCGGGTCGGTTGCGTTAGCCTGCGTCATCGCCGGTTTGCTCGCGGTGGTGGCGGGCGTCCTTGTGCCCGCGCACCTGCGCGCCGTGGACGCGCGCCTGCTGGAACGGGCAGGAAAGGGAGCTCCGGACCTGGTGGATTGCGGCCTGGAACTGGTCGCACGGAAGGAAGTCGCGTCCGCCGAACTCCTGCTGGAAGCAGCCCGGGCGGAGGCTCACCCGGCAGTGGCGATACTGGGGCAGGCGCTCGATGACGCGGCGCGAACGGATCCGCCGGGTCGCTTCTGGGGCGCTTCGCGGCCTGCGGTTGCCCATTTGCTCGACCCGCAGCGGCAAGGCGGGGATTCGCTGACGCTCGGCGTGACGGAGCTTGTTCTTCGATTCGAGAATCGCGCGAAGGTGCTCGACCTGTTGATGTCGTCATCCAACCCTGCGGTGCAGGAGATCATGCGCTTCCGTGCGCTGACCAATACCGCGCTGTTTCCGCCGTCGGTGTCTTCCGCGGGCCAGGCATTGGACGCGGCGCTTTCGTTGTGCGGGCTGCTGCTGAGTGAGCGGGTTCTGTCTCCCGGATTGAGCAACGAGATTTGCTCCATGGTGATCGAGGCCAACAAGGGCGGCAATCCGCAGCCATTCGAGGAGGTGCTGATGGATTTCCTCTCGCTGGGACAGCGGTTCAACTGGGGGCAACTCGCGGGCCTTGTCAGCGGTGTTCCCGATGTGGACACGCTGCATCAGGTGTCGGGTCTGGTGCGGAAGGCCGGCCGTGAAGTGCCGATTGTGTTCGCGGCGGTGCAGTTGTCGGGTGACGTGGCGGGCGTGGCGCATTATCTGTCTCATCACAGTCAGAGCGGGCTGAGCGATCTTGGCCGGGCGCTGGTCTATGGTGAAGGCGGTTTGAGGGAATTGTTGAAGCGCAACCAGCGGGTATATGACTCGCCGCTGGCGGCGGCGTGGCTGCAGGATTGGAGCTTGCGCCGGCCGGGGGTTGCGCTGAGTGTGAAATGGTTTTTGTACCTGGCGGGAGGGTTTCTGCTGGCGGCGGCGCTGCATTGGGCGCGGCGGGTGCCGGCGATGGAGGCGCCGCTCCAGGTGCGCGGGATCCACGTGGCCCGCGAGACGTTGTTTGCGCTGGGTTTCCTGCTGGTGGTCTTGCTGCTGAGCGAGCCGTTTCTCGCCGAGCAGAGCCAGAGAGCGGATTTCCGCCTGCAACTGCGCCTGCCCACGGTGGGCGGCGCGGCGACGGCCGGAAGCACCAGCCTCAAAGCATCCTTTATGAACAAATCCAGCCTGTTGACCCTGTTGTTGTTCTTCGTCATCCAGGGCCTGATCTACGTGGCCTGCCTGGTGAAGCTTGCGGAAATCCGGCGGCAACGCGTCGGCGCCCGCATCAAACTCAAGCTTCTGGAAAACGAAGACCACCTGTTCGACGCCGGGCTCTACCTCGGTTTCGCGGGCACGATCATCTCGCTGATTCTCGTTTCGCTCGGCGTCATTCAGCAAAGCCTCATGGCGGCGTATTCATCGACGTCGTTCGGCATCATCTTCGTTTCGGTGTTCAAGATCTTCCACCTGCGCCCTGCGCGCCGGAAGCTTCTGCTTGAGGCGGAGGGCGCCGCGGCCCGCGTCGCGGCGGCGCCGTCGTCCACCATGGCTGCGCCGCTATGAACCGGACCATTCTGATTGTCATCTGCGACTTTCTCCTCGTCAGCCTGCTGGCATTTTCGACGGTGGATATCAACAAGCTGACGGACGCCGGCCGGCAGCAGCCGAGGACGAGTCTGACGGTGAGCACGAACCAGCCCGATGCGGGGCGGGACCTGGCAGTGGCGATGCGGCTTGCGCTCGATGAAGAACGCAGGCAGCGCGAGCGGTTGATCGGGGAACTGACGCGGGCGCGGGAGGTTTCGAGCGAACAGCAACAATTGTTGTCGGAGCGCGAGAGGCGGGCGGCGGAGCTGGAAGCGCAGTTGAGGGCTCGGGAGGAGAAAGCGGCGGAACTGGAGGAGCAGATACGCCGCCGCGAGCAGATGGCCGCGGAGTTGCAGGAGCAAGTCCGCGCCCGCGAACAGATGGCGGCGGAGCTGCAGGAGCAGGTTCGGGTTCGCGAGCAGCAGGCGCGCGAGATGGCGGAGAAGCAGGCGCAGATTGAGGCGCAGTTCGTGGCCGCGCAGACCAATCTGGCAGCGCTTCAGGAACGGCTTCAACGCGGGACCACGGAAGCGGTGCTGACGCGCGAGCGGCTGGCCGCGATGGAAGAGGAAGCGCGCAAGCAGGCGGAGCGGGTGGCGGAACTGCAGAAGCAACTCGAGAACATGGCGGCGAGCAATCAGGTGGCCGAGGCGGAGCGCCAGAAACTGGTCACGCAACTGAAGGTGGCGGAGGTCGAACGCAAGCACGCGGTCGAGCAGGTGGCCCGGATGGCGGAAGAGGTCAAGCTGCAGCGCGAAGAGCGCGTGCGGCTCGCGGAAAACATGAAAGCGCTCGCCAGCCGATCGAGCGAGCTGGTGCAGGAAATTCGCGAGAACCGGCCGATGACGCCGAACATGATTTTCAACGAATTCCTCACCAACCGCCTGGCAGCCCGGTTTTCGGCCTACCGCACCGGTTTCCTCGGGGATGCCAACCGGCAGGAGCAGACCTACACAGTGATGGTGACGGACGGCACCAACACCTACGCCCTGTGCCACGTGCAGGACACGCCATTGACATTGGGGAACCCGGGAACGGACTGGGCATCGATCACCGGCAGTTTGCGGCGCGGCAACACCCAGGTCCCGATTCGTTCGCTGTCCTTCATGTGGCCGGATCCGCGCGTGGTCTGGGTGCCCTTGACCGCAACCGAAGCGAAGCAACTGGGTGGAAAGGTGTATCCGATCTCGTCGGATCCGTACAAGTTCCAGGATTGCGTGCTGGTGGGCGCGCGACAGGGGTATTATGGCGAATGCCGGTTCCAGATCGACCCGCAGGTGCCGCGGTATGTGCAACTGGACCGGAGTTTCCTGCGCGGCCTGTTCGGTCAGTTCAATCCGTCGCGGGGCGACCTCGTGTTTAGCAAGACGGGCGAATTGCTGGGGGTCATGGTGAACGAGAGCTATTGTTTGATGATCCGGAGGTTCGAGTCGGCGGCGACGTTGAAATTTGGAACCGACGTGCGCGCGCAGCGCACCGGGGACACGCTGGCGGCGTTGCACGGGCAGGTGACGCAACTGCCGTCAAAACTGCAATAGACGCCGACGCGCAAGTTCAAATTCCAAAGACGCCAGCATCCGCCTGAACACGGGGCTCGATCTGTCGTAGCTTTGGCGAAGGCTGGAGCCGTCATGCGAGGTGGTAGATCGTCGGAAAGCACGTCCGACGCTCAGAACTGCCGGCTGAACCAAATCTTTGGTCATTGGATGTCGGGCGTTTTCTTCTAAAACATCTTCCCCGGATTCAAAATCCCGTTCGGATCCAGCGCGCGCTTCAGTTCTTTCATGACCCGCATGGCGGCGTCGCCGGCGAATTGAGGCAGGAAGGATTTCTTTGCCACGCCGATTCCGTGTTCGCCGCTGATGGTGCCGCCCAGGCGAATCGCTTCCGCGAAGATTTCCTTGAACGCCTCTTCCACCCGGCGCATTTCGTCCGCGTTTGGTTCGTCGGTCAGGAACGTGGGGTGCAGGTTCCCGTCGCCCATGTGACCGAAGGTCCCGATGCGGACGTTGTATTTGCGGGCCGTTTGCTCGACGAATGACACCATCCGCGCCAGCTCGCTTCGCGGGACGGTAGCGTCCTCGAGGATGGTGGTCGGCGAGACGCGCGCGAGGGCGGAGAACGCGCTGCGGCGGGCCGTGGCCAGGCGCGCTGCTTCGGCGTCGTCCGCCGCGACATGGATCTCCCTGGCCCTGTTCCGGCGGGCGATTTCGGCCATGGTGGCCGCTTCTTCCGCGACCGCGGCGGGGTGGCCGTCCGTCTCCATCAACAGCAGCGCCTCGCAATCCAGGGGCAAGCCGATCTTTGCAAACTCCTCAACGCAACGAATGGTGGTGCGATCCAGAAACTCCAGCGTGCACGGAATGATCGGCGCGGCAATGATGTCCGACACCGTTTGCGCGGCCTGGTCCATGCGTTCGAACGTGGCAACGATGGTTTTCCTGGCGGCGGGTTTGGGAATGAGCCTGAGCAACACGCGCGTGATCACGCCCAGCGTTCCCTCGGAGCCGATGAACAGGTCGCGCAATGAATAACCGGCGACGTCCTTGACGCATTTGTTGCCGGTCCAGAGAACGGTGCCGTCGGGCAGAACCACTTCAAGCCCCATCACGTAATTGCGCGTGACGCCGTATTTCAGGCCGCGCAATCCGCCCGAGTTTTCGGCAACGTTGCCGCCGATCGTCGAGATCTTCATCGACCCGGGATCGGGCGGATAAAAGAGACCGGCTCCGCCCGCGGCGTCGGCCACCTGCTGGGTGGTGGCGCCGGCTTCGACAAGGAGAGCAAGGTTCGCGCGATCCAGTTCGAGGACGCGATTCATCCGCGCGGTGCAAAGCACGATACTGTCCGGCGCGGGAAAGCTGCCGCCGCTCAGGCCGGTGCCGGATCCGCGAGTGACGACCGGTGCGCGCGTGTTGTTGGCGAGCTTGAGCACTTCGGTGACCTGCTCGGTCGTCGTGGCGAAAACGACACAGCCCGGCAACTGGCGCAGCGCTGCGGTGCCGTCGAAGGAGTAGGGGATGAGATCTTCTTTCGCCGTCAGGACATTGGCGGGGCCGACGACGCGCTGCAGTGTGGAGAGAATGGCAGAGTCCGGCGGCATGACCTTAGCGCAGCCGGTGTGAAACATGGCCCAACGGATGTGGGTGGAGCCTGGATTGAGTCCTGTGGGCGCGGTTTGCTGATGGCATGGCCACGGGCGGATGTAGCAGATTCGCGGTACGGCGTCACATCTTTTTCCTGCATGGATCCGGGGCGTCCGAATTACGGTTACGTTCTGGCGTTCCTGGGTTGGACGGTCAGCACCGTCGGGCAACGGCTCCAGCCTTCGCCAAGGCTACGGCTTGACAAGGGCGAGGACGCTCGCCTCACCGAATTTAATAAGGCGGGGGCTCCGTGTGGATGATCAGCTCCGGGTGTCGGGAGGGCGGAGAGGAAGGTCGAGGGTGAAGGTGGCGCCGAGGCCGGGGCCGGGGCTTTCGGCCACGAGTGTTCCGCCCAGTTCCTTTGCGACGAGGGCGCCGCTGTGCAGGCCGAAGCCATGGCCGTCTTTTCGCGTGGTGAACCCGTGATTGAAGATCTTCGTCAGGTTCTGGTGCGGAATGCCCACGCCGTTGTCGATTACCGCGATCTTCACGCGATCCTCTTCTTTGGAAACACGGACGATGACGCGCTTGTCTTTGGCGTCGGATTCCTCGCAGGCGTGCCTGGCGTTCTGAACCAGGTTTACCAGGATCTGCAGGAGCTTGTGCCGCTCGACGAGGATTTCGTCATCCGGCGGAATTTCGGCGATGAATTCGACGCGGTTCTGCGAAGGGACGTCGGTGTTGATGTGGAGAGCGTCTTCGACGAGTTCGCTGAGCCTGACCGGTTCGGCGAGGCCGGACACGCGGGCGTAATCCTGCTGCACGACCACGATGTCCTTGATGTGGGCGATCTTCTTCCGGACGAACTCGAGCTCGCGGATGATGGCCTCCTGTTGCTGTGTGAGGTGCTGGCCGAGATCGCGAATATAGGCCGGCAACTGGCGGCCGCGCGGGTCCGTGGTGAGGAAGGTGACGATCTCCTCGGAATTGGCGTCGAGGAGATCGGCGACGCGCGACACGTTGGCGACGCGCAACCGGGCGACGTGATCGGCCACGAGGCTGGCGGAGATATTCACGCTGTTGAGTACGTTGCCGACGTTGTGCAGGACGTTGGTGGCGACCTCGCTCATGCCGGCCTCGCGGGAGGCGACCAGGAGGTCTTTGTAGGTCTGTTCCATCTGGGCGGCGACGCGGCTGCGTTCGGCGATCTCGGCTTCGAGGCGTTCGGCGGTTTCGCGCAAGCTGGCGTTGGCGGCCGCGAGTTCCTGTGTTTTTTCGGCGACGCGCCGTTCCATTTGCTTCTCCTGGAGTTCGGCGCGGCGGCGGGCTTCGAGCACGGCGCCCGTGTGAATGATTCCGACGAGAACGAGGAGGGAAGCGAGGACGCCGACGACCTCGGTGCTGACGGCGGGCGTGCTGAGAAGATTCATGTGAACGGGCGCCTGGAGGAGGCGGAGGACGGCGAGCAGGGCGAGCGCGCTGAAGGTGGACCAGCCGACGCGCGCGGTGCCGAAGCGATGGGTAAGCCGGAGCGCGTAGCCGACGACGCAGAGTTGCACGGCGTCCTGGAGCAATGAACTGATGCTCGCGACGTTCATTGATGCTGTGAGGCGGTTTTGGGGGTTCCGGCGGTGAGCCGGGCGGAGCGCCGGAGCGGCGCGCGGGGGCGGCAAGAGGCCTGCATGCGCGGCTGGCGGCGGCTCCCGGAGGCGGCGCCGCGCTGCGCATCCAGTTTCTGGAAACTGAGTCTCATTTGTGGCTGCCCGTGGCGGAGGTGCGCGCTTGCAGTCCCGAAAATGGGCAGATCCGGCCGGGGACCGGGCGCCTCCACACCTTAAGCACCTGAGGGACCAAATGCGTGTCAGACAAACCATGACAGCGGATTCAGACCGGCGCCGATTTTGCGGAAAGGACGGGTGCGGAATGATTTCGGTGAAACGGGCGTTGGTGTGTGTCGCCCGGTTCACTGAACGATCAACGACAACAGACGGACAAGATTATCAACCCGATACTGCCACCGCACTCGGCCGATCCGTGGATGATCTTCCACGGCGGGTTCTATTATTACTGCGAGGCCCGGAACCGGCGGCACATCTACATCCGGCGATCGCGGACGATAGCGACGATAGGCGAAGATCCCGGCGTCCGGGTGTGGAGCGCTCCGCCGGGCGGCGGCAACTCGGACAACATCTGGGCGCCTGAACTGCATCTTCTGGACGGCCGGTGGTTTATCTATTACGCGGCGGACGACGGGCGGAATGAGAACCATCGGATGTGGGTGATCGAGGCGGTCGGCAGCGACCCGCGCGGGCGGTATGAGTGCCGCGGCTCGCTCGAGACCGGCGGCTGGGCGATCGACGGCACGGTGCTGACGCTCGACGACAGCCGGCGGTATTTCATCTGGTCCGGCTGGCCGGGCCGGAAGAACGGCCAGCAGAATCTTTACATCGCGCCGATGCGCGATCCGCTGACGATTTCGGGAGCGCGGGTGTGCCTGACTACTCCGGACCGGCCCTGGGAGCGGGTGGCGATGCCGATCTGCGAGGGGCCGCAGGTGCTGAAGCGCAACGGCGACATTTTTGTGGTGTATTCGGCCAGCGGCAGTTGGACGCCGGATTACTGCCTCGGCATGCTGCACCACCGGAGCGGCGACGTTCTGAATCCGGCCACCTGGACAAAGCACGGCCCGGTGTTCAAGAAGACCGACCAGGTCTGGGGCGTCGGCCACTGTTCCTTCGTGAAGTCCCTTTGCCAGACGGAGGACTGGATCATTTACCATTCCAAGTCCAGCCGCAAGCAGGGCTGGGAGGACCGGGACGTTCACGCGAAGCGGTTCGCGTGGAGCAGCGACGGTTTTCCTGATTTCGGCGAGCCCTTGCCGCGAACCCTTTCGACGAAACCCGTTCGGCCCGTTCCGATGGCCGCCTGATGACGGATTCAGAGATGACTCGACGAAGATTCTTCCGCCGCGTGCTGACGTTCATACTACAGGCCGTTCTGGTTCTCGGGCTCGGCATGATTGCCGGCGCGCTGTGGCGCATGAACCGGGACGCGAACCGCGGCGCAGTGGCGACCGACACGACCGCTGTTCGGGTGATCACGGTGCGGGAGGGGGACGCGGTACGGTTCATTGTCGAGAACCAGGAGCTTTCCGAGGTCACGATGACCTTCGATTTCCACGTGGTGAACATGAAGAGCGAGGTGGAGTTTCCGTACACGGCGACGTTTCTTCCGGGCAGGACGGAAGCGTTCACGCTGACACCGGAGGAGGGGCAAACGCGGTGGGAGTACGCCTATACGAACTACTACAAGCTGGGCAGCTCGGTCGCGATACCGGACTCGTATCTTTACCATCTGCCCTACGCGCCGGGGCGAACCTACAAGGTGACCCAGGCGTTCAATGGCCGTTTCAGTCACAGCGGCGCGAACCAGTACGCCATTGACTGGAAGATGCCGGAGGGCACGCCGGTGCACGCCGCGCGGGACGGCCTGGTGGTGAAGGTGAAAGACGACTCGAACCAGGGGGGCAACGGGATGGAGTACGACAAGTACAACAACTACGTGTTGATCCGGCACGACGATGGAACCCTGGGGCACTACTGTCACCTGCAACAGGGGGGAGCCAGGGTGAAGCCCGGCGACAGAGTGGTTGCGGGGCAGGTCATCGCGCTTTCAGGCAACACGGGGTATTCGAGCGGGGCTCACCTTCACTTCTGTGTGTTCCGCACCCGGAACGGCCGGGAGCGCGTGAGCGTTCCAATCCGGTTCCGAGGAGAGAACGGGGAGGAATTGATTCTTCAGGCGGGGCATCGATACCGCGCGCCCGATATCGAGAGCGCGCGAATCGAGCTGACCGCAGCGGGCGGCGCAGAGCTGGAGTGAGCCTGCGCCGGAAAGGAGGTCAGAATTGGGGAGGCGCGCCGGTGTTGGTGCCGATTCCCGACTGTGATCCGCCGGGCGACGTGGCGCCGCCCTGATTGGTATCGGCACTGGAGCGGCTGTCCAGGGCTCCGCCGGAGCCGCCGGGGGTCGCGTTGTAGTTGGTGCCTGCGGTGCCCGTGCTGGTGCCGTAATCATCCATCGTTCCGCCCTGGTCGCATCCGGCCAGCAACAGCGCTGTTCCCGCCAACAAGATGAATTTTTTCATAGCTGATTTCCTTTTTCCTTTATTCAGTTCAGATGTTCAGACTGCTGCCGTAACGTCTGTGTCCTCCGTTTCGCACACAACGCGGGATAACCCCGATTTTCATGAGGAATTCTCCCCACATGGATCATCAGCGCGGCGGCTGGCTGATGACGTCCTGTTCCTGAAGGAGACGTTCCCGTGTGGCGCGATTGAGATCGCGCATCTGAGTGACGACCTGCCGGCTGACGCCCTGGTCCATGAGATGGCGTTCCTGCTCGTCCGTGAGTTCGAACACCTGGCCCGTGGCCGCGACCCGATCGATGATCTGCTGATCGGACAAGCCTGCCTGATCGAGCGCCACGACTTCGTCCAGCGTCACAAACCCGTCCTGGTTCACGTCGGCCGTGGAGGCGTTGCGTGCCTGTTGAGGTGTTGCCGGTTGCGTTTGCGCCGTTTGTGATGCGCGTTGGGCGCCTTGTGTGTCGCGGCCGGTGATGCGGTCGGCATTGGCGCCGATAATGTAGCCGCCGCCCGCGCCGAGAGCGCCGCCCAGCAGCGCGCCGAGCACGCGGTGTTCTTCACCGCCGATCGCGGCGCCGGCGACGGCGCCGCCCACGCCGCCGATCACAGCGCCCTGTTGTTCATCGCTGCCGGGAAGGTTCTCGCATCCAGTGGACACCAGCAGCAAAGTTCCGGCTCCAAGGGCCAGCCATCGGTAAGAACGGGTATTCAACATAAAACTCTTTCTCGTTGTGGAACGCATTGGCGCGTCATCTGAATGAACATCCCGCCGGAGGCGCGCATTGCAAATGGGGTGAATCGCTCCATTGTACGAGCGAAGGGCAGGAACGAAGGCCTGACAAGGCATTGGACGGGGCTTCGAAAGAAGAACGACCGGCTACCCGACCGCGTTGCGCGGGGCGAAGGCGGCGGTCAGCGGTTCATCCCACATTCGGCGCAGGACGTCGCGGCTGTAGGCGAGGTGATGCCGGTCCGGCGTGAACACTTCGAGTGTAATGGTTCCGTCGTAACCGAAGTTTTTCAGGACCTGAACGTAGTAGCGGATGTCCATCGTCCCGGCGCCCAGCGGAAGATGGAGGTCGGCGCTGCCGCCTTTGTTGTCGTGCAGATGCACGTGTTTCAGGCGCGCTCCGTAGGCGCGCAGGATGTCATCGGTGGTATTTTGCTCGGTCAGCAGGTTGGCATGGCCGACATCCAGGTGCAGTCCGAGTTGCGGCAGGGGTTCGAGCAATTGCCCGAGCTGCCGGACGGTGTTGAAGCTCCCCGGCAGGTTTTCGATCATCAGCCCGACTCCGGTGCCGGCGGCCGCTTCGAAGAGTTCTTTGAGGCTTTGGACGTTGCGATCGATGATGAAACTGCGTTCATGCATGGGAGCCTGGCGGTCGGGATGAACGTTCATCCAGCGCGCTCCGAGTTGCGCGAAAACGGCAAGGCAGTTCTTCAATTCCTCGACTGCGGCGCGGCGGATGGATTCGAATGGACTGCACAACGGAAGGTAGTAGGCCGTGTGTCCGACAACTTTGAGCTTCGTGTCCTGAAGCAGCTTCTGCAGAGCCGGGAGGTTCACGCGGGACGCAAGGGCCATCGGCGGTTCCAGAGTGAGGTCCACAAAATCGAATCCCATGTCCGCGATCCAGCGGATCTCGCCGAGCAGGTCGCGACCGGGATGATTCATGGTGCCGATGAGCATACGCGTTCAGATCTCGAGCGGTTGGTCGGGAGGCAGCAAAGCGGGGAACCACCCGCGTGTGTCGAGCAGGCGGATCCGGTTTCTTCGCGCGCCGCGCCGTCCGATCACGCCGTCCAATTCCATTCGGGAGCGCAATCCGGCGGGTAGTTCCCGCGCGCGCCCGGGACAGACCCAGGCGTAGAGGGTGAGCAGCGCCTTCAACACCGGCCAGTCATCCTCGAGGCGTTTCAGCAGCCAGGTCCAGTCCATCTGTTTACCCGCTGCGTAGAGCACGTTCATCACGTCCGTCCAGTCGCAGTGGTCGCGCTGAAGAATGTAGAGTTTGCACCAGACGAACTCTTCCAGGGGGAGCAGAAGCAGGGGTTCCCCCTTGAGAGACATAGGCGTGGCGCGGGCGAACCAGTGATCGTCCACCCGGGCCCGCTGGTTGGCCATCGCCCAGATTACATCGACAATCACGCCCGAGCGGGTGCTTCGGTAGATCCACTTCCGATCGTAAGGCAGTTTGCCGAAGTAGTCCTGGAAACCGGCCCTGGCCAGGGCCCTGATCGCGGCCTGGCGATCCGAAGCGCGGATATACAGGTCAATGTCCTTGGTATTGCGCCAGCGGCCGGTGTAGGCGGCGAGCGCGAATCCTCCTCCCACCAGGAAGTCGATGCGTGCCCTGCGCAATGCATTGATCGCATCACGGTACGTATCCCACTGTTTCGCGGAGACGGCTTTTGTCCATTGAAGGCGCAGGCGCAGTCCGGCGGGGTTCGGCAACCGATTGGGCGCGCGGCGAGAGCGTGGTGTTCGGGGAAATGCCCGGCGCGACCGGGATGGGGCGGCGGTTGCGCGAATGCGATTCGTTGCTCTAGCCATTGATGATTTCGCCGCCGTTCGGATGCAGCATCTGGCCCGTCATGTAGGACGAGTCGTTTGATGCGAGGAACACATAGCAGGGCGCCACTTCCATCGGTTGCCCGGCCCGCCTGAGGGGCACGTCCGAGCCGAACTTCTCGACCTTCTCGCCCGGGAAGGTGGAGGGGATCAGCGGCGTCCAGATCGGCCCGGGCGCAACGCCGTTCACGCGGATGCCTTTGTCGGCAAGGGCTTCGGACAGTGAACGGGTGAAGCTGACGATAGCGCCCTTGGTTGAGGAATAGTCCAGCAGGTGCGCGCTCCCGCGGTACGCCGTCACCGAACTGGTATTGATGATGACGGCGCCGCGTTTGAAGTGTTTCAAGGCGGCTTTGGCGAAATGGAAATACGAGAAAATGTTGGTGCGAAACGTTCGTTCGAGCTGGTCGCGGCTGATGTCTCGAATGTCGTTCTGAGGATGCTGTTCGGCGGCGTTGTTGACCAGAATGTCCAGTCGGCCGAATTCGGCGATCGTCTGTTCCACCATCGACGCGCACACGGTTTCCCATCCGATGTCTCCGGCGAGAAGAAGGCATTTTCGTTTCTCTGCTTCAACGAGGCGACGTGTTTCACGGGCGTCGTCGTGCTCGTTCAGGTAGCTGATGGCGACGTTTGCGCCTTCGCGCGCGAAGAGGACGGCAACGGCGCGTCCGATTCCGCTGTCTCCGCCGGTGACCAATGCAACCCTGCCTTCGAGCTTGCCGCTGCCTTTGTATTCCGGCTGCGACACGCGCGGGCGGGGCGTCATCCTTGACTCCCGTCCGGGGCGCTGGCTCTGCTGCTGAGGCGGGAACTGCCGCTGTTTCTGCCGCTTTCTCGCCATGGCCGGTTCAATGGCGCCTAGGCGCGATCCTGGACGGACACAACACCTTCTTCATGTGCGCAGTGAGCGCAGCGGAAGAAATTCCCGCCGGCCTCGATGCCGTGGCCGATGATCTTGCATCCGCAGTGTTCGCATTCCGGCGCGAGTGCATGAATGGCACATTCAAACGAGTCGAAGTAGTGAGAAATTCCGTTCACGACGATTTCGAGTGGCTTGTCATAATCGTTTCCGCAGACTTCGCATTGCATATCGAACCTCCGTATTTCGGCTTCATGGTGTTGATGTTTCGGTGCGCCGGTCAGGGCGGCGGAATAACGGGTGTGGCGCCTCGGGCGGGAGGATAAGTTTGATAATCGTCCATCCGTCCGGACGATGTGCCGAATCCCCGGTTGTACTCGATATCGTCCGCCGGCGCGCCCTCGTACGTTGCGCAACCGGTCAGAGCCAGGGCGCACACCAGCACGAGCCAGCTCAAGGTTTTCATGAGCCACCCTCGGACAGTTGGCCGGCGCCGCAAACGGGGGTGTGAACCCCACTAGAGTTCGCATCGCGGACCCTGGCGGGTCCATTTCAGCGGCCGAACGAACATGCGCCTTGCAGACCGGTCTTTGTCCCACGCGTGAAACGCCATGTACTCCCGTCCGTCGGGTCCGACGACGATGGAATTGTGCCCGGGCCCGATGAGAGTGCCGGCGAGGGTGCGCAACACGCGCGGTCCCGCCTCGTTGCCGGCATCGGAATAGGGCCCGCTCACATGGCCGGCGACGGCGTAATCCACGCCGTAGGTTTCATTCTCCCACCGCCCGCCGCTGTAGAAGCAATAGTAGCGTCCGCTATGCCGGCGCACACACGGGCCCTCAATTGTGTGCCAGTCGTGGCGCCGCCCATGGATCCAGCGGTTCGCTTCAAACCGTTGCCAGTCACAGCGCGGGCGCAGCACCGGATGGCCCTCGTCTTCCAGTTCCGTCATGGATCGCAGCTTTGCCACCATGAGGCCCGTGCCGGCGCGATATTCCGGGGTGACGTCCAGAAAATCCCGGGCGTAGAACAAATACCATTGGCCGTCGTCATCGCGGAATGGATGGGCGTCGATCGCGAAGGGGCAGCGATGGATGTCCAGCAGCGGGGCGAAGTCGTGATACGGTCCGGCCGGATGATCGCCGACGGCGACGCGCAACTGATGAGCGGCCTCGGCTTCGCCCACGGAGTAGTAGAGGTAGAAGCGGTTTTGGAACTGCGCAACCTCGGGCGCCCAGAAATGCGTTCCCGCCACCAGGTTCGGCGGTCGCAACGCGCGCCCGCAGCTTGTCCAGGTCTGGAAGTCGCGCGAATGGAGGACGGGAAAAATGTCTCCCATGACGCAGCCTTCGGCTTCGAGCGCGCCGGTGCCGATGGCGTAGTAGTCGGCGCCTGCTTTCCAGACGAACGGGTCTGCGAAGTAGTCCGAATAAGCCGGGACCAGCGACGATGCGGCGGTTGTGATTGCCATAATGCAATCATTCGCCGGATTGCCCGGGGTGCAAGGAGGCAAACCCCGCACGAGCGAAGAGCCCGGCTTTGCGGGGTCTCCCTCGAAGACTCGTCGAGAAGTGTTGCCGGGCTTTGCGGGACTTCAGTTCAAGGCTTCGACGAAGTTTCCGACAAAGACGGATCCGCCATGTGCCCGGCGGGTTCTGGCCTAGATGAATTCGTTGATCAGGTTCTCGAGGAATTCCTGGCGGCCGCTGGTGTTGGGCGCGGCTTCGCCCTTCTCGAGCATGTACTTTTCAAGTTCCACGAACCCGACCTGGCCCTGCTCGATTTTTCTGCCGATGCCGCTGTCCCAGGAGCTGTAACGCTTCGTCACGAAGTCGGCCAGCCGGCCGTCCTTGCGAATGGCCGCCGCGATCTTCAGCCCGCGCGCAAACGCGTCCATTCCGCCGATATGCGCGTAGAACAGGTCGATGGGCTCGAAGCTCTCGCGGCGCACCTTGGCGTCGAAGTTCACTCCGCCGGTTGTGAACCCGCCATACTTCAGAATGGTCAGCATGGTCTGCGTGGTCAGGTACACGCTCGTCGGGAACTGATCGGTGTCCCAGCCCAGCAATTCATCGCCGGTATTGGCGTCGATGGACCCGAGGGCTCCGGCCGCGCCGGCGACTTCGAGTTCGTGCTGCATAGTGTGGCCGGCGAGGGTGGCGTGATTGGTTTCGATATTGAGTTTGAAGTGCTTCAACAGGTCGTACTCGCGGAGGAAATTCAGGCACGCCGCGGCGTCGCTGTCGTACTGGTGTTTGGTCGGTTCCTTGGGTTTGGGCTCGATGTAGAACTGGCCTTTGAAGCCGATCTTCTTTTTGTAATCGACCGCCATGTGGAGGAATTTGGCGAGGTGCTCCTGCTCGCGTTTCAAATCGGTGTTCAGCAACGTGGAATACCCTTCGCGCCCGCCCCAGAACGTGTAACCGGCGCCGCCCAGTTCGTGCGTGATCTCGATTGCTTTTTTCACCTGAGCGGCGGCATAGGCGAAGACGTCGGCATTGCAACTGGTGGCGGCGCCATGGACAAAGCGCGGGTTGCCAAACAGGTTGGCCGTGCCCCACAACAATTTGATACCCGTGCGTTGCTGTTCCTCCTTCAACACCTTCACCACCGCGTCGAGGTTCCGGTTGGTCTCCCTGAGATTGGCGCCCTCGGGCGCGATGTCGCGATCATGGAAAGCGTAGAACGGCGCACCGAGTTTCTCCATGAACTCGAAGGCGACGCGAACGCGGTTCTGGGCGTTGCGGACAGACTGGGTGCCGTCGTCCCATGGCCGGATGGCGGTGCCGACGCCGAACGGATCGATGCCGGTTCCGCGGAACGTATGCCAGTACACGACGGAGAACCGGAGATGGTCTTTCATTGTTTTGCCTTCCACGCGCGCGTCGGGGTTGTAGTGGCGAAAGGCGAGGGGATTTTTGGATTTCGGTCCTTCGTACCGGATCCTGGAGACGTTCTTGAAATAACTTCGCATGTTGTGAGCTTTCTGAGATTCGCTTCCGGGCGGATGCTACTGGCGCTGCCGCCGGATCGCGCGGAGTGTGCATGGCGGGGGCGGTGCGGTGCAAGCATTAGTTGCATGAAACAACCGACATCCAACGTCCAGCATCGAACATCCAGGAGATTGGCGATGACAATTCATGATGGGCGCGGGCGCTGCGCGAATGGGCGGAGCGCAGTTTCTGCGAGTTGCAGCCGGGGCCGATAGCTCGTTGATGAACATTCAACACTCAGCGCTCAGCCTTTCAGAGCCGGAGTCACCACCAGAATGTGGGCGCAGGGCCTGTGTCCGTGCGGGGTATCATCTCTCGAACGGACGCCACCGAGCGCTGCCATCCAGCATGGAGACGTTGTCCCCCTCGGGCACGCGGCCTTTCAAATGGGCGGAACGATGATCCACGGGATGGGGCGTGCCGCGCAAATGGTTCCGGTGCAGGCACAAGTGCATCCGGCGGAAATCGGAGGCCGGACTGGGTTTCGCGCGACCAGCGCTGTGAGATGCGCGGAGGCAAAGAGAGTGGCGCATTCACCGCATGCTCGAAAAGGCCGTCCTCTTTGTCCGGCCGAAGCCTCATGGCATACGATTAATGACAGAAGACGGAGAAAAGTTGTACGAAAAAAGGGTGAAAAACTGTGCGTGTGAAGTGGCGCCGGGCGGGCGATCACCGGTCGTTCCGTTCACGCACTGCGGCTGCGGGCCGGCGCGCTCTGACGCGGCGTTTGCCTGGCCGGTCCGGCTTGTTTCACACCGATGCGGGGACAGAGGTCGAAGACTTCGCAGTGCGCGCAGTCCGGGTTGCGGGCGTAACAGCGCCGGCGGCCGTGCCAGATCAACAAATGGCTGAACACCGTCCAATCCTCCCGCGGCACCAGCTTCATCAAGCTCGCTTCAATTCTGATCGGGTCCACGTCGCGTGAGAGGTCGAGCCGTTTGGACAGGCGGGCGACGTGGGTGTCCACGACGATGCCGACGCTGATGTTGAACGCATTGCCGAGGACGACGTTGGCGGTTTTGCGTCCGACGCCGTCCAATTGGATCAGTTCATCCATGGTTCGAGGGACCTCGCCGTCGTGTTTTTCGACGAGCGCCCGGCAGCAGGCTTTGATGCTGCGGGCTTTGTTCCGATAGAACCCCGTGGTCTTGATTTCCCGCTCGAGGGTTGCGAGGTCGGCGTTCGCGTAATCGGCGGCGGACCGGTATTTCCTGAACAGGTCGGCGGTGACGATGTTGACGCGCTTATCCGTGCATTGGGCGGAGAGGATGGTGGCGATCAGCAGTTCGAGTGCGTTGGAGAAATTGAGTTCGCAATGCGCGTCCGGATAGGCGCGTTTGAGCGCGGCGATGATTCTGGCGGTACGAGCGGTTTTCGTTGCGGTGGTTTCGCGCGGCATGGCGCAGGGAGGGTAGTAAGGGCTGGAGCCGCGGGCAAGATGCTCAAGCTTCGTGTCGTGACTCTTTGAGAATGT
>DGDZ01000031.1 GCA_002385705.1 Verrucomicrobia subdivision 3 bacterium UBA3939
CCATTTGGGAGAATTCTCTCCCTGAGCCTTCCCATGAAATGCCGCAGGCGCGAGAGGAATTGGGGGTAAATCCTGTCAGGCAGCAGTTCACCCACGGCACAAGTTGGGTTTCACCCTATTCAAGCCCCGGGAACGCCTCGTTAGAGTCGCCGCCGGAAACCTTGGCATATCAAGAAAAAACTTCGAGTTCTAATGGTGGAAGACGAGGCGCGAGACGCCGAGCTCGTGCAACACACGTTGCGCGAGGGCGGGTTCGACTTCTCCTTTCGCCGCGTCGATACCGAAGAAGCGTTTGTTGAGGCCCTAGAGAAGTTTCAACCCGGGATCATTCTGTCGGATCATGGGTTGCCGGCATTCGATGGTTTCGCCGCGCTGGCCATCGCGCGCAAGAGGCGGCCCGACACGCCGTTCATTTTCGTGACGGGCTCTTTGGGCGAGGAGATGGCGATCAAGGCTTTGAAGAGCGGGGCGGAGGACTTTGTGTTGAAGCATCACCTGGGGTCGTTGCCGCAGGCCGTGCATCGCGCGCTGCGCCAGGCGGAGATCCGCGCGGAACGCCGGCGCGCGGAAGAGGCGCTTCAATCGAGCGAGGAACGCTACCGCAGCCTTGTGGAGTTGTCGCCGGACGCGCTGTTCATCGCGTGCGAGGGCCGGATCGTTTTCATCAACAGCGCGGGCGTGCGGCTGCTGGGCGCGCCGGACGCCGGGGCGATCGTTGGCCGGCCGATGCTGGAGTTCGCGCATCCCGCGGAACGGGCGATCGTGGAGGAGCGCATGCGCGCGCTGATCGAAGAAAATCGGCCGGTGGCGTTCCTGGAGCAGAGGGTAATCCGCACGGACGGCCGGGAGGTGCACGTGGAAATGGCGGCGGCGCCGATGAAGTTCGAGGGACGCCCGGCGGCTCAGGTGATTCTGCACGACATCACGGAGCGCAAGCAGTGGGAGGCGGAAATCCGCCGGCTGAACGTGGAACTCGAACAGCGCGTCGCCGAGCGGACGGGCGAACTCGAAGCCGCCAACCGGGAGCTCGAGGCATTCAGTTACTCGGTCTCGCACGATCTTCGGGCGCCGCTGCGGCACATCGAAGGTTTTGTCGAAATTCTGCGTTCGACCAAGGGCGACGCGCTGGACGAGGAATCGCGGCACTATTTGTCCACCATCGCCGATTCGGCGCGCCAGATGGGCAGGCTGATCGACGATCTGCTCGCGTTCTCGCGGACGGCGCGGGCGGAACTGCGCAAGACCTGGATCAGCCTCAACGAGATTGTGCGGGATGTGTTGCGCGAACTGAAACCGGACGTGGCCGGACGCAAGGTGGAGTGGGCGATCGGCGTGCTGCCGCAGGCGGAAGGAGATCCGACACTGCTGCGCCAGGTGTTTTCGAACCTGATCTGCAATGCGCTCAAGTACACGCGGAACCGGCGCGTCGCGCGCGTCGAAATCGGCAGCACCGTCACCGAGAGCGAGATCATCGTTTTCGTGAAGGACAACGGGGTCGGATTCGACATGCGGTACGCGTCGAAGCTGTTCGGCGTGTTTCAGCGGCTGCACCGGGCGTCGGATTTCGAGGGCACGGGCATCGGGCTGGCCAATGTCCGGCGCATCATTCACCGGCATGGCGGGCGCACGTGGGCGGAAGGCGAAGTGAATCGGGGCGCGACGTTCTACTTTTCGCTGCCCCGGCATGGCGAACGCAGGGAGTCGGTGGCATAGTGGATTCGGCGGACTGGCGCGGTCGGAAATGGACGCAGTGAAGAACGAGATGCACATATTGATGCTGGAGGACAGCGCCGCCGACGCGGAACTGGCGCGGCATACGCTGCGCGCGGGGGGCATCGAGTTCACGTGGGCGCGGGTGGAGCACGAGAGGGATTACGTGCGCGAGCTGAGGCAGAACCCGCCGGATCTCATTCTGTCGGATTACGCGCTGCCCGGGTTTGACGGCTATGCGGCGCTGGAGATTGCGAAGCGCCTGTGCCCCGAGACACCGTTCATTTTTCTCACGGGCACTGTGGGCGAAGAGGTGGCGATCGAGACGCTGAAGAACGGGGCCACCGATTACGTGTTGAAGCATCGGATGGCGCGCCTGGTGCCGTCGGTGCACCGCGCGATCCGCGAGGCGCGCGAGCGGATGGAACGCCGGCGGGCGGAGAAGCAGTTGCGCGAATCGCACGAGCAGCTCCGGGCCCTGTCGGAGTACCTCCAGCGGGTACGCGAGGAGGAACGGACGCGCATTGCGCGCGAGGTGCACGACGAACTGGGGCAGGCGCTCACCAGTTGCAAACTGGATCTTTCCTGGATCATTCACCGGCTGCCGAAACAGTCGCGCGCGCTCATCGAAAAGGCGAAAGCGCTGTCGGCGCACATCGACTCGACGATTCAGACGGTGCGGCGGATATCGACGGAGCTGCGCCCGGGGATTCTGGACCATCTGGGTCTGGTGGCGGCGCTGGAATGGCAGGCGAACGATTTTCAGATGCGCACGGGCATCCGATGCGACGTGCACGCCAGCGTGCAGGATCCGCTGCTGGAGCCGCACCTGGCCACGGCGTTTTTCCGGATTTTTCAGGAAACACTGACCAACGTGATCCGGCACGCCGGCGCCACGCGCGTGACGGTGCACCTGAAGGAACAGGACGGCCGCGTTGTCATGGAAGTGATGGACAACGGCCGGGGAATCACCGAGGCCGAAATATCGAACACCAAATCGCTGGGCCTGCTGGGCATGAAGGAACGGGCGGCGCTGCTGGGGGGCGAGTTCCGAATCGGCCCGATGCGCGGGGGCGGCACGCGGGTGACCGTTTCCATGCCGGTTCACGGGTCCTCACGATGAGAGTTGCATGAAGATTCTGTTAACAGACGATCACGCAGTCGTCCGCCACGGTTTGAAGCAAATACTCGCGGATGAATTCAAGCGGGCGACGTTCGGGGAAGCGCGCAACGCGCAGGAGGCGCTGAACAAGATCTGGAAGGAGGACTGGGACGTGGTGGTGCTCGACATCACGATGCCCGGCCGCAGCGGGCTGGACGTGTTGCGAGAGATCAAGAAGTCCAGGCCGCGTCTGCCGGTCCTCGTGCTCAGCATGCATCCCGAGGGCCAGTTCGCCGTTCGCGTTCTCAAACGCGGTGCGGCCGGCTACATGACCAAGGAAAGCGCGCCGGAAGAACTCGTGGGCGCGATCAAGAAGGTCCTTGCCGGGGGGCGCTACGTCAGCCCGTCCCTGGCCGAGAAGCTTGCCACCTACGTGTCAGGCGATTCCAAACCGCCGCAGGAAAAGCTGTCCGACCGGGAATTTCAGGTGCTGCGGCTGATCGCCTCCGGGAAGATGGTGAGCGAGATCGCGAAGGAACTTTCCCTGAGCGTGAAGACGATCAGCACCTACCGCTCGCGGATTCTCGAGAAGATGGGGATCAAGAACAACGCCGAGCTGATGCACTACGCCATTCAGCATGAGCTGGTGGAATAGGCTCGGGATTTACGAATGACGATTGACGCGGGCGTTCTGGGGTGTGCGATGACAGGGTAGCGATTGCTACTGCGATCCAAAGGGCCGCTGTGTCCCGCCCTGGAGGGCAGCCGCGCTCCGGATGCCAATCCACCCTGGATCCCACCGCGCCTGCGTCAATCGTAAAATCGTCAATCGTAAATCCCCGGGAGGTGACTTCCCACCTTTGGCTTTCGGTCGTGCCGGCGTACGGTGAAAATGCCGGATGACGAAAGGTTTGGCAGAACGAGTCGGTTATGCGCCTTGAGCTTTCAGAGGATGAACGGGGACTGCTGCACCAGATGCTGGAGAGCGCGCTGGTGAAGCTCGACGTGGAAATCGAGCGCACGGACAGTTTGGACTTCAAGGACAAGCTGAAACGGCGGCGCGACGTAATGCAACGGCTGTTTGAGAAGGCATCGGCCGGCGTTGGAACCCGCGGGTAGCCAGCGCCTCCTTTTGCGTTCAGGCCCGGCATCGGAAGCGCCGTGTTTCCAAAGGTGGTGTGCGTTATCGCACGACGGCTCGCGAGGACCCGCCTTCGCTGCGCTTCGGCGTGGCAAGACGCTCGCCCCACCGGATGAAAACATCCAAAAGCAGCGAGCCTTCAACACTCAACCTGGAATCTTGAACTTCGCAGCCCGCTGTGCTGTCACGTGCGAGCCGAGTCCGGAATCGACGCATGAGTGAACGCTGAACCGTTGAGTCCGGGTGCGTCCAATCGCACGCGGGGCAGGCTGTTCCTGTAATGCGTTTGCACGTACTCGATGAGCTTCTCGCGCAGATAGCAGCGAAGGTTCCATGCATTTCCTGAATCCGACGCCGTGGCGAGGACGCGCAACTGCATGCCGCGCTCGGTGGCCTCCGTTACCTGCAGGTTCCAGAAACGGCCGTCCCAGAGCGGCGCCTTCTCCACGATGTCCTTGATCGCGGCGCGCAGTTCGGCAACCGGCAGCGTGTAATCCACCCAGAAGAACACCGAGCCCAGCAGTTGCGCCGATGTGCGCGTCCAGTTCTGGAACGGCTTTTCGATGAAATGGTTCAACGGCACGACCAGCCGACGCTCGTCCCAGATCCGGATCACGACGTACGTCAAGGTGATTTCCTCGACGCGGCCCCATTCGCCCTCGACGATGACGACGTCGTCGATGCGGATGGGCTGGGTCAACGCGAGCTGGAATCCGGCGAACAGGTTGGCAATGGTGCGCTGGGCGGCGAAGCCGATGATGATGCCGACGACGCCGGCAGACGCGAGGATGCTGGTTCCGAAGCGACGCACCTCTTCGAAGCACATCAGGATGGAGGCGACGGTAAACAGGACGATGATGAAGAGCAGCGTCTTGGCAATGACATGGACCTGTGTGTACACCTTGCGCGCCTGGAGGTTGTCGGAGGCGCTGATGTCGTAGCTGGCCAGAACGGCCTTTTCACCGATCCGGACGGCGTTGGCGAGGACCCAGGCGACCGCGCCGATGATCAGGATGCTGCTGGCCTTCTTGATCAGTCCCTCGTACTGGGGGTCCAGGCCGATGACCGGCACGGCGAGGATGATTCCCATCACGGGGACGACGACGCGCAGGCTGCGTCCCAGGAGCGGCGCGAGGAGGTTGTCGAGCTTGCTTTCGGTCCGGCTCGTCCACTCGGCGAGGCGCAATTCGAGCACGTGTGTGAGGCGGAAGAAGAGCCAGAACAGGATGGCGAAAACGCTCAGGTCGCAGGCCCGGGCGAGCAGAGAGCGCAGGGCATCGGGTTTTCCTCCGTCGGGAACCGCGAGGAACAGGGGCATGCTCGCCAGGTAGATGCCGTAGATCCAGATCAGGGCATAGAGCGGCTTGCCGATCGCGCCGAAGAGTTGTCGGCGCCATCCTTGCGATTCCGGCTCGGCCGCGGGCTCCTTTGATTTGCGTCTTATGAGCGAGGCGGCGAGGGCGTTGACCAGCAGCACCACGAGCACGAACACGCCGAAGATGGCGAGGTCCGCCCATGAGAACGGGCCGAGGATTTTCGCGCGGGAGCCGGGTCCGAATATTTGTTCAATGCCACTGCCGAGTGCCTGTGCCGCCGTTGCGGCAAGTGAGTCGAGGAAGTCGCGTGCGATCATGTAACTGACTGGAACATGGATTCAAAGGGTTAGCCGGCGATCATCAGGCCGGGTTTCGGACTGGACTCGGCGCCGGGGCCGCGGCCTTTGCCGTTGCAAAGTTCGCGCAGAAGCGCCCGAACGGCTGCGTGGTTGCCAAGATGGTACTGCGCGGCGGTGTTGGCCAGACCCACACGAACGGAATACGCGTTCGGAGGCAGCGCCCGGAACATGTCTTCGTCGGTCCAGTCGTCGCCGATGCCGAGGATGAAATCCGGCGACCGGCTGCCGAGCCACGCCAACGCGGCGGTTCCCTTGTTCACGCCGGTGTGGCGGATCTCGATGACTTTGTTTCCCTCGAGCACCTGGACGTCGATGTTGCGGGTGTAATCCGCGAGATCGTCCAGGAGTTCCTGCGCGCGGAGAGAGGCCTGTTCGGGATCGGCCTTTCGATAGTGCCACGCGAGCGAGAACTCCTTGTCCTCGAGAATGGCTCCCGGAAGACGGTCCACATACAACTGGAGGATCGGCCGCACGCGTTCCTTCCATTCCGTCGTAATGGCCTTGAGCAGTTGCCAGTCGGAACCCTCGTGGCGCAGCCAGGCGCCGTGCTCGGCGACGAGCGACACCGGCGCGGGGCCGAACCATTCCTCGAGGTCGGCTCGCGGGCGGCCGCTGATGATGACCACTTCATTGGCTGGATCGGCCGAAAGGCGTTCGATCAGCCCCATCAATTCGGCGTCCGGCCGGGCCTGCCGCGGGTTCTCAACGAACGGCACGAGCGTGCCGTCGTAATCCAGCAGTAACGCGCGACGGCCGGCCCGGCGATAGTGTTGCACGAGAGCGGCGTAGGCCTTGCCCGTCAGCGAGCGCGCCCGGCGGGCAGCCTCGGTCTTTTGCGACGACAACATCGCCTGCACGAATTCCTCGGCCCAGCGGTTCACGTCGTAGCGCCGCAGCCGGTCCTGCAGAATCTGGTTGCGCCGGATCTGATCTTCGAGCGGCATGTTGAGCGCGGTTTCGATCGCGCGCGCGAAGTCGTCCTGGTGGAACGGATTGATGATCAGCGCTTCGCCCATTTCCTTGGCGGCTCCGGCCATCTCGCTGAGGATCAGCACGCCCGTCTGGTCGGGGCGCGAAGCGACAAACTCCTTCGCGACGAGATTCATGCCGTCGCGCAGCGGAGTAATCAGCGCCACGTCGCACATGCGGTAGAGCGCGACGATCTCCTCGAAACCGAGATTGCGGAACTGGTAGATCAGAGGGGTCCACTGGACGTTGCCGTAGGCGCCCACGATGCGTCCGACGGTCTGCTCGAGTTCCTGCTTCATCGCCTGGTAACTGTCCACGCCGATGCGGGACGGGGCGACGGACACGACGAAGGTGACTTTGCCATGCCACTGCGGGTTGGTCTTGAGGAAGTGCTCGTAGCCCTGGAGGCGGTTGATGAGACCCTTGGTGTAGTCCAGGCGGTCCACGGAGAAGATGATTTTCTGGCCGCGGCACTTGGCTCTGAGGTCGGCGACACGCGCTTCGGTTTCCGGAGCGATGGCGGCCCTGGCGAACCGGTCGAAGTCCACTCCCATCGGGAATGTATCCACTTTCACGACCCGATCGCGGAGGCTGAGGCTGCCGAGCTGATGCTCGTAGCCCACGGTGCGCAGCACCGAGGTAAGGAAGTCGCGCGAGTAGTCGTGCGTGTGGAAGCCGACGACGCTGGCGCCGAGGATGCCTTCAATGAGGTCCGTCCGCCATGCCCGGGGCAGGAGGCGGAACACTTCGTAGGAAGGGAAGGGGATGTGCAGGAAGAACCCGATAGGCATTTCCGGGAACTGCCGGCGAACCATCTGCGGGAGCAGCATCAGGTGGTAATCGTGCACCCAGAGCAGGTCGTCGGGGCGCAGCATCTGGATCAGTGCCTCGGCGAACATCCGGTTGACGCGCTCGTATTCGTTCCAGGATTCCTGCTCGTATCGCGCGACGCTGGGGAAGTAATGAAACAACGGCCACAGGGTGCGATTACAGAACCCGTGGTAGAAGCGTTCCATGTTTTCCTCCGGCAGGAAGACCGGCTGCGCGTTGTAGGCGGCGCCGTGCTGCCGGACGGCCTCATGGTGCTCCTCGGCGATGCTGGTTCCGGGCCAGCCCACCCAGACGAATTCCATCGGGCGCGCCGGGTCGGCGGACAGTTTTTCCAGATAACTCCAGAGCCCGGTGCTCAGGCCGCCGGGGCTGGACTCAAAACACGGCTTGCCTTCCTTGATCGTGACCGTGAAAGGGAGCCGGTTTGATACAATAACCAATCGCATAATTCGAAAATGTTCTGACAACTCACAGTTTGCCGCCCAGGCGCGGAGCGGGGCGGGGCGGAGTGGCGGGGCGCTCGACGTTGCGCCAACTGTTGATGCGCGCCCACGGCGCGGTTTCCTGGCTGTTGGCGGTGCGGCGAAGGCGCTCTTCAACGGGCTCGGCGAGGACTGTTTCAATGGTCTTCAGGATCACGGTGGCCTCGACCGGTTTCTTCAGCAGCGCGCTGACGCCGGGGATGATGGTGGTGTCGAGTTGATCCATCATGCCCGTGACCACGATGACGGGGAGGAGCGGATTGCGTGAACTGACCCGCCCGAGAACATCCCAGCCGTCCCGGCGCGGCATGTTCATGTCAAGGATCAACAGGTCGGTCTCATCAAGCTGCGCTTCGGCCTCTTCGCCGTCGGCGCCGACAGCCACCTGGTAACCGCTGTCCTCGAGAATCTTTTTCAAAGACTCCCGGACGGAGGGGTCATCGTCCACAACCAGTATCCGCTTTTTCATACGCTGCTTCAAAGTCAGTTTTTCCAAAAGATATCCGCCTGCTGAGGCGTGATTGTCTGGCACAGGCCGTGCCAGACGGGGCTCAATTCCGGATTTTTTGTTTGTTTCGAACAAGCGCGACTGGAATGAATGGCGGAAGCATATGGGCAGTGGCACGAATTATTCCACAGGTGGTTTCCGGCGGATCACCCGGCTCGCTCCGGAAGTGAAGGTCCGGTTCCTGGGCTTCGTGCTGGTGGTCGGGTGCGGTTCGGCCCTGGTCGCGTGGATCACGGCGAGCCTGTGGAACCAGTTGGATCGGCTGCAAAAGGAGCATTCTGCCGTCCGCAGCGAAAGTTTCTACCTTGGTGTTCACCTCCGTGGCGCCATCCGAAACCTCAACGACAAGCTGCTTCAATTCGGCGTTACGCAGGACCCCACCTACCGCGACGACTTTCTGATCGAATCCGAGGGGCTCAAGTCCTGGATCGCCACCAATCGCATGGTGCTGGCGCGATCGGCCAACGTGCAACTCCTTCAGGGCCTGGAAGTGTCGCGCCAGGTCGATATCCTCGCGAGAGCCGAACAGGCCTATCATCGTTACCTGACCAACGCCACCGTGTTTCTCGAAGAAACCAACGCGACGCCGAACCAGGTGTCCTTTGACGACATCTACAAGCGTGTCCGGAGTTTCTCGAGCGGGCTATTCCCCTTGTGCGATGACCTCGTGGCGGCGCAGCGTGAAGCCTTCAGTCAGTTTCTGCGCGATACGCAGGAGACGCTGATCAATCACCAGCGCCTGCTCAAGCTGGCGTCGGGCCTGATCCTGGCCCTTGCCATCGCGCTGGCCGTGCTGGTCTATCGCGGCATGATCGCGCCGTTGCGCGTCGGCCTCAGCGAAAGCACGTCCATCATCGAGCGGCAGGAGAAACTGGCGTCGCTGGGCATTCTCGCGTCCGGCGTGGCGCACGAGATTCGCAATCCGCTCACGGCCATCAAGTTCCGGCTGTTCAGCCTGAGAAAGGCGCTGCCCGCCGTGGCGGACAACGAAGACGCCAGGGTGATCGGCAACGAAATCAACCGCCTCGAGCGGATCGTGCAGGATTTTCTCCAGTTCGCGCGCCCGTCGGAGCCGAAACTGGCGCGGATCGATGCCGGAAGGATTTTGAAGGACGTTCAGAACCTGCTGCGGGGACAACTGGAGCGGTCGGCGATCGAGTTGAAGGTGGACCAGCGCGAAAGCGCCACCGTGCACGCCGACGCGCAGCAGATGAAACAGGTGCTGATCAACCTGATTCAGAACTCAGCGGAAAACATCGGCCGCAACGGCACCGTGACCCTGCGGTTGCGGCGGGGCACCGCCGAGCTCGACGGGCGGGTCCGGCCGGTGGCGATTCTCGAAGTGGCCGACACCGGCAAGGGCATTCCGCCGGAAGTGGAGATGCGGCTGTTCGATCCGTTCTTCACGACGAAGGAGGGCGGCACGGGTCTCGGCCTGGCGATCTCCGCGCGCATTGTCGAAAAGCACGGCGGCCTGCTGCGTTATGAGACGGAATTGAATCGCGGCACGACTTTTGAAATTGTCCTGCCCGGAGTGGATGATGATGCGAGCGACAATACTGCTGATTGAAGACGACCGCAGCACGGCTTCGGCTCTCGAGAAGGTCCTCGAGAACGAAGGCTACGCCGTCAAAGTGGTCGAGCGCGGCGACGAGGGCCTGCGGGAAGCGCGCGAGCAGCCGTACGATCTGGTCATCACAGACCTGCGCATGCCGGGATTGAGCGGGCTGGATCTGGTGGGCCAGTTGCACACGGCCAAGCCCAAGCTGCCCATCATCATGATGACCGCCCACGGCACCACCGAGACGGCCATCGAAGCCATGAAGCTGGGCGCGTACGAATACCTGGTAAAACCGTTCGACGCCGACGAGTTGCTGGACCTGACCGCGTCGGCGGTCATGAGCTCACGCCTGATGTCCGAGGCCCTGGAGATGGGCGAAACGCGGGTCGGCCAGCGTGCCATCATCGGCAACAGCCGCGTCATGCAGAACATTTACAAGGAAGTGGGACGCGTGGCGGCCACGCCGGTGACGGTCCTCATTCGGGGCGCGACGGGCACCGGCAAGGAATTGATCGCGCGGGCGATCTACCAGCACAGCGACCGGGCCGACAAACCGTTCATCGCGGTGAATTGCGCGGCCATTCCCGAGACATTGCTCGAGAGCGAACTGTTCGGGCACGAGAAGGGGAGCTTTACCGGCGCACAGACCCGCCGCATCGGCCGTTTCGAGCAGGCGCACGGCGGCACGATCTTTCTCGACGAGATCGGCGATCTTTCGTTGAACACGCAGGCGAAACTGTTGCGCGTGCTGCAGGAGAAATGCATTCAGCGTTTGGGCGGCGACGAAGTGATTCCGGTGGACGTGCGGGTGCTCGCGGCCACGCATCGCGACCTGGAGACCGCGATCCAGGAAAAGGAGTTCCGGGAGGATCTGATGTACCGGCTGAGTGTGGTGACGATCACGCTGCCGCCGTTGTCGCAGAGGGCGGAAGACATTCCGGAGCTGGTGAAGTTCTTCATGGGCCGTTACGGAAAGGAACTGGGCATCGAGAATCCTTCGATTCAGCCGGAGGCGATCGCGTGGATGCAGACGCAGCCGTGGCCGGGAAACGTGCGGGAGCTGGAGAATGTGGTGCGGCGGGCGATGCTGCTGGCCCGGCCGTTCGCGGTGAGACTGGACCACGTCCAACAGGTGCTCGCTCATACGAACAAGCCGGTGGAAGTGTCGAACCAGACGCATGCCGCGTATGTGGCGGACCTGCTGGCGCGCGTGCAGCGCGGCGAAGAGGAAAACGCGTATTCGAAAATGATTGCGGACCTGGAGCCGGAGCTGTTTGCGCAGGCGATTCAACTGGCGCAAGGCAATCAGGCGAAAGCGGCGCGATGGCTTGGCGTGACGCGGCTGAAGATGCGCGAGAAGCTCATGAGCCTCGGCCTGCACCCGAGCCAGGACGGGCAGAAGCAGCAGAACTGAAGTCCGAAGGCCGAGGGTCGAAAGCCGAAGGAAGTCCGAAGGCCGAGAACGTTTGGCTCACGCGAAGCCGCGAAGGAAGGCTCCGGCGTTGAACCACGGAACGCCCGGCGCAGCAAAAGCCGCAACTGAAGTGACCAATCACGGATGGACACGGATAACGTTCGTCCTGTTCAGGTCTTTCGGGGCGCGGCATTCATGCCGCTTCAGCGTCCGCGTGCATACCAACGGTCGAATCTAAATTCCGCCAGCCCCTTGCATTCGCACGCGATGCGACCTGAAGGTCGCGCCCCGGTTTGCAGCTCTGCGAGGTGCAGCAGCGTGCGATGGCGTCTGGAGGCAGACTCCTCTTGCAGACTCTGGACCTGCGGAGCTATTGAGCGACAGATCTGCCTGAAGACGGGCAGCGCCGGCGGGCGGGCACGCTGCAAATTCGCATTGCGCGGTCGGGTGGGGTTGCTTAATGTTCGCGCGTGCTGCGCGCAACCAACGAGACGACGACAACGCTTTAGCGTCCGGCGGCTTTTGCCGGCCCGGACGCTCACGCCTCGAACTGCACGGTCGAGGCGTTTTTGTTTGGCGAACGCAGCGCCGGCTTGCCAACAAACACGGAAATCAACCTCGCTGTATGGAGAAAGATCGGAAAACGCTGGATGAACGGCAGAAGATGTCCGAACTGGAGCGCATTCGGCATTCCTGCGCTCATGTCATGGCCACCGCCATCCTGCGTCTCTGGCCGGACGCCCAGTTCGCGTACGGCCCGCCCGTCGAGAACGGGTTCTACTACGACCTCGAATGCTCGCATCGCATCTCGCCTGACGACTTCGAAAAGATCGAGGCGGAGATGAAGAAGGAGATCAAGGCGAACCATCCGTTTGAGCGCATTGAGGTCACGCGCGAGCAGGCGATCAAGGACGCCGAGAGCGGGCGGCTGGGCGGCCTGAGCGAGCGGCCGGGCAACCCGAGCAGGTTCAAGCTCGACCTGATTCAGCAGATTCCGGAGGGCGAGCCGATCACGTATTACCGGAACGGCGACTTCGTCGATCTGTGCGCGGGGCCGCACGTGATGCGCACAGGGAACATTGGCGCGTTCAAGCTCACGAGCGTGGCCAGCGCGTACTACAAGGGCGACGAGAAGAACCCGCAGTTGCAGCGCATCTACGGCACCGCGTTCAAGACGAAGGCCGAGCTCGAGCAGTATTTCAAGATGCTGGAGGAGGCGAAGAAGCGCGATCATCGGAAGATCGGCGCCGAGATGGGGTTGTACGTGATCGACACGGAATACGTCGGGCCGGGCATGCCGCTGTGGCTGCCCAAGGGCACTGTGCTGGTCGAGGAACTGGAGAAGCTGGCGAAGGAAACGGAGTTCCAGGCGGGTTACGTGCGCGTTCGTACGCCGCATCTGGCGCGGGAGAAGATGTACAGAACTTCCGGGCATTTGCCCTACTATGAGGATTCAATGTTTCCTCCGATGGAACTGCGCGCCGAAGGTGACTCGTCGAATCGGGAAGAGGACGCACAGGAGCGTAACGCTTCAACGAGTCAACCTTCCAACGATTCAACGAAGTATTACCTCAAAGCCATGAACTGCCCGCATCACCACCGCATCTTTGCGGCGGAACCGCGCAGTTACCGGGATCTGCCCTTGCGGCTTGCGGAGTACGGCTGCTGTTATCGCTACGAGCAGTCTGGCGAGTTGTTCGGTCTCATGCGTGTGCGGTCGCTCAACATGAACGACGCGCACATCTATTGCACCGAAGACCAGTTCGCTGACGAGTTCAACGCGGTCAACGAGATGTACCTCAAGTATTTCAAGATCTTCGGCATCGAGAAATACGTGATGCGGTTCAGCACGCACGATCCCGCCCGGCTCGGCGAGAAGTTCGTCAACGAACCCGAGCTGTGGAAGAAGACCGAGGACATGGTCCGGCAGGTGTTGAAGGATTCGGGCATCAACTATGTCGAGGTGCCGAACGAGGCGGCGTTCTACGGCCCGAAGATCGACGTCCAGGTCTGGAGTGTGATCGGACGCGAGTTCACCCTGGCGACGAACCAGGTGGACTTCGCGCAGCCCGCCCGGTTCGGCCTCACCTATCGCGACAAGGACAACGTGGACAAGACGCCGTTGTGCATCCATCGCGCGCCGCTGGGAACGCACGAGCGGTTCATCGGCTTCCTGATCGAGCACTACGCCGGCAACTTCCCGCTCTGGCTCGCGCCCGACCAGGTCCGTGTCATCACGCTGAACGACGATCCGAAGCTGATCGAATACGCCCGGCCGATCGTGAACGAACTGCGCGCGAACATGGTCCGCGTGGACGCCGATTTCACCGCCACGCCGGTCAAGGCGAAGATTGCCGACGCCGAACAGGCGCGGGTGCACACGATGTTGGTTGTGGGACCGAGAGACATGGAAGCCGGCGCGGTGAGCGTGCGGCTGCACCACGGCGGGCCGCAGGGCGCCAAGCCGAAGGGGGAGGTTATAGCGGACATCCTGACGAAGATTCGCGAACGGCGGGCGTGAGGATGGAGCGCGGAGCATTGCTCCGCGCTCCGGCTGCTCACGTTTCGTAAGCCAATATCGGAAGTTTACTCCGCCAGTTCACTGAGGCGATGCCTGAGCTTTCGAGTGGCGACGATGTGAACGAGCGCCATGGCGACCGCTCCGGGCGATTCGAGGGAAGTCACTTTGCCGACGGTGTTGTGGAATTCTTCGATCATCCCCTTGAGCCGGCGCTCGAAGTCCTCCGCTTTCGATTTCGCGATCAGTTTCTTGGACGCCTCAACGACGAATTCGTCGTTCACTCCGTCCGACGCGGCTCCGTGCGCGGCGATGAATTCCGAGAAGTCCTTCACCACCGAAAGGGTGGTCGGGATGTCGAGCAGGATGGCGGTCCTGGTTTCAGGGATGACCACGAGGCGGGTCACGATCGGCCGGGGCCGCCCGGCGATCGGCACTTCGAGCGGATGCACCGTCATTCTGGCGCGTTGCCCCTGGACTGCAGTCTGGATCAATCGCTCGTGTTGAGCGGGATCAAACTCTTCGAGTCTGGAAGGAATGCCCACCACCAGCGCCGCGATTTGAACCGGCCCATGCGCCGTTGCTCGCTTGTGAATCTCGTGCTGCGGATCGCGAACGGCGGTCAACAACGGTCTCAGATAATTGAAGTAATAGCCCGTCGCCAAGCCGCGCGTCAGTCCGTAAGAGGTCGCTTCATGCCGGGCGTCTTCCTTGCGACTCAGGATCACCAGAGCCGCGAGGAGGAACGCGCCGAGCAACGCGAACACGGATGCCGCCGGCTCCAGCCAACCCAAAGAGTCCTGTCCTGAAAACGCGGCATACAACCACCACACGGTGCAGACGAAGGAGGCCACAACAAAAATCGCCGCCGGCGCCGGCCATGCTGTCACAATGGCGCCGAGTTTCCGGTAAAGGGATTTGATCTTCATGATCTGAGGGCGCAGCACCTGGCCGTGGATGCAATTCTGAAACTGGGATTCATACGCGCGGTGGCAGCGTAGCGGTTCAGGCTGCGCTCGCCTACCGGAAATTGCTGCGCGGGCCTCGATGCCCGCCTGTCGCACGACCTCATGTTCGGCCTTGCCAACCGCGTCCGGTGCGTGATTCCTATTGCGTCGTGAGTTGCGCGAAGAAACTCGCGAATCAGAGAACGAAGACCCTGAACCGCGCTTCAACAATGAAGTGCCAACATTACAAGGAGGATGGGGGCCGTCGCGCAAAAGACGATCAAGACGCCTGACGACAGCGTTGTCCTCTCTGTCAGGGAGGCGTACGAGCGCGGGCAGACGGTGGATGCGTTGCGCAAGGCCGAGGCGTTCGCCCCGTTGAGCCAATGGGGAGGGGTCACGGCCTGCGTGCTGGCCGCGCGCCTCGCCGCCAATGTGGGCGCCGGAGGACTGGCGATCCGTCTCATGCTGCGGGCCAGGAAGACCGACCCGCAAAACCTCGAGGCCATGGCGCAGCACGGCTACGAAGTTCTCAGGCGCCGCGGGCCGCTGGCGCTGTGGGAATTCCTCCGGCCGTTTTCCGAAGATGCACCGTCGGGGCCCACCGAACACCGCGCCGAACTGCTCGCTCTCAAAGGAACGGCAGCGGGAGACTTGAGGGACTTCGCCACGGCCGAAAGGCTGATTGCGCGAGCGGAGCAAATCGATCCGCAAAGACCATGGATCGCCCTGCAGCGGTCGCATCTGCTCGAGCGCCTGGACCGGGTGGAAGAAGCGCTGGAGACAGCGACGGCGGCGTGCGCACTGCATCCGCATGCGTTCTACCGTCCCGGCGTCCAGACCCGGGCGCACCTGCTTCAATTGCTGGACCGGGACGACGAAGCCATTGCGTTGCTGCAACAGGCAGACTCGGCTCTCCAGAACGGCCCGGTGGCGGCGCAGTTGTACGGGTTGCTCAGCGAGAACGATCGCTGGCCCGAGGCGGAAGCAGCTTTGGAACGTTTCGTCGCCTTGTCGCCGTTGATGGATCCGCCGTTGCAAAAATGGGTCGCGGCGCAACGCGCGCGAGCGGCGTATCATCTGGGCAAACGCGCCGAAGCCGCACGCCTTGCGGCCACCCTGGACGACGCCTTCCACAAACGGTTCGCCGCGAATTTGACGGCTGAGGCCGGCAACCGGCAGCGCGTCCAGCTCGATGTCAGCTTCGTGCGCCAGCATTTCAAGACCTGCGCTCCGGCAACGCTGGCGGCGATCGGCCGCTTCTGGAAGATGCCCGCCGAGCATCTGAAGCTGGCGGAGGCGATATGTTACGACGGAACGCCGCACTGGCAGCAGCGGCAGTGGGCGGAGAACAACGGGTGGTTCGTGCGCGAGTTCCACGTCACGTATCCGAGCGCCGTTGCGCTCATCGAGAGAGGTATTCCGTTCGCCATCTCGGTTGTCGAGGCGACTTCGGCGCACATGATGGCCGTGGTCGGGTTTGACGACGTTCGCGGAACCCTGTTACTGCGCGATCCCTCGCAGCCCTATCTTGTCGAAACACCGGCGGACGATTTCCTGAAGCGATACCAGGCGTTCGGACCGCACGGGATGGTCTTTGTGCCAGTGGCCGAGAAATCCCGGCTCGACGGAGTGACGCTGCCCGACAGCGAGATTCGCGACGAATACCATCGATTCTGGACGGCGTTGTCGAAGCACGATCGGGCGGGTGCGGCGGAGCGACTGGCCGGCATGGACCGCGCGTATCCCGGGCATGTGCTCACGTACCGGGCGCGCGCGGATCTCGCGGTGTATGATGCGAACAGCGCGGAACAGGCGCTTTGCCTGGACAAGCTGCTGGCGATGTTTCCTGACAGCGGCGCGCTGTTGATGCAGCGGCTGGGATGCCTTCGCGACGCGCCCAGCGAAGAGCGGATCCGGTTCCTGGAGGCTGCGTGTTCCCGCGCGGAACCCGAGCCGGTGCTGTTCATCGAGCTGGCCCGGGCGTTGTCGGCAGACGCGCGCGCGCTGGATCGGGCAAAGCATTGGCTCCGGCGCGGATTGCGGGTTCGCTCGATGGATTCGAATGCGATTTGCGTCAAGGCGGACCTGCTTTGGGAGGAAGGCAGGCTCGACGAAGCGACGGAGCTCTACCGTTTTGCGGCGAACCTGGAGGGCTTTCGGGAGGGGCTGTATCAGACGTGGTTTGCGGCGTGCCGGCAAACACGCCGGACGGAGGAGGCGGTGGCGCATCTGGAAGACCGGTTTGCGCGGTTCGGCAGCCGATCGGAGCAGCCCGCGCTGACCCTTGCCTGGGCATGGCGCGAGATGGAACAGCCTGCCCGCGCGAAGGCGGTGCTGGAAAAGGCGGCCAAACTGCGTTCCGACGACGGCCACCTGCTTCTTCGTTCCGCTTCCCTGCTGGCAGGGCTCGGTGACGGAGCGGAGGCCGGGCGCTTGTTGAACGCGGCGAAGGGCAAAGTCCGCGAGAGCGAATGGCTACGGACCGCGGCTGAGATTGCCGAGATTCAACTGGACAGCGCGACCGCGTTGGAGCGGTTCCGCGAGATACTGAACCTCGATCCGCTGGCGCTAGACGCGCACGCGGGGGTCGCGCGTTTTCTTGCCCGACTGGAGGGTCCGGCGGCAGCGCAGGCACATGTACGCGCCGCCTGCGACCGGTTCCCGCACCACTACGGCCTGCGGCGGATGCTGGTGGAGTGGAGCCGCGACGGCGATCCGGGTTTGACGGAAGCTGCCGTGCGCGATCTGCTCGCACTGGCTCCTTCGGACGCGTGGGCGCGGCGAGAGCTGGCCGTGGCGTTGTCCCGCTCCGAGCGCCATGAAGAGGCGTTGCGCGAGGCGGCTGAAGGAGCGCGCATCGAGCCGCGAAACAGCTACAGCTTCTCCATCCTGGGGCATCTTTACGAACGTTGCGGCAAGCTGGCCGAGGCGCGGGAGCAATTCCGCCGCGCGGTCACATTGAGCGTGGACAACAGCGACGCGGTTCACGCGCTGTTGAACCTTGCGCGCACGGATGCGGAGCGGCGCGAGGAATTGTCGTTCATTGAACAGCAGTTAATTCAACAGGTGGTGCTCGGGGATGGGTTGCTGGCGTTTCTGGACCTGGCGCGTCCGGTGATCGAGCCGGAGACCTTGCTCAGGAGTCTGAGGCTGGCGCACGCGGAGCGCCCCGATCTGTGGCATGCATGGTCGGCGCTGGTGTCGCAACTGGGGCACATGGGGCGGCTTGACGAAGCCCGGGACAGGGCGCGGGAAGCGACTGAGAGATTCTCGCACCTGCCGCGCATCTGGCTGGATCTGGCTTTCGTTCACGAACTGCGGAACGAGGCGGAGGAGGAACTGGCCGCGGCAACCCGGGCTTTTGAGATCAATCCCGCCTGGAGTCGGTCGGCGCTGGCGCTTGCGGATGCCCTCGAGCGCCGGGGCAAACTGGAAGACGCGCAAGCGATTTATGAGCGATCATTGCAGCACCTGCCGAACGACCCCCGGTTGCGCGCCTGTTACGCGCACCTGCTCTGGCGGTTGCGAAGGGAGGAGGAGGCATTTGTGGCGGTGGAACAGGCCTTGCGGCTGGCTCCCGGCTACGAATGGGCATGGAACCTCCTGGACGATTGGGCACGGGAATCCGGACAGTCCGACCGGACGGCGGATTTCTGCCGGGCGCTGACGCGCGAGCGTCCTGGTGACATGCGGGTGTGGCTGATGCTGGCCCGTGTGCTGGGCGATCCTGCGGCCATGCCGGAACGCCTCGCGGCTGTGGAGAAGGCGCTCGAACTGGAGCGCTCTTCGGTGGAGGCGTGGGATTTGAAAGCGGAGCTGCTGGCGAACGCCGAGCGTTTTGACGAGGCGCTCCGCGCCTGCAAGGAAGGAATCAAGGAGTGCCGCGTGGCTCTTTACCTGCTTGGCGGGCGGCAAGCGTGGATCGAGGCCCGGCGACGGCAATTCCCGGAGGCAATTCGCCTGATGCGGGCTGTGCTGGCAGAGAACGCCAGTTACGTCTGGGGCTGGAGCCAGCTCGCCCATTGGCTGCTCGAAGCGGGTGAATCCTCAGAAGCGGCCGCAGCCCTTGAACAATTGCAGCACCTCCGTCCGCACGATCCCTGGGTGAATCGCCAGCTTGGATTTCTTCGGCTCAAGCAGGGGGATCACGCCGGGGCGCAGAAGGCATTTTCCGCGGCGCTTCGACAGGCGCCGACCGACGCGTTCGCGGCGCAGCGGATCTTCGACCTGCAGTTGCAGGCCGGGGACCTGAGCGGGGCTTCCAGCACACTGCAGGTCATGCAAACGCATCAGCCCGGCGCCCGCACGCTCGCGTCGGAGATCTTCCTCCTGCTGCGCGACGGGGATAAGGGCCGCTCAGCGCTGAAGTTCCAGGCGTTATGCGAATCGCCCGATCCGGACCCGTGGCCGATTGAAGCGGTTGCCGACGCCTTTCAACAGGCCGGGCGTTCCCGGCAGGCGCTGAAGGTTCTCAGACGAGCTTTGAAGGCGAATCCGTGCAACCCGCAGGTGGGAGCGGCGGCGATCCGCTTGCTGCTGGGACAACAGAAGGACCTGACGGCGGTCCGGCTCTTCATGCGGTTGAAAGGAGAGGCGCAGCGTCGCGCGGCGGTGACCTTGATCCAGGGCCTTGGCGAACTGAAAAGCGAGCTTCTGTTCAACTCTGTCCTGCGGCGACGGCGCGAACTTCTGGCTCGCGACGATGAAGCCTGGGGACAGGTGGGGTACGCGTTGAGCCGGTTCAATCGGATGAAACGGGTCGCCGCATGGTTGGCCGACTGGCGCACGCGGCCCAATGTTCAACCCTGGATGCTGTTCAATCTTTGCCTGGCCCTGCGCCACCTGGGGCGCTACGACGAAGCCAATGCAGTGGCCCGGCATGTGGTTGAAGTGTGGGGCCACCGGGATGGTTCGGCCGATATGCGTCTTTTTCTGGCGGTGGAGGACGCCTTGTCCGGTTCAATTCCATCGGCGGAAGCGCATTTGAAGCTTGTCGTTACCCGCGAGAACGTCGGGCATGATCAGGACCTGCTCGCGCTTGCGAAAGCGCTGGTGGAGTTTCAGAAGGCGCCGCAGGCGGAGCGGCTGGAGAAGTTCCGGATCCTTCGGCAACGGTTGGATGCACGGTTTTCCGCCCTGCGGACGGTGAGTCTGATGAAGGACGTGCGCCGGACGTTACGTCGCGCGGGAGCGGTCTTCAGCCGGGAAGGTGCGGGATGGCGCGCGCGGGTGTGGATCGGGTGGAGACTGCATTGGCAATGGCTGCTGCTTGTGGCTGCCGGGGCGCTTGTTGTGACGCTTTTCTGAGGTGGAAGCGAGGCGCTGGCAGCCAGGTTCCGTGCCTGCACCTGAGCCAACAAACTGTCTGTTCCTGAATATCGAAGGCACGGGCATTGCCTACATAACCGGTTTCGAGCCGACCCCGGGGACATGGACGATTACTCAGACGGGCACAGGTCCTGTCTTCACGTTTGGATCGTCGATGGTTATTCCCGAGCCTTCGAGTGCGACGCTGTTGGTTTGCCTGGGATCGTTGGTGTGGTTTGTTCGCAGGCGCATCGCCTAGGTTGACTCTGAGTTCTCCAGCCCTGTGCTTCGGCACAGGGCATTTTTCTTGCCTGGTGCTCCCCCTTCCTCCTCGGACAGGAGTTTCGAGGACGTAGCGGTCTTCGAGCCGTCGGGAAACCTCAGTCTGGATGGCAACGAGGCAACAATGCGCGGGTTGCCGGAGGCATGATTACATTCTTCTGGCGAGGTATTCCTCGGCGCCAGTTCTGCGGCTTCGCCACCGTTGTGGGAGCCGGTCCGGTATCAGGGACAGGCAGCGCTTGAGAAGCTGCCAGCCGATGAAACCCAGAGCACCCGCCTGGCGCAGTTTCCGCCTGCGCGCCAGCCATGACGTGAGAATGGGGATCCCGAATACGAGGACGGGATTCCCGACTGAGAAGGACGTCAGCTTTCGCCGGGTCTTGAGGCCGTAGATGCGGAGATTGTTCAGCTCCAGCTTGAGTGTCTGGCGGTAGACCTCGGCTTCCGCCAGAAGCAGCTTCTTGCGTTTTTCCAGATCATTCACTGAAGGCCTCCAGCAGTTCGGCATCCTTCTTGAGCTCGGCGAGGGTGGTGCCAAAGGGAGGGCGCTTGAGCAGCGCTCTGAGGCTCATAACGGCCCAAATCGTGCCGGCGAGGTACAGGACGGCAAAGCCCGCTACACCCCAGATGCGGTAATCTTCAGGAATCAGAAAAATGACCGCTCCCGTGATCAGGAGCATTGTCATCATGGCGAGAAAGAGAGCCCCGATTCCCAGGGCGAGCATCTGGATGAAGCGGGACTTCTCCTCCTGGAGTTCGATCGCCAGCAGCTCGCCGCGATTTTGCAGCGCGCCGAGCGCGGTCGCCAGCGTTTTCCGAACCAGCCTGCCCAAGGCCGGAGCCCCATCCTCGTCAGGAGCCCTCATGGGTCAGGTGGTTAGCGTCTGCTGGCCAGCACGCCAATCAGGAGACCGAGGCCGAACGCGATGCCGATAGCCTGATAGGGATGTTCCCGGATGGCCACGTCGGCAGCGCGGGCGCCCGCGGCGGCGCGTTCCTGCAACTTGCGCTGGGTTTCTCGTGCAACCTCCAGAGCCGCAGCCAGTTTCTCGCGCGCGGCGGCGCCGCGTTCGGTCAGGTCTTGAGCTCCGGCTCGCAACAGTTCCTCGCCATCACGCACAACTTCCTTCAGGTCCTTTAACAGTTTTTCGGTGGATCGCTCGATTTCGGATTCAGATCGTGTTTCCATAGTTGGTTCTCCGTTTGCAGTTCACTCAGGCTGGCACATGGCTGTTAGTAGAGTAGAGGCGAGATATCGTGTTGTCAAACGGACGCGCCACATAGCTGATGTCAGGAACCCTCGTACCACTGCCCCCGTCGAGTTTCAACTACATGGCTTCGCGTCTCGGTTCTGCGTGCTCTGAATGAGGAACAAAGCTGCCTATTCCGTGAACGTGCGCTCGTCCTGCGGCCTGGGGATGGTTCGAGCCTCCTCCTTCCACGTTTCAGCGCGTTCGCGCGTGCGATCGGGCGCTTCGCGAAGGCGCTCGCTGACGCGCGGGGCTTCCCGCTCGATCCGATCCAGCGCGCGTTCCCAGCGGGCGCGCATGGGAACAATGCCGCCTCCGCCGATGGCCACGATCGCCGACCCTGCGACCACCGCCAGGGTGGCATAGAACAGGCCGTTGACAATGGCCGGAGCGATGTTGATCTGGTTGAGCGCTGCGAAAATGCCGGTAATGACGATGGCAATAGCGGCAAGGTTGGACAGCAGGCGGCCGTAAGTCAGGCCGGCCATGGTCGCGGCCAGGATATCTTTCACGGCCGCTGCCACCGCGGACGCGACGATGACGATCAACACAGCGACAAACAGGTTGGGAAGGAACGCGATGAGGCTGCTCAACAGGTCGCTGACGGGATTCGGCCCGAAAATGCCGAAGGCAAACTGCAAGGTCAGGAGAATCACCGTGTAGAACAGCACCTTGCTGAGCAGATCGCTGGCGTCATAGCGCGTTCTGGACAGGGCCCGTTTGACGCCGCCGCGCTCGACCAGCCGGTCGAAACCGACCCGTTCGAGGAGGGCGTCCAGGCCTTTGCACAGCAGTTTGGCAATGAAATAGCCGACGACGAGTACGATTGCCGCCAGCAGCAGTTTGGGCACAAACGTGATGAAACTCGCCCATGCCTGTTCCAGCCCTCCGGTAAAATCCACGCTTTCCATATGGTTCACTCCTCCGTTGTTGTTGTTGCTTATTGGGCTCCGCTGTCTCCCGGGCCTGATGTCTGCCCGCCGCGAATTTCACCGCGCCACGCACCGGTTTCGGTTTGCCGATGCTGGATGAAATCCTTGAAGTGGCGGAGATCGCTCTCAACGCGGCTGCCGACCATGCCGAGGGAGCCGGCGATTCGTTCCATGGTGGTTTCCGGTTCGAAATTCAGCCGGAGAGTAATGACGGTGCCGTTGCGGTCCGTGGGCGTGAACCGCACCTGGCCTTCGTTGGGCGTGCCCGAAATGCTTCGCCAGGCGACGCGTTGATCCGGCACCTGCTCGACAATCTCCGCATCCCACTCCTTTCGCTTGCCTCCGAAGCGGGCGACCCAATGCAGGCGCCTGTCGTCCAGTTGCTCGACCCGCTCCACGCCCTCCATGAACAGCGGAAATTCCTCGAACTGCGTCCATTGGTTGTAAACCGTGCCCACGGGCGCGTCCACCTCGATGCTTTTTTCTATTGTTTGCATGTGCTTGTTGATGATTTGAAATTCGTCTGCTTCAACCTATGCTTCACAGCCGTGGCGTCGAGCCGTGCGGGCATGGGGTGTTGAACCGAAAATGCGGGTGGAACAGTGCGTAGCGGCAAGGATGGAATGTGAAGACAAGAGTACTCGTGGGCACCGCGAGCTGGTCGGATCCCGGATTTGTGGAGGACTGGTATCCTCGGGGATTGCCCAAAAGCCGGCTGCTTTCGTGGTATGCCACGCGTTTCGACTATGTCGAGGTCAACAGCACGTTCTATGGCCTGCCGCAGCCGCGGTTGACGGAACGCTGGGTCCGCGAGACGCCCCGACATTTCGTCTTCGACGTCAAGCTGCACAAGCTGCTTTCGCGGCACAGCACGGAGACGAAGTGGCTGCCGCGCGATCTCCAGAAGCGGGCGGGCGGCAACGCGCGCGTCGAGTGGTCGCCCGAACTGGAAGCCGAAGTCGCCGCGCGATTTCTCGAAGGGATGGCGCCGTTGATCGAGAGCGGCAGGCTCGGCGCCTTCCTGCTGCAGATGTCTCCGTCGTTCAGCCCGAAAACGAACAGGCTGGAGGAATTGTCCCGGATCGCTTCGTTGGTCGCGCCGCACCGGCTGGCGGTGGAGCTGCGAAACCGGAACTGGATGACCGGCGAAGAACGCGAACGTACGCTGCGGTTCTTCGAGCAAAACAAGCTGACGCTCGTAGCTGTTGACACTCCGGAAAGCGCGCACTTCATGGTCATGCCCTCGGGGGAAGAGGTCACCAGCTCCGCTCTGGCGTATCTGCGCCTTCATGGACGCGATGAGAAAGCGTTTGTGCGCGGGCGCACGGTCGCCGAACGCTTCAACTACCGATACAGCGAGAAGGAACTCCAGGAGATCGCCGAACGCGTGGCGCGCATGGCGAAAAATGCCGAGGAAGTCCACGCGGTCTTCAACAACAACCGATCGAACTTCGCTCCCGTCGCAGCCGAGCGCCTGAGGCAGATCCTGGCGGAGCGGTATCCGGATCTGCAGCCGGCCGTCCCGCCGGGCCAGCCGACCACTCCCGACCTGTTCAACTGAACGCAGATTTCCGGAGGCCCGCGCTGCGCCCGACCGGACGGGTCGGAAACAGCAAGGCTTGGATTGCTTTTGAGTGTGCAGATGACTATTGTCCCACAATCCACAGGCCTTTATGCGAGCCGTTTCCGAATCGGGTTTGATCCGGCGAGTGACCGATCTGCTGTTGCAGCGCGGCGGAGACAACGACGTTCTTCTGCGAATTCTGGATTGGATCCTGGCGCATTTCCATTGTGCGGTCGGGACGATTCACACCTTCGATCCGCGCTCGGGATTGCTGGTGCTGGCCGCGCAGCGGGGCGTGCCCGACGCGATCATGGACAAAGTGCGGCAGATACCGATCGGGAAGGGGATGGCTGGAGTGGCTGCGGAGCGCAAGGAACCGGTGCAGGTCTGCAACCTCCAGACCGACCGTTCGGGTGTGGCGAAACCCGGCGCGAAGAGCACGGGAATGGAAGGTTCGGTTGCGGTGCCAATGCTGGTGGAAAAGAACGTTCTCCGCGGGGTGCTGGGTGTTGCGAAACCGGTCGCGTATGAGTTCACACGGGAAGAACTGGATCTGTTGCTCAAGCTGGGGAACGTCATTGGGCAGCACATCGGGAAGCCGACGCGCTCCGCGCTGCTGGACCTGTACTTCATGGACGCCCGGTCGAAGCTCATTGACATCGCGGCGTTCATGGACCGTGTGGAGAGAGCCGAAGGCGAGGAGGATTTCCGGATGCACGCGTTTCGGGAGGCTTTGAAACAACTGGAGAGGGGCGGGGCGGAGCGGGCGAAACATGTCCTGCTGACGTTCAGCGATCCGACGACCGAACCGATAGCGGAAGCGCCGGGCAAGTCCGCTTGCGGCGCGTGGCCCGGAAGGGAGCAGTAATTATGCGTTACATCGAGCCGCATGCGCACATGGTGAGCCGCACGACGGACGATTATGCGGCGATGGCGACGGCGGGATGCCAGGCGGTTTGCGAACCGGCGTTCTGGGCGGGCTTTGATCGGAGTTCGGCCCGGGGATTCTACGACTATTTCTGCCAGTTGACGGAGCATGAGCCCAGGCGAGCGGCGCGATACGGACTGCCGCATTACACGTGGCTGTGTATCAACCCGAAGGAATCGGAGGACGTCCGGCTTGCCGAGGAGGTGCTGGCGATCATTCCCGAGTTTCTGGATCGGCCGAATGTTCTTGGGATTGGCGAGATCGGTTTGAACAAGAACACGCGGAACGAGATGGCGGTGCTCGAGAAGCACGTGGACCTGGCGGCGAAGCACAATCGATTGATCCTGGTGCACACGCCGCATCTCGAGGACAAACTGAAGGGCACGCGGCTGATCCTGGACCTGCTGAAAAGCGACAGCCGCATTCAGCCCGAGCGCGTCATCATCGATCACGTCGAAGAGCACACGATCTCGATGGTGCTGGACGCGGGGTTTTGGGCGGGCATCACCCTGTATCCGGAATCCAAGAGCACGCCGGCGCGGGCGATTGACATGGTCGAAGCGTGTTCGATGGAACGGGTCTGGCTGAATTCCGCATGCGACTGGGGGCACAGCGATCCGCTGGCCGTGCCGAAGACCGCGCGCGAAATGAGGCGACGCGGCCATTCGCTCGAGGCCATCGATCGATTGATTTTTCAGAATCCGCTCCGCTTCCTGAGCCAATGCCCGGCATTCGCCATTGCCGGTTCGGCCTTGGATTCAGCGGCGCCTCAGACCCGATGAAACTGGATCCGGGTCTGCATCTGAGCTACTGCACGAATGTTCATCGCGGGGAGGACTGGGCCGAGACATTCGCGGCGCTCAACACGCACACGATCGCTGTGCGGGACCGCCTTTCGCGCGGACGTCCGTTCGGGATCGGCCTGCGACTGAGCGCGCGCGCCGCGCGCGAGCTGTCCGACAGCCGGACGCTCCTGGCGTTCCAGCGCTGGCTGGAGCGGAACCACTGCTACGTGTTCACCATCAACGGATATCCGTTCGGACGCTTTCACGGCGGGCGGGTGAAGGAACAGGTGTTCCGTCCGGACTGGACTCAGCCGGAGCGGCTGGACTACACGAACCTGCTGTTCGACCTGCTGGTGAAGCTGGCGCCGGCCGGCCTGGAGATCAGCGTCAGCACCTTGCCCGGGGCCTTCAAGGCCTTCGTCCCGGATTCCGCGCAGTCGGCTGCCATCCGCGACAACCTGTGGCGTTGCGTCGAGCATATCGCGAAATTGAGCGAACGGAGCGGGCGCGTCATGCATCTCGGCCTCGAGCCGGAACCGCTGGGCCTGTTCGAGAACACCGAGGAGACGGTGAAATTCTTTGAGGAACTCAGGAGCGAGCACCCCAATGACTCGCGCCTCGACGCGCATCTTGGCGTGAACTACGACACGTGCCACTTCGCCATTCAGTTTGAAGAACCGGCTGACGCGCTGCGGCGCTTCCGGGAGAACAACATTCGACTGAGCAAGATCCATTTGAGCTCGGCGTTGAAGGTGCAGTCGGGACGGGAAACATGCCGCGCCTTGTCGGCTTTTGCCGAGGATGTGTACCTCCACCAGGTGATCAGCCGGTCGGCGGAAGGTGTGCTGCGGCGATACCCGGATCTGCCGCTCGCGCTGGAAGCGGCGGAGAAGGCGGGCTGGCCGGCGGAGGAATGGCGCGTGCACTTTCACGTTCCTTTGCACAGCCCGTCCACGGCGTGGTTCGACACCACTTCCGAGCACATCGACGGCATGTTCAAAGCGCTGGCGGGCGGGCCCTTGCTCTGTTCGCACTTTGAAATCGAAACCTACACATGGGAAGTGCTGCCACCCGAGCTCCGGAACGACGATGTCGTCACCCAACTGGTCCGCGAGTTCGAATGGTGCGTGGATCAGATGACCCGACACGGATTTGCAAGCCCTCCTGCATAGGACTCCGATCTGGCGGCCGCTCCTCGTTCTGGGGCGCGTCTCCAATCTGCCGACGGTCTGGTCCAACTGCCTTGCAGCCTGGTTTCTCGGCGGGGCAGGGCAGTGGGGAAGCCTTTGGCCTGTCTGCGCGGGCGGGACCTTGCTCTATGTGGGCGGCATGTACCTGAACGACGCGTTCGACAGCCGCCTCGATGCGCAATACCGGCCGGAACGACCCATTCCGTCCGGGGCCATCACACGGCGCGCCGTTTCAGCAATCGGTGGAATCATGCTGGGGCTGGGCGTCGCCTTGTTCGCATGGACGGGCCCGATTCCCGGATGGATCGCGCTGGGATTGGCGGCGTGCATCGTCCTTTACGACGCGGTGCACAAGAAGACCTCGTTCGCTCCGATTCTGATGGCGTCCTGCCGGTTCCTGCTCTATGTCGCCGCGGCGTCCGCGGGCGCCGAAGGGCTGTCGGAATCGGTCTTTTGGGGCGCGCTCGCCCTTGGCTTGTATGTCGCGGGCTTGAGCTGTCTCGCGCGGCATGAAGCCACGGGCGAGCGGGTCAACTATTGGGCGTTGCTGCTGCTCGTCGCGCCGGTCATCATCGCGGGCATGCTTTACGGATTCACGAGTGCGAAGGTCAGTCTTGTCCTGCCTTTGTTCGCGGGCTGGCTGGCCTGGTGTCTCTGGCCGCTGGTGCGGGTGAGAGCAGCCGGCGGGGCGCCGCGCGCGTCCTCCGCTTCCGCCGGGCTGATCGGGCGCGCCGTCGGCGGCCTGTTGGCCGGGATTGTTCTCGTCGATTTGCTGTTGGTTCCCGTTTCAGGAACAATCCTGCTGATGTTTCCTCTCCTTTTTGCAGGCGCTTTGATTTTGCAGCGAGCCGTACCCGCGACATGAAAGCACCGATCCGAGCCAGCATCCCGATTCGTTTCGAACACCAGGTCCATTTCACGCGCGGCGTGTTCGAGCCCGCGAACCCTTTGTTGAAAGATATTCTGAAGGCGGGAACAACGATGCCCGTTGCGGACGTCCTGGTAGCGGTCGATGAGAACGTTGTGGCGTCCCGACCGAACCTGGCCCGGTCGATTCAACGCTACTTTGCGGCTCACCGGTCGGATTGCCGGCTCGTCTGTCCGCCCCTGCTGGCCGCGGGAGGTGAAACGGTCAAGAACACCTCCGACGCGGTGAACGGGATTTATTCGGCCATCGATCGATACGGCATGTGCCGGCATTCCTACGTGATCGCGATTGGCGGGGGAGCGTTGTTGGATGCGATCGGGTTTGCCGCCGCGACCGCCCATCGCGGCATGCGGCACGTGCGGATTCCGACGACGGTTCTGAGCCAGAACGATGCGGGCGTGGGCATCAAGAACGGCGTCAATGTCTTCGGAAAGAAGAACTTCGTAGGCACCTTCAGCCCGCCGGTGGCGGTGATCAACGACTTCGACATGCTCACGAGCCTTCCGGACCGGGAGAAGCGCGCCGGGTACATCGAGGCGATCAAGGTGGCGCTGATTCGCGACGGAAATTTCTTTGAACGAATCGAAGCCGATGCGGAGCGTTTGCGGCGGTTCGAACCGGACGCCGTAGAGGACCTGATCTATCGATGTGCGGAGGCGCATGTGAGGCACATTGCGACGAGCGGCGATCCGTTCGAGATGGGATCGGCGCGACCGTTGGACTTCGGACATTGGGCCGCGCACAAGCTCGAGCAACTGTCGAATTTTCGCATTCACCACGGTGAAGCGGTGGCGATCGGAATTGCGCTCGATGTGATTTATTCGCACCTGGCCGGGTTTCTCGCGGAAGAAGCCGCTGAGCGGATTCTCCGACTGATTGAGGAACTGGGATTTGATCTTTGGGCTCCGGAACTGGACGAGGAGGAGGGTGATGGCGAACCCGCGGTGCTGCTCGGCCTGGAAGAGTTTCGCGAGCACCTCGGCGGCACGCTTGCCGTCACTCTATTGAAGGACATTGGAGCAGGATTCGAAGTGCACGAGATGGACCGCGCGCTGATCAAGCAGGCCATGAAACGGCTTGCAGACAGGGGCCGCCGAAAGACCACCGGATCATGAGCCGTCGCCGCTTGCCTCCGCGCTCGAGTTCATTCGCCTTTCGCATTCGCTGCATGGCATGAAACGTCTGGCGGTCATCAATGTCGTCGGGCTGACCCGATCGATTCTCGATCGGACGACGCACATGAAGGCGTTTGCGACGAATGCGGCGGTCATCCCGGTGGTGCCTGCGTTCCCGGCCGTGACCTGCACGGTCCAGGCGACGTATCTCACGGGGCTGGATCCTTCCGAGCACGGCATTGTGGGCAACGGCTGGTACGATCGCGCGTTGAGCGAGGTGCATTTCTGGAAGCAATCGAATCACCTGGTCGCCGGGACAAAGATCTGGGAGGCGGAGAAGGCGCAACGACCGGGTTTCACCTGCGCGAAGCTCTTCTGGTGGTACAACATGTATTCCACCGCCGACTATTCGATCACGCCGCGCCCGATGTATCCGGCGGACGGCAGGAAAATTTTCGACATCTACACCGCCCCCGGCTCGATCCGCGGGGAGATCAAGAAGGATCTTGGTGAATTTCCATTCCGGCAGTTCTGGGGTCCGCTTGCGGGCATCGAATCGTCGCGCTGGATTGCCGAATCCGCCAGATGGATCGAAGAACGCTACCGGCCGACGCTGAGTCTGATCTATCTGCCACACCTGGATTACAACCTGCAGCGGCTCGGGCCCGAGGATCCCGCCATCAGTGATGATATCCGGCAAATCGATACTGTGACGGGAGACCTCATCTCTTTCTTCCGGAGCAGGTCGGTCGAGGTGGTTCTGCTGTCCGAATACGGCATCACCACAGTGAGCCGGCCGATTCATCTGAATCGCCTGTTTCGCGAGCGCGGCTGGATCGCCGTGCGGGAGGAGCTTGGACGCGAACTGCTCGATTGCGGCGCGAGCAAGGTGTTCGCCGTGGCCGACCATCAGGTCGCTCATATCTACGTGAACGATCCCGGGTTGACAGGCGAGGCGCGGATCGCCGTTGAAAAGCTGCCGGGGGTGGAACGGGTTTTGGGCCCGGAAGAACAGGCGACGGCTGGCGTCCGGCATCACCGTGCCGGGGATCTCATCGCCGTCGCCGACGCGCGAAGCTGGTTCACCTACTACTACTGGACGGATGACCGGCGCGCGCCGGACTTCGCCCGCTGCGTGGACATCCATCGCAAACCGGGCTACGACCCGGTGGAACTCTTCATCGACCCGACAATTTCATTGCCGAAACTCAAGATCGCCGCCCGGCTGCTGCGGAGCCGGCTTGGATTTCGGACGTTGCTGGATGTCATTCCGCTTGATGCTTCCCTGGTGAAAGGCTCGCACGGGGGTATTCCGGATCCGGCGGATTACCCGCTATTGATCGTTCCCGGCGCTGGCGGAAAGCAAAGCCCGCCCATTCCCGCGAGGGAAGTGTTTGCCCGCCTGCGGTCCGTTCTCGCCGAATGACGCTGCCCGGGAAAAAGCGAATTGACATGACATGATGCCGTCACACCATGACAGCGTCATGTCCACGGCTCTTGCGCCTTCTGCGCAGCTCTCAGCACCGGCTGATCGCGGGCCTGCCTGATTATGACAGTGGCGAAACTGCCGAACTGGCGCGACAGATTGAGGAAGGCGCGCCGGCGGACATTTTCTTTTCCGCCGATGAAGCAAAGATGAACGGCCTCGAAAAAAAGGGACTGATCGTGAAGACAACTCGCAGGAACCGGCTGTCGAATGCGCTCGTGATCGTGGTGGCCGCCGAGAACGGCGCGGCAATTGCCAGTCCGAAGGACCTGGCGACGGACAAGGTCAAGCGGCTGGCCCTTGCCGAACCGAGCGCAGTGCCCGCCGGGATCTACGCCAGGGAATATCTGCAACAGCAAAGACTCTGGCCATCGGTCGAGTCCAAAGTGGTCCCCACCCAGAACGTTCGCGCCGCGCTGGCGGCGGTTGCGGCCGGCAATGCCGAGGCGGGCATTGTTTACAGGACCGACGCGGCCATTTCCAAACGGGTGAAAGTGATTTTCGAAATTCCGGCCGAAGACGGCCCGGTGATTCGCTACCCGGTGGCTCTGGTGAAAGAAGCGAAGCAGCCTGAGGCGGCGAAGAAGTTTCTTGATTTCCTGAACTCCGAAAAGGCCGCCAGTATCTTTGCGGCTCACGGTTTCATCGTTCTTGAACACGAGGAACGCGGAGGCCCGGCATGATCCGTCCCGAAGAGTGGCAGCTCGTCTGGTTCACGTCCTGGGTTTCGGCGCTCAGCACCCTTGTCATTCTCCCGTTCGGGCTTGGGATTGCCTGGTTGCTGGCTCGATACGAATGGCGGGGGAAATCCGTTGTGGAAACGCTGATCTCCCTGCCGCTGGTCATGCCGCCCGTGGCGACGGGTCTCATCCTGTTGAAACTGTTCGGGCGCCGCGGGCCGATTGGAGGGTTCCTTCATGACACGCTGAACCTGGACGTCGTGTTCACCTGGCGCGGCGTGCTGATTGCGCTTGGCGTGATGTCATTCCCGCTGCTGGTCCGTTCGGCGCGCGTCGCCTTCGAGGAAGTCAACCCGCGTCTGGAGCAGATTGCCCGCACGATGGGTGCGAACGACGTGCGGGTGTTCTTCACTGTTACAGCGCCGCTCGCAATGCGCGGCATCCTGGCGGGAATGGTGCTCGCATTTGCCCGCGCGCTGGGCGAGTTCGGCGCAACCATCATGGTTGCCGGAAATATTCCCGGCCAAACCTCGACGCTGTCGCTTTCGATCTTTCAGGCCGTGCAGCTCGGCCGCGACGCGGACGCCTTTCGGCTGCTGGGTATTTCCGTCTGCCTCGCCTTTGCCGCTGTGTGGACCAGCGAGTTGCTCATGCGCAGGAGGAAACGGCTGGTGTGAAGCTGATGCTGAAGAACATCGTCCTGGAGCTGACGGGATTTTCGCTGGAGGTGAATGCGGAAATCCAGGGTGGCGTCACGGCGATCTTCGGCCCGTCCGGCGCAGGCAAGACGTCGCTGCTGGATCTGGTCGCCGGACTGCGCCGGGCGAAATCCGCCTTCATCCGGCTGGACGACCGCGTCCTCACGGACACGGAGCAGGGGATCTGCGTTCCCGCGCGCCACAGAGGCATCGGCTACGTGCCGCAGGACCTGGCGTTGTTTCCGCACATGTCGGTACGCCGAAACCTTCTCTACGGCTGCAGACGGAACGCGTCCGAAAACCGGCAGTTCCGCTTCGACCACATTGTTCAGGTGCTCGAAATTCAACCGCTGATGGAACGCGGCATCGCGCAGCTTTCCGGCGGGGAAAAACAGCGCGTCGCACTTGCCCGGGCATTGCTCACATCGCCCCGGCTCCTCTTGCTGGACGAGCCGCTGGCGAGCCTCGACGCGAAATTGAAGGCGCGCGTCCTTCCGTATCTGACCCGGATCCGCGACGAGTTCCGCGTGCCGATGCTGTATGTGACGCACGACCGGTCGGAGGCGCTCACGATCGCCGACGCGATCGTCGTGCTGGTGAACGGCAAAGTGGCGCAACAGGGCGGAATCCAGGAGGTCTTCAGCAGGCCCGCCAACCTCGACGTGGCGGGATTGTTGCGGGTGGAAACGATTCAACCGGGGCGCGTCGCGCAGATTCAGGACGGCCTGGTGCGGGTAGCCGTCGGTTCCACCACTGTCGTGGCGCCGGAGCAGAATCTCTCGGCCCGCGCGCGCGACGTCTTTGTCTGCATCCGCGCGGAGGACGTCATTCTGGTGAAAGGCGACGACCGGCCGAGCAGCCCCCGCAATCATCTTGCGGGAACCGTTCGGTCAATCGGCCGGGACGGCCCTTTCATGCGAGTCGAGATCGACTGCGGTTTCCTGCTGACGGCATCGCTGACGAAACAGGCCTGCGAAGAACTCGCGCTGTCGCCAGGCGATCGCGTGATCGCGCTGGTCAAGGCGCCAAACGTTCATCTCATCCCTCGCTGACAAAGCGGAATGCGCTGAAGGATTTGCCTTTCGCGCAAGGCGGCCTGCGATTAGTCTGCACGCCGTTCACTATGAAATTCGGCATCAACACCTTCCTGTTCACGTCTCCGTTCACCAACGCGAGCACCCGCCTGTTCCGGAAGTTCAAAGAATGGGGCTTTGACGCGGTGGAACTGGCGATTGAAGACCCGTCCCACATCGATCCGAAACATGTGCGGCGGGAACTGGACCGGCACGGGCTGGTTTGCGGATCCGTTTGCGCCTGCCTGGGCCCGGACCGCGATCTGCGGGGCACCGCGGAGCAACAGCGGAACGCGCTGAAGTACATGAAGGCGTTGATCGACCAGATGGTCGTGCTGGATTGCCCGTCGCTCATCGGACCGGTGTATTCGTCGGTCGGCCGCGCGGATGCCGTGCCTCGCGCGGAGTACCGAAAACAATGGCAAACGGTCGTCCGACATCTGAGGGCGTTGGCCGAATACGCCGGGAAGCGGGGACGGCGGATTTGCCTCGAGCCGTTGAACCGGTTTGAGACGGATTTCATCAACACCTGCGATCAGGCGCTGGCCATGATCCGGGACGTGAACCGTCCCGCGTTGAAACTCCACCTCGACACGTTCCACATGAACATCGAGGAGAAGCACCTTGGCGAAGCCATTCGCAAGGCCGGGAAGCATCTGGCGCATTTGCACGCGTGCGGCAGCGATCGCGGCACGCCGGGCGGCGATCACACGGATTGGAAATCCATCGCCGCGGCACTCAAAGCGATCCGCTTCAACGGTTGCGTGGTGATCGAATCCTTCACGACGGACGTGAAGGTGATTGCGCGCGCAGCGGCCATCTGGCGGCGCATCGAACCGACGCGCGACGAAATCGCCGTGAACGGACTGCGATTCCTCAAGCGGACGCTTCGCTGACAGCGAATTCGCTGTTGTGGTCGGGCGCCCGACGAGACCCCGCGGGCCGTTACTCGTACAGGTTCGGCTGCTGCACCGGGACCGTGATGCCGTCCTTCGGCGGCGTGGTCAGTGTTTGGAGGTAGGCCACGATGTCGGCGAGGTCCTGTTCGTTCAGCAGAACACCCAGCGGCGGCATCGGGGAGATGGAGAGGTGCTCGTATCCTTTCGCCATTCTCGCATTGGGATCCATCAGGCTTTCCAGGATGTAATCCTTGTCGCTGCGGACGGCGATCCCGTCGAGAATCGGGCCCACCACACCGCCTTTGCCGCCGACAGTGTGGCAGGACGCGCACGCCGCGGTCGGGCTGGTGAAGAAGAGTTCTTCGCCGCGCTTGGGATCGCCTGCGGTGACCTGCACCTCGTTTTCACCGACACCGGTGACGTTGTGGATGCGGCCCAGCAGAGTCAGGGAATCGTTCAGGTAAGGATCCTGCGTGTTGGCCGGCACGCGGCCGAGCTGGGCGACAACGGTTTGAATCTCGGGAATGGTCGGGAATTGGGCGAGTTTAACGAACGCGGCCTGGCGCGTGATCAGATCCGGGTCCTGGATCACAGGGCTGCTGAAGAACAACTGCCGTCCGTATTCGTTGCCCGGCAGTGCGCGAATGGCGTTGCGGCGCAGGGCGGGATCCTTGTCGAGCAGGGCGGCCTGGTGCGTGGCCTTGTCGAGCGCGCCAATTCCTTCCAACGCCCAGAGCGCGTGGATGGCGCCTTTGCCGCCCTTGCCGGACTGCACACGCTTCCTCAGCGCGGGGACGGCATCGGTCACTTTGTTGTCCACGATCAACCGCTGGGCTGTCAGGGTCCAGTGCTGGTTGCCGCTGTCGAGCGCCTGAACCAGTTCGGGCGCTTTTGCTCCGGCCAGCGACCGGATCGGGCTGCGCGGACCGTCCTTCCAGACAACGCGGTAGATGCGGCCATGCGTCCGGTCGCGGAGATCGTTTTCGGTGATGTACGCTCCCCCGGGGCCGGTTCTGGCCTCAATGCCCCCCGCTCGCGGATTGGGCGTCGGATTGTGCTGGATCACGAAGCTGTAGAAATCAATCACCCACACCGCGCCGTCAGGGCCAACGTCGGAGAAGATCGGCGACATCCATTCGTCGGTGCTCGCGAGGAAGTTGAAACCGTCGCGGGCTTCATATCCGCCGCCGTCGGGCCGAATATCCATGATGCCGATGAGTTTGGCGGTGGGTTCGTTGACCAGGGCCTTGCCGTGCAGGCGGGCGGGGAGGGCGTCGCTCACCATGAACGCGTGTCCGGCGCCGGCGGTGTAGCCGCCGAAGTTGTCCACCATGCGGACATTCGGCGTGTTGGGATGCATGCGCATGCCCGGCGCCAGCGAGCGGGCAGAGGGCAGGCGGCGGATCTGAGGCTGGCCGTCGTCCGCGGCGTTTGCGCCACCGCGCCGGCCGCGCCGCCCGGTTCCGGGCTGCGTCGGATTCACGATGGTTGCCGGAAGATAACCGTAGAACGTCGGGTTTCCGTTGGCCGTAGAACCGAACACATCGCCATACGCATTCTGACCAAAGCCCCAGGTGTTGTTGTTGAACTGGTAGAGGAATTCCAGTGCGGAACTGTCCGCTTTGAAGCGGAAAATGCCCTGCCCGAACTGCAGTTCGCGTCCGCCCACGACGCCTCGAAAGTTCGAGTAACCCACCGCGCCATACAGCCAGTTGTCGAACCCGCGTCCAAGATTGCTCTGCATGGCGTGCGTGTCGTGGATGCCCCAGCCGGGAAGAAGCGTGTGGCGCACGTCCGCTTTGTCGTCGCCATTGGTATCCTTCAAGAAAACCATGTGGCGGGCTTCAGAAACGATGATGCCGTCATTCACAAAGACAAGTGCCGTCGCCAGGTTCAGCTTGTCGGCGAAGACGGTGAATTTGTCGGCTCTTCCGTCACCGTTGGTGTCCTCGCAGATCTTGATGCAGGACTCGCCGGGCTCTCCCTCGTTCACGAGACCGTGCGGGTAATCGCGCGCTTCGACAATCCAGGCGCGCCCACGCTCGTCCCAGGCCATGTAGATGGGCTTCAGCACGTCCGGTTCCGCGGCAAAGAGCTGCAGTTCAAAGTCAGCCGGGACCTGCGTGTAGCGCATGCTGTCTTCGGGCCGCAACGGGGCCTGAAACGGAACCGGCTCGGGCCGCTGCTCGTAGTTTGGAACGTCTCCCGGCAGCCGCCGAAGGGGAGGGCGGGAGGCCACAAACGCTTCCCATGCCGCTCTCGCCTGCCGGGGAACGTTGTCGAGCACGGCCTGGCGCAACGTCGCGTCTCCCGGACGTTCGGCATACCGCAGCACTCCTCGGCCCGAGGCTCTGAACGCGTCGAGCATTCTCCGGTGCGTCGCGTCGATTTCGGCGTCGGGCATCACCTGCACAACGGCGTCGAAATGCCTCAGATACTGTTCGGTGAGATGCGCCAACTCGGAGAGATGGTCGAAATAGATCGCCTCGGGCGCGAGGGTCTGGCCCGGCAGATAGGCGTAGTTCGTGCGCGAGCCGCCGCCCCTTCGGCTGCCGACATCGACCGGGCCGAGATACAGGATATGCAGGGGTTCGGGAGCGGCCGCGAGGGCGCTGAGACTCATCAGTCCCGCCGTCAACAAGACAAGTACGCGTTTCACGTGAGAACAAGGATTCGCTGCGGTTTCAATTCAGTCGGCAATGAACGAACGGCTGTACAGAACAGTTCAGTTTTTGGATGTTGCCCGCCGAGGCGCGTTGGCGGATGCCCAACGGATGCCGCGCTCGACGAGCGTCTGGAATCCCGGATGATTCCAGGTGCGCTGGTCATGGCCCCATGCGGTGTAGAAAACCCGCCCTTTCCCATGCTCGCGAACCCACGTCCACGGTTCGGCTCCCTGGTCATCGCGGCGCTCGGCCAGCACCACGCGGTCCGTGTTGTGCCGGTGATGCACGTAGGTTTCGTCCCAGCTCTCGATCGGTTCCAGGCCCTGCATGATGGGGTGATCGGGGTTCACTATGGTTTCCTTGAACACGCCCGTTCCGTGCCGGAGGAACTGGGCGCCCACCAGCGCGATGTAGTTGGAGGAGTTGTGGAAGCAATAGCTCGCGCAGTGAATCGGCACGAGGCCGCCCCCGGCGCTCACAAAATCCAGCAGCGCCTTTTCCTGCTCCGGTGAAATGCGCGTGACGTTCGCGTAGATCAACACACAGTCCACCTCCGCCAGCCGCTCCGGATTGAAGTCGCTCATCGATTCCGTGTAGGTCATTTCAATCCCGCGCTGAGCCAGCACCGGTTCGAGGATGGCAAAGCGCTGAGCCGGACGATGGCCGGCGCGATCGCCAAGGAACAGGACGCGCAGCGGCGCATTGGTCCAGTCGGCGGCCGCCGCGCCCGAAGGCGCTCCGGACAGCGCGGCCGCCAGCGTCGCAATGAACAGGAAGGGGGTCAGGCGTTTCATGCGATTCCTGTGTTGCGAACGGTCAGAGGGTGAAATCGGGAAGTTTGACGATCTTGCCGCCCTGCAATGCGGATTGATGGGCACACAGTCCCACGCAGGTCCAGTTCGCCGATTGCCGGGCGTTCGGGAATGGATCGCGGTCTTCCACCAGCGCCATGGCAAACTCATGGGCCAGATGCGGGTGGCTGCCGCCGTGACCGCTGCCCTGCGTGAAGCTCAAGTGCGTCTTCTTCGAGGCGTCGTAAACGCCCCGCGTCGTGTATTGCGCGATGCTCTTCGGAAGGCGTTTCGCATAGTCCGGCGCCTTCACCAGCTTCGGAATCTTCGGCTCGGGCAGCTTCGCCGTGTGCATCACGAGGGGTTCATGCTCAATGAGCGGCCATTCGATGGATTTCTTGCTCCCGTAAACGTCGATGCTCTCCCGATACTGCCGCGCCGTGTCAAAGAGACTGCGGATGATGCGCGCGCTCACGTCCGTTCCCCGAAACCGGATATGGGCCGACTCGACGGCGAATGGGGAACGGTATTTGCGAATGAGTTCCTTGCGGATGGTGCCGGATCCGAAACACGACACGTATTCGGCCGGGCGTCCAATGAGGCCGGCCACCGGGCCCACGCAATGCGTCGCATACCACATCGGCGGCAACCCGGGCCAGTAGTTCGGCCAGCCGTCCATGTCCTGCTGGTGCGTCGCCTGCACAAACTGCAGTTTCCCGAGCTCACCGCGGTCGAGCAGTTCCTTCATGAACAGGTATTCGCGGGCATACACAACGGTTTCCATCATCATGTATTTGAGCCCGGTTTTTTTCACGAGATCGACGATCTTGCGGCAGTCGGCGATGCTGGTTGCCGTCGGCACGGTGCAGGCCACGTGCTTGCCGGCCTTGAGTGCGGCGATGCTCATCCAGGCGTGGTCCGGAATGGGCGAATTGATGTGAACGGCGTCGATCGCCGGATCCTTGAGCAACTGCCTGTAATCGGTGTAGCGCCTTTCAACGCCGAAGTAATCGCCCACGTTGTTCAGCTTTTCGGCATTGCGCTGGCAAATGGCGTAACACCGGGTGTGAGGATGCTTCTGCCAGATCGGGATGAACTCCGCTCCGAAACCAAGGCCAATGACCGCGATATTGAACTTTTTGCTCATGCGTGAATGGATGAATGCAGTGCTTCTGGTTCAGTTCTGATGGGTTGACGGATTCTGGCTGAAAGAGCGCGCGCAGCGCAACGGTTATCTGCCGACCTGCCTGTTCCTGGAAGACTCGAAATACACACGGGCCTGTTCCGTTTCAAACGCTCGCTCGCGCGATTGCCATAGGGTTGTGTCAACGGACGCACCGGAGCGGGAAAAGGTTTCAGATTTCTGCGTCCCCGGAAGCGCGTCATCGGGAAATGCATGGACAAAACTGCCATGCCGGTCCCGATGCCGCGCCGCGAAAGAAAAGAAGGACTCCCGTCTGCGCGCCGTGCGGGATTCTCACCTGATCGCACAACGGCGCTCGCTCATGGCGCGATTCGAACCACGCACCGCCTGCGGCCACCGGCACGACGCGGTCTCAGACTGTCTTGGCCGGTTCCGGAGCCGCAGCACCGGCGGCATCGGTGCCGACGAGATGGACGGGCCTGTAACCGCCGATCGATTTGAAATAGATCAACAGCCCCAGGTAGATCACGGCCATCGTGGCCGGAATGAACGCGTCCGCCACCAGCGTCTTGCGGTCGCCCTGGATGCTCGCCTGGGCAACCGCCTGTTGCTCGCGTGAGAGCGTGGCGATGGCCGCGCTCGCATTGAACCCCTGTTTCTCAACGATGGCGCGGCCGCGCTTGAGATTCTCCTGCACTTCACCAAGCTTCTTGCCGTCAATGGCGCTGACCTTTTTGAAGAACAGCCATCCCTTGGGCTCATCGACTTTGTATTCCGCGTACACTTCGGGCGCGGTTCTCTCGAGCTCGGCGCTGGCGAAGCGGTCCTTGGCATAACCCAGGCCCGGCCCGCCGATCATGCCGGCCGACATCATCCCGATGCCGCCCATGATGCTGATGGCGATGGCGCCGGTGCGCGGGAACCGGTCGCTGGCCACCGCGAGCATCGTGGGCCAGAAGAACGTCTTGCCCACGGCATACACCAGCAACGCAAGCATGGCGCCGGCGAACGTTTCAATCCGGCTGGTCAGGAGCAATCCGCCCGTCGCCAGAATGGCGCAGGTCAACAGAATGCCGATCGGCGAAAGCCCCAGCTTCTTCTCGATAAAGTCCGCACAGAAGCGGAGCCCAAACATCACGGCCGACGTAAAGACGAACAGAATCTTGCCCTGGGCGGGAGTGAGGATGTTTCCGGTGATGTTCTGGATCCAGCCGTCCGTGCCCAGCTCGACCGCTCCCAGGAGCGCATGAGTTACAAAGAGCACGAACAGGAGAAACGCACCCAGCGAAAATCGTGTGAGAACGCCGACGGAAATGAGCAGCGCGCCGGCAATGACATAGGCAATCGTCGCGGCCGCAGTGGGCGCGTCCTTGAGGAGAAGGGACAGGATGTCGTTGAAGAACAGCGCCAGCAGGAAGCACACCACGAGAGCGCCCAGAATCCCCACATCCTTGAACATCTCGCCCAGTTTGAGGCCTTTTTGAGAGGCTTCGGATTTCGGCATGTGCTGGCCAAGGAACATGATTCCGTAGAGCACCGTCGGGAGGAGAAACAGGCCCAGCTGCCATTTCCAGTGCCAGCCGAGCTTCTCGCCGAGGAACCAGCCAATGGCGCCGCCCAGCACCAGTCCGGCAGGCCAGCTTGCGTGCAGAATGTTCAGGTAATGCGTGCGATTGTTCGGGAAGAGCGTTGCCACGAGAGGATTCGCGACGGCCTCGAGAGTTCCATTGGCAACGGAAAAGATGAAGGTGCCCCAATACAGGAGGTTGAAAGCAACCGTCCGCGCCTGGTCAGGCATCGCCGCGAACGTGATGAACGCCGAAATCACATGCAGTGCGAATGCCGCCACCACCAGTTTGCCATAGCCCAGTTTGTCGCAGACAATCCCGCCAATAATAATCCCGAAACAAAATCCGGTCAGACCCGCTCCGGTGATAACCCCGAGTTCGGCGCCGGTGAAACCGAACTCGGCACCCCAGTTCGCCAGAATCCCACCGCGGACCCCGAATCCCGTTCCAGCTGCGAGAATGGCGACGAAGCCTGCCCACAAGAGTCGCCCCGCATTGGGAGCGATACCGTCTTTTCGGATATTCATGCTGCTTTGATGTTGTGGTTGATCAGTGTTCGGATGGAGAACTGGATGCTGGAGCGCGGCCGTTGGTGGGGCAAACGGATCCCGGTCTGGTGGCTTCGCTTCGCATCACGGATAATGCAAACGGGAACACGCGTCGTATTGCAGCTTGCGACGCGGCCCGTTGTCAAGGCAAAGTTCGACACCCTGAGTTCGACACCCGCCGCTCTGCCTCTTCTTCCTTTCCGCGTGCCGTAACGCTCCGTTCTCAACCGCCCGAGCTGAGCGTCGCGCGATACGTCACCGACACCATCCAGTCCGCATACGCGGGATCGAATCGTTTCATCGCCGCCACGACGCGCTGGCGGAATGTCGTCTCAATCAACGCGCCCTGCCCGGGCCAGATCTTGAATCGCGTCCGAAAATACTTCCACTCGCCGTCTCCGGCCGACGCGGCATCAAACACGCGAGGCTCGGACAGGATGATTGCGCTGAATTGCGTCCACACCCCGTGCGCGATGCGATTCACTTCCTCCTGCACCTGCGCGGGGTCGGCACCGGAAGGAATCTGAACATCCGCGTAGGCATAAATGCCGCCCAGGGGAAAGCGCCCGATGTTCGCGATCATTCGATTAGGCACGAACACCTGCTGATGAAACAGGTTCGACAGTTCCGTGAAACGCAGCCCGACCTTCTCCACGCGGCCCACCTGGCCCGCCACTTCGATCACGTCGCCCACGTCGAGCGTGTCCGACACAATCAGCGTCAGGCTCGTCACCACGTCCTGCACCAGTCCCTGGGAACCGAACCCGACCGCCAGTCCGATCACCGACGCCGTCGCAAGGTACGTCGCGAGGTTGATGTTGAAGGTGTATTTGAGCAGGTATCCCACCGCGACGAAGTAGATGGCGAAGGTCACCGCGCTCGCAATCAGCCCGGTGAACGTAATGAACTTCGGCTGCTGGGTGACGAAGCCGACGGGCGTCTTGCGCGCCGCGCTCTTTCGGATCAGCCAGTCGGACCCGGAACGCACAAGCCAGACCAGCACGTGCGCCGCAACGGCGAACACAATCACCAGGAGACTTCGGGTGAAGAGGTTCTGCGTCTCCGCCATCGGGAGCGGATAGTCGAAGATGTTCGTGGTATCCACGGGGCACCGAATACCAGAAGCCGGCGGCTAAAGGAAGAGCAGGACAATCCGTGGCAGCCCCCGATCCTGCGTTTTGAAGTTGTTTCGGGGAAGGACACGCGGCATAGTGTGTGGCCTCGCCGGTTCACCGGCCGAATGGTTCGGGGCGTAGCGTAGCCTGGCTAGCGCGCTTGCTTGGGGTGCAAGAGGTCGCGAGTTCAAATCTCGCCGCCCCGACCATTTTTCTCGTTCAACTCCGTCTTCTGCCGCGTGGCTCCGTGCTCCGATCTGATCGCAGAGGTTGCGTCAGACTTGCGGCGCCGTGCGGCTGGAACGGGACCGGACTGCGGCGATGGATTCCTTCAGGTCTTCCAGCAATCGCGCGGCGTTGCGCGCTTCCTCGACGGGAACCAGTTCCTGGTAGCGGGAAAGGACCCGGACCGCCGCCGCAGGGTCGTGATGGATCGCGTGCACCAGAGCGAGGTTGAAATACGCGTTGGCGAAGGAAGGATTTACCTCGACCGCAAGTTCGTAGTGCAGTTGGGCAAGCCGGAAATCGTTCGCGTCGAAGTAGAGATTTCCAAGGTTGTAATGAGCCTCGAAGTGCCGCGGGTTGTGTTTCAGCGAGCAGGTGAAGCAGTCGAAGGCCCGGATGGTGTTTCCGTTTCGCGACTCGAGAATCCCCAGATTGCACCAGGCGTCCGCGACGCAATCCTCCTGCTCGATCGCTTTGAGATAAAACTCCGCGGCTCGCGCATCGCCGCGTTCGTCCAGCGCGAGAGCCTGCTCGAACCAGCCCGCAGCAGGGGTGAATTCGAGAATCTGAGCGCCGGGGGAAGGGAACAGGTCGAGCTGGTTGGGATCGATTCCCCGGCCGCGCTTCCGCGCGCGCGTGTAGCCGAGTTTCGAGGCTTGAACCGGGAATTTTACGATCTGTCCCATGCGACTTCAGAGTGTTTCACAGCGGCAGCCATTGAACCGAAGCTGTGAACTCAAAGCAACCGTCCTCTGACAACAACCGGCGCAACAACCCTGACGGTCCGGAGCCCGGACTAGGCGATCTTTCTCTGTTTCGCGGGTTTGCCTTCGGCCGCCTGTTTCTTCTCGCCCTTCGCCTTTTCCATCGGCTTCTTCTGCGCTTTCGTCCGTTCGATGCTCTGGCGCAGCGCCGTCATGATGTCCACCACCGGCTTCTCCTCTTCCGGCGCGCTGACCACTTCGCGGCCGCTGATCTTCGCGTCGATCAGTGCGCGCAACGCGTCGCGATACCGGTCGGTGAGGTCCATCTCTTTGAGGCTGGAGGTCATCGATTCCACGAGGCTGATGGAAAGCTTCAATTCATCCTTGCTGACCTCCTTCTTCTCGAGCTGGGGAACGTCCTCGATCCTTCTGACCTCGTTCGGGTGCCGCAGCTTGTGGAGCACGAGGCCTCCGTTTTTCGGCGCGATCAGCAGCACCTCCTCGCGGTCACGCAGCACAACCTTGCCCAGACCGACCTTGCCGCTGGCGGCGAGCGCTTCGCTCAGGAGGGAATAGGCCTTGGTGGCAACCGACCCGTCCGGCCCGGCGAAATACGGCGCTTCATACAACAGCGTGTCCACTTCTGAAGCGTCGATGAATCCCTGGATTTCAATGACCCTGGTGCTCTTGAGCTTGATCTTCGCAAGATCCTCGGCCGACACGATGACATACTGCTCGGGTTCGAACTGGTAGCCCTTGACGATCTCCTCGTTGGTCAGCGTCCTGGAGCATTTCTTGCACTTCTTCTCGTAGCCGACCGCGCCGTGATCCTCCTTGTGCAACTGGTTGAAACGGATTGTCTCCTGCGTGTCCACCGCGTTGTAAATGCGGATGGGGATCGTGACGAGCGAGAACTGAATGTGGCCCTTCCAGATCGATCTCATAAATCAGGTCGTTATGGTTGCATTCATCAAATCCGGGCGCATTCTCAGAAACACGGGCTCGCGCAACCGGCCATCGCTCGTGATCGAGGAGAACTGAACTTCACACACCAGCCTGGGTTCAACCCAGACCGTCCCGGCCCCATCACCCAGCCTGTCTTTAACAGGCCTTATGCCAGGCGTCAATTTCCTTAAATCTCCCCAGACGGCCGCCAGCGAGGTCTCGTCAAAGCCGCCTCCCACCTTGCCCAGGTATTCCAGCTCCGGACCCTTCCAACGGGCGATGTGAAGAGCGCCGAACGTCTTCTCGCGGTCACCCTTTCCGCGGGTGTACCCGATGATGACGCATTCCATGGTGCGCCGGGTTTTGAGTTTCAGCCAGCAATCGCTGCGTTTGCCCGGCAGATACGGGCCGGTGCGTTGCTTGGCCATCATGCCTTCCAGCCCCATCTCCCGCACCGCTTCGAAGAACGTTTCGCCTTCCTCCATCGCCTGGCTGACCCGATAGGCGGGGTTGTCCCGAAGGGCATCCTCCAGCCACTCGCGCCGGCGAACCAGCGGCTCGTTCATCACAGCCCGTCCATCCAGGTAAAGACAGTCGAACAGATAACAAACGGCGGGATGCTTCACTCGCGCGCGTCCGATCGCGCCTTCGCTGCGCTGTTGCATCCGGAAAATCACATCTCTGAAGTTCGGCCTGCCATCGGCATTCAGGCAGACGATTTCACCGTCAAACAAAGCAGACGCCGCCCGGAACGCCTGCTCCGGAATCAGCAATTCGGGGAACTGTTCTGTGATATCAATCCCGTTGCGACCGCGGATCCGGACCGCGCCTTCGTCGAGCGAAATCATGGCGCGGATACCGTCCCATTTGACTTCGAAGATGTGGTCCGCGCGCGGCACCCGGTCGGCGGCCCGGGCGAGCATCGGGGCGACGAATTCGCGCACCGGATCCGATGGCGGGGTGTCAACGCGTTCAAGCAGCCATTGATTCTCCTTCGTGCGGTGCATGCGATATTCGCCGTCCAGCTCGCGGGAGTGGAGGCGGAAGTAGAACCCATCCGCTTTCTCCTTCGTGATCTCGTATCGGCCCCGGGCGAATTTCCACATCATGCCGCCGCCGTACTCGCCTCTCGGAATGGCGCCTTCAAAATCGACATACTCCAGGGGATGATCCTCGACGTTGACCGCGAGGCGCTTGATGCCGGGCCGGGGCGGCAGTCCTTTGGGGACCGCCCACGACCTGAGCACGCCGTCGCGTTCCAGTCGCAGGTCGTAATGCAGCCTTGAGGCGTGATGGCGATGGATGACAAATGCGTTGCCCGCGCCGGAGGGGACGGGCTTGTCGGCCGGCGGTTCGGGTGTTCTCTCGAAGCTGCGTTTGGCGGAGTAGGCGGCGAGTTGCTCGCGTGTCTTGTAGGTGCGCGCGGGTTTCAGGGACTTTCGCGCCCGTTTGGCAGCCGGCTTCGTGTGAAGTGCTGTTGCGTACGCGCTGAAGGCTTCCCACGGGTCGCCATCGCGGGCCAGGCGATCCGGCAAGGTTCGAAGATTGAACTCACCCGGATCCACGCCCGCATCGAGCTCGGCCCAGGTCAATGGCGTGGAAACGGGCGCCCTCGGGAGCCCGCGAACGCTGTACGCGGCGACAATGGTCTGGGACGAGCGATTGCGGTAGATGTCCAGCAGCACGCGCCCCTTGCGCTGGTCCTTCTTGATCTGAAGGGTCAGGGATGCGTGCGACTCGACGAACGGTTGCGCGACGGCCCTGGCGGCTTCAAACGCTTCGTGAAAGTCCCACCTGGGTTCGATCGGCGTCAGGATGTGCAACCCCTTTCGCCCGGTCGTTTTCACGAACGGATGGTATCCGAACCTTTCAAGATGCGTTTTGAACTCCAATGCCAGTTCCGCGACTTTTGCAAACGGAAAACCGTCCGGCGGGTCGAAGTCGTACGCGACATAGTCGGGCCTGTCGAAGTGCGGCGCGCGCGAGTGCATCTGGTGCAGTTCGATGCAGGCCAGGTTGGCGAGCCAGACCAGGGAGGCTTCTTCCGTCACGATCACGTAGTCGCTTTCCTGCTCGCCCAGTGTGACGTGTTCGATCCATTCGGGCGCCCACCCGGGACGGTTCTTCTGGAAGAACGACTCGCCCCCGATGCCGTCGGGGTAACGGACAAGCGAAAGCGGCCGGCCGCGGGCATGGGCGAGAAGGGTGGGAGCAACCTTCAGGTAATACTCGATCAGGTGCGCCTTGAGGATGTGATCCGACGGGAACAGGGCCTTGTCGAGATTGGAAACCTCGACCTGTCGTTTGCCCACTCGGGCGACCTGTGAGTGTCGCGATGCCATTTGCCGGCACGATACCATAGCAGCCCGGTTGCAGGAGGGAACCTCCGGCGCACCGTCATTCTTGGAAATCGGGCGCGCCGGCCAGTTCCAGGAATCTCCTGGCCATCTGCGGCCCTTTGCCTTCCTCTTCGTGCTTGAAGAAGACGAAGACCTCTCGCCAATTCTGTCCGCGTACCCGCTCGATCCAGTTGCTCAATTCCCGGTCGCCGTAGTCCGGACGGCGCAGGCGCAGGTAACCCCAGTCAGCCGTGGACACACACGGGATCGCGAGTTCGTTCTCGGCTTCGGCGATGCACAGCACGGCCTGATGATCGCGAAGCAGGCCGAAGATGTCGTCGTCGAACCACGACTGATGTCGAAACTCAAACGCGGCGCGGGGTTCTTTGGGAAGCAACTCCAGGAACTCGCGCAGCCGCGGCGCGTCCTTTTTCAGATACGGCGGCAACTGGAAGAGCAGGGGACCGAGGCGTTCCTTCAGGACTTCCGCCGTCTTCAGCAGGTACGTCAGCGAATCACCGGCGTCCTTCAACCGTTGAACATGGGTGATTCGCTGCGGCGCCTTCAGCACGAAACGAAAGCCGGCCGGCACTTCCCGCGCCCATGCCTCAAGGACGGAAGCGCTCGGCATGCGGTAGAACGTGTTGTTGATTTCGACCGTGCGAAACTGCTCGCCGTAGAAACGGAGCATTTGCTTCTCCGGCAGATCTTCAGGATAGAAGGCGCCCTTCCACTCCTTGTAGGAATAGCCGCTGGTGCCGACGAGCAGGTTCATGCGCGCGTCACAGCCCCGCCGTCACACCTCCGCGATGGTCTTGAACCCGCCGTCCAGCATTCGCGCCGGATCAAACGGCATATCCTTCGGATCACATATCTTCGCGATCCGTGGATCGTTCATCACCTTCTTGTTGACCCGGTCGCGATGCGCCCGCGACTTGTAAACGATGTAGGCGAAAACGACGGTCTCGCCGGGTTTGGTCTTGATGCCGCGCGGGAACGGCTTGCACACCTTGACGTTGAGGTCGTCACCCACGCATTCCCGGTAATCGAGCGCGCCGTGTTCCTTCCAGATTTTGGCCGCCTTCTGCGCGATGCGCCGGTATGCGGCGACATTCCGTTTGGGAATCGGCAGAACGAACCCGTCCACATAGCTTGCCATATCCAATTCTTCCTTGTTTGCGCGCGCGGCGCGCCGCTCTTGTGTGAAAGCGGACTGCCCCGGCCGCGGGATTTATCTCGCTGCGAATTGTTCCCTGGCGGCCAGTTCGCTGTGAATGGGGCATTCTGCGGCCACCGGCCGCACCTCGACGCGTATTCCGTAGGGCAATCCCGGGCATTGCCGGCCGATCGCCACGGCTTCGTCGAAGGTTTTCACCTTGAGGAGGAAATACCCGCCGATGGTTTCCTTTGATTCGGCGAAGGGACCGTCGGACACCACGCCGTTGCGGCCTGAAATGATCTTTCCCTCGTTCTCCAGCGGGTTGCCGGCGATGGCGGTGCCTTCCTCCGTCAGGCGTCTGAACCACGCCATCCACTCGTCCGCCACGCGCTGCATCTGTTCCGGCGACAAACCCCGATACCAATCGGTGCCGCGGAAAATCAACATGTAACCATTCTGGGATTGTGTGCTCATAGTTCTTGTGTGCGCCCTTGACTAGTGGTCGCTTTAACCCTATGACGAACGCGGCCCGAACGTCAGGACAATTTTTTCAGATTTTGTCAGAAAGACGGAACGGCGACGAACGAACGGCTGCTTTACCGGACCGCGTCTTGTCCGGGCATTTTTTTTTAAAAGCAGATCGTGTCGATTTCGCGAGTCTGGGGTGCCCGCCCCATTGTCGAAAGCCGACTGGATGGACCATACAAACGTGGGCTTCCGCAGGCACTCTGGTTATTCGTAACGCCGCCAAAGGGAGTCGAAACATGCAATCATGGGAAACAGTATGAGCTGGCGGAAATTTGCTCAGCAACTCGAGGCGGAATGGCGCCGATGGACGCCGCCCGAACTCGAAGCCGTCAATCCATTCGCGAGAGACCCGGACGATCTCATGCAGCAGTTCAAAGAGCGGGAACGCCACTCGCGTCCAATGGTGGACGCCGCCATCCGCATTTTCGTCCGCGGCGGCGGGTGGCCGGAGATGTCGGACGACGAGCGATTCTTCCTCTACAAGCGCCTTTATTACGCGTGGCTGCTGCTCGACAGCTTTTCGCTCGAGGAAACCGAATCCCGGAAATTCATCTCTCCGCGAAGAGAGCAGGACCCTTCCGAGGTGCTGGAATGGGCGCTGATTGACGTGTGGCCCTCGCTCGGCCTTCCGCTGTGCCTGGAGGCGCAGGCGCAGTATTACAGCGGATGCATCGCGGCCGGCGAGCTGCCCTGAAACGCTCCTTTCCTCCTCATCTGCGCCGACAAAAACCGGGCCGCCGTCACGCTCCACGACATTGCTCCCGCTCGACAAATGCCCCGATGGGCTCCAACATGAGCCGCGATGTCTTCTGCGGAACAGTTGTTGACCATCGCCGGACGAACCTTTCGTTCGCGCCTGATCCTCGGCACGGGAAAATTCTCGTCGCCCGAGGCGATGCGTGACGCGCTGGCGGCGAGCGGCGCCGAAATGGTAACGGTAGCGCTGCGGCGCGCCGACCTGAGCGGGCGCAACGATCCCTTTGCCAACATTCTCGACTTCATTGACCGCGAGAAGTATCTGCTGCTGCCCAACACCAGCGGCGCGATGAACGCGGAAGAAGCAGTGCGCCTCGCCCGGCTCGCCGCCGCCGCCGGGTTGCCGAAATGGATCAAACTCGAAATCCACCCCGATCCGCGCTACCTCCTCCCCGATCCGGTCGAGACCCTGAAAGCCGCCGAAATGCTGGTGAAAGAAGGTTTCACCGTCCTGCCCTACATCAACGCCGATCCCGTCCTGGCGCGGCGTCTTCAGGACGTCGGCGTCGCCACCGTCATGCCCCTGGGATCGCCCATCGGCTCGAACCGCGGCATTCAGACACGCGACCAGATCGCCATCATCATCGAACAGGCCACCGTTCCCGTCGTGGTGGACGCCGGCCTCGGCGCGCCAAGCCACGCCGCCGAAGCAATGGAAATGGGCGCCGACGCCGTCCTGGTGAACACAGCGATCGCGGTGGCGGCGGACCCCAACCGGATGGCCAACGCGTTCCGCATGGCGGTGGAAGCGGGCCGCGCCGCGTTCGAATCCGGCCTGGCGCCGGAGAGCGCGCTTGCCAGCCCCACCAGCCCGCTGACGGCATTTCTGGATTGATCGGATGAACGCGCTTGTCCTTACGCCGTCCGCCGCTGCTCTTCGCCTGAAAGCAAGGGAAGGGGAGAACCGGGGAACCGCTGCTCGACATTCAGATTGAACCTTCCATGAAGCCCAACCGCTCCTTTCTCGCGCGTCTCCGGCAGATCCTTCAGAAAGCCGGCCGCACGCGCATTCTCGTTGTCGGCGACCTGATGCTGGACCAGTTCATCTGGGGAAGCGTGGCCCGCATCTCGCCAGAAGCACCGGTGCCCGTCGTGGAATTCGAAAGCGAAAGCTTCATGCCGGGCGGCGCGGCCAACGTGGCGCGCAACCTCACGCCGTTCGGCGTCCGCGCCGAACTGTTCGGCACGATCGGAACCGACCCCGCGGCGGATCAGCTTCGGAAGCTTCTGCGACTGCAGGGCATCGGCTGCAGCGGCGTCCTCAACCACGCCGCCCGCGCCACCAGCCTCAAGACCCGCATCGTGGCTCACAAACAACAGGTCGTGCGGATCGATCGCGAGTCCCGCGATGGACTCGCCCCCGACAAGGTGCGGCAGCTTCTCGATCGTTTCCGGCGCGAATTGAGACGAGCCGACGCCGTAATCGTGGGCGACTACGGCAAGGGCGTCGTGACCCAGCCGTTACTGGACGAAATCAAACGGCTTTGCCGCAGCCACGGAGTCTGGCTCAGCCTGGACCCGAAACCGGTGCACAACCTGAACCTGAACAACCTTTCGCTGATCACGCCGAACCGGAAAGAAGCGTTCGAGCTTGCCCGCTTGCATGACGAGACGCGCGCGCCGAACCCGCTGGCGGACGCAAACCTCATGCAGGCCGCGCGGCGGCTGCTCGCTGAGTTGCGGCCCGCGGTCCTGTTGATCACCCTGGGCGAGCAGGGAATGCTCCTGTGCCGGCGCAACGACGAGCCGGTTCACATCCCCACCGTGGCGCAGGAAGTGTTCGACGTGTCGGGCGCGGGCGACACCGTGATCGCAATCTTCACCATGGCCATCGCCGCCGGCGCAGGCGCGCTCGAAGCCGCGGTGATTGCCAATCACGCCGCCGGAATCGTCGTCGGCAAGGTCGGCACGGCCACGTGCACGCCCGAGGAACTGCTCGCCAGCTTCACAGGAAAATGACTTCGCCCAGGATCACCGTTGATACCATCCGCTCGATGAAGGCGCGCGGTAAAAAGATCGCTGCGCTGACGGCGTACGATTATCCAATGGCCAGGCTGCTGGATGAAGCGGGCGTGCCGCTCCTTCTGGTCGGCGATTCTCTCGGCATGGTCGTCCTCGGCTATCCGGATACCACCCACGTCACCATGGCCGACATGGAGCATCACACGCGAGCCGTAGCCAGATGCCGTCCGCGCGCATTGTTCGGCGCCGATCTCCCGTATCACAGCTACGAAACTCCCGAGGAAGCGCTGCACAATGCACGGCGCCTCGTGGACGCAGGCGCAGATTACGTCAAAGCCGAGGGCGGACGCGACATCGCCGCCCGGGTGCGCGCCATCGTCTCCGCCGGAATTCCGTTCATGGGGCATATCGGCATGCTGCCCCAGCATGTGCTCGAAGAAGGCGGGAAATACCGGATCAAGGGCCGCGACGCCGACGGCCGCGCCCGGCTGCTGGAGGACGCGGCGGCGCTTGCCGAAGCCGGCGCTTTCGCCATCGTCCTCGAACTCGTCACCCCCGCGGTGGCAAAGGAAATCACCGCAGCCGTGCCCATTCCCACCATCGGTATCGGTTCGGGACCGGATTGCGACGGACAGATCCTGGTCACGCACGATCTGATCGGCACGTTCCCATGGTTCACACCGCGTTTTGTGAAACCGGAACTGAACGCCGGCGAACAGATTCGATCGGCCGTGAAACGCTGGATGCAGTCCTTATGAAAAAACTCACGCACATCGATGCCCGCGGCGCCGCGCGCATGGTGGACGTGTCCTCCAAACCCGTGCAGCACCGCGAAGCCGTCGCGCGCGGCGAGATCCGATTGCAGAAGGCGACTTTGGCCCTGGTCCGATCGCAGAAGGTCGCCAAAGGCAACGTCCTCGCCACGGCGCGCCTCGCCGGAATCCTCGCGGCCAAGAAGACCGGCGACCTGATCCCGCTCTGCCATCCGCTGCCCCTCACCCATTGCCAGGTGGACTTCGACTTCCCCCGCACGCGCGATCGAATCGTGGTCACGGCGACGGCGCGCACGGCGGCGCAGACCGGGGTAGAGATGGAAGCCCTCACGGCCGTGTCCGTCGCCGCGCTGACGATCTACGACATGTGCAAGGCGGTGGACAAAAAGATGGTGATCTCCGCCATCAAATTGGTTTCCAAGACGAAACAATGAACATCCAGGTCGGCATTATCACCATTTCGGATCGTGCGTCACGGGGACTGTACGACGACCTCGGCGGACCGGCCTTGAAAAAGGCGTCTGAAGGTTACGGCTGGAAAGTTCTGGGTGAGACGCTTGTCCCGGACGACAAACGGGACATTCAGCGCGCCATTCGCGAGCTGATCGCGAAAGGCTGTCATTTGATCCTCACGACCGGCGGCACCGGGGTGGCCTTGCGCGACGTCACGCCGGAAGCCGTGCGCGAAATCGCCGTGCGCGAACTGCCAGGCTTCGGCGAAGTGATGCGATACGAGTCCATGAAGATCACCCCCAACGCGATCCTGTCGCGCAACCTCGCGGCGGTCGTGGAGAAAACGCTGGTGATCTGTCTGCCGGGCAAACCCAGCGGCGCGGTGGAATGCCTCGGGTTTGTGGTCGGCGCCATCCCGCACTGCGTCGAGGTGCTGCACGAAGTCCCCACGAGCTGTTAGCGATCATCCCTCCCCCGACCAACTTTTTGTTGCATATACAACAAAAGGTTGCAAACGCCTGATAGACTGTCAGTTGCGTTGTCCCTGAGGGATGACGAACTTTTGTTGCATATGCAACAAAGGGTTGCAAACGGTTGAATGGCAATGGCTTGAGAGCGCCTCGAGAGGTTCTGATTAGTCCACTTTTTCGAGCGCGAAGAAGCCGGATTCGCCTTCAAGGGGGAATGTGGCAGTGGTTGTATTGCCGGTTGAGACCACTGGATCGCCGAGCGGCTGAAAGGGCTGTCCAAGACGCGGCGCGGTCACGACCTGATAGGTGGCTCCGGGTTCGCTCGTCCATTGCACGGTGAGAACGCTGCCCTCGACTTTGAGGCTCAGGGTGGGGCGCGGTTGCGTCTGGAGTTGCCAGGCGGCAAATGCGAGCGACGGAATGCCGCCGGCGCTTTGAAAGGTTCCGCCGACGAAAACATTCTCTTCCGTTGCCTCGAGGGCGTACACCGCCGGGGGTGATCCCGCCGCAGTGCCGCCGCCGAGTGATTCCCAGGCGGTGCCGTTCCACACGGCCAAATGATTCAGCTCCGTGCCGGCAGTGTTCGTGAACACGCCTCCGGCATACACATTGCCGGCATGAACGGAGATCGCCGCGACGAACTCACCCGGTTCTTCGCCGAGGCCGGTGCCGAATGCCTGCCATTGACTGCCGGTCCACCGCGCAATGCGATTGGCGGCGGCGCCGCCGGCTTCTGTGAAGAATCCGCCGGCATACAGGTCTCCGCCTTCGCGGGCGAGAGCCAGAACGGTGGCGTTGACGCCGCTGCCCACGCTGGACCACGCGGCGCCGTCCCACTTGGCCAATCCCGTGATGTTTTCGGATCCGACGAAGTTGAAGACGCCGCCCACATAGAGGTCGTCGCCAATAAGGAGCAGCGCGCGTCCTTCGCCCTGTCCGCCATCGGCGTGAAGCCCGCCGCCCACGTCTTCCCATGAGGTACCGTTCCATTTCGCGATGCCAGACACGGAAACACCGCCGGCCGAATTGAAGAATCCCGCCGCGTACAGGTTGCCGTTGGCGTCCACGGCCAGCGCGCGGACGACGGCGGCGAATCCGGTCAGGCCTCCGCCCAAAGCGGACCATGCCTGCCCGTCCCAGCGGGCGACGTTTGCGGCGCTGATTCCCCCGGCGGAAGTGAACACGCCTCCGGCGTACACGTTCTCGCCGTGGACAGCGATGGCGTGGACCTGTCCCACGATTGCACCGGACGCAACACCGCTGCCGAGCGTCTGCCACCGCATTCCGTCCCAGCAGGCGATCGAGTTTGCGATCGCGCCTCCGGCGGTTTCAAATATTCCGCCGACATACAGGTCGCTTCCGCTCTGAGCGATGGCCAGGACGCTTCCTGACACTCCGGCGCCGAGGGGCAGCCAGTGGGTCCCGTCCCACATTGCCACGTTGTTGATTGACAACGGGCCGGCGCGACTGAATTCACCGCCGACGTAGAGGCGGCCTTCACGGACGGCCAACGCGTGGCCGCGCCCGCGGAGGAACACTTCGCCGATGGCAGACGAGATGCCGTCGCCGAGGGTGGACCATGCTCCGTTTTCCCATTTGGCGATGGCGTTCGCCGGGCTGTCACCCGCTGTCGTGAAGTATCCGGTGACATACAATGTCTCGCCGTCCACGGCCATTGCATGGACGCCATCGAGCAGTCCCGCGGAGACGCCGGCTCCGAGCGGAGACCAGGCGGAGCCGTTCCAGCGAGCAACACCCGAAGCCGGATTGCCTCCGGTTTCGGAGAAATAGGCGCCCACGATCAAGTCGCTCCCCATGGATACGAGGGCATTGACCTGCTGGCCCGTAATGCCGGAACCCAATGGTTCCCAGGCGTCGCCATTGAGCATTGCCAGATTCTGGAGGAGGTTCGGAAGCTGGAAGATGACGAACAACCCGCCGGCGTACATTGGCCGCCGTGCACGTGGATGGTGTTCACGAAGCCGCCGGACAGGATGGCGTTGTTCGCGACGGCAGACCAGTCGGCGCCGTCCCATCGAGCGATGGCGTTGGCTGCGGTGGAGCCGGCGGTGGTAAAGCTCCCGCCCACATAGACTGACCCTCCATGGAAATGCCCGTGCCGAGCGGGTGCCAGTTTTGTCCGTCCCAACGCGCGATGCCGTTGACCAGAATGCCGCCGGCGCGCCTGAAGTTGCCGCCGACGTAAACGTTTGTGCCTTGCACGACGATGGCATTGACGCTCACCGAAATTCCACTCAAGGGTTCGGACAGCCCGGCGCCGACGGCTTGCCAACCGCGCCCGTTCCAATGGGCGATGTTGCTGACCGAGAGCGATCCGGCCGTGCCGGGGACGCCGCCGACGGAATCGAACGTTCCGCCGATGAACATGCCGGTTGAAGAGGCGGCAAAGGCGCGGACCTTGCCATTGATGGTGGGGTAGAGGCCGCCGGGGAAACCGAAGCGTTCATCCCATTGCGCGTTGGCGTGCGCGGCGAAGCAAAGACAGAAACTCAGGAAACGGATTCGGGCCAGCACCCCTGAGGCGCGATTTTCGGGCGACCTGCGATTTTTCAAGTGTGATCCTTTCGACAAGCGCCATTCCAGGAGCCACAGCAAGCCACCGATTTGATGGCGACGGTTGATGCAAGCTGCGGATCTCAGACTGGAACAATCGGAGGGCCGGGCTTAGCGACGCAGTGTTTATCCGATCCGCCTGTTTGTTTTCAAATGGAAAAGAACTCAAAGGCAACATTTTGAACGAGACCAGTCCGTAGTCGCACCGATCATCGGCGAATTGTGATTTGCGATTGACGATGGATGGGTGCGGACGGATGCCCGTTCGGTTCGCACCCGTTTTCCCGGAGGGGACGACCGTTCGCAACCATGGATCTGTGTTTGTGTTTCACAAAGCGTGCTTTAGATTTTCGCCTATGACCTTGGAACAATTGATCGCGGCGGCCCACCAGGAAGGCGCGAGTGACCTGCACCTCGAACCCGGGCTGCCCCCGGCAATGCGAATTCGCGGGACACTGCGTCCGCTCGGTGAACCCCTCCCATCCGCCACTCTGCTCGAATTCGCACATCAGGTCATTCCCGAGGAACATTGGGCGGACTTTATTTCCCGCCGGTCGGCGGACCTGTCGCGCGCGCTTCGCGGTGTTCGCTGTCGCTTCAATGTGTTCCACACCGCGCGCGGCATCGGCTTTGCCATCCGCCTGCTGTCGTCGTTTCAGGCCACGATCGACAAGCTCAACCTGCATCCGGATTTCAAAAAGCTCGTGGCGCATCAGCACGGACTGATCCTCGTCAGCGGGCCCACGGGCTCGGGCAAGTCCTCGACTCTCGCGGCGTTCATTCAGGAGATCAACCTGACCGAGACCCGGCACATCCTGACGATTGAGAGTCCCATCGAATACACGTTCCGTCCGCGCAAGGCCTACATCCGGCAGCGCGAAGTCGGGCGCGACACGCCGAGCTTTGAGCAGGCGCTGCTGGATGCGCTGCGCGAGGATCCCGACGTGCTCATGGTCGGCGAGATGCGCGATCCGGAGACGATGCGCCTCACGTTGAGCGCGTCCGAGACCGGACACCTCGTGCTCGCCACCGTGCATTCGTCCACGTGCGCGGAGGCCGTGCAGCGCGTGGCATCGGCGTTCCCGGCGGAAATCCAGAGCGCGGTCTGCTCGCAACTGGCGGATTCGCTGATCGCGGTGATTTCGCAGCGGCTGCATTTTCGCCCGGAATTGAACATCCGCGTGCCCGAGTGCGAGGTGTTGATTGCCACGCACGCGATCAAGAACTTTATTCGCAACCGGGACTTCTTTAAGATCCCGTCGGCGCTGGAGACCGGGGCGGACCATGGGATGTGGACGTTCCAGCGGTATCGGAACTGGCTCGACAGTCGGAAGACGTGGCACATCCCGCAGGCGGGCGAATCGGCCGAGAGCGAGGAAGTGGAGATGGCGAGTGCCCCGCTGCCGCCCGTGGCGCCGAAGGCCAAGCCTGCGAAACCGTCCGCCCCTCCGCCGGTGACGGCGCCCAGGCCTGGCGAGCGGATCGAAATCGAGCCTGTGGAAGGCGGCTGGGAAAAGATTCTGAAGAAGCTGGAGTAGGAGTTCATGCGAGCGCGTTTGGAGTTGCACAACAACTCGCGAATCGACGTGACTTTTCAAAGCCCGGCAAGCAGCCGGGGTTTGTGGATGAGACGGTTGATCCCAGTGGCAGGGTTGCTCGTGATTGCGGCCCTGTCCGGCTGCATGTCGCGTGCGAAGGCTCGCGAGCTGGCGCGGCAGGCGTACCTTGCCGGGCAGCGCGACGCCATCGCCCAGGCGCACCAGCAGCAGCAGAGTATTCCCGGGGCCATCACGTTCATCGGCCCGGTTGATCTGCCGGTGATCCCCTTCGAGCCCGGAATGACATTGGCGCGCGCTATTGTCGTGGCGTCCTACAACTCGCCGTATGATCCCGCGCGCATTACCATCCGGCGAAACACTGAAGAAATTCACGTGGATCCCGAGCGGTTGCTCGAAGGCCGGGATGTTCCGCTTCAACCGGGGGACATCGTCCAGTTCACCGTGCCGCCGGGCAACGTGGCGCCGGGGCTGTGACGGCACGCGTGAGCGCGTGTGTTGACAGAAACCTGAATGACTGAGGCCGAGCCATTGCAGCAGGTCGATCGCACCTTTGTGCTGCATCGGGGCCGCAGGCTCTCCTGCTTCTCCGGCTGCGATTACTATCGGCTTTCCAGCCATCCGGCGGTGCTCGACGCGATGCGCGCGGGCCTGGACCGGTTCGGCTTGAACGTGGCCGCGTCGCGGGTCACGACCGGGCATCATCGGATCTATTCGACGCTCGAGAAGGAGCTGGTGAAGTTCTTTCGTGTTCAGGCTGCGCTGGTGGTTTCCGATGGTTACGTCGCGACCCTGACCGTTGCGCAGGCGTTGGCGGGAAATTTTTCGCACGTTCTCATTGATGAACGCGCGCACGCCGCCTTGCAGGATGCCGCGCTGCTCATGGACTGTCCGATCCTGCGTTTCCGGCATCGCGACCCGGAGGATCTCGCGCAAACCATTCGACGCTGCGGCCAGGGAACGCGCTTGATCGTGCTGACGGACGGATTGTTCTCGCAGTCCGGTTTGGCGGCTCCGTTGAAGGAGTATTTGAGAAGGCTTCCGCGCGATGGATGGATGCTGGTGGACGACGCGCATGGGGCGGGGGTGCTGGGGCGGAACGGGCGCGGAACGGCCGAGCTGGAAGGCGTGAATGATCGGCGCGTTATTCGATGCGTCACGCTGAGCAAGGCATTTGGTGTGTTCGGCGGGGCGATATTGGGCACGGCCGCGCTGCGGAAGCGGATGTTCGACAAGAGCCGAATGCTGATCGGCAGCACGCCGATGCCGTTGCCGCTGGCGAATGCGGCTGTGGCGGCGCTCAAAGTGGTCGCGCGCGACCGAGCCATGCGCCAACGACTCTTTCGGAATGTGCAGCACGTGAGGGAGGGTTTGCGGAAAGGCGGCATGCGCGTGCCGGAAGCGCCGGGACCGATTGTCGCGGTGATGCCGCGAAGTCATGCCGAGGCGATGCGGTTGAAACGGCACCTGCTGGCGGCGGGCATCCTGCCGCCTTTCATCAGGTATCCGGGCGGGCCCGAGAGCGGCTGTTTCCGGTTCGCGATTTCCAGCGAGCACAGCGTTCGGCAGTTGGATGCGCTCGTTCGGGCGGCTATTGGCGCCGTTGGCAGCCGGCGGCATTGAGCGTTCTCTCACTTTCCTTCACCGATTTCTGTCGGATTTTCCGATCGGCGGCAGTTAGATAGCAGCATGCAACAGAAGAGCGATGCGGAGTTGTTGCGCGAATACACGGACCGGCGATCGGAGGCGGCGTTCGGGGAAATCGTGCGCCGGTACGCGGACATGGTGTATTCGGTGGCGGTGCGCCAACTGGGCAATGAATCGGAGGCGCGCGACGTTGCCCAGACGGTGTTCGTCGATCTGGCGCGGAAGGCGGGCGGTTTGCCAGGAGGGACCGTGTTGATCGGCTGGTTGCATCGAGCTTCGCGCCTGACGGCCCTGGAACAACAGCGCGCGGACCAGCGCCGGCTTCAACGCGAAAGGCGGGCCATGGAACTGTTCGAGCCTTCAGACAAACCCGTCGATGACTGGAACGCGATCGGTCCGAAACTGGACGAAGCGACTGCGAGCCTGGGTGAGGACGATCGGAATGCGCTTTTGATGCGGTTCTTCGGGAACCGAAGTCTTGCGGACGTGGGGGCGGCGTTGGGCATCAGCGAGGACGCCGCGCAGAAGCGTGTGTCGCGGGCGCTGGAGCGGTTGCGGGAGTGGCTGTCGGCGCGCGGCGTGCATACGGCGACGGGGACGTTGTCTGCGGTGCTGATGGCCAATGCGGTGCAGTCGGCGCCGGCGGGTTGGGCGGGTTCACTGGTTTCAGGAGCGCTGGCCGGCAACGCCAAGGCGGCTGGCGTGGCCTGGAGTGTATTTCCGCTGACGCCAGCGAAGACGGCGTTTGTGATGGTGCCGCTGATTGCCGGGCTGGTGATGGTGACGCTATCGAGATCGAGCACGGAACGTGAGCTGCGCGAGGTGCGTGCACAGCTTGAAGAACAGAGGGCTGCAGTGGCGAGGTTGGCTGAGGAGAACGAGCGGTTGAGCGGATTGGAAGAGGAACTGGCGCGTGTGCGCGCCGATTCGCGGGAGTTGCTGCGGTTGCGGGCGGAGGTTGGGCGCTTGCGGAGGGAACAGGCGGAACGAGAGGTTGAATCAGCCGCGATGGTATTGCCTGCTGAGCCTGGCGAAGAAGAACCGGCGCCTGGCCAGATCCACTTCAAAGCCAAAATGATCGTCGGATCGGCGAACCGGATGCCCGGTGCCCCCTCCACAGGCCTGCTCCCTCAGGAGCAGCTCGAAACCATCATGCGGAGCATGGGCCTCGAAGGGGATGACGAGTCGCTGAGAGCAAAGGGAGTGCACATCAGTGAAAGCCAGGTGACAACACTGAGTGGAAGGCAGGCACAAATCGTGGCGGATCCCGCGAAACGAGCCGTCTCCCTGGATATCATCGCGAGGACCGCGACCAACTCGGAGAGTGTTGTTGTTGAGAGGCTCCTGGTATCGCCTGCTCCCGATCTCCCCGACGACATCGACCCAGTTGAACAAGGGGCGGTCGTGCTGCCGGACCTGGCAATTGCTCCCGATGAACTTGTTTTCCTGGTAAAAGACCCGATCAGCGTTCCGCCCGGATGCCTTCTATTGCTCACGCAGAGCATTGCCGACGTCGGTCGATGGCGGGAAGGGGAGAAAGAGCCCGGTGAACGCGAGACGCTTCTGGTAGTGTTCACTCCCACCGTCATTGATCCGGCCGGAAATCCGCTTTATGCGACGCCGACTCAGTTGGAAGTTGACGATCCCGGCGTTGTGATGTTTCCGGGCCACGCTCCTTCCGGGGAGCCGATCATCGCTGTGCCGGTTCAAGGGGAAGGTTCGGCTCGGCGTGGTTTCCTGTTTCCGGGGTTGGCACCCGCGGAGGTTCCAGGGGAGAACCCCATAGTCTCCGACAAATCCCCGCGCCCTTGTCTTGCCCGGAAGCGTGTTTTCGGCAACACTTCCCCCTCGATGAAAAAGACGTTGTCCGGCCACTCGAAACGAAACGGCAAAGCCACGAAACAGGATTCGCTGCGTCCGTATTCGAGCATTCTGCTCGACGGACCCGAGCGCGCGCCCGCGCGGGCGATGTTGTATCCCGTCGGGTTCAAGCCCGAAGATTTCAAGAAGCCGATTATCGGCATCGCGTCGACCTGGAGCATGGTCACGCCGTGCAACATGCACATCGACCAGTTGGCGCGCGAAGCCGAGGCCGGCGCCAATGCGGGCGGCGGAAAGGCGATCGTGTTCAACACCATCACCGTTTCCGATGGCATTTCCATGGGCACGGAGGGAATGAAATATTCGCTCGTGTCCCGCGAAGTGATTGCGGATTCGATTGAGGCGGTGGTGGGGGCGGAAGGGATGGACGGGTTTGTGGCGATCGGCGGTTGCGACAAGAACATGCCCGGGTCGCTGATCGCGATGGCGCGGTTGAACCGGCCGTCGGTGTTCGTGTACGGCGGGACGATTCTTCCGGGGTGCCTGACCGGAGACGCCTCGCGCAAGCTGGATATTGTGTCCGTGTTTGAGGCGGTGGGCGCGCATGCCAATCGCAAACTGGATAACGCCGGTTTGCAGCAGATTGAGTCGTGCGCGATCCCCGGCGCCGGTTCGTGCGGCGGCATGTACACGGCGAACACCATGGCCTCGGCGATTGAAGCGCTGGGAATGAGCCTGCCGAACAGTTCGGCGCAGAATGCGATTTCCGACGCGAAGAAGGACGATTGCCGCCGCGCGGGCGCCGCGGTGGTGAACATGCTGAAGCTGGGCATCCGCCCGCGCGACATCATGACGAAGAAGGCGTTTGAAAACGCGATCACGGTGGTGATTGCCCTGGGCGGCTCGACCAACGCCGTGCTGCACCTGCTGGCCATTGCGCATGCGGCGAAAGTGAAGCTGACGCTCGACGACTTCACGCGCGTGGGCAAGCGGGTGCCGGTGCTGGCGGATCTCAAGCCGAGCGGCAGGCATTTGATGTCCGAGCTCGTTGCCATCGGCGGCATCCGTCCGTTGATGAAGGAGCTGCTGGATCGCGGCCTGTTGCATGGCGATTGTCTGACCGTGACGGGCGAGACGCTGGCGGAGACGCTGAAAGGTGTGAAGCCGTATCCGAAAGGGCAGACGATCGTTCAGCCGTTCGACAAACCGATCAAGAAGGACAGCCACCTGGTGATTCTCCGCGGCAACCTGGCGCCGGAAGGCGCCGTCGCCAAGATCTCGGGCAAGGAAGGATTGCGCTTCACCGGCAAGGCCATCGTGTTCAACAGCGAGGAGACCGCCTTGCACGCGATTCTGGATGGAACGGTGAAGGCCGGTCACGTGGTGGTCATCCGGTATGAAGGGCCGCGAGGCGGACCGGGCATGCGCGAAATGCTGTCGCCCACGAGCGCCATCATGGGGAAGGGGTTGGGCAAGGACGTCGCGCTGATCACCGACGGCCGGTTTAGCGGCGGCAGCCACGGATTCGTCGTCGGACACGTCACGCCCGAAGCCTACGTGGGCGGACCGATTGCCCTGGTGAAGAACGGGGACGAAATCACGATCGACGCCGTGAAGCGTGAAATGACGTTGCACGTCTCCGCGGCCGAGCTGAGGAAGCGGAAGAAGGCGTGGACACGGCCGGCGCCGCGTTACACGCGCGGTGTCCTGGCCAAGTACGCGCACACTGTGACGAGCGCTTCGCTTGGAGCGGTGACGGACATGGACCTCGAGCTGTAAGGCTATTCGTCGGAGCGCTTCAGCACTTCGAAGGTCGGATTGCCATCGCTGATCAGCTCGATGAAGACCGGGCCGGCGCCCGCGCGCGCCAGCGCGTTCGTGAATTCCTGCTCGTTCGCCACGGGCTGGCGCGACACGGCAACAATGACGTCTCCGCGCCGAATGCGCCTGTTGGCGGCAGGGCTCCGGGGCTCGACGGCTGTGACCACGACTCCGGCGCGGGCGGTCAGGCCGAACTGGGCCGCCGTCTCCGAGTCAAGCGTCTGCACCTTGATGCCGAAGTTCGGTGATGCCGACTCTTTTCCGGGAGCTCCGGACGCGCGGGGTTCCGCGGCAGGTTCCGGATACTCGGCTGGTTCAACCGTGACGGCAAGGTTCTTCCCGTCACGGAACACATCGAGCCGCAGCGGTTTGCCGGCGGATTTGGATCGGATGGCGCTCCGCAATTCCTGCGGGGTTGCAACGCGAGTTCCTTCGACAGACCGGATCACGTCGCCGGGCCGCAGGTCGGATTTCGCCGAGGGACCATTGCGCAGGATCGACTTGATCACCACACCCGAATCGATTCCTTCGAGCAACGCCCGGTAGTCCGGGTCGTCGCGCAATGCGTGGATCTCCAACCCGAGCCAGACGCGACGAAAACGGCCCTCGGCGATCAGCTTCTCCGCGATCTCGCGAGCCAGGTTGCTCGGGATGGCAAAGCCGATGCCGGACCGCAGCCCGCGGATCAGCGTGTTGATGCCGATGACTTCGCCGTCGATGTTGACGAGCGGACCGCCGCTGTTTCCCGGATTGATGTTGGCGTCGGTCTGGATGAAATCCTGGTCCATGGTATGGCCGCCCATAAATGACGGAATGATGTTGCCGCGGCTGGTGGCGCTGATGTGCCCGAACGTCACGCTGTACTCGAGATTGAACGGAGCGCCGATCGCGATGGCAAACTCGCCCACCTGCACTTTGGAGGAGTCGCCAAACCGGGCAACCGGCAGATCGTCCGCGTCGATCTTGATGACGGCGACGTCCGATTGACGGTCCACGCCCTGAAGCCGGGCCCGAAACGTGCGCCCGTCCAGCAGGCGCACATCGATGCGATCCGCATCTTCAACGACGTGACGATTGGTCAGGATGTAGCCGTCCTTGCGGATGATCACGCCGGAACCCTGTCCCTGGAAGGGTTCCTCATCGAACTGCCGGTTGAAGCGCCGCCAGAAGTCGAGCGGATCCGATTCTCGAGGTTCGCTTCCGACATCCGTGTCCATGAACACAGGCCGTTGGGTGGCGGTGATGACAACGACCGAGGGAGAAACGGTGCGGGCGACATCGACGAAGGCGCGATTGAGCTGGCGGACGAGGTCGGTGTTGCTGCCCGCGTTGGAGGGCAACGCGGCGGCGCACATAGCGATCAGGAAGGAAGCGGATCGAAAACACGGTTTCATGAACGGTCATGCATCGACATTTGGATGTTCGAGCATAGGCCCGAAAGACGCGGCAGGCGACAGCAAAGTGCGCGACGGCGTCGCGCATGTCAGGACTTGAAGTTCCACGCGTCGCTGGCGTAGCGTTCGCGCGCCAATGCTGCAATGGCGGGGTAGGGAACCTGCTCCACCGGCGTTCGCGCATTCCACGCATCGCGCAGAGCGGCCTTGACCACATCTGCCGGAAGGCCGAGATTCGTCACGAACTCACGATGTTCGCGGCCCTTGCGGTATTCGGGCTCTTTGGACGGTTGCGGCAGGAGTTCGGAGATGAGATCGAGGTCGAAGTTCAGCAGGAACGATCCGTGGAATAACAGGGCCTTCTGGCGGCGGCGCTGGGAATTGCCGGAGAACTTGAGGCCGCCGAGGGTCAGGTCCGTGTGTCCGTTGATGGCGACGGGGCGTTCGAGGAGATCTGCGATGGCGGCGCGGTTGACTTCCATGATATGGCGGTTGGTGGCGGTGATATTGCGGAGCGGCCCGTCCGGGTTGATGCGCAGGATCAATGAATAATTGAGGCAACCCGGTCCCTGGACGACGGCGCCGCCGCCGGAACAGCGCCTGAGGATCGGAATGCCGCGGGCCGTGCAGGCGGCGACGTTGACCTCTCGGGCGACGGAGTTGGCGTAGCCGACGACGACGAACGGTTGCGGCGATTCCCAGAAGCGCAGCACCTCGTTCCATGGCTCGTGCTCGCAGGCCTCGAGCAGGGCTTCGTCGCAGGCCAGGTTTTCCGCCGGCAGGGGGAGCGTGAGATCCAGATGGCCTATCGTGTATTTGACTGGCATCAGGCAGGACTTACTGTGTTGTAGTGCACGCTCTGAACGGATTTTGTCCGGACCAACATGATTAATAAAACGAAAGCGCAGAAAAAAGAAAAGACCCCATCCCGCGGCGGCGCGCGATCGACCGCGCGCGACGGAGACACGATGCTGGAATCGTTGGAGACGCTGCTGGAAGCCACTCTGACGCAGCGGGGCCCCGAGAAGACGAAGGAATTTCTTGCCAGCGTGACGGAACGGTTGCGCGCGGCGGGTGTCCCCGCGCCGGCGACCGTCAGCACGCCGTACGTGAACACCATCCCCGTTGACAGGCAGCCGGAGTTTCCGGGCGACTGGGAGATGGAGCGGCGGATCAAGAGCTACATCCGCTGGAACGCGATGGCGATGGTGGTGAATGCGAACCGCCAGCACAAGGGGCTGGGCGGGCACATCTCGACGTACGCCTCGGCGGCCACGCTCTACGAGGTGGGGTTCAACCATTTCTTCCGCGGGCGGACGGAGAAGTTCGTCGGCGACATGATCTATTTCCAGGGGCACGGCGTTCCGGGTATTTATGCGCGCGCGTTTCTGGAGCGCCGGCTGGACGAGCATCATCTGCAGAACTTCCGGCAGGAGCTGGCCGAAGGCGGCGGGCTGTCATCGTATCCGCATCCGTACCTCATGCCGCACTTCTGGCAGTTCCCGACGGTATCGATGGGGCTGGCGCCGTTGCTGTCCATCTACCAGGCGCGGTTCAACCGGTACTTGCAGGCGCGAGGCGTGCTGAAAGGCGAGGAACCGAAGGTCTGGGCGTTTCTGGGCGACGGCGAATGCGACGAGCCGGAGACGCTGGGCTCGATCACGCTGGCGTCGCGCGAGAACCTGGACAACCTGATCTGGGTGATCAACTGCAATCTCCAGCGCCTGGACGGGCCGGTGCGCGGCAACGGCAAGATCATCCAGGAACTCGAGGCGTTGTTCCGCGGCGCAGGCTGGAATGTGATCAAGGTGATCTGGGGATCGGACTGGGACGATTTGCTGGCGCGCGACACGACCGGGCTGCTGGTGAAGCGGATGGAGGAGGCCGTGGACGGCGATTACCAGAAGTATTCGGTGGAGCCCGGCAGCTACACGCGGAAGCATTTCTTCGGAAAGTATCCGGAGTTGTTGAAACTCGTGAACCACCTGACGGACGACCAGATTCGGAAACTGGCGCGGGGCGGGCACGACACGCGGAAGGTGTATGCGGCGTATAAGGCCGCCTTCGAGCACAAGGGGCAACCCACGGTGATTCTGGCAAAAACCATCAAGGGCTACGGCCTTGGCGAAGCCGGGGAAGGGCGCAATATCTCGCATCAGCAGAAGAAGATGAACGAGAAGGAACTGCGCGAGTTTCGCGCGCGGTTCAATATCCCGATCAGCGACGATGTGATTGCCGAGACGCCGTTCTATCGTCCCGACGAGAACAGCCCGGAAACGAAGTATCTCATGGAGCGGCGGAAGGCCCTGGGCGGCTTCCTTCCGGAGCGCAAGGTGAACTTCAAGCCTCTCGAGATCCCGGGACTCAATGCCTTTACCGAGTTTTTCAAGGGATCGGGATTGCTCGAGGTGTCCACGACGATGGCGTTTGTGCGGCTGCTGAGCACGTTGCTGCGCAACAAGGCGATCGGAAAGCGCATCGTGCCGATCATTCCCGACGAGGCGCGCACGTTCGGGCTGGACGCGTTGTTCCGCGAGATCGGCATTTACTCGTCGAAAGGCCAGTTGTACGAGCCGGTGGACATCAAGTCATTGCTTTACTATCACGAGGCCAAAGACGGGCAGATCCTCGAGGAAGGGATTACAGAAGCGGGCGCCATGTCGTCCTTCATTGCGACGGCTACGAGTTACGCATCGCTGGCGGAGCCGATGATACCGTTTTACATCTACTACTCGATGTTCGGGTTCCAGCGGGTCGGCGACCTGATGTGGCTGGCGGGGGACATCCGGGCGAAAGGCTTTCTCCTGGGCGCCACGGCGGGGCGGACCACGTTGAACGGCGAGGGTCTTCAGCACGAGGACGGGCACAGCCACCTTCTCATGAGCACGATCCCGACCGTGATGGCATACGATCCTGCGTTTGCGTACGAGGTGGCGGTGATCATCGTGGACGGGATGAAGCGGATGTTCGTCGATGGCGAGGAGATCTTCTACTACCTCACGTTGTACAACGAGAACTACACAATGCCGCCGATGCCGGAAGGCGTGCAGGAGGGGATTCTGCGGGGGCTGTACCGGTTCAAGAAAGGGCCGGACGGTTGCGAGCACAAGGCGCACATCCTTGGAAGCGGCCCTTTGATCAACCAGGCATTGCGCGCGCAACAGATTCTGGCGGAACGCTATAATGTCTCCGCCGACGTGTGGAGCGCGACGAGTTACAAGCGGCTGCGCAACGAGACGATTCAGTGCAAACGCTGGAACATGCTCCATCCGACGGAATCGCCGCGGCGTTCGTACCTCGAGAACACGCTGGCCAAAGAAAAGGGCGTGTTCGTTGCGGTATCGGACAGCATCCGCGCGGTTCCCGACCAGATTGCGCCGTGGGTGCCGGGCGGACTGATGACGCTTGGCACGGATGGTTTTGGCCGCAGCGACACGCGGCAGCGGCTGCGTCGGTTCTTCGGGGTGGATGCCGAGCACACTGCCATTGCGACCCTGTATGCGCTGGCTGAGAAGAACCGGATCGGCCGGGACGTGGTGGCCCGGGCCATCCGCGAGCTCGGGGTGGATCCCGAGATGGCGCAGCCGGAGATACTGTGAGCCGTTGGAACGGGTTCCGCCGGAATGAGTTCAGTTCGGGGCAGAAGGGTTGCTCACAAGTGTGAAGTAATACAGCCATGCATTGCGCCCGGCTGCATGTGTGTCGGCCGAACAAGGGAAGACCCCCCGGGACCGGAATACAAAAAGGGCCGGATACGGCCTGAAGTCCGGGTCGCGCCTGAATTCACGCGTGCGCTCGGGCTTCAACTCCGGGTTCTTTGCTTCTTCTTCTTGCGGGGTCCGCGGTGCCAGGTGCGAGGGCCGTGTTCACGCAACAGCTTGCGATAGAACTTCTGCGCGGCTTCCAGCGCCCGTTTCTTGCCACCATGGCGTTTGTCGGGGAAGAAGCCGTTGTAGATCTTGCCCTTCCGTTGCAACCGGACGAAGTAACCGAAGGTCCGCTTCTCCGGCTGCTCGATCCGCGAAATCCCGGTCATTTTGTTACGAGCTGTCATCTGGCCGAAACCTAGCAGATAGAACGCTACTGTCGAGAGAGGTTCATCACTTTATTGACGGCAGGCGGTTGCGATATGTTTCCGGGTTTCTCCGTCCCGCAGCCCTTCAAGAATGGAAAACGTTCGGATTGGAGTGTCCGGAGGAGCATGTGAATGACGTCCGCCACGACTCAAAACGCCCTGAAAACAGCCTCAAACGGCTTCGGATTGGGAAGTGAAGTGGAACGCCCGCAGTTTGAGAGGAGGGAACAGGCCGGCGGCGCGGCCCTGGCTCTCCGAACCGCCCGCGCGCTCCGAAGCACCTATCAGGTCGATGTTCCCGTCCGCCAGCATCTCGATGATGCTCTGGTTAAACCGAAAATTACGCACCGGACAGGCAATTCTCCCGTTTTCCACAAGCCAGACGCCGTCCCGGGTCAATCCTGTGAGCAGCACGGTCCGCGGATCCACCATCCGGATGTACCAGAACCGGCTCACCAGAAGCCCGCGATCCATGCTCCGGATCATTTCCGCGAGGGAGGAGGTCGGACCGCTGCTTTCGATCAGGGTATTCACCGGCCCGGGGGTGGGTGCCTTGCCGGTTTTCTGCGCCCAGAACCGCGAATAGACGAGATTCTCGACGACGCCGTTCCGGACCAGGTACAGCATTTCGGCGGGCAACCCGTCCTGGGCCTCCTGCGATCCCGGGACCAGCGGGTGCCATGGATCGCTGTAAATGTTGAGGCGGCCGTCAAACACCTTCTCGCCGAGCCGGGTCTTGCCCCCGGGCGCGGAGAACGCACTGCGCCCCTCGTCGGCCCGGCGGGCGTCGAATGACGACATCAGGAAACCGCCGGTGAGGTCGGCCACCGCCTGCGGTTCCAGGATCACGGGATACACGCCGGCGTCGAGCGTGCGCGGTTCGCGCGATTCCAGTGCCTTGCGGATCGCCTCCTCGATCACACGCTTCGGGTCGAATTTCGTGACGTCGAAGTGATTCCTCAGGAAGTAACCGGAGCTGCCGCCGTCCGGCGTCCGTGCCGTCATGGCAAAGCTGACGATCGTCGAGCGTTCGTAGCTGAAATTGCCGTTCTTTGTCGCCATGGCGCTTGCGGCGGCGCCAACCTGGTAGAACCCGGCCCCGATCACCTTTGCCTTCTCGCAGGCTTCGATGGCCTGGTTCACGGTCCTGCCGCGGTCTTCAGGCGCGATCCTGGCGGTGGCTTCCGCATACCCTTTAACAGGCCGATACTTCTGCGGCCCGAGGGTTGGAAGGTATTCCACGTCGATGGGCGATACGCGGGCCAGATCCTCCGCCCGTCCCACCGCCGCCCGCAACGAGGCGTCGTCCAGTTCGTTGACGGACGCAGATCCGCGTTTGCGATCGATCCAGACCGTGATCTGCGCCGTGACATTCTCCCGAACGCCGCTGGTGGTGAACGCGTTCGCGGCGAAGCGGAGGTGCGACAACGACTCGCTGTTGACATGAACGACGGCATCGTCGGCCGTGGTGCAGCTCAACAGCTTGCGGGTGATCCGGCGGGCCTCTCGTTCGCTCAGCAACATACTCGTTCAGGCGCGCCGCGCGTTGGTGTTGAGAACATTGATCTCGCGGAACCGGGCGACCGGGCAACCGTGGCTCACGGCGTTGGATTGAGTGGGTTCGCCCTTGCCGTCGTTGAACGCGCCGCCCAGCCGATAGGTATCGGGGCCGCCCAAACCGTCGCAGGCGTTCCAGAAATCCGTTGTGCGCGACTGGTAGGCGACGTCCCGCAACATGCCGGTCACTTTGCCGTCCCGGATCTCCCAGAAGGTCTGGCCTCCGAACTGGAAGTTGTAGCGCTGCTGGTCGATCGAAAAGCTGCCGTTGCCGTAGATCAGGATCCCTTTGCTCACGTCGCGCACGAGATCGTCCAGCGTCAGCGGCTCCTTCCCCGGCTGCAACGAGATATTGGGCATGCGCGGGAACGGAACACTGCCCCAACTGTCCGCATGCAGGCAGCCGTACGACTGCTTGCGCCCGATCAACGGCGCCAGGTCGCGCGTCGTCTGCCAATCCACAAAAATCCCGTCCTTGACGATATCCCACCGCTGCGCGGGCACGCCTTCGTCGTCGTAGGCCACGGTCGCGAGCCCGGACGGCTGGGTGCGGTCGGCGAAGAAGTTCACAATCTTCGAGCCAAACTGGAGTTTGCCGGTCTTGTCCGGCGTGATGAAGCTGGTGCCCGCGTAGTTTGCCTCCCACCACAACGCGCGATCCAGTTCCGTCGGATGACCGACCGACTCGTGAATGGTCAGCCAGAGATGGGACGGGTGCAGGACGAGGTCGTACTTGCCGGGTTCCACGGGCCTGGCCTTGAGTTTGGCCACGGCTTCCTGGCCGGCCTGGGTGGCTTCCTGGAGCCAGTCGTGCTCGCGAACGTATGTCAAAACTCTTTAGAAATGT
>DGDZ01000080.1 GCA_002385705.1 Verrucomicrobia subdivision 3 bacterium UBA3939
CGCTCCAGATCCTGCTGTCATTCGCGGGCTTTCTCCAGATTCTCGTCTGGATGGCGCTCTACTTTCGCAATCTGATTCTGGAACAGATAGACGGTTCCGGGGCGCCGGCGCCGCTTTGGCTGTTGAAATGGGGAGCGATCACTTTTGCTGTGGCGTGGTTCTGGTCACTGGCTACCAGCATCCAGGTCCTGTTACAGGCTCGCGCGGCAGCGCGGCAGGACGCCGATGTTACAAAACCCGAAGCGGATATATAGTCGCAATCCCCATCGCGTGTGCCATGATGCGCGCAGAAAGGCACGGATATGTATCGAATGATTGGAGCAGACGGACAGGCATACGGACCGGTGGACGCGAACCAGATCCGGCGCTGGATTGAGGAGAACCGGGCGCGCGGCGACACTCTGGTTCAGGCCGAAGGCACCGGCGAGTGGAAGCCGTTGCGCTCGTTCCCGGAGTTCGCGGCATTCATCACGAATGCGCCGCCGCCGTTCGCACCGCCCCCCGGACCGATGCAATCATGGCCGTCGCCTTATGCCGCGCGGGCTTCGACGAAAATACCCGCCGGGGTGTGCGGAATCCTTCTCGGCACGCTGGGCATTCACAAATTCATCCTCGGTTATACCGGTGCCGGCTTGATCATGCTCCTTTTGACACTTGTCACCTGCTGCGTGGGGGCGATCGTCACGTATCCAATCGGGTTGATCGAAGGCATCATCTATCTCACCAAGACAGACGAGGAGTTTGTCCGAACGTACGTGGACGGACGGCGAGAATGGTTCTAGACGGGGAGCGGTCCGCCGACACCGATGCGGTGCTTCAGGCAGTAGGCCGCGTTCTGGACGTATTTCTCCGCCCACCCCTTGAGTCCGCGTCGCTCGCGCAATGTCAGTGCCCGGGCCACGCGGGCGGGCGCGCCGAGGACGAGCGAGCCCGGTGGAATTTTCGTGCCCTGGGTCACCAGCGCCCCGGCGCCCACGATGGACTGATCGCCGATGACGGCCCCGTCCAGGATGACCGCGCCCATGCCGACGAGCACTTCGTTGCCCACGGTGCAGGCGTGAACCACCGCGGAGTGGCCCACGGTAACGTAGTTGCCAATGATGCAGGGATAGTCGTCGGCCAGATGGATCACGGCGTTGTCCTGGATGTTGGAATGGTGGCCCACCACGATGCGGTTGATGTCGCCGCGCAGGACGGCGTTGTACCACACGCTGGAGAAATCCTTGAGCGTCACGTCGCCGAGCACGGCGGCGCCCTGGGCGATGTACACATTGCGGCCCAGCTTTGGTTTCCTGCGGAGGAATCGTTTGAGTTGTTGTTCCAGTCTCGCCATGGCGTTTGTCATTGCACATCCCGAAGGTAAAGCAAACGAAATAAAATTGAGTGCGCCCGCCGCGCCGTGCGATAGAATCCGGGCATGTCCGACGCATACCACGAGCTGCTCGATGCGACCATTCGTCATTTGGAGACACTCAAGGCGAGCGGGGTGCGGTACATTTCGCTTTCGCCTGAAGCGATCGCTTCGTTGAACGGCAGCAGGCAGCGCCGTTCGGTTTCGGCGCGCCGCCCCGCGCCTGCAGTCGCGCCGCAGCGCGTGGCCGCCGCTCCCGCGCCACCGGCCGCCCCGGTGGCTGCGCCAAAGACCGCTCAACCGGATCCTGTTCCCGCAGCCGTCGCGACGGCGTCGCCGGCGCTTCCATCCCTTGGACCGGAAGCGAAAGCCGCCGCCTTTGCCGATCTGCGCGAGCGTGTTCTGGCCTGCATCCGTTGCCCGCACCTTGCGTCTTCACGGAAGAACGTGGTGTTCGGCGTGGGTAATATCGACGCCGAACTGATGTTTGTGGGTGAAGCGCCGGGCGCGGATGAAGATGAGCAGGGCGAACCATTTGTCGGGAAGGCGGGACAATTGCTGACGAAGATCATCCAGGCGATGAACCTGACGCGAGAGAGGGTTTACATTGCCAACATTCTGAAATGCCGTCCCGACACGCCCGGCCAGACGACGGGCAATCGCAAGCCGACGCCGCAGGAGATGCAGACCTGCATTCCGTTCCTGCATGAGCAGATCGACCTGATTCGTCCGAAGGTGCTGGTGGCGCTGGGATCGACGGCGGTGGAAGGGTTGCTGGGCAAGACCGCGGGCATAACGCGGTTGCGGGGCACGTGGCAGACCTACCGGGGGATTCCGCTGATGCCGACGTATCACCCCGCATATCTGCTGCGCAACCAGGCGCCGGCCGAGAAACGGAAGGTTTGGGAGGACATGCTCCAGGTGATGGAGCGTCTGGGCATGCCGATCAGCGAAAAGCAGCGGCGTTACTTCCTGAGCGCGAGCGCGTCGTGAGGTCGTCTCAGGCGCGCGACCTGACGCAAATGGGATTGCAGCCGCCGCGAGGGAAGCGGTATGTTTGAGGCGCTTGATTACGGAATGGAACATCCAGTCGCGCGGGCACGGTTGTGCGGCCTGCGGCAGGTCGTTCGCCGATAAAGAGGCGTACCACACCGTTCTGCTGGACGCCCGCAGCGAGTTCGCCCGATCGGATCTCTGCGCCGACTGCTGGCGAACCCGATTTGCCGACGTGCGCAGCCGGCCCGATTTCATTTCCTGCTGGCAGGGAGTTTATACCGCGCCTCCTCCGCCGGAGGAAGCGATCAAGAAGGAAACCGCCGAGACACTGTTGCGGAAGCTCGTGGAGTTGAACGATCCAAAGTATATCCCGGCGGGCTTCATTCTGGCCGCGATGCTCGAGCGCAAACGCCTGTTGAAGGTGAAGGAGCAGCTCGTTCGGGACGGCCGGCGTGTCTTTGTTTACGAACAGCCGTCCACGGGGGACGTGTTCACGATCATTGATCCCGGTCTGAAACTGGATGAATGGGAACAGGTGCATCAGGAAGTGACGCATCTGCTGGAACACGGCATCCCGCAGCCCGCCGCGTCGCAGCCGGAGAACCACACCTCGGAGCCCGCGTCTGATGCCGCGCCTTCCGCCGAAGCGGCGGCTGTGACGGACGGGGACATCGGCGCTGTGGCTTCCGTCCAGTAACCATCGCTGTGTTCGACCACGAGGAACTTCAAGAGAAACTGGGTTACCGGTTCCGGGACCCGCAATTGCTCAAGCTCGCCCTTACGCACCCGTCTGTTGCCCATGAGCAGGGAGCATCCACGCAAACCAACCAGCGCCTTGAATTCCTCGGAGACGCCGTTCTCCAGTTGGTGTTGACCCGCGAGCTCTATTGCAAATACCCGGCCTATGAAGAAGGGCCGCTGACCAAGGCGCGAGCGAAGCTGGTAAACCGCCGCACGCTCGCGGAGTACGGACGCAAGGTCGGGATCGGGAAAGCGCTCATCGTCAGCCGCGGCGAGGAATTGCATGGCGGGCGCGAACGGCCGTCGGCGCTGGCCGACGCTTTCGAAGCGCTCCTTGGCGCGGTGTTCCTCGACGGAGGTTTCGACGCCGCCAGCACAGTGATTCTGCAGCAATTCGCGAGCGCGTTCGGCACGCTTTCCGTCATCCCGATGCTGGAGAACCCCAAGGGCGAACTGCAGGAACTGCTCCAGGCGCGTTCCACGGAGGCGCCCAGCTACCGTGTTGTATCCACGAGCGGGCCGGATCACGACCGCGTCTTCGAATGCACGGTCCACCACGGAGGGGTCGAGCTTGCGCGCGGTCGGGGCAAGAGCAAGAAGACCGCGGAAAGCGCGGCGGCCATGGCCGCTCTCGCCCGCCTGCGGGAGGAGCAGAAGAGCGAAACACCTCCAGAAGCGGCTCCCGACGCGGCGAGCTGAACGACGCCCCGCACTCACGCCCATGCCCAGGCTCTTTTCCTCCGGCAAGAAGATCGTCATCGGTGTCGTCCACCTCGCGCCTCTGCCCGGCGCCCCGCGCTTCGCGGGCGATATCGAGCAGGTAATCCAGCGGGCTCTGTCGGACGCTCGCGCTTACGCGCAAGGCGGCGCGGACGCCCTTTGCATCGAGAACTTCGGCGATATTCCGTTCACCCGGGGCCGTGTCGGCCCGGAAACCGTGGCGGCGATGAGCGCCGCCGGACGCGCCATCCGGGCGGCCGTCCGCCTGCCGACAGGATTCAATGTTCTTCGCAACGATCCGCTTGCCGGGCTGGCTCTTTGCGCCGCGTGTCGTGGCGGTTTCGTTCGCGTCAATGTCCATTGCGGCGCGATGATCACGGACCAGGGCATCATCGAAGGCAACGCATTCGAGACGCTGCGGTATCGCCGGCGCATCTGCCCGGAGGCGCTCATCCTTGCGGATGTGCACGTCAAGCACGCGGTGCCTGTGGGCGACATGCCGCTCGAGATTGCCGCGCGCGACACCGTCGAGCGCGGTCTGGCGGATGCCCTGATCGTTTCCGGCACGGGCACGGGCGCGAGCGCCGACGTGACCGAGGTGAAACGCGTACGACAGGCATGCCCGAAAGCGAAGATCCTGATCGGCAGCGGCATCACGGTGGAGAATGTCTGGCGTTATCTCGACGATGCGGATGGGGTCATTGTGGGCACGTCGGTGAAACGCGGCGGCAAGGTGGAGAACCCGGTGGACCCGCGCCGTGTCGCGCAGCTTGTGCGAAGGATGAAACCGTAGCGGCATCCTGCAGGTGCATGTGCCAGACATCGCTGGCCAGCCGCGGGCGGTTATGGCAGCCTCCAACGGCATGAGGAAGCGTCGGACCTGGCTGAGACTGGCGTTCTGGATCGTTCTATTGTTCCTGTCAGGGTGTATGCTGCGGCGATTTGAGCACAATCAGGTTTATCATCCCTCGCGGATTCTGGACGCGACCGGCCGGGAGCTGGGCCGCGAGTGCCAGGACGTTTACTTTACCAGCTCGGACGGCGTGCGATTGAACGGCTGGTTTTATCCTGCCGACGCCAGTTCGCCGAGGGGGCGATACGTTGTCCTGATCTGCCACGGGAACGGCGGGAACATCAGTCATCGGCTCGATCTTTACGAAACGCTTCTGCGCGCCGAGTTCAACGTGTTCGCGTTCGACTATCGCGGTTACGGGCGGAGCGAGGGGCAACCCGGGGAAGAAGGCACCTACAGGGACGCGCAGGCGGCGCACGCGTGGCTGCGGGAGAAGGGATTCGAGGGCAAGAATATCATCGCCTACGGCGAGTCCCTTGGCGGGGCGGTGGCGGCGGAGCTGTGTCTCCGGGAGCCAACCGGCGGGCTGATTCTGCAGAGCACCTTTACGAGCCTCCCGGATATCGGGTCTGAACTTTATCCGTGGCTGCCCGTTCGCTGGCTCAGCACCATTCGCTATGACACGTGCCGCAAGCTGTCGCAGATCACGGTGCCCGTGCTGATCCTGCACAGCCGCGACGATGGACTGATCCGGTTCAGCCATGCCGAGCGGAACTTCCGCCATGCCAATGAACCGAAGCTGTTCCAGGAAATCCAGGGCGGGCACAACGATCCGCTGACGAACCCGGCGAGTTTCATGGAGGGAATCGAAAGTTTTATGAAGCTGGTTGAAAACCGGGCCAACACCGGCGCGTGAAGCCGCAGAGAATCCCGTGAAAGCCGTCACTCGCAAATCGATCGCTTCCGCGCGGATGCCCGCCGGTTTCTCGCGCCTGGCCCGCCGGACGGAGGACCCGGCCATCTCCTGGTTGATGCACAGCGCGCTGGCACGGCCGAAGCTGATTTCCCTTGCAGCGGGATTCACCGACAACGATTCGCTCCCGCTCGAACACACACGCGCGTTGCTCAACCAGCTCCTGCGTTCCCGCAAGGCAGGCCGGTCCGCGCTCCAGTACGGATCGACCCAGGGCGACCCGGCCTTGCGCCGATTGACCGCCCGGCGGATCGAGCGGATGGACGGCCGCAGCGGGGAGGCGTCCACCGATGCAGAACGGATGATCATCACTCACGGCTCGCAGCAGATGCTTTACATGCTGACCGAAGCGCTGTGCGACGCGGGCGACATCGTGCTGGTGGAGGATCCCAGTTACTTCGTGTATCTGGCGATTCTGCAGAGCCACGGCGTGCAGGCCCGGGGGATTGCGATGGAACCGGACGGCGTTTCGATTGACGCGCTGCGCGCCCGATTGGAGCTGCTCCGGCGCAGCGGGGATCTTCCGAGGGTCAAGCTGCTGTACGTTGTCAGCTACTTTCAGAATCCGACGGGAATCACCACCAGCCTCGAGAAAAAGAAGGCGATCCTGGCATTGCTGCGGAAGTACGAACGCGCGGCGGGGCACCCGATCTATCTGCTCGAAGACGCCGCCTATCGGAAGCTGCGCTTTGCCGGAAAGGACATCCCGTCCGCGTTGAGCGTGGACAGAAGGCGCGATCGTGTTCTCTATGTCGGCACGTACAGCAAGCCGTTTGCGACCGGCGCGCGGGTGGGGTTTGGCATACTGCCCGAGCCGGTGTTCACCGCGGTGTGCCGGATCAAGGGCAACCACGACTTTGGAACCTCCCACCTGCTGCAGCAATTGATGGCTCGGGCGCTGAGTTCGGGCCGTTATGACCGGCACCTGGCGGAGCTGCGCAAACGCTATGCGCACAAGGCGTCGATCATGCGAGAAGCCATTCGGAAGCACTTCCCGTTGGAGGTGCAATGGGAAATGCCGCGAGGCGGTCTTTATTTCTGGGCAAGGTTGCCGTCGCGCGTGTCCGCCGCGCCGGGTTCCCGCGTTTTCGAGACAGCGCTGGCCAATGATGTCCTGTATGTGCCGGGCGAACTGTGTTACGCCGACGACCCGACCCGGCCGAAGCCGGTTCATGAAATGCGAATCAGTTTCGGCAGCGCCAGCGAGCGCAATATCCGGGAAGGCATTCGCCGCCTGGGCCAGGTGCTGCACCAGGAACTAACTCACTGACTCACCAACGGAGTTCATCCCGGCGGCCAGGCCATCTTGCGTCCGCCCAGAATATGGCAGTGCAGGTGCGGCACGGACTCGCCCGCGTCGGGACCGTTGTTGATGACCAGGCGGTATCCCTTTTCGTTCAGCCCAAGCTGGCGCGCCACTTCTGCGGCTTTGAGCAGCAGATGCCCGAGCACGTCGTGATCTTCGGGCTTCGCCTCCGCGATACGCGGAACAGGCTTCTTTGGAACGATCAGAACATGCGTCGGCGCCTGAGGATTGACATCCTTGAACGCGATCACTTTTTCGTCCTCATAGAAAATCGTGGCCGGAATCTCTCGGGCTATGATTTTCTCGAACAACGTCTTGCTCATGGACCCCAAAAGGTGAGGGCTTCGGCGGGAAACGTCAACCTTCTCGAGGCTGCGGCAACACGGGCGCGGGGCCGCGAGGTGGATGCCGATTGTACAGCGACTCCGCTTCCCTGATCGCCTTATGGAGCGAAGCGCCTGTTGTGCCTCAATCTGACCAGGGTCGATACCGGGTCGCTCTATCGGCGCTGGAGGACAGCTTCACTTTCGACTTCGCGCCTGATGGTTGCGCCGGCCAGGACGTTTCAGCCGGAGTGACAGGCCGCCCGGTCTAGTCCACGAGGAGCGAGCAATCGGTTTGTCCGGCCTCGATGCTCAGGCACTCGCGCAGGAACTCGAGGATCCGGTTCTGGAGGGACTCGCAGCGGCCGCTCCAGCGGCGGGCACCGGCCAGTTGCTTCACGCAACCGCGCAGGCCATGAAACCGCACGATCCTGGAATCATTCTCCAGATGCCGCCGCAATTGCTCCCGCAACCGCGGGAAGAAGAACAACTCGCAGCCGCCGACCGATTCGCTGGCCAATTGCCGAAGATCAAACTCGGAAACGCCGGTCTCCTTCTCATCCGGGCAATCGGCCGAGCGCACGCGGTATCCGAAGCTGCGCAACACCCGTTCCAGCGCGCTGGCAAATTCCGCGACCGTCACGGTCACCCGGCCCAGCTCGGTGCGGAAGTAGTGAAACACCGCCTGCGAAGCCTGCTTGACGAATTCGGCCTCAAGCAGACGGGCGCTGTTGCCCATCAACTCGATGGAAATCATTTCCGCCGAGAGCGGGATTTGCTCCCCGCCGGGCGTTTGAAACAGCAGACAATCAGATGCAAGGGCGATCATTGGCGAGCCTCCAGTTTCCTGACTTCCTGCACGAAGTCCGTGGCCTCCTGAAACCGGCGGTAAACACTCGCAAACCGCACGTAGGCAACCTCATCGATGGCCCGCAACCCATCCATCACCATCTTGCCCAATACCTCGCCCGGAACTTCGCGCTCGTACTTGTCGGTCACGTCTTCCACAATGCGTTCGACGAGATCCTCGATGACCTTGGGACTGATGGGCCGTTTCTGGCAGGCCTTGCGAATGCCCGCCAGCAGCTTCTCCTTCGAGAACTCCTCGTGGCGGCCATCCCGCTTCAAAACCATCAGGTTCTCCCGCTCAATCTCCTCGTAAGTCGTGAAACGGTGACCGCATTTGATGCACTCCCTGCGGCGACGAATGGTGGCTCCTTCGCGCGAAGCACGTGAATCCACCACTTTGTCGTCCTGACCGCCGCATCTCGGGCATCTCATACGCTACAGCTTATTGTGGCTGGTGGTTTCTATCACACCATTTATTGGGCCGTCAAGCGCCGCAACGGAGGCACACGGCGGCATAGCGCGTCCGAAGACGGTTCTTTCTCCTCGTCTCCTCACTCCAGGGTGAAGCCAAAGACGAATTCGGACGTCGGAGCTCTTAGGGTTTGGGCCTCGGTTTTCGGACTTTCCCCGACACACCTCAGAAGACCCTGGGGACGCCTTCCTCGAGAATGTGCACCTTGTCGAGAATCTTCTTTTCCGCAGCAAGTTGCAGCAACCAGCGCGGCGGCTCGTCAATGTCCTCGAACGCGAGGCGGAACGAACCGTAGTGCATCGGAACCAGGTAGCGCGCGCGAAGGGCGTCGAACGCCTTGATGGCCTGGTCCGGCCCCATGTGCACGCGGCGGAAGGATTCGGGATGATAGGCGCCTATGGGCAGGAGCGCGATCTCCGGAGGCAGGCGGCGGCCGATCTGCTGAAATCCGTGGAAGTAAGCGCTGTCGCCGGCGTGATAGATGCGCCGGCCCTGGTGTTCGAGGATGAAACCGCCATAGCCCCGGTGCACATCGCGCAGCGTTCTTGCGCCCCAATGTTTGCTCGGCGTTAACGTCACCTTCCAATCCTTATGCGCGAAGCTTTCCCACCACTCCAGCTCGATGATGCGATCGAAACCGAGGTCCAGCGCGAGGTCGCCCATGCCCCAGGGCATCACCCCTATCTTCGGGTGTGGCAGCCGGCGCACGCTGGGTTTGTGGAAGTGATCGAAGTGCGCGTGAGTCAACAGGACGAGGTCGATTGGCGGCAGGTCCTCGATCTTCAACCCGCAGTGTTTGATCCGCTTCAGCAGAAACAGCCAGTTTGCGAAGTTGGGGTCCACCAGGACGTTCAGATCCGTAAACTGAATGAGGAAGGACGCGTGCCCGATCCAGGTGATGGCGACCTGCCCCGGGTTGAGTTTGGGAAAGTCCGGACGTCGTTGCTGTCCCGAACGGCGGGTCAGGAGGGCCTTCCAGACCATCTCGCGAAAGAAGGTGCGCGGATTGAAGTGCCTGGAGGGCGTCAACTCCTTGAATGACCTTGGCAGGCGCCTGCGCGGCGTCTTGGGGCGATTCGAAGGTCCGTTCGTCATTCTCGCTGCGCCTTCAACGGACGCATAAGGAGTCCCGGCTTCAGGCGGCATCCTTCACTTACACCAGTTGCACAACGGCTCGCAAGGGAGTCGTGAAACCAGCGTTGCCGAGGATGTCCGGAGGCGGGCTGGAGTGCCGAAGCGACGGCAGGGATTTCGTGCACACCTTACAGCTTCGCTTCCGCGACCCTGACAGCAGCCAGAGCTTTTTCGGGGGTTTCCACCGTCATCAGCTCGCGCCGGAATTCGGGGTCGCGCAGCAAACGGCTCACCCGCGCCAGAACCGCAAGGTGCTGCGTCACCGTCGGCGCGACCAGCAGAAAGAACAACCTTGCCGGCTGGCCGTCAATGGATCCGTATGGGACGCCGGTCGGGTGGCGTCCGAGGACGATGACCGGCTGTTCCACGAGGCCGACCAGGGCGTTGCGGGCGTGCGGCAGCGCCACGCCGTCGCCGATGCCGGTGCTGAACAGTTGTTCGCGCTCGTGCAGGGCCTTGAGCAGGATCTCCCGCGCGTCGGGCCGCTGAGCGATCTCCGGAATCTGCGCCACCAGTTCGGCCAGCACGCCGTCGCGATCCGGGCTTTTCAGGCTCAGGTTGATGGTTTCCGGGGAGAGCAGTTCGCTGAGCACGATCCGTCCAGTGTTCTTCATAGCGGGTCATGTTACGAGCGGCAGACGGCGCGGGAAGAAAAATATTACCCCTCGGGATCGATGAACGACTGACCCGGCCGGCCGCGGGACTGGAGACCCGGCTCTGCGTAGTGCGGGATGCGTGACGCTGCAGCATCACGCGATCCGCCTCCCTCGCATTCGGGGTGGTGTCCCACGAACCTTCTTTGCGCTTGCGCGAGATATTTCCGGTTCCATAGTAGGTATCGTTTCCGGGCGTTTAGCTCAGTGGTAGAGCACCTCGTTTACACCGAGTAGGTCGGGGGTTCGAATCCCTCAGCGCCCACCAGAAACAATGCTTCCTATGCTCCAGTCGGCGTGATACAACCAATTCGCCCATTAAGGCGGGCTTCTATGAAAAACATCCTTCTCGCAGTTCTGGCGATTGCGCTGGGCGCGTTGATTGCCGTTTGCGCCCACCAGCGAAGCCGGATGAACGTTTTGCGCGCCCAATTGGCCTCCACGGAGGACCAGCTTGCAGGTGTTCAGGCCGAGCTCGACGCGTTGAGGGCCGAAGCGGACGAGGCGCGGCTCGCGCGAAAAAAGGAGGAGATGCTGCACGACGTGCTTCAGCAGACGGTCGCCGTGGTTTCCGAACAGTCCGAGCAGGTCGCCCGCCTGGAGGAATCCCTCGCCGCCGCTCAGACCAACTCGGGCCCGAACCTTGCCGCGATGTTCAGCGATCCCGACATGCGGGAGATGATTCGGACGCAGCAGAAGACAATGATGGGACCGATGCTCGACCAGCTCTACGGCGGCATTTTCAGCCAATTGAATCTGACTCCCGAGCAGGAGGCCGAACTCCGGCGGTTGCTTGAGAAGAGGGTACTGGATCAGACCGAGATGGGCCTGGCGGCCCTGAGTGGCGACGCCGAGCAGCGTGAGGAGGCGATGCGCAAACTGCGCGAGCAGTCAAAGGAAGTTGAAGGCGCCTTAAGAGAATTGCTGGGAGACGAGGCGTACGCGGCATTTGAGGATTACGAGAAACGCGCGCCCGACCGGACGACGATCACGCAGTTTCGCAATCAACTGACCACGCCCCTGGATCCGGCCGTGGAACAGCAGTTGATTGACGCGTTGTATCAGGAGCGCAGCGGGTTCAACTGGACAACCGATTTCTCGTCGCAGGACGCGCAAAGCGCCAGAAACCTCGGGGAACTGCTCACCGAAGACCGGGTGGCCAATTACATACGGGAGAGGGAACTGATGGAACAGAACTATCTGAACCGGGTGCAATCCCTTCTGCAACCGGACCAGCTCAGCGCGCTGGAGAAGTTCCTGGTCAGCCAACGAAACGTCCAGGTCTGGAGCCTGAAGATGGCCGCGCGCCTGTTCGGCAATCCGAATCCGCAAGGGCAGTGAACCCTGCCCACCAGGGCATTGGGAGTAGGGAAGGCTGCCGATTGCAAACCGCCGCAGGGTGTGCCACTGATTGGGCATGGCTAAACTGACGACCGCGCAGATCAAGGAGGAGCTGGCGTCCGTTCCGCACTGGAAGAAAAGCAGCCGGACGATCACCCGCACGTTCGAGTTCAAGGATTTCCCCGCCGCGATCAAGTTTGTCAACGCCGTGGCGCGGATTGCCGAGAAAGCATGGCACCATCCGGACATCGACATCCGATGGAACAAGGTGACGCTGACGCTCTCGACGCACGACGAGGGCGGGCTTACGGAAAAGGATTTTGCGCTGGCCAGGCAGGTGGACCGCCTGTAATTTCGCGCCCGCGGCAGGTTCTTCATCCCCTGCCGCCCCGGCTTCCGGGTCATGACGCACGACAATGGCTACCAACGAAATTCAGGACGTCTCCAATCTGTTCAGGAAACACTTCAACCAGACCCCCGCTTATACCGTCCGCGCTCCGGGCCGTCTGGAACTTCTGGGCAATCACACCGATTACAATGACGGGCTCGTCATGGCGCTGGCGGTGAACCGCTACATCGCCATCGCCGTCTCACCCCGCGCCGACGGCAAGATCGAACTCGTTTCCTCGGCGTTCCCGAACAAGGAATCGTTCAGCGTCGATCGCATTGAAAAGAATCCGGCCGCGCCGTGGGCGGATTATGTGAAAGGCGTCCTGCTGCAGTTGCGGAAGCGAGGCGTGCACTTCAACGGGTTCAACGCGGCCATTCACGGCACCATCCCGATCGGCGCCGGCATGAGCAGTTCCGCCGCTCTCGAAGTGGGCACCGCTCTGGCCGTTCGAAAGCTCTTCCCCTTCAAGCTCAGACCCGGGGGCGGACTGGACGAGGCGCCGCAGCGCGACAGCAAAGGCGAGTTGCCGCCGATCCCGCCGGCCGAACGGCTTGAGTTCGCCAAAATCGGGCAGGCGGCGGAAAACGAGTTCGTCGGAGTCAAGTGCGGCATCCTGGATCAGATCTCGTCGCTGTTCGGCAAGGCGCAGTGCGTGGTGGACATCGATTGCCGCTCGTTGACCGTCGAGAATCCGCCGATGCCGGGCGAGGCGGTGATCGTGTGCAACTCCAGCGTGAAGCATGAGCTGGTGGGCGGCGAATACAACGAACTGCGGCAGAACTGCGAGAATGCCGCGAGGAAGCTCGGGGCGAAGTTCCTCCGCACCGTGGAGGTGAAGGACGTGGAAGCCAACAAGGCGAAGCTGACGCAGCGCGAATACGAATGCGCCCGGCATGTGACCACCGAGATTGCCCGCGTGGTGGCGGGCGGGAAAGCCTTGCGCGAAGGCGATCACCAGCAGTTCGGCCAATACATGTTCCAGAGCCACGAGAGCTCGCGGGACTTTCTCAAGAACAGCACCAAAGAACTGGACATCCTGGTGGACCTCGCCAGCAAACACCCGGCCTGCCTTGGCGCGCGGCTCACGGGCGGCGGGTTCGGCGGCGCCACGATCAACCTTGTCCGGCATCACGAAGCCCTGTCGTTCATGGAATACATGCAGCGCGAATACGAAAAGGCCACCGGCATCAAAATGACGCCCATCGCCTGCGAGATCGTCGACGGCGCAGCCTGATCACCGCCGCAGCACCGGCTTCCGGGAGAAAAGCATTTCAACGCGAAACCTCCCGGGACGGAGGACGTCTGACCGGGAGTCCGTCGGAGCCAGATTTATGAATACCTTGAAAAGCCGCCTGTTGCTGTCCAGTGTCCTGTCCTTCATTGTGCCGGTCATGGCGCAAACCAACAGCCCCGGTTCGGTGATCGCCCCGGGCGCGAAACTCGAGAAACTCGCCGGCGGGTTCAGCTTCACCGAAGGCCCCACATGCGACTCCGAGGGCAATGTTTTTTTCACCGACCAGCCGAACAACCGCATCCTGAAATGGAGCGTGGATGGCACGCTGTCCACGTTCATGCAGCCCGCCGGGCGCGCCAACGGCATGTATTTCGATTCAAAGGGCAACCTCATCGCGTGCGCCGACGAAACGAACGCGCTCTGGTCCATCACGCCCGACGGCGCCGTCACGGTGATCGTAACCGAGTATGAAGGAAAGCGGTTGAACGGGCCTAACGACGTCTGGGTGCGGCGCGACGGTTCGATGTTCTTTACCGATCCGTTCTACCGGCGGACCTGGTGGACGCATACGGAACAGCCGCAGGACACCGAGCAGGTTTATTTCCTCTCGGCCGATCGCAAAACGCTCAAGCGCGTCACGACCGACCTTGCCAAACCCAACGGCATCATCGGGTCTCCGGACGAGAAACGGCTGTTTGTCGCGGATATCGGCGCAAACCGGACCTACGTCTTTGACATCGAACCGGACGGTTCCCTTTCGAACAAACGGTTGTTCTGCGAGCTGGGCTCGGACGGCATAACGATCGACGAGGAGGGCAACCTGTATCTCACCGGGCGCGGGGTCATCGTGTTCAATTCGGAGGGCAGGCAGATCGAGCGCATCGCGGTGCCCGAGCGATGGACTGCGAATGTCAGCTTCGGCGGCAAAGACCGACAAACGCTCTTCATCACCGCAAGCCAGGGACTCTACTCCATCCGGCTCCGCGTCAAAGGCGCGGCGACGGCGAAGTAGTTCACAGCTTGAGATCAACCACGCGCCGGCTTATTTTCCGCCCATGCCGATTTACGAGTTTCATTGCGGAAAGTGCGACAAGGACAGCGAGATCCTCGTCCGTTCCTCGGATTGGAAAGGGACGAAGTGCCCGCATTGCGGCTCGACGAGAATTACCAAGAAGTTTTCCGTGTTCGCCTCCAGCACCGGGGCGAGCGACGCGCCCGCGTGCGAGGGTAATGGCGGCGGCGGCGGTTGCTGCGCCTGCGCGTCCGGGCGTCCCCACCGCCACTGACGCTCAAAGCCCCGGTTGGCGGGCAGCCTGCCACACCGAAGCTCAGCGAAGGCGGGTCCTCGCGCCGGCCCGGCCGAAGCCTTGGCGAAGGCTGGAGCCATGCGGTCACCAGACTGTTCGCGCGCTGATCGCGCGATCTCGCTTCTTAACGCAAAGACGCCAAGGCGCCAGGACGCAAACGTGAATATTCGGCGTTAAATGGTGGGTGTTGAATGTTTCCCGGGTTCCCTACGCTCCATCCTGCCGCACACGTCTTCGGGCTGGATCTCGCGCAGGTCGCGCACCAGGTAGTCCGGCTCATTCCGCCGCAGTTCCTCCAGCGTCGCGCCGCCCGTCGCAACAGCCAGGATCTTCGCGCCGATGGCGCGCGCGCAACGCACATCCAGCGGCGTGTCTCCGATCACCAACACCTCCTCGCCCGCCAGTCGCCGGCCGAGAATGCGGCCACCCCGCTCCTTCGCCACGCGCGCGATCTCGTCACGATCCTCGCTGTCATCGGCAAAGGCGCCCGTCTCGAACCAGTCCCACAGGTCGAAATGCCGAAGCTTGATCTCGGCACCGAGCCGGATGTTGCCGGTCAGCAACCCGCGCAGCGGAGGTGACGGCAACCCGCGCAGACCCTCAAGCCATTCCTTTACGCCCGGACACATATCGGTCCTGCTCGTGGACAGGATGTGATCGAGCCAGAACACGTACTGATCGAAAAACGCCGTAAAGTTCTCCTCCGTGGCAGGGATGTTGTGGAATCCGAAGAATTCACGAACGAGGCTGACGTCGGTGCGCCCGGCGAACTTCAGCCTTTCGAAATGATCTGTCGCGCCGAAGTGCGTGGCGAACACCTTCGCAAACGCCTTGACCCCGGCCCCGCCCGTGTGAACCAGCGTTCCGTCAATATCGAACAACACCAGACGAATCATCGCGCGAAAGATACGGAAGCACGCGGCTCTGCGCCAACAAGTTCTGATTTGCAAAAAAACAGAGTGCGCCCGGGCGCGCGGCCTGTTAGGGTTTGCCCCAAGGCGTTCTCCACACCCATGAAAACGAAACAGGCGTTTACCCTGTTGGAACTGCTTGTCGTCGTTGCCGTGATTGGAGTACTCGCAGCACTGGCGTTCCCGGTGCTGAGTCGGGGCCGAAGCAAGGCCGATGTCGTCGTCTGTCTGAACAACCTCAAGCAATGGGGAACGGCACTCCACTTGCACGCCGCGGAACACCGCGATTTCCTGCCGCCGGAAGGCTGGGCGAACCCGCCGCCCGTGCCAAGCAGCGCGCCGCACACGAACAGTTGGTATGTCCTGCTGCCGGCGCAACTGGGCATCCCCTGGTATTACGCGATGGAATGGCGGACGAATGCGGGCATTGATCCGGGTCGTTCCACCTGGATCTGTCCTTCGAATCCGCGGCGGAGCAACGGAAACAACCTGTTTCACTACTGCGTGAACGGGTTGATTGACGGCTCGGGAAGCAGCGATCGCCCGGTGCGGCTCACGGCCGTGGCACGACCGACGAGTGTGGTGTACATGTTCGACAGCAAGAACCTGCCGGCGGTGCATGCGAACCAGAACAACCCGGGGAGCTTCGCGCACACCAACCTGCACAACGGCGGCGCGAACTTCGTGTTCCTCGACGGACACGTCGCGCGCCACTCGGCAGCCGCCTATTGGGACCGTTCCACCGGCCGCGCACGAACGGACAACCCGGACTTTGTCTGGATACCCTGAACCGGGCCGAACCCCTCGGAAGCCGAAAGGACATCGGGACAATTCCGCGCGCATATGCGACAAGAATTGTCCCGTCACAATCGCCAGGCACCTTGCTGCCTGACGCTTACGCATTTTCGCTTCCGTGAACCCCGGACAATCCCGCGCGCATATGCGCGCGGAATTGTCCCGCTGGCGGAACCTCGCGAGCCATGGATGTTGGATGCTTTTCCCTCGCCCTGCGCCGTTTGCGGGGAGGGATCAAGGGGGAGGGGATTCGACTCCTCACGTCGTCGCCTGCATTTCAAGTGGCCCTTTCGCCCTTACGGATTTCGGACTTCGGATTTCCTTTGGATTTCGAATTTCGGATCTCGGATTTCAAACGGCATGGTGGCCGGCAGGGGAACTTCGGCTTGACGAATCAACAGGGACTGAGTCTCTTATACACGCCATGGGTGAGCCGCAGGTTCACCGTCCGGGTGCCAATGTAGCTCAGTGGTAGAGCAACGGTTTCGTAAACCGTCGGTCGTCGGTTCAATCCCGACCATTGGCTCCATCCTCCGCTCGAGCAACGGCTTCGTCGCTTCCTTCTGTCAAGCGCTCTTCCCTTCAGAATCCGGACAGCCTGTGCCTGCGAGACTCCGCGTCAGGGGGCGCGCAATCGGAAGAATTCCTGCCGTTTGCCTGTCGATGGGTGGCGATACTCGAAGACGCCGTTCGTGTTCAGGTACGGACCGCCCACCGGCGACCAGAGGGCTGGCGGGGCAAGGTTGGTGGTGGACTCGAGCGTGTAACCCACATAGTTGAGCGGCCAGTTCAGGACGGTCGAGCCGGCCTGAGAGCGAACACTCAACTGCGGTTCCGACGGTGTCAGCACCAGCACGCCCGGAGAGTGCAGCCGGAAGTATTTCTGCGACGCAAGCGCGACACGCGATTCATGATATTCGAACCATGGACCGTTGCGGAAATACGGGCCGCTAACGGGCGACCAGGCAAATGCCCCGGGAACAGCGGGTGCCGATTCCAGCACGAATCCGTCGTAGTTCGTGCTCCAGTAAACAATCACCGCGCTGGGACTCAGCCGGATGAACAATCCCAGGTCCGCATAAGTCACCGGGACCGACGTCGCCACCACGCTGCCCGCGAAGTCGATGTCGTCGCCGGAGGAAGTGGGCAGCAACTGGGGCGGACAATGACACGCCGAACCATCGGCTGCGAGCGGCAGGACCCAGAGCCCGTTGACGCCGTTGATGCGGCCCGCGGCGACCAACTCCCGGCCATCCGGAGTCCACACGGCGCCGTTGGGGAAAGCCGAGTCTCCTGTGAGCGCGGTGATTTGATACACGTTCGTCTGCGCGCCGAGGCTGACGACGAATAGATCGCGCCCGGCATCAATGGCAGTGCTCAGGGCCGGGTCATTGGCGATCGCGATTCGCTGTCCGTCCGGGGACCATGCCGGCCATCTCGGGCTGAGCACGTTGAGTCCCAGGTTTTGTTTCGTTGTCGCGTTCGATGGCGCGAGGTAAAGGCCAATGGTTCCGGGCGAGATGATCTGGAACGCAAGCCGTCCGTCGATGGGATTGACGCCGGGCGCTGCCTGGCGGCAATCGGCCGGCAACGGAAGCAGGCTCGCCGGGTTGGTGAAGCTGATGCGCCAGAAGGAGCAATCGTTGTCGAAGATGATGCCCGAGTTGTCGGCCGTCCAGTCGTGGCCGACATAGCGGGCGTTGCTGCTGTGCAGGAGAACTTCCGATCCGGTCGCGAGCTCGCGGACCCAGAGGCCATGTTGACCCGGCGCCGGATGGTTCTCGCGCAGGAAGGACAACCAGCGACACGCGCGGGCGAGACCCTGTCGTGACGAAGCTCTCGCCGCTGCCGTCGAGATCGATCGCCCATATCTCGCCCTGGAACGCATCGGGCGGGAGCCGCCCATACTGGACGTGATCCACTTCCCAATCGACGCTGTTGGGCATCGAGATGGAAATGCTCGATATGCCGCCGGCATGAACGATTCCGAAGAAACGGTCATCTGCGCTGGAAGCGACACCGCTGCCGTTTCCGAGATTCACGGCAATGTTGGTCCCGAGCGGCACTCCGTTGGCGTCGCGCGCAGTGAAGATGACATTTCCGAAGCCGGGCGTTCCACTGGTCACTCCTCCGACGTCGGTCCAGACGATGCCGGCGTGTGTGGGCAGATTTCCGCCGAGCGCGGCGGCGTTGAACGTCACTGTCAGATTGGTCTGTGTGAACGCCGAGAAGAATGAGCGACCGCCCGGATCGACCGAATCCGTTCCCAACCCGGGTTGGGCGACACCCCAGTCCTGGCTGGGCGCGGCTCCCGGCGTGTTGAAAGCACTGTCTTCGAAATCCTCGAGATAGAAATAGGTAAACCCGTTTGTTCGCGCGAACGGGCTTTGCGTGAAGGCGGTGTAGGGCGTCGGACCGAGCATCCCGTGCAGCGCGCCCAAAGGTGAACGGCGGCCGTAGACAACGGTGCCGCTCTGTGAGATGAAGATCGCGTTCGTGTTGAACACAGGAGGCGGATTGGTGTCGCTGCCCGGCAGGACGACGGTCGAAGCCGGCGGGAGATCGCCGCCGCCACTGATGGAGTAGCTGGCAAACTGCAGGCGCCCACGGACGTCTGCGTGCTCGCCATAGAACTGCACCGTGGTGTTGTTCGTCAGGCTGAACGGTGCGGAGTAGGTCAACCATTCCGCGCCGTGCGCAAGGCGATACCGCACGGTGTGCGTCGGGTTTTGCTTCGAGAACGTGATCTGCACCGGCGCGCGGTAGGTGCCCGGCGCGGGTGAGATCGAAACAACCACCGGATCCGGCGGCATCGCGCTCGAATAACCGAACAGCGAAATGGCGGGATGATACTGGTTCGGCGTGCCGAAGACGGCGCCGGCCGGAGGCGCGCCCAGATTGTTGGTTGCGCCATCGCCCAGCCCGTTCACGGCGCCGCCATCGGACTCGACAGCCACGGACAGGTTGCCGGGCATGCTGATCACGTGTCGGGTCCAGTCGGGCGCGCTGAGGGTGGCGACGAGGGCGGCGTTGGGATTGACGAATGGTTCGCTGGTGAACAGCCAGACATTGGCGCGCGTTGTTCCGGTGGTGACGCGCGGCAGGGCGTTGCTGGAGACCGCGGTCCAGGTCGTGCCGTTGTATGCAAACACCCTCGCGAAATCCGTCAGACCGCTGTTGGAGACAGAGTAGAGAAACGCGGCCTGGTTCACCCCCAATCCGATCACAGCGGCGGGCGCGTTTCCGGGTCCGGCTCCCAACCAGAAATTCGTTTGAAGCTGGCCCGTTCCCGACGGCGGTCTTGCGCCGAGAATACCGTCCTCGAACTGCACCCAGAGCTGCCCATTCGTTCCCATGTCGCTGTAGAAAACGCCGTGAATGGCTTTGTCGAGCGCATACGTTTGCGCCGCGCCGAAGCGGGGTTCGGTGTTGATCCACTCGAGCGCGAAGACGGTAAGGTTCGAGCTGCCGGGCGTGTAGGTGATAAACCGCGGCCAGGGTTCAAGATAGAACCGGCCGAAAGTGTATTCCGAGCCGGCGGGAAGATTGCTGGAAACGGCCGCGAGACCGGGAGCATTGGTGAAGCGCCACAGGTGCAGAACGTCGTTGCTGCCGCGGGCGATGCCGATGGCGAACGTGACGTTGCTGGAGATCGGCAGCGGATTCAAACGTTCGAGCGGCGCAGTTTCCAGGTATTCCTGCGACGACGCCACCGCGCCGAGGTCCAGCCCCAGGAGATTTAAACGATTCGGTGGCGCGGGATTGAACGAACTCGCCACAAGCAACTGGTCGAACGGACCGTTGGTTCCAGTCGGCGCGGCGAGACCGGCCAGGCTGAGCGGACCGATGCCGCTTGAGGCGTCGGGCGCCGCATTGATGATAATGGGCGCGCTGTCGCCGCCCGAGAGAGGAACGTCCATCAGCGCGACCCGGTTGAAGTCAGGCGCGGTGACGGCGATGGCGTCGCGGTCGCTGGCGATGAATCGTCCGATGCCAACACCGGTCGGGTGCGCGACGCCGTTCGTGAACGGTTGGGACCATGACAGCACGCCGCCGCCGCTTTGATAGCCGATGCGCGCGTTGCCCGTCACTTTGTCCAGCACGAGCGCGTCCGGAAGGCCGTCGCCGTTGAAATCGCCGGACGCAATGAATTCGTTGTGTGTCTCGTGAACGGTTGCCGCGAGGGTGGAAAGAGCGCCGGCCGACAGCGCCAGGCACCAGAATGCTCGCGCAACCCTGGCTCGGATGAACTGTGGCATTGCGGCCCGGAGCGGCACTGGATGGACGCGTGGCGTTTTCATTACGGGATGTCCACCTCCCCACAGGGATAGATTCTGTCCGGCTCGCGCTTTTCGTTGAAGTGAACCAGGAAGTACCGGTAACGAGCGCCCGAGATCACGGGTTGCGTGTCCAGCAGGCAAAGATTGAACCTCCAGAAGAAGGTGTCGCCGGTGCTGAGTTCCTGGAAGTACAACGGGCGAATCAGCGGATCGCGAATGTAGGATGCAAAGCAAGGGCCTTCCCCGAAGAGGCACGGGTTGTGCCAGGCGATGGTTTCGATCAGGGGCGAGACCTGGATGATGTCCCCTGAAACACGGGGGAACAGCGCATTGGCAACCTGCATCCGGTAGAGCACGCAAGGCAGCGCCGTTTCGCCTGTGAGGGTTCTCGTCAGCACGCTGGACGGCGGTTGGACCGGGATGTGATCCGGGTTTTGCAGGTTCAACAGGTAGTCGTCGAGAACGGTACGGCCCCCGCCAATAACGACACCGACAGGGTATCGCGGGTAAAGGTTCGTGTTTGAGATCAGGATGGCCTGGAAATAGTTCAGGTCCACATGCGGCAACGGTCGCGCCGGCCATGGAACATTCTGCAGCACGACCGGCGGACGCCACATGAATTCATAGACGGGTGAACTCGGCCCTACCATTCCCTGCTCATCCACTGCGGCGACGGAAATGAGATACGAGGTGTTCGCCCGAACATCGGCGGTCAGCGTGAATTGCGGGCCGGGGCCGAATTGAGATCCGATTGGCGGAGTCAGGTGCGCTTCATCGAAGTTGACGAGCGCTGTTGCGGCGAGGCCCTGCACGAATGAGTTCACCTGGGTTCGCGGCCGGAGACCCGCATAGGCGGAGAGGCTGAGGAACGAGGCGTCCCTCCTGAGTTGTGTGCTGAGGAATCCGCTCGGCTGGGCGCCACCTTCCGAATCGGCCACCTGCAGCTTGATCTGGAATCGATGCACACCGGCCGTTGGGCAGAACCATGTCAATGCGACCTGCGGCTGGTTGATGTCGCCCACGGCCGCCGGTTCGCTGAGGGTCGGCACCGGCAGCTTCGGCGGTCGCACCTGCTTACACCCGATCAAGGCGAGCGGGCTGCCGTTGCCGTGCTCGTCAAGCAGTTGAACGAAATAGCAGAGCCGCGCGGCAACCGCAGGGATGGCTTCGTCGAGCGTTTCGATCAGCTTGCCGGGTTGCAGCGCGTCGTAGGTCGCCGGTCCCTGCGCGACCAGGGTGAGCGGCCCGTTGTCCACGCGGCGATACACGCGGTATTCCCTCGTGCGGGGCTGGAGCCGGAAGCGCACGCGCAACGGGGCCGTCGCCCCGTCCGGGCCCGATGAAGCGACATGTTGATCGCAATCACCTGCGGGCAGGTTTACGAGGCACGCGCGGAAGGGCGGCACCGGCCCAACCAGGCAGGCGGGGTAGGACACCCAGAACACGCCGTTGGAATCCGAGGTCAGCAGCGCCACGCTGGACCAGTTTGCGCCATTGGTATTCGCCTGGATGAACGCCGTTGTGAGCGGCGGAAGCGGGAACTGCAGCGCCACCATGCCGGTCGGATCCGGTATGGCGCTGCCGGCGGGAACGCAACCGGCGGTAGCGAGCAACGGGTCGCTCGAAGCCAGTGCGGTTGCCAGCAGTTGGCCCGCGAGAACTCAACCTGAAACTCGGTTGCAGGCGGCCACCGGGTGTCTCGCGCGTAGGACGCCGGGATCGACGCGGTCTCGAGCGCGTTGCCGACGCGGCACACGACATGGAAGTTCACCACGTTCTCAAAGGGAACGGGTTGCACGATCTCAATCCGGTCTCCGTCCGGCGGGAAGTAGATGCGCTGGTTGAAGCCGGGCTGAAGGAAGTTTGTGAGGCCCGACAGCACAGTGAGTTCCGCCCATTCGATGCCGGGATCTCGCCGAACAATGACGATCCGCGCCGGCCTGCTGCCGTCGGATGTGAAGACATTCGCATTTGTCGAAACGGCGATCAGTTGCAGGACAGGCGCACCGCAACTGCCGAGCACTTCGCCGGTGGTCGCGTTCGGCGCGCTGCGTTCTCTCAACACGCCCCAGGCCGGACCCGCATGCGCCGAGAGCAGCGGATCGCATGCGCCGAGACTCACGGCGCGCACGGTGTACCAGACGTTGCTTGGATTCGCATTGGTCAATGCGCCGGGGGAATTGTCGAGGAAGTAGTTCAGGTTGGTTCCCACCGCGTGCGCGACCACGCCGACCCGGTTGCTCAAAGGGGTGGCTTCGTAGGTCAGCATGGACGTGGCGTTGGCCCAGCGGTAAACCCAATACTCGTTCACCCCGTCGGCGACGTCGATGTTCTGCTCCCAGACCACGAGCAAGCGGGGCAGATTCGTCGAACCGGGCAGCACGGTGTTTTCCACGCGGACTTCGGCGGGTGGCGCTGGAGGATTCCGGCGGCAGGCGCGCGCCAATCTGCCCTGGGACGGGAACCCGTCGCGGCCCAACAGGTCGCGCGCGGTGACGAAGTAATAGAACTCTTCTCCATCCTGAAAGTTCGTTCCCGTGGTTGTCCGGCCGTCGTCGGCAAAGAAATACGTGATCGCGTCGGTCGGATCCTCTGCCGCGCCGATGCCCGCACCGGGAGGCATTTCCCGCAAGGCCATGATGGGCGAGTTGACGTTGGCGCGCGTGAAGTCGGGATGGCTGTTCAATTGGGCGATGGTAGGCGGCACGACGTGGAAATTGCCTGCCTCAGCGGCTGCGCGCGGAATGCGCCAGAGGTTGTATCCGAAGCCGAGCAACGACAGCCGGCGCAGCTCCGGCGGTGTTCCCCAACGCAGCCGAATCAGAAGGTGATCGCTCGGGTCATTCGTCATCACCTGGAACGGCGGACCGGGCGCGGGCAGGACAACGGGGGCGTTCGGAACGATGGTGACGCGGCCGACAACATCGCCCGGGGCGCCGGTCAACGGGTTGATTTCGCGGACCTCGTAAGTCGTGGTGACCGGCAGTGGTTCGGAGAAGGCGCGCCCGGCGCAGAGCTGCAGGCCGGGGTTTCCGCTGGCGAGAAGTTCCAGCAGTTGCGCGATCACTGCGTCGGTGTTGGCTATTTCGAACGCGATCAAAACTTTCTGGGCGAGCGGCTGGTTCGTGATTCCGGGAATGCTTCGCAGGAGACCGTTCAACGCGTTGTTCAGCGTCTGGAGGTCCTGGCCGAGGGCGATCGATTGATTCAGTCGCGCGGTGACCGTCCCGGCGTCGGCGGCGCGGAACAGGGTGCCGCGTGCAGTGAACGTGCCGGGGTCTGTTGGCGCCCCGGTCTTGCCGAAGACGGCGAATGTCTTGCCGTCGAACAGGGCGGGTGACGGAGATCCGAGCACGACGTAGGACCAATCGTTGTTCGATGCATCCCGCGCGGTGGTGCCGGCGGCGAAGACGAAGTTCGAGAGGGCGCCCTGGCCCGAGGCGGAAAAGATCGCGGACCCGAGCAGCAGAACGCCGAGAAAGACACCGCGCAGCAAGGTCGCGGTGCTGCGACCGAAACGCGCAGACCTCTTCTCCTTCAATTCGGAGAACTGTGCCTGGATGGATTCAGGTACCTTCACGTTCGCGTTCTAGAAATCGATGAAATAGTCAATCCCGCCGTCATTCAGCACGCCCTTGATCGAGATGCCCGCGCAGGCCTCTTTGCAAAGCGGGCATATGCCAATGCGCCCGCAGACATTGGCCTCGCCGGCGACGATCAATTCGCCGGCCGAGTCCAGAACCATCGCCATCGCCCAGTCCACGTGACCGCCGAGGACATAAAGCAGCTTGATGTCGGCCGAGGTCTTCTGCCGGCCGCCGATGCGTCCGAAGCGCGGTCCGTCCTGGTAGAACAGCGCGGTCGTGATATCGGCGCGCACATCCAGCAGGTCGGTGGATTCGCCGAACAGAATGTCGGAAAGCGACAGCCCGCCTCCGTATTCGAGATACACGCCGGTGAATTCTCCCGGTTGCATCACAACCTTTTCAACGTCCGGATCGATGAACCTGAGCGCGTCGAGAGAGCAGGCGTGCCCGGCGAAGATGCCCGCGCGGAAATCCACCGGGATACCGACGATGACCACCGTGGCTTTGCCCTGGCCGGCGAAATAGTTTTCGATCTGGCCGATGGCGAGCGCGGCCTTGATCTGGCGCATGCTGCAACCTTTGAACCCGGCATTCCCCGCGATGTCGAGGGAGCCGCCGATGCCCTTGACCGATCCGCCCTGCAACGTCCAGCGTGCCGCCAGGCTGAGCGTCAACGGTTGTGCACCCGAATCGACTCCAAGCCAGTCGAGCGGCACATCGCGCGCCCCAAGCGTCACCTCGGCCGCCGGCGCGCCCGCGGGAATGCACGCGACCGGCGCGGTCGCCGATTTCAGGCGCACGATGTCCATGTAGGCGGAGAATTTCATTTCATCCGGCAGGTTCATCTGGATATCCGAATCGAGATGAATCGAATCCAGCGAGTCGCCGGTGAACTTGGGCGCGCCGCGGATCTTCGCCGACAGCAGCGATTGGCTGAGGAACCCTCCGCCCTTCATGTTCTGGAAAATGCCGTCGCGCGCGCCGGCGATCTGGTTTTCGAGCCCGTTGCGGATCGACCGGTTGATCTGGTCGAACAACACACCCATGAGCTGGTCGAGCAGGAAATTCTTGTCGGAGAAGAACTGCCGGAACGTTTCCTGGTATTTGGCTTCCACGGTCGAGCTGAGGAACGCGATGATCAGCCGCTCGCGGATTTCCTGTTTGGCACGCTCGGGATCGGCGGTAAAGAAATCGCCCGCCGGCCCGACGACGCTCGATAGCAGATTGGACACTCCCGCGCCGGCGAGCTGCAGGTAGTTCTGGAGCGCCCCGGTCTGGTGATTGGCCAGGATCAGCGCTTCGTCGAGATCCGAATCAATGGCGGCGCTGGCGACCTGCGCGCGGATCTGGTTCAGTTGCACGCGCAGGTTGCGCAGTTCGGATTCCACTTTGGCGAGCGTGGGTTCGAGATCCTGCAGCAACCCGTTCACGAGCTGGTCGCCGAGCGTGCTCACAAAACCGAGCGCCGGGCCCTGGTCGCTGGCCAGCTTCTGAATGATTGCGCGAACGACGTGGCGGTCGGCCTTGCCGTCCTTTTCAAGAACGCGGATGAAAAGGCCAAGCGTGTTGTCCACGTCGGTCAGGGATTGATTCAACCTGCCCAGCACCGTGTTGGCGTCCGCGGCCGTTCCGTTCAGGTTCATAATCGCGTTCTGGAGGCCGTTGCTGGCAGCCGTCACGATGGCCGGAGCCGTCTGGAGCAGGTTCGCTTTGCCGATCGCGAGCGCGTTGGAAAGAGCCGGGTACAGGTTGTCCACGACGGGATCGAGCGCGGGCTGGAGGACAGGGCGGAAGAAGCCCTCGGCGTTCTCGTTCAGCAACGTTTGCAGGCTGCGGAATCCGCTGGTGAGGCCCGTGGTGTCCAACGCCGCTCCGAGCTCGGCGCGAATCGCGTTCGACACCGAGTGAATGGGGCCGTTGAGTTCGTTCACCGCCTGGTTGGCAAAGTCGAGGACCTTCAGCCGCGGCAATTGCACGTTCAGGTCCTGGGCGAAATCGAAATCCACCTTCGCGGGCGACAACTGCTTGAGCCGGCTGTCCACGTCGATGACCGGCAACGTCACGCGCGCGTCGCTGAATCCGGCGAACTCGCGCAGCGCGCTGTTCCATGCGAGCGGGTAATCGAACCCGGCCACATCGATCCAGTTCTGCTGGGCCCGCGGCCGGTAGGTTTCATCCGGCGAACTCCGATAGTGCTGCAACGGCACGGCCGTGGGCCAGCCGTCGTGATTCGGGTCGAATCCCGGCGTGGTGAAGTAGTTCTGTCCGGCGCTGCTCCAGCCGCGATCGGCGCCGAGCCCGCTTTCGGCAGGCCACCCGCCCATGACGTTGAGTTGCGCGGTGCTGGCGCCGGTCGGCGTGACGTGGACGTGGATTTTCACATCGCGAAAGAACGGCACGCGCACGCGGCCGGCGATGCTGTAGAACCCGTTGGCAGGTCTGCCCGGTGTTTCCCAGTTGTTGAAATAGCCGTTCCCAACAGTGGTCAGGGGGAAAAAGCTCCCGCCCGGTCCCTGCAGGCGCAGGTTCGCCGGGACAGCGAAGCGCGAGTCCGTTCCCTCAACGGCGTTCGCGCGCGTCACGAGATTGCCATTGGGCTTGAATCCAAGGGACGCATGGAATGCCTCCGGGATGAAGGGCAGTCTGGTTTCCACTCCAAGCACGAGAAACCGTTCCGTCAGGCTGCAGGGGTCGTTGGATTTCGGCTTGAACTGCAAAGCCAGCGGCCGGATGTCAACGTTCCAGTAAACCATGTGTTTCAATCCGACGCTCGAAGGCAGGCGCGCGTCGTCCAGGTTGCCGCGGCACAGAAATCTCAGGCGCTCGAACTCGACGTTGAATCCCGCGGGGCCGCCGAGCGCGATGGCACCATCCGTGCGCGATTCCCAATTGCCGCTGTCGAGGAACGAAAGGCGAAACGTCGTGAATGCAAACGGATAACCGTACAACGTCAGGTTCGCCGGAAAGCTCGCCGCCTCATGAATGCCGCTGACGCCGCCGTATCGCGTGTAATACTTCGAACGCGCGGCCAGCGGGTAAGCGCCCGTGTCCTGCCCGGCGATGAAGCTGCGTCCTTGCGCGGGGGAGCGGAAGTTGAGCCCGGCGTAATTGGCGAAGCCGTCCGCGTAGGCCGGGCCGCCGGGGCGTTCGACATAAGTCGCGTTCGTTTCGCTGCCCCAACCGCTCAGCAGCAACACCGCCGGGCGCAACACATCGGCAAGGCTTGTCTGGTCGCCGCGCAGGAACGTGCCGGCGATGTGATACACGCCGTTGGTCACGTCCGAGGTCCGATGGGCGTAGTTGTCTCCACCGATGAATCCCCACGTGAGATGGGTTGCGGCCACCGCTCCGGAGGCGATCAGGCCGCCGTCCGGCGTGAAACTCATCGTGTCGGGAACCGTAAAGCTCAACACCGCCGGGCCGTTGGTGGCGAACACGCTGCAGGACGACTCGGGTGAACAATCCCGCGCATAGACGAGTGGAACGGGATTCGACACCGCGAGGTAACTCGCATTGACGTTGACGAGGTCGTCGTCGATTTCGAGCAGCCCGCCCAGCACGCCGATGTGTCCGCCGGCGAGGGCGTGAAGATAGGGATGGTGAGGACGATACACACTCGTGGCGAGCGCCACAGACATGTCCACCAGCGCGACTCCGTTGGTGTCGGGGCGGACATAAACCGGAGCTCCGGCCTGCGCGGACGCGTTCCGATAATAGCCGTCGTTCGAGATGCGATCGGCAGCAACCGGGTTGGCGAGGAGTCCGCGTTGAGACTCGAGATAATCATCCTCGGCCTGGCGGACGAAGTGCAACCAGTCCGGCGGCGGGATGAAGAACTCACCTTCGGGAATGTGCCATTCGACGCGGTCCGCGCCAATGAGGACCGGTTTGGTTTCATCCGCGAAATAGAGACGGCTCGTGCCATAGGACGCCGCCGTGAAGACGACGTTGTTGGTGGTCGGAAGGAGGTCGGGTCCCAGCGTCACGTTGGTCTTCGTAACGAACGGCTTCAGGATCCGCGTGTTGGTGCTGGTGCTCACACCGAAGCCCACCGGGAACCATGCCTCCAGGCTGTTCGCCACAAGCCCCATTGCACCCAATGTCGCTCCCGGCAGGCGATACCGGATCCCGCTCTTTTCGAAGAACTGCGTCGGGTTCGCGACGCTGAAGCTGCCGTTGAGGTTCGTGGCATAACCGTTGGCTCCGAGATTCACGTTAAACGCCGCGCCGCCGCCGAATGTGAATCCCGGCGCGGCGGCCAGGAAGGGGCCGTTGGGCGCGATCTGCAGTTGCGACGCCAGGTGCGTCGGAGCGGTGATCGTTCCGCTGGCAGGGGCATTGATCACGTTCGTCAGCACGGTTTCCACGTTCCCGAAGAACACGCCCGTTGAAGTGCAGCAGGCGCGCGACCTGGGTCGCTTCCGTTCCATCGTTCACGAAGGCGCCGCCGTTTTCGCTGTGCCTCAGCGTGGCCGTCATCTGATGGGTGTTGTTGACGGAATCCATCTGCACGCCGTTGGCGGGCTCCACGGTCAACGACTCGTTGATCGTCGCGAGTCCGCCGGCAAAACCCGATCCGGGCGGGGACGAGGCGTTGTAGGCCGCGAAGCTGAACGCGTTCGAATACGTGCCTGGTTTCGTTGCGATCGGCGTGCCGGCCGCGGTCTGAAGCCCGGCACTGATCTCGAAGGCAACCGCCGCGTTCGGCGGTGCGTTGCCGAAATCATGGAATCGCCAGAACGTGACATTCGCTCCCAGGCGGAACCCGCTTGCCTGGTGCGCGCCGTTGATGGCGAACGAACGCTGGATGAACAGAACGTCCGTCGCCGCGCGCAGATGAACGCTGCCGTCACCCAGATAGGCCGTGGACCCGACCCATGCCGGCGACCCGACGAAGGAGCCGTTGTGTCCGTGCCCGGTCGCGTCGGTCACGGTGTTTCCGGCACCTTCGTCCATTCGCCAGTGAGCCAGCAGATTCGCCTCGGCGCCGGTGAGCGGGCGATTCTTGAGCGCCTGAATTTCTTCGGTCGTGAGGGCGCGGTTCCAGATCGAGATATCATCCAGAGCGCCGAAGAAGCGTTCGGCGTAGTTGTAGTAACGACCGATCTGCAGGGGTTCGATGCCGGTCGGCGGGCCGGCCGCGCCCGTCCAGGTGTTCGACCCGACCACGACTCCGTCCAGGAGCAATCTTCCGCCCGAGTTGTCCACGACCATTGCCGCGTGATGCCAGGCTCCGTCGGCCACATTCGCGCTGACGCGATGTCCATGCCCCAATCCGCCAGGGTCCGATAGTAAAAGCCTCGCAGCTTGTTGTTCTGCACGATGAGCGCCCAGCCATTGCCGCTGCTGTCCTGGTATTTGCTGACGATACCCTGCACCAGCGGGCTTGCTGTGTTGGTGGTGCGGAACCAGCCCATTGCCGTAAAGGGAAGGGTGTTGAAGCTCGCACTATGTGGAACCGAAATGTAACCCGCCGCGCCGTCGAACCGCAGGCAGTTCGTCCCAACCATGGCCAGCGCGATGGGAGCCGCGGAAGGTTTCCACGCCACCGGCCCGTTGAGCGTCGCAACGCGCCCGGCGGCCGTCGCATCCGCTCCCGATGTGCCGCTGCCTTCGTTGAATCGCCACAGACTGAGCAAACCGTCTTCGTTTCCGTTGAGCCGGCGATGCTTCAGGTAATTCAATTCGCTCAAGGAAAGCGCGCGGCTCCAGATCGCGACATCGTCCAGGTCGCCTTCCAATGAACTCGTTGAAAAGCCGTCGGTCGAATAGCGCCCGATCGTGATCGGCTGAACCGTCGTCGTCGCGCCGGGGACGCCGGTCCAACCCTGGGGCGTGCCGCGCGAAACGCCATCAATGTAGATCGCCCCGCCGCCGGGACCAATCACCATGGCAACATGATGCCACTGGCCGTCGGCGATGAAGCCGCCGTCAAGTCCCGGATCGCCGGGGTAAACGAAGTTCAAGCCGTCGCGGAAATACCAGCCGCGCAGGCGACCATTGTAAACGTGGAAGGAGTAGCCGGAGCCCGAGCCCGGAGCGTATTTATTGACGATCGCGTCGTAGAGCGGCGCCACGCGCGCGGTGCGAACCCATGCGGTGATGGTCAGGGGGTAGGGATTCAGGCCGGAGTCGTGGGCGACTGTGGCGTAACCGTTGGTGCCGTCAAGACGCAGGCAGTTGCCGGCGGTAATCTGGGAAAGGCCCGGGGTTCCTGTGAGAAACAGGCAAAGAACCACACGCAAAAAGACCCGGCGGGTCATACATCAGGTGCGCGGTTGAGTGGGTCGCACTGCTTCTAGCCGAGCCGGGTCAAAGCGGCAAGGAATAAGTTCACCAAATTGTGCTTGCATGAACGAAAGCTCCTGCAAAGACTGCGTCCTGTTGTAGTGCCCGACAAAGAGGGCACCTGTGAAAGAACCGGGGCCAGCCAACGGTTCGCTCCGACCATCGGCCCCACAGTCCTGAAACACGAGGGCTCTCAGCCCCGTAGCGAAAGGAACCTGACATGATGTGTATTGCCGCTCGTAATCGCCGTCCGAAACCGTATCACCACCCCTCGCCTCTTCGTTTCCTCAGCCTGCTGCTGACGGTCCACACCTGCTTCAGCAGCGGGGTCCTCGCCGCGGAGCCGGTCGCCGACTGGCAGAATCCGCGCCTCACCGGCATCAACAACGAGCCGGCGCATGCGACGATGATCATCTGTCCGGATGCGCGCACGGCCCGCCGTATCGGCGTCGTATCCAACGCGGAACGCGTGCGGTCGTCTTTCTATCGCTCGCTCAACGGACAGTGGAAGTACCGCTACGGGTCGAATCTCCTGGATCGGCTGCCGGACTTCTGGAAGCCGGAGTTTGACGATTCCTCCTGGGCGGAGATCCCGGTGCCCTCCAACGTCGAAATGCACGGGTATGGCATTCCGATCTACCGGAACGTGACCTATCCCTGGCGCGGCCGGGTGAATCCGCCGTTCGTGCCCGAAGACGATCCGAACAACACGGTGAATTCCTACCGGCGCACGTTCGATCTGCCCAAGGACTGGAACGGGCGCCGCGTGTTTCTGACGTTCGATGGGGTCAATTCGTTCTTCTATGTCTGGATCAACGGCGAAAGAGTCGGCATGGGCAAGGACAGCCGCACGCCGGTCGAGTTCGACATCACAAAATACGTCAAACCGGGAAGAAATCTGATCGCCGTGGAGAACTTCCGCTGGTGCGACGGCTCGTACCTTGAAGACCAGGATTTCTGGAGGTTGAGCGGGATCTTCCGGGACGTGTATGTCTGGTCGCCTCCCAGCGTGCATGTGCGCGACTTCGAGGTGAAGACGGATCTGGATGCGGAGTATCGGGACGCGGAACTCCGCCTGAAGGCCAAGGTGATCAACTACGGTCCGCAGTCCGCCCGGGTGACGTTCGAGACGGAGTTGCTGGATCCCCAAGGCAAGGCGGTCCTGACGTCCAGGATGGACCGGCAGGTGGGCGCCGGCGAGGAAGTGCCTGTGGAGAGCGTTGCAACGGTGAAAAGCCCGCTGCAATGGTCCGCCGAAACGCCTCATCTCTACAAACTCCTGATCAGCCTGAAGGACGCCTCAGGGCAGGTCATGGAAGTGATCCCGGTGAACGTGGGATTCCGCGAAGTCGAGATCAAGGACGGCCACCTGCTGGTGAACGGCAGGCGCGTGCTCTTCAAGGGTGTGAATCGGCATGAGTTCGATCCGGACCGCGGCCAGGCCATCACTGTGGAAAGCATGGAACGCGACATCCACGTCATGAAGCAGTTCAATATCAATGCCGTCCGGACTTCGCATTACCCCAACCAGCCCGCGTGGTACGACCTCTGTGACCGATACGGCCTGTATCTCATCGACGAAGCCAACATCGAGAGCCACGGCATGGGTTACGGCGAGCGCACTCTGGCGCGGAACGCCGACTATGCTGACGCCCACATGAACCGCACCATCCGGATGGTCGAACGCGACAAGAACCATCCTTCGGTCATCATCTGGTCGCTCGGGAACGAGGCCGGCGACGGTCCGAACTTCGAGGCGACGTCGAAATGGATCCGGGAGCGCGACCCCAGCCGTCCGGTGCATTACGAGCAGGCGGGGACGCGTCCGCACACGGATATCGTGTGCCCGATGTATCCATCGCCCTCGAGTCTCGGGCGCTACGCGGCCCGGCCGCAAACGCGTCCGTACATCATGTGCGAATACGCGCACGCGATGGGCAACAGCGGCGGCGATCTCTGGTCGTACTGGAAACAGATCTATGAGCTGCCTCATCTCCAGGGCGGTTTTATCTGGGACTGGGTCGACCAGGGCCTGAGGCAGAAGCAAGGCCGTCTGCCGCTGCCGCGCTTCACGCCGGCGCGGCGGGGAGACGACACGTTCTGGGCGTATGGCGGCGACTTCGGTCCGCGCGGCACGCCGAGCGACGACAACTTCTGCTGCAACGGCGTGGTGACACCGGACCGCGAACCGCACCCGATGCTGTGGGAAGTGAAGCACGTCTACCAGTACATCCACAGCAAGCCCGCATACCTCGTCCAGCGCAGGGTGCAGGTGAAGAACTGGTATGACTTCACGAACCTGAAGGACATTGCGGAAGGGCGCTGGCGTTTGAAAGCCGACGGGCGCGAGGTGCAGCGCGGCGTGTTGCCCGATCTGGACATTCCCCCGGGCGAGACCCGCGAAATCACGATCCCTGTGAGAACCTTCAAGCCCGAGCCCGGCGTCGAGTATTTCCTCGAACTCAGCTTTGTTCTCAAGCGCAACCAGCCCTGGGCGCGCCGGGGACATGAGATTGCCTGGGACGAATTCAAGCTGCCGGATTCGGCCCCGCCGCGGGCGCTGCCGCTGAGTTCGATGCCGGAACTGCAGTTGCAGGAGAACGACCAGCGCGCCGTCGTTTCGGGCAGGAACTTCACCGCCGTGTTCGACAAGAGCACGGGCGCCCTCCGGTCGCTGCGGTTCAACGACGTGGAACTGATCGAGACGCCGTTGCACCCGCATTTCTGGCGCGCGCAGATCGACAATGATCGCGGGCGCAACATGCTCCGCTCACAAAACACCTGGCGCCGGGCGCACGAGGAATTGGAAGTGCGCGGCATTTCCGTGGAACAGATTTCCGCGCGCGCGGTTCAGGTGAACGTTGAACTGGGGCTGCCGCGGGTGGAATCGACCTGGCGGACGAAGTACACCGTGTACGGGAGCGGAGATATCCTGGTTGAAGCGGCGTTCCAGCCGGGCCGGACCAATCTGCCGCCGCTGCCCCGGCTGGGCATGCAGATGGTTCTGCCCAAAGGCTTCGACCGCATTATGTGGCTCGGACCCGGGCCGCATGAGACGTATTGCGATCGCAAGGACGCGAAGATCGGCCTCTACGAGGGCACGGTGGAGGAGCAGTTCTACAAGCATTACTCCGAGCCCGGCGAGACCGGCAACAAGGTGGATGTGCGCTGGGCGGCTCTGACCCGCCGCGGCGTCGGCCTGCTCGTCGTGGGCGAGCCGCTGCTCAGCGTCAACGCGCTGCACTACGGCACCGAAGACCTGAACGCGGGCAAACATCCGTTTGAATTACCGAAGCGTGAAACCGTCACGCTGAACATCGACCTGAAACAGCAGGGTGTGGGCGGTGACAACGGTTGGGGCGCGTGGCCGCACGAGGAATTCCAGATCCCGAGCCGGGACTACAGTTATCGGTTCCGGCTGCGGCCGTTCGGCCGGTCGGAGGATCCCGCCCGGCTCGCGCGGCTCAACATTGTCGCTGAATAAACCGCCTTACAGCCGGGAGTTGCCATCGTAACACTGCGGAAGCGGGGAGCCGCCTGTCGTTGACACGACAGCGCGGAATCCTTAAACGTTGCCGTGCAGGTTTAAACAAACTATGCAAATCATCAGCTTGGGCCCACTCGACTACGCCATCCTCATCATCTACGTCGTCTTCGTCGTCGCCATCGGTTTCGCGCTCCGGCGGTACATGAAGACCTCGTCCGACTTCCTCACCTCCGGCCGTTCCATTCCCACGTGGGTGACCGGACTGGCTTTCATCTCCGCCAATCTCGGCGCGCTGGAGCTGGTCGGCATGGCCGCCAGCGGCGCCAAATACGGCATCGCCACCTCGCACTTCTACTGGGTGGGCGCCATTCCGGCGATGGTGTTCCTCGCGGTGTTCATGATGCCGTTCTACTATGGCTCGAAGGCGCGCTCGGTGCCGGAATACCTGAAACTGCGGTTTGACGAGCGCGTGCGCGCGCTGAACTCGGTGGCGTTTGCCGTGATGACGCTGTTTGCGTCGGGCATCTCGATGAACGCGCTGGCGAAACTGCTGAACCAGTTGCTCGGATGGAACTATCACCTCGCGCTGTGGATCTGCTCGGGCGTCGTGTTGCTCTACGTGCTGAAAGGCGGTCTGACTTCCGCCATCTACACCGAGGTGCTGCAGTTCTTCATGATCGTGCTGGGCTTCGCGCCGGTGGTTTACCTCGGGCTCAAGGATGTAGGCGGATGGAATTCGATGAACCAGGCGTTGCAGACGGTCGCCACCGACCCGAGCGCGTTCTACCTCAAGGAAGCGGGCGTTTCGTACGGCACCAACGCATGGACCAGCGCATGGCAACCGTTGCTCGCCGGCCCTCAGTCCAACCCCATGGGCGTGGACTGGTTCGCCATGGTGTTCGGCCTCGGCTTCGTTCTCTCGTTCGGATACTGGTGCACCAACTTCCTCGTCGTGCAGCGCGCCATGGCCGCGAGAAACATGACCGCCGCCCGGAACACGCCGCTCGTCGCGGCTGTGCCGAAGATGCTCTTTCCCATCCTGGTGATCGTCCCCGGCATGATCGCGATCGCGTTGACGTCGATGCCGGAGAAGAATTTCCGCATCCCGCCGCCCGTGCTGGACGACCAGGTGTACGTGGCTGCGGTCCAGGTGGTGAAGACGGCGAATCCGGCCGAGCCGGCCGCCGCGGTGGAAGGAGTCGGAAAGGCGATCGGCAAGAAGATGGACGACGAGAAGGTCATGGCGCTCATCGCGCAAGCCGGCCAGCTCAGCGACGACCAGATCAAAGAGGGCCTTTACAACGCGGTCGCCGATTACGATTACGACGGCGTGATCCTGTCGCTGGTAAAGCGATACTGTCCGACCGGACTGCTCGGGCTTGCGTTGACGGCATTGCTGGCGTCGTTCATGTCGGGCATGGCGGGCAACGTCACCGCGTTCAACACCGTGTGGACCTACGACCTGTATCAGGCGTACATCGCGCGGAACAAGAGCGATCAGCACTATTTCTGGATGGGTCAGGCGGTCACGGTGGTGGGCATTCTGCTCAGCATTGGATGCGCCTATTTCGCGCGGCTTTACAACAACGCGATGGATATCATCCAGCTCGTTTTCGGGTTCGTGAACGCGCCGTTGTTCGCCACCTTTGTGCTGGCCATGTTCTGGGCGCGCACGACCGGCACGGGCGCTTTCCTCGGGTTGTTCGGCGGCATTGGCGGTTCCGCTCTGTTTCACGCGGTCAGCATTGCCGGCACCAATGCGCCCGGTGTGAAGGGCGGCTATCTCTGGTCGGCGCTGAACAAGGACGTGCCCGAGTTTCTGCATTTCCCGAGCGAGATGGCCCAGAACTTCTGGCTGGCCAGCTTCGCATTTGTCGTGTGCTTCGCTCTCACGCTGGTCATTTCGCTGGTGACGAAGCGCACCAAGACGGATGAGGAGCTCAAGGGCCTGGTCTACTCGCTCACGCCGAAGATCAAAGACGAAGGCGCTCCCTGGTACGTGCGCCCGGCCCTGGTGGGCACGATTCTCATCGTTGCCTGCGTCATCCTGAACATCATTTTCTGGTAACAAGAAAGGAACACGCTATATGGGACTCGATCTCCGCTGGCCGATAGGCCTCATGTTCACGATCATCGGCCTGCTGCTCACCCTCAGCGGCTTCATGGCCGGGTCGGACCCTGAAAAGCTCAAGCCCTCGCTGGGCATCAACATCAATCTCTGGTGGGGCCTGATCCTGCTCGCCTTCGGGGTATTCATGGTGATCATGGCGCGGAGGGGATCCAAACCCGCGGAAGGCCAGACCCCGGCCGAGAAAGCGGCAACCAACCTCGTCAACCCGCCGAAGTCCTGAGAAGGCGAGAAGGCCCGGCCTACGGCAAGCCGAATCTGCACTCCTCAATCTGCCATCTGCAATCAATCGGTGGGGCGAGCGTCCTCGCGAGCCGTCGTCCGACCACCTTGATCCAGCGAAACGCATGCGCCCTCGGAATCAAGGCGACCGGCATGAGTACGGGATTAGAGGACGCCGGGCGAAACCCCGTTGGGGTTTTCTGATCTGTTTGATCGTTACCCGGGGTCGTCCCGCACTTGCGGGACAGCCCTGGGCTTTCGGACGGAATCCCGTCGGGATTCTGGCGTTTCATTTGCGCGTTTTGCGGAACTGAGAGTCACACGCTTGGTCCACATGCTGCGACTGGTTCCGCTGTGCGGGACACAGTCGCGCTCCGTTACGGGGGCGCGGCATTCATGCCGCTTCAGCGTACGCCTGCATCCCAACGTCCGAACTTGATCCACCGTCCACTTGCTGTCGCGCGTCATGCGACCTGAGGGTCGCGCCCCGGATACAGGTGTGTCAATCGTCAGTCGTCATTCGTAAACTCTCCTCGCACACAAACCGGCTTGTCCCGCGCCTATTCTGTGCTAGTGTTCGCGCCCTTGTGGATATTTCGAAGGAAATACAGAAACGGCGCACGTTCGCCATCATTTCGCATCCGGACGCCGGCAAGACCACGCTGACGGAGAAGCTGCTGTTGTATGGCGGGGCCGTGCAGCTCGCAGGATCGGTGACCGCCCGCAAGAACCAGCGCGCCACTACGTCCGACTGGATGGAACTGGAACGGAAGCGCGGGATCTCGATCAGTTCCACCGTCCTCCAGTTCGACTACAACGGCTACCGCATCAACCTGCTCGACACGCCCGGCCACAAGGATTTTTCTGAAGACACCTATCGCGTCCTGACGGCGGTGGATTCGGTGGTGATGGTGATCGATTCCGCCAAGGGCATCGAGCCGCAGACGCGGAAACTCTTCGAGGTCTGCCGGCAGCGTGGTATCCCGATCTTCACGTTCATGAACAAGTGCGATCGGCCGATGAAAAGCCCGCTCGAACTGCTGGACGAACTGGAGCGCGTGCTCGGCATCGGGGCGTTCCCGGTCAATTGGCCGATCGGCACCGGGTTCGAGTTCAAGGGCGTTTACGATCGGCAGGCACGGCAGTTCCACCTGTTCGAGCGCACGGTCGGCGGACAACATCGGGCTCCGGTTTCCGTGGGCGGCATCGACGATCCGGAGATCCGTGGTCGGCTGGACGAGGAGACGTTCCGGCAGACGGTCGAGGAGCTGGAAGTGCTCGAAGCCGCGGGGCACACATTCGACCCGGGGGCGGTTCTTGCGGGGCGCACGACGCCGGTGTTCTTCGGAAGCGGCATCAACAACTTTGGCGTGCAACTGTTGCTCGATGGATTTCTGCGGTACTCGCCGCCGCCGCAGCCGCGCTCGGCGCGCATTGTCAACGGCGGTGACGCTCGAGAGCCGTCCGGCGCCGCCGGCAACGGAGCGAACGGCCTCCAGGTTGTTCAACCGGAGAACCCGCATTTTTCGGGCTTCATTTTCAAGATCCAGGCGAACATGGATCCGAAACACCGCGACCGCATCGCGTTCGTTCGGATTTGTTCCGGCAGGTTTGAGCGCGACATGCTCGTGCATCACTCGCGGTCCCGGCGCAAAGTGCGGCTTTCCAGCTCGCACAAGATCTTCGGGAACGAGCGCGAAACGGTGAACGAGGCGTTTCCCGGCGACGTCATCGGCCTTGTGGGGTACGACAGTTTCGGGATCGGCGACACGCTCACAACCGATCCGCGCATCCTGTATCGCGAGATCCCGCGGTTCACGCCGGAGGCGTTCGCCTATCTGCACAATCCGAACACGGCGAAGTTCAAGCAATTCCGCCAGGGCCTGGACCAGTTGCTCCAGGAGGGAGTCATTCAGGCGTTGTATCTGCGCGACGCCACCGCGAAGGTGCCCGTGCTGGCAGCCGTGGGCCCGTTGCAGTTCGAAGTCGTGCAATACCGGCTGGAGAGCGAATACGGGGCGGCGTCGCGACTCGAGCCCGCGCCATGGACGCTGGTCCGCTGGTTGCCCGCCGGGTTCTCCGAGGAACAGCTTGATCAACTCGTGCTGCCGACCGGCGCCCGCATCGCCTATGACATGGGGAAGCATCCCGTGATCCTCTTTTCGACCGAATGGTCAGCCAACTACTTCGCCGAGACAAACCGGGACTGCCGGCTCTCGGCGACACCGGTGCAAATTGACGACGCGGAAGAACAGGCAATCCGTCAACCCGCAAATTCATCGCCGGCATGAACCTAGCGCAGTCGCCTGACGAGATGTTCGACGTCGTGAACAGCCGCGACGAAGTGGTGGACCGGCGTTCGCGCTCGGAGGTGCATCGGCTCGGGCTGCTGCATCGCGCGGTGCATGTCCTGGTGTTCAACACGCGCGGCGAGGTGTTCCTTCAGAAGCGTTCGATGCTGAAGGACCGGCAACCGGGCCTCTGGGATTCGTCGGTTTCGGGGCATGTGGATTCGGGAGAAGAGTATGATCAAAGCGCCGTGCGCGAGCTGCGGGAGGAGATCGGCGTTGACGGGGTGGTTCCTGAGAGATGGTTCAAGATCGACGCCTGCCCGGAGACCGACCAGGAGTTTGTGTGGGTTTACCGCTGCGCGCACGACGGGCCGTTTGTGCTGAGTCCGCAGGAGATCGAGACGGGTGCCTGGTTCACCTCTGCCGAAGTGACGAGGCGGCTGGCTGAGCGCCCGCAGGATTTTGCCGGCGCCTTTGCCCTGATCTGGAGGAGGATCGAAAACTTCTCGGCAAAGCAGACAGGATGATTACATTGCGCGCATGAAGATCCGGCGTTCAGGCCGCAGCCGAACCCCCGTGCCGGCCCGCTGGCGCGGAGAGGTCGAGCGCGTCCTGATCACCGAACAACAGATCGCCCGCTGCCTGCGCCGGCTCTCCCGCGAGATCGAACGCGACTTCAAAGGACGCGAGCTGGTCATCGTTTCGCTCCTCAACGGGACCGTGATATTCCTTGCAGATCTCATCCGCCACCTTTCGCTGCCGTTGAGACTGGATTTCATCGGCGTGTCGAGCTACGGGCAGGGAACGGACCCGGGCGACCTCGTTTTCACGAAGGACTTGCGGCTCGACGTGCGCGGCCGCGACGTGCTCGTCGTGGACGACATTCTCGACACGGGCAGGACCATGGCGCGGGTGTTGGCCAGGCTGGCGCCGCTCAAGCCCCGCCGCCTCCGCCTCTGCGTGCTCCTGAACAAGCCGTCAAGGCGGATCGAGAAGGTCAAAGCGGATTACGTCGGGTTCGACATCCCGGACGAGTTCGTCGTCGGTTACGGGCTCGATTTCGCGGAGCGATATCGCAACCTGCCGTTCATCGGCGTGTTGCGATCTGAGAGGTATCAGGCCAACGGCGGGACACGGGCTCATGCAGGTTGAAGTTCAATTTCATTCCTACTTCAAGGATCTGACAGGCTGCTCGCGGGTGACGGAGACGGTCGAACCGGGTTGCACACTGCAGGAACTCCGCGACCGGCTGGAGGCGCGCTTTCCAAAACTGGCCGCCATGCGCAAGTCAGCCCTGGTGGCGGTCGGAGTGGACTACCAGCCGATGACCTACGTGTTGAAGGACGGCGACGAGGTTTCACTGTTCCCGCCGGTGCAAAGAGGGTGAGGACGATGAAACGACAACTCATCATCGGCCCCGAGCCCATCGACGAGGCGCGCCTGGCGTCCGAGCGGGTCATGTCGCCGGAGATGGGCGCCGTGGTCTGTTTTCTCGGCGTGGTGCGCGGCAGCGAAGAGGGGACGAGCATTGCGGCCATTGACTACGAGGCGTTCGAGAAGATGGCGGTGCACCAGTTCAACCTGCTGTTCGATGAAATGGAGAAACGCTGGCCGGTGGAATCCGTGCGGCTCGTTCATCGCACCGGCGTCGTCAAAGTCAACGAACCGAGCCTGTGGGTGGAGGTGATTGCGCCGCACCGCGGCGAAGCCTTCGCCGCCTGCCAATGGCTCATCGATGAAATGAAGCGCGTGGTACCGATCTGGAAACGGGCTGTGAAGGAAAACGCTGAAAAGCCGAAACGCTGAAACGGGGCTCCTCCCCATGAACCTGCGCTCA
>DGDZ01000003.1:0-8098 GCA_002385705.1 Verrucomicrobia subdivision 3 bacterium UBA3939
GACATTTCTAAAGAGTTTTGACACGCCCCGTTTCCGCGTGGGGCGGCGGCGGGTATCCTTGCCCGCCGCAGAGGGTGCGCTTCCCGCCGCCCGGAAGGACTGCCCGAACTGCGGGTCTGTGAGCTAGTCCGCCTTCAACCTTTTCGCAAGCTTCGTCGGCCTTTGAAGAAATTGCCCATTTTCCATCAATTGAAGGCTCATGGGCGCGCATTGCGGAGACGATTGCCGAGGGAACCCTGACCGCCCCGAGCCCTCGGCCGTTGCTGCGACTCACAGAGTCACGCTCCGGAGCGCGGGTCTGCGACCCGCAGCAGCGTACGGCAACATGCGAGCGTAGGAATACGCGGACAACGATGCGCGACGCTATCGCTCGACACTATTGATTGAACATTCCATGAAGGCTCATGCCGAAACGTGCACGCATTGCACCCGCGATTGACTGGCAATCCCTGACCGCCCCGAGCCATCGGCCGTTGCTGCGACTCGCAGAGTCGCGCTCCGGAGCGCGGGTCTGCGACCCGCAGCAGCGTACGGCAACATGCGAGCGTAGGAATACGCGGCAACGATGCGCGACGCTATCGCTCGACACTATTGATTGAACATTCCATGAAGGCTCATGCCGAAACGTGCGCGCATTGCACCCGCGATTGACTGGCAATCCCTGACTGCTTTGAGCCCTCAGCCGTTGCTGCGACTCACAGAGTCGCGGTCCGGAGCGCGGGTCGCCGGCTCTACGTCACGCAGGGATGCGTGACGCGCTATCGTGAGCGCGTGGCGCACACGCTTTCGCGCCATTCTCACGCGGCCCGGATTTGCGGGGCTGCAAATTTCCTCGGAAATCCGCGTGGTACCGGCAGTGCTCTTCGGAAGACGGGCGGATGCCCAGGGAGCATCCGAAGAAGTCCAGGAGAAAGGAACGTTATGAAAAACCGAACCTTCCGACCCACTCGGGCCTTCACCCTGATCGAACTGCTCGTTGTGATCGCCATCATCGGCATTCTTGCCGCGATGTTGTTGCCGGCGCTGTCCGCAGCGCGCCGTCAGGCGCATCGCGCCGCGTGCCTCAACAACCTTCGCCAGACAGGACTCGCCTTCCGTCTCTGGGCGGCCGACAACGAGTATCGATTCCCCATGCACGTCAGCGCCGCTTCAGGAGGACCGCCCAACCAGGCGCAACTCATGACGGCGCCTTACAACGCCGGGTTCATGTACCAGGTGTTCGGAGTGATGTCGAACGAGCTGAGCACCCCGCGAATCGTCGTTTGCCCGGCGGACACGCGTTCCGCTCACACCAGCTTCGCCATGGCAGCCGGCCATATCGGCGCCGGGGCACACTTCAACAACACGGCCGTCTCATACTTCGTCGCCAAGGATTGCCGCGAGGACATGCCGCAGATGTTGCTGGCGGGCGACCGCAACATCGTCGGCTCGGCGACAATGCAGTCGCTTCCCGGTGTCGTGCCGGGCAACGGCTTTGGCAATTCGCCCGAGAACGGAACCGGCAAGACCGTCACGATGGGAACCACTTTCGTCGTCAACGCCACGGCTCCCGCCTGGACGGAGCAGGTGCATGAAAAGGCCGGCAACGTGCTGATGGCTGACGGAAGCGCGCACAACACGAGCGACGCGCGCTTGCGGGATATGCTGCGCCAGACCGGCGACACTTCCACTGCGCCCGGACCCAACACCCTCTTCTTCCCATGAGAACCTTGATGCCAACGTACCGCACCGCGCGCCCTCTCCCGATTCGCTGGGGGAGGGCTGTTGTCGAGCCCGTGAGAATCACCTTCGTCGGCGAGACCCGGCGGACGCTGGTGGACTCGCCTCGTTTCGAGGCGGAGCACCCGGGCGCCAGGGCCACGAATGAAGGGGACGGCGCGATGGAAAGCGAGGGCGACTCGCCCGATTGGGAGTTTTGTGAATAACTCGGGCTTTTCTCTTGCCGCGCGGTGAGGATAGTAGGCACGGCGAAGCATGAGCACAGGTCCAAGTACCGGTTAAGCGATCATTGTCCGGGGCGTCAGGACTTATTCGCCCAGGCGAACTGAATCCCGCTTGCGGGAGCGCCTATCAGCATTGTGCCGCGCTTCGCCCTTCTTCTTTTCCCCTGTTCCCGGCAGCGGGATGCTGTTGGAACCCACAGCCGAGAACGTCTGGCACTGCCGCAGGAACTTCGGGGACGGGCCGCCCCCACCCCTTAGAAGTAATCGGGTTCGTTACCAGGCTTCCACTTGATGTTGCAGCCGATGCTGGGCTTTTGATCGGCTGACACCGGTTTGCCTGCGAGAACAGCGTCGATCGCGGCGCGCAGGTCGCGACCGGTCACAGGCACACCGTTCCCGGGCCGGCTGTCGTCGAATTGTCCGCGATAAACCAGCCGATGATCCTTGTCGAAGACGTAGAAATCCGGCGTGCAGGCGGCGCGATAGGCTTTGGCCACTTCCTGCGAGGCGTCGTAGAGATACGGGAACACGTAACCGGCTTCCCGGGCCTCGATCTTCATCTTGTCCGGGCTGTCCTGCGGGTAATCCTCGACGTTGTTTGAGCTGATGGCGACGATGCCGACGCCGCGGTCCTGGTAGTCGCGTCCGAGCTGGGCCAGGCCGGAGCGGATGTGTTTCACGTAAGGACAATGATTGCAGATGAACATCACCACGAGCGGGCGCCTGGTGAAATCGGCCCGGGAGACCGTGCGTCCACTCACATCCGGCAATTGGAAATCGGGCGCCACCGTGCCGAGCGGCAGCATTGTTGAATTGACAGCAACCATGCGCTGAATTTGCAGCCGGGCGCGACGGGTGTCTAACGGAAAAAAAGGGGAGGCCGCCCGACCTCCTTTGCAGACGACGAGGCAGTGAGTCGGCTTAAAGCAGGGAGAATGGCACTCCTCACGTCGTGCCTACAAGATCCCTTCGGAATTCGGCCTTTGGGCTTCTTTCGGATTTCGACCTTCGGATTTCGGATTTCCGATTCGGCCCTCCTGACGTCGTGCCCTACAAGTAGGGCGTGAGCAGGCGGGCCAGGCCGTCGCGGAGCCGCATGGGCAGGCCGCGGCTGTCCACCTCTTTCAGCGTCACTTCGTGCGACCGCGCTTTGCGTTCATCAAAAAGCCGGCCGAGCCGGCTCGCGAAATCGGCGTCGTAGCATTCGACGTTGAACTCGAAGTTCAACCGCAGGCTGCGCGGATCCCAGTTCGCGGATCCGATCAGCGACCAGCAATCATCCACGATGAACACTTTGGAATGATCGAACGGCGGAGGCGCCAGCCAGATGCGGCAGCCGTGTTCGAGCATCTGCCACCATTGCGCGCGGGACGCCCAATGCACCAGCGGCAGGTTGTTCCTGGACGGCAGCAGGATATCGACGCGGACACCGCGCATGGCAGCCACGTTCAGCGCCGAAATCAGGCTCGTGTCCGGAAGGAAGTAAGGTGTGGCGATCCGGACATGCCTGCGCGACGAGGAAAGCGCGGAGAGCATGACCCAGCGGAGCTTTTCGAAATCCTCGTCCGGGCCGTCAATGATGCCGCGGGCGATCACCGGGCCGGCCGAGTGCAGGGTGGGGAACCATCTTTCGTCCCGCAACGACTCGCCCGTGGCAAAGAGCCAGTCATCGGCGAACGCCTCCTGCAATTGCGCGACGACCGGGCCTTCGATCCGGAAATGCAGGTCCTGAACGGGGTGTTTGGGATTCTTCGCGAGCCAATGTCCCGCGCGGAGGTTCATGCCGCCGGTGAATCCGAGTCTGCCGTCCACGACCAAAATCTTCCGATGATTACGGAGGTTGAGAGAGACCAACTGCCAGATCGGGAACGTGGGCAGAAAGCGGCCATAACGCACTTGTTCGCGCCGAAGCACGCTGAGAATCGACGGCCATGAATAGTGGGAACCGGTCGCGTCCACGAGCACGCGCACTTCAACGCCCCGGCGCGCGGCCGCGCCCAGTTGGCGGGCAAATTCAATCCCCACGTCGTCCCGGTCGAAAATGTAAGTCGAAAGGGCGATGGACTGCCGCGCTTCCGCCATGGCTTTGAGCATCGCCGGATAGGCCTCGTCGCCATTGATGAGGATTTCCATCCGGTTGCCGGGAACAAGAGGGCGTTCGGCCAGACGGTGAACGGCGCGGGCGAGGGACACCAGGCTTTTGGCGTGCGGCGGCAGGTGCCCTTCGAGTTCCTCAGGCGCGCAGGGCCTGACGTGAGGAACCGTATGGTAGTGCTCCTGGTCGCCGCGCAGGAGAACGGCGCGACGCCGGATGCGGTTCACGCCGAGAATGAAGTACAGGACCGGCCCGACCAGCGGCATGAGCCAGATGAACCCCGCCCATAAAACGGCGGCACGGGAATCGCGCTTGAACAGAACGGCATGCGCAGACGCGATCACGGCCAGCGCCAGCGTGATCGCGGCGATGACGTAGCTCGCGATGCGGGCAAACTCACCCACCCGTCAATCGGGGTTGCACAACGTTGGGTTCCATTCCGGCAGCGCCGATGCGAACGCAGCTCGCCCGAGTTCGCCGTTGGATATCGTGCTCCATAGATGCGCTGTGTCTCAGTTGGCGCGTGTCGCCAGGTGCTTTCGCAGCGTGGCGGAAAGTTCCTTCCTGACATCCGCCCACTTCGGATCATCGGCAAGGTTCCTCAATTCGTGCGGATCGTTCTCTTCGTCGAACAACATCGCGCTGCCGTCGTGGAACTCCGCGTAACGCCAGCGCGGAACGCGAACCGCCGCGCCATGCACGGTCTTGCCGTCCTCGCTCCAGATGGTAAACGCCGGACGATCCCATGGCGCCCCCGGATCGTTCAACAGCGGCACGAGGCTGCGTCCTTCAATCCCGTCCGGCAACGGCAACCCGCACAGTTCCGCCAGCGTCGGGTAAATGTCGATCGCCTGCACGATGCGCTCGGTGGACCGGCCGTTGCCCGCAACGCCCGGCGCCACAATGATCAGCGGCGAGCGCGTGCCCTGCTCGAACAACGAACCCGCCTTGGACCACTTGCCCTTTTCGCCAAGCTGATAGCCGTGGTCCCCCCAGAACACGATGATCGTTTTCTCCCGCAACCCCAGCTCGTCAAGCGCGGCGATGACGCGGCCCACGTTCCAGTCCATCCACGAGACGGAGGCAATATAGGCGCGGATCATTTCGCGCGCTTCCTGCGGGGACGCGTCGCGCCCGATAAACAGGTCGGCATTGCGCGGACGAATGGCCAGGCGCGGAAAACCTTCCGGCACGGTCGGCCGCTCCGCAAAGTCCGGCGGCAGCGGTATGTCCTCCAGATCGTAGAGGTCGTAAAACTTCCGCGGCGCCGTGGGCGGGCTGTGCGGCTTGACGAAACCGCATCCCAGAAAGAACGGCTTGTCGCGATGCCGCTTGAGAAACTCGATCGCCCGGTCGGCGGTGCGATAGTCGCCGTGCGATTCGCCATCCCCCTCGAGAACGATCCAGCGGTCGGAGTTCTGCCGCCGCGCCTCTCCGGCGCTTTCGGACTGAGCGCGGTTCTGCACGAACAGGACGCCGTCATCCGGCGCGCCAAGAGAGCTCACGCCGGGCAACCGTTCCGGATCGCCGCCCTCGGTCCACGACGGCAGATCGTCAATCCCGCCGTGAAAGATCTTGCCGGCGCGCAACGTCGCGTAGCCGTGCTGCTTGAACAATTGAGGCAGCGTGACGAAATCGGGATGCCGCGTGCGAAAGTCCTGCCGGTTGCCCAGCACGCCGGTCGTGAGCGGATACCGGCCGTTCAACATGGACGCGCGCGAGGGATTGCAGAGGGGAAACTGGCAGTAGGCGCGATCGAACCGGACGCCCGCGGCGGCGAGGCGATCGATGTTGGGCGTTTTCACCGGCTTGCTGCCGTAGGAACCCAGCTCGCAGCGCAGGTCATCAGAAATGATGAACAGGACGTTGAAGCGGTTGGTTTCCGCCGATTGCCCGGCATACGCAAAGCCGCATAACACGATCCCGCAAACGGCGGCTGCAAGAAGAATTCTGGCACGCATGGTTCAGACCGGGTTGATCAATCGCACGGCACGGTTCTCGACGACGCCCACTCCCTCAACGCCTCCACCTTTTCTGCCATGACCACCGACAGCGGACGCGTATGCCGGATTTCGTCGATCACATCCTGCTGCAACACCGCCCGGCCCTGCGCGTGGGCCGTGTACATGGCCGACACAATGGCCTGCTCGATCTCCGATCCGGAAAAGCCTTCGCTGTCCCGGGCCAACCGTTCCACGTCGAAGTCGTCCGGGTTCAGGTTGCGTTTCCGGAGATGGATTCGGAAGATTTCACGCCGGTTCTCCGGGGACGGCAGGTCCACGAAAAAGATTTCGTCGAAGCGCCCCTTGCGGATCAGTTCGGGCGGCAGTTGTTCGATGTCGTTTGCGGTGACCACGAGGAACACCGGCTTCCGTCGCTCGGCCATCCAGGTCAGCAAGGTGCCCAGAATCCGGCGCGACAGGCCGTCGTCGTTGCCGTCCGGCGCGACGCCCTTCTCGATCTCATCCATCCACAGAACGCAGGGCGACATGATTTCGGCGGTCTCGAGGGCTTTGCGGAGGTTCCGTTCGGTCTCGCCGTAATACTTGTTGTAGAGCACGCCGAAATCCATCCGCAACAGCGGCACGCCGAGAATGCCCGCGGTCGCCTTCGCAGCGAGGCTTTTTCCGCATCCCTGCACGCCCAGCAGCAGCACGCCCCGCGGCGGGTCCAGCGTCGTATCCTGGTTCAGGAAAAAAGGCCGGCGGACGCTCAGCCATTGCCGCAGCCGCGACATGCCCCCAACCTCGGAAAACTTCACCGTGTCATACTCGAAGGACAGAAGCGCGTCCTGCGCCAGCAGTTCGTACTTGGCCCTCGTCACTTCGGGGATGTCCGATTCCGAGATCACGCCGTCGTCGCTGATGGCTTTCAGCGCGAGCCGGCGGGCGTCGGTGGCGGTGAGTCCGGCAAGGTTGCGGACCAGCAGGTCGAGCGCCTTGTTGGTCGTCTGCACGTCGCACCGGTGCGCAGCGCCCCATTCGGCCGCCACGTCGATGACGATGCTGCGCAGTTCATCGAGGGACGGCAGCGGCAGTCTGAAATGCGCGGTGTACGGGCGGAGTTCCTCCGGAATCTGCAGCGAATACCCCACAAGCACCACGGTGGAATAATGCTTCGGATACGCCAGCGCGATGTCCTTCAGATGGCGAACGTGGACGTTGTCCTGAAGAAACGGATGAAAACCGAGCAGAACGAACAGGCAATGCGAGGCGTCGGACTTGATGTAACTGAGCAGCTCATGCGACTTGCGGATGGATCGCTGGGGTTGATCCGCGGGGCTGAACGCCTGGAGACCTTCGGTGACGGTCCAGCGGTAGGCCTTGATCTGGAGCCGCTCGCCGATCTGGCGCACCATCCGGACAATCTGCGGTTCCTCGTTGCTTTCGACGGCGATGAGCGGCGTGCGGGAACGGATGATGGCTTCGAAATCGCGCAGCGGGCTTTCCGTGGCGACCGTTTCGATCCGGACCAATCTTGGGGAACGGATGTTCATGCGGGCGCCAGGGGAGATTGGACATTCGAGCATGCGTCGTTCGCAGGCGCCCCGGCCCCCTTGCGCAACCGGCATGAACTCGGCTTCAACGTCACGGTGGAAGGATAGGCGCGCGGAAAGGCATGTCAACGCGGGGGGCTGAATCGCAGGCTGCGACCCGCAGCAATATGCAAAGGCGTGCAGACGGAGGAATACACAGGGATCTCGATGTGGAGGTCATCCGCTGCCAAGCGATGCCCGGCAAACTGGCATGGTTCTCCACCGGATGGATACAGACGACGGGTCAGACAGGACGCAACCTCGTTGAGGTTGTGATCGTTTGAATCGGCTGCCCAGAGTAGCCCCGCAGTGGCGGGGCAGCTCTGGGCTTTGGGACGGAATCCCTTGGGACTCAGAACAGACCACCATGGAACGCTTCGGGCACTTCAGCCGGTCCCGCTCGCTTTCGGGGACGGAGCGCGACCTTCAGGTCGCCCAGCGCACCTTGCTTCACAACGGTTGGGTTGGCTCCAGCGTCCAACTCGGCTCGTACGTTGAAGCGGCATGAATGCCGCGCTCCTGGAG
>DGDZ01000003.1:8272-67170 GCA_002385705.1 Verrucomicrobia subdivision 3 bacterium UBA3939
GGCATGAATGCCGCGCTCCTGGAGCGAATAATGCAACGCACCGGCCCGTCCTCTTTACAGGCAACGTTGCACGACGGCTCGCGAGGACCTGCCTTCGCTGAGCTTCGGCGTGGCAAGCTGCTCGCCCCACCAACAGTCTTGTGGAACCCGGAATTTCCTCCACACCCTCCTCGCTTGAACCCGCGAGGGGGGAGCGCTAGCCTCCGACACGTGCGAGTTTCAATCGTCACGACCGCGGCCGTGTGGCTCTTGTTGGGCCTTCCCGTTTCGGCAGAGGACAAGCCATCCGTTCCGGCCGCCGTGGTTGCGGTGACGAATGCCGCCGGCGAAACAGAGTCGCCATTCGAACGCGTTGTTGTGCTGGGCGCCAGTCTTTCCGCCGGATTCACCCTTGCGGAGCCGTTGGGCGGCACAGACACGTTCCGTTATTCACTGGCCAGTTACGTGGAGGTGTCTCTCCCGGCCGGCCATCCGCCATTGCGGAACTTCTCGAGCGCCTATCTGTTTCTCCGGCCGGAACCGACTGGACGCAGACAGATCGCTCGCGCGCTGGAGGTGAAACCCACACTGGCCATCGCAGTCGATTACCTCTTCTGGTTCTGCTACGGCAATTTCCCGGTCGAAGGCGATCGCCTCAAATCCCTCGAAACCGGCCTGGCGCAACTGGACCAGTTGTCGTGCCCGATCATCGTTGGCGACATACCGGACGCGTCCGGGGCCGCAAACGGGATGTTGTATCCGTCGCAGATTCCGCAGCCGGCGACGCTGCTTGCGGCGAACCAGCGCGTGAGGGAATGGGCGGCGAAGCGCGGGCGGGTGGCGGTGGTGCCGCTGTTTGATTTCATGCGCGCGGCGATGGCCGATGAGCCGGTGAAAGTTCGGGATCGGGAATGGCGCGCGGGCGAGACGCGCGCCTTCATCCAGCCGGACAAGCTGCATCCGAGCGCGGCAGGTTGCGCGGCGCTGGCGGTGGCGGTGAACGACGCGATCCTGACGCTGTATCCCGACATCGCGGCGACGAACTTCTGCTGGGACGCGAAGGAGCTCCTGCGCCGTGTGAACACACCCGGAGTCCCGGCAGGGAGAAAAACATCGAACATCCAGGGAACGACAACGGCGTTGAAGGTTGCCGATCTGCAAGGGCGCGCCCCGGATGCCGGTGCGAGTCACGCACGTCCCGTTCCGCGCCGTCGCACAACACTCGCGTCAATCGTCAATCGTAAATCCCCGGGATGTTCCATCCCGGCGTTTCGCCGCTTTTCCTCATGGGAATGCGACGTTAGAGTTTCGGCATGTCCGAATCTCTGGTCGTCAATGAAGTCTATTTGAGCGTGCAGGGCGAGAGCACCTTCGCCGGGTTGCCCTGCGTGTTCGTCCGGTTGACGGCCTGCAACCTGCGCTGTTCCTACTGCGACACGGCGTATGCGTTCGCCGAGGGCAACCGGCGGTCGCTGGAGGACGTTCGCGCCGAGGTGCTCCGGCTGGCCGCGCCGTTCAAGGAACGCGCCGGCGCCGGAACGTTGCCGCTGGTAGAACTGACCGGCGGCGAGCCGCTGCTTCAAAGCGCCAGCCTTTCGTTGATGAAACAGCTCTGCGACGACGGGTTCACCGTGTTGCTGGAAACCAGCGGCGCGCACGACATCAGCGGCGTGGACCCGCGCGTGCGGCGCATCATGGACCTGAAATGCCCGAGCTCGGGCGAAGTCGATCGGAATCGCCGGGAGAACCTGCGCCATCTCAAGGCCACGGATGAGATCAAGTTTGTCATCGGCACGGTCGAGGATTACGAGTGGGCCCGGCAACAACTGGCGGAGCACCATCTGGCTGCCGTTTGTCCGGTGCTTTTCTCATGGGTTCACCCGCTGCAGCCGGCGCAACAGCATCCGTCGTTGAAACCGGTGCCGCCGGGGCAAACCCCGATCGGACGGCAGGAACTGGTGGAACGCATCCTGGCCGACAAGCTGCCGGTGCGCTTTCAATTGCAGATGCACAAGATTATCTGGCCCGCGGAAGCAAGGGGCGTATGACCGCCGGGCATTGCGTCATCGTATGAACAGTGCCGACGTCATTGCGCTTCTTCGCGACTACGAATCGCGCAACGTGCTCTTCACCGACCCGGACGGTTCCTGGCCGATCGTGTGGGAGCGCGCAAAGGGCGTTCACGTGTGGGACGCCGATGGAAAAAAATACCTGGACCTGACCGCCGCGTTCGGCGTGGCCGCTGCCGGTCACGCGAATCCCCGCGTTGTTGAGGCCGGCCAGAAGCAGATGGAAAAGCTGACGCACGCGATGGGCGACGTGCACCCGCACGCGCGAAAAGCCGAACTGGCCCGGGAACTGAGCCGTATCACGTTCGAACGCTGGTCCGCGGCCAAAGGCGAAACCTCCCGCCCGATGCGCGGCAGGACGATCTTCTGCAACTCAGGATTTGAAGCCGTCGAAGCGGCGTTGAAGACGGCAATGCTGGCGACCGGCAAACACGGGGTGATTGCGTTTCACGGCGCGTACCACGGCCTCGGCTACGGCGCGCTGAACACGACGCACCGCGATTTCTTTCGCAACCCGTTCCGGATGCAACTGAAGGAGTTCGCCAGTTTCGTCCAGTTTCCCACGCGCGCCTCCGACCTCCCCGCCACGGAGCTGCTGGTGCAGCGCCTCTTTCGCCGGGGCTGGGTCGGCGCGATCCTCGTCGAACCCGTGCAGGCGCGCGGCGGGATCCATGTGCCGCCGCCCGGGTTCCTGCCGTTGCTCCGCAAACTGTGCGACGAGAACGGCGCGCTGCTCATTCTCGACGAGATCTACACGGGCTTTGGCCGAACAGGGAAGTGGTTCGCCTGCGAACACAGCGGAACCGTGCCGGACATCATTTGCCTTGGCAAAGCGCTCACCGGCGGCTTCCCGCTCTCGGCGTGCGTCGGGCGCGCGGACGTCATGGACGCGTGGCCGGCTTCGACCGGGGAAGCGATTCACACAAGCACTTTTCTCGGCAACCCGGTGGGTTGCGCCATGGCACTGGCGCAGATCAAAGAAATCGAGACCGGCAAACTCGCCGACAAAGCGGCGAAACTCGGGCCTGGATTGTTGGAAGACCTGGCGTCGTTGAAGAGTACCCGATCCATTCTTTCCGCGCGCGGGCTTGGGCTGATCGCGGGCCTTGAGTTTCGCTCCGCAAACGGCCAGCCGGACGGCCCGGCCGCAATGCGCGTCGTCAAAGCCCTGTTGCAGCGCGGGTTCATCGTCATTCCGGAAGGCGAGCACGGCGAAGTCGTCAGCTTCACGCCGCCGCTCACCATCACCAAAGCGCAGCTCGATCAGGCGATCGGCGCGCTGCGCGAAACACTCAAGGAATTCGAATCGGCGCCATGAACCTCTCCGAGATGCGGGAGATCCTGTCGCGCGAGGGCATTCAACTCACGAAATCGCTCGGACAAAACTTCCTGCACGACCGGAATCAGTTGCGCCGGATTGCGGACATGGCCGAGCTGACGCGCGCAGACCGCGTGCTCGAGATCGGTCCCGGCCTCGGGCCATTGACCGAACTGCTCCTGGAACGCGCCGGCGAGGTGCTCGCGATTGAAAAAGACGCGCGCCTGGTTGCGTTGCTGAAGCAGCGCTTTCCTCCGGATCCGTCCGGCGCCCGAACCCGGCACGCGCGATTCCAACTCCTCCACGAGGACGCCCTGGATTTCCTCGCACGCGAGCAGCGCAACTGGCGGGAATGGAAACTGGTGGCGAATCTCCCGTATTCGGTCGCCTCGCCAATTCTTGTTGAACTCGCGCAGGGCGAACGCGCGCCCGAACGCCTCGTGGCCACGGTGCAGACTGAAGTCGCCCGCCGACTGATGGCGCGGGCGAACGAAGACGATTACGGCGTGTTGAGCCTGCTGGTGCAGATCGATTTCGTGCCCAGGGATTCCTTTCGGATTCCCGCGGGGTGCTTCTTTCCGGCGCCGGACGTGGAATCAACGTGCGTTTATCTTCAACGCCGGGCGGAGCCTCTGCTGGAAGGCGCGGCCCGCGGCGTCTTCGTTGAACTGGTCAAGCGCGCGTTTTCGCAGCGTCGCAAGATGATGTTGAAGCTGCTGAAACAGCATTGGCCGGCTGAGCGGCTGCTTCAGGGGTTCGAAGCTCTCGGCATCTCGCCTGAGGCCCGGGCCGAAACGGTGTCGCTCGAACAGTTCGTCGCGTTGGCGAAACGGCTTTCGTAGCGGCGCCCGGGAAAACATCCAACATCCAAGGATCAGTTTTGCGCATTGCAATTCGCGAGCAACGATCCACGCCCTGGCGCGACCTCGCATCAGTGTCCCCTGCATGAGCATGATGAGAGCATCCTGCATCTCAATCCCAAAGAGATTCAGAACACCATTGCTGCGACTCACAGAGTCGCACTCCGGACCGCGGGTCTATGACGTCCAGGACCCGCAGCAACGTGCGAAGGCAGTGAGACGCGGGGTCTGATGCAGATTCCCCGCAGGCAATTCTGTCGGCTGTCGCCGCGACTCGCAAAGTCGCGGTCCGGGTTCAACTGAAGAACGGATTATTCGCCTTCTCCTCGGCCACTGTAGTCAATGGACCATGGCCCGGGCACAACAAGGTCGAGGGCGGCAACGACAGGATCTGTTCGCGCACGCGGTCTTTTGCCAACTGCCCATGCTGCGGCGCGCCGCCCATGGATCCCGCGAAAATCGCGTCGCCGACCATCGCCACGTGCGGAGCGTCCTCGGGCCAGTTGCCGACGATGTAGGTAACGCCGTCCTCGGCATGACCGGGTGTTTCGCGGTTGGTGATGCGAAGGCTGCCAAGGTGAATGCAATCGGTGCGACGGTTCCGGTGCTGGGGCGGCGCGCTGCGCGCGTCGGTGTGCAGTTGCGCCTTTGGAAACGCCTCGCGGAGCTTGTTCAGACCCGCCATGTGATCCACATGCGTGTGCGTGATGAAAATGTGCCGCAGTTGAAGCTGATTGTCCGAAATGAGCTGCAGGATCGGCGTCGCATCCCATCCGGTGTCGAACACAGCGGCCTCGCGCGTCACCTCATCCCAGACCAGATAGGCGTGCACGGTGTTCCCGCCTTCGGTGGTGCTGATCTGCCGCAGCTCGCGCCACACACCGAGGTCCTTCTCCGAGGGCAACCAGCCCTTTGCAATGGATTCAAGCTTCACCGGGTGCAATCCGACCAGGCCCGCCAGTGCCGCGAGGTTCAAGCTCGCCGGCACTTTGCCCGAGTCCTCCATCGCCTCCAGCTCAGCGGTGCTCACTCCCGCGGCCCGGGCTGCATCGGCCGCGCTGACACCCGCCATGGCCCGCGCTTTGCGCACCACATCGCCCGCATGATCTTCGAGGTTCATGCGCGGAAGGTAGCAGGCGAGCGCGGCGGTTGCAGGTTCAAAATGTCGAAAGGCCCGGAGATCGGATCTGCGAAATGGATCCGCGGGGAGCCCTCCCGCACTCGCAATCTTTTTGTTTCCACGCGGACGCCGCAGGTTATCCTTGCCTCGTCATGAAAGTCAGCGCGGGTCTGTTGATGTATCGGGTGCGGGAGGGCGAAGTGGAATTTCTGCTGGCGCATCCGGGCGGGCCGTTCTGGAAAAACAGGGATAACGGCGCGTGGTCCATTCCCAAGGGAGAAGTCAACGAAGGCGAAGACCTGCTGGAGGCGGCGAAACGCGAGTTCGAAGAGGAACTCGGACTCCAACCGCGGGGCGCCTTCCTTCCGCTCGAGCCGATCCTGCAGAAGAACGGCAAACGCGTCCATGCGTTTGCCGTCCGGGGAGACTGCGCCCCCGACAGCATCCGCAGCAACACGTTCCGGATTGAATGGCCGCCGCGGTCCGGACGTTACGAAACGCATCCGGAAGTGGACCGGGTGCAGTTCTTCCGGCTGCCCGAGGCCCGACAGAAGGTGAACCCCGCGCAGATGCCTCTGCTGGAGGAATTGGCCCGCAAGGTCTCCGATATGGATCCGGACAAAACGGCGGAGAAAACTGTGGAGTGAAGTAGCCGGGAAGGCCGGCGCAACGTCCTTTTATGAAAATGAACTCAAGACTGCTGCTCACCCTGACGATCACCCTCACCGCGGTTGCCGGGTTCGGCGCGGACAACGCGACGAGCCAGCCGGAACAGATCGAGGGCTTTCGCGACACGCCGATCATTCCCGGCACACGCTGGCACGTGCACGATCCGGATCGCCCGCAGCCACCCGTCGTCCGGCCGGGCGCCACCTTCAGCCAGGGCGCGCCGGCGCCGTCGGACGCCACCGTGCTTTTTGACGGCACAGACCTTTCCCAGTGGCAGAACACGCGCGGGCAGGATGCGGCGTGGAAGATCACCGACGACTACATGGAATCGGTGCCGCGCGGCGGCGGGATCCGGACGCGCGGTCGATGGGCCGACTTCCAGTTGCACCTGGAGTGGGCGACACCGAATCCGCCTCGCGGATCCGGCCAGGGACGCGGCAACAGCGGCGTGCTCATCAACGGCATGTACGAAGTGCAGGTGCTCGATTCCTATGAATCAAAGACTTATCCCGACGGACAGGCGGCGTCGATCTACGGCCAGTACCCGCCCCTGGTGAACGCGAGCAAACCGCCGGGCGAATGGCAGACCTACGACATCATTTTCGAGTCGCCGCGATGGAATGAGAAAGGCGAGTTGATCAAGAAGGCGGTGATCACAGTGTTGCACAACGGCGTGGTGGTTCAGAACCGGGAAGAACTGTTTGGTATCACCGACGGGATCCACCGCGAAGTACCCTGGAAAACGTTGTCGAAGTACCCGGCGCCGCACGCGCCCGAGGTGTTCATCGAGCTGCAGGACCACAACAATCCTGTCCGCTACCGCAACATCTGGATCCGCGAGCTTGGCCGCCGCGAATAAGCCGTTTGGAAAGTCAGGGAAGTTCGATCTGCGTCGTGCGGGCCGGTTGTGCGGTTTGTCCGGTCGGCCGCGCGACGGTCGCCTGCTGAGAGTCAGTGGCTGCGAATCGCCTGGCAACCAGGCTAACGCAGCCGGTAGGTGATGCGCGCTTTGGTCAGGTCGTAGGGAGACATCTCCATCTTGACCCGATCGCCGACGGTCAGGCGCACGAAGTGCTTGCGCATCTTGCCCGAAATATGGGCCAGCACCTCGTGCTGGTTGTCCAGCATGACACGGAACATCGTTCCGGGCAGCACCGTCTTGATGACACCTTCCAGTTCAATCGGTTGTTCATTGCTCATACCTGATCAACGCCCTGGACGTGCATCGCGCTCGCCGAAAACGGTTCGGTGAGCGGCTGCGCCCTGCCCGATGGTTTCGATCAACCCGCTTCAAACATAGGGTTGCGGGCAGCGCTTGCCCTGAAGGAGCTTCTTCCGGACAGGCTCAAAAATCACCGGCCTTGAACACGAAGGGCAAGCAATCCAGGACCGCCAAAATGGCCCCGCCTCCGGCCGGACGCAAGTTTTTTGTTTTGCGCTTCGCCGCCGGGAGGCCGTGCCTTAAGCTGCCGGCCATATGGAACGGCTGACCGACCTGGTCTGGTACGACGGCAAGTTTCTGGGGATCGAATGGAGCGGCTGGAAGGTGATTGGCTGGCTCGGAAACGCGGTCTTCTTCTCGCGTTTCTTCGTCCAGTGGTACGTCACCGAGAAACGCCGAAGGGTGGTCGTGCCGACCGCTTTCTGGTGGTTAAGCCTGACAGGGTCCCTGCTGCTGCTGATTTATTCGCTCCGAAAACGCGATTCGGTCTTCATCTTCGCCTACGCGTTCACCTGGATCCCTTACATCCGGAATCTCGTGATTCACTACCGTCACAAGGACGCGCACCGGCAATGCCCGAAGTGCGCGTGGTCCTGCCCGCCGCCGTCCCGGTTCTGTTCCCAATGCGGGACGCCGCTGGAAGTGCCCGAGCCGGAAACGGCGCAGTAGCCTAAGGTGTGTCCGTTCCCGGAGCGTTGGTCCGCCGGTTCAGGAAATCGATGATCGCCTGCTCGTTGACGGCGAAGATCTTTCGGAATTCCTCGTTGGTGGCGGAGAATTGCGACAACGTCGTCATCGCCTCCCGGAGACGCTTCTCTCTCTCCTGATTGGCCTTCGTCACTCGCTGCACCTGCATCTGGACCTGCTTCAGGTCCTTGCCGGCGCGCCGCGACTGGATGAACAGGTAGCCCATCAGAATCAGGCTCAGGACCACCAATCCCGTGAGCAGAAAGTTGTTTTGACGCTGCAGCGCCTGGAAATGGCTGCGCAGGTCCGCGTCGCTCGATTCCACAGATCTTTGTTCAGGTGTGTTCATGGGCATTCGAATCTAGTTGGCCGGGGCATTGGTCGGTGCCGGCAGAAGACCGAGGGATTGCAGCACCGGATCGATGCTCTTGTCCTTCTCTCTGAACCCGTGCGCCTGCTGGGCCAGGGTCATCCCGACCGCCTGGATCTGCTGCGCCCTGGCCGCCTCGGCCTGGAAGGTCACTGTCGCAGAGCGGAGTTGCTTCGAGCGGAAGAAGTACTGCACGAGAAAAACGGCCGAGAGCACAAGACTGGCAATCAGGGCCGTCTCCAGCAGGGTCTTGAAAGGACTCTTCATAATGCGCCGGACTTTACCGGCTCATTGGCAATTGTCCATTTCGTTTTTTGGCCATCGCCCGGCTGTGAGGCATATCCGTGCCGGGCCCGAGGCCGAACCCCCTCACCACGGACTGGCAGGCGCCCGACAGAATCCGGCCGATCGCGCGCAGCCATCCCTCAAACAGGTCGATCGTCCGCCACCGGGGAACAGCGCCTTCCGGCGGCCTTTTCATGGCACCGAACACCCATTCGGGTGATAGACGAGGCCGGGAAGCGGTACTAAGTTTTCGGCAGGCTGATGATTTGATCAGGGTTGAAAGCGAAGCAGTGCGAAGAGACATCAAGAGAACAATTCGGTTGTTGCGAGGCGGTTTCACACTGATTGAACTGCTGGTGGTGATTGCCATTATCGCTATCCTCGCCGCAATACTGCTGCCGGCGCTCAGCAGGGCCAAGGAACGCGCCAAACGCGCCCAATGCCTCAGCAACCTCCGGCAGATCTGCCTCGGGATGAGCGTTTACGCCCTGGATAACCAGGATACGCTCCTGCCCGCTCTGAATATGGGCACCGCCGCAGCGCCGAACTTTCATCCGCTGGCCCTGCCCTACAACACCAGCGCCGAGGCGCTCAAGGCGGTCGGCCTGACTCTCAAGACCACGCCCTCCGAGCAGAACAACATCTGGAGCTGTCCCACGCGCAACTTCCTGCCGCGGCGCGATCCCACATACACGGACCAGATCGCATTGGGCTACCAGTACTTCGGCGGGATCACGCGCTGGCAGAACCCGGCGGGCACCATCACACTGCCCCAACGCCATTCGGCCGTGAAGCTGAGTGTCGCGCACCCGGGCGTGCTGCTGGCCGCCGATTCCAACGCGCGCTTCACACGACCCGGCGAGGGCTGGGGTTACGACGGCTTCACAGCCGGACAGCCACCTCGAGTGCCTCACCCCAAACCGCGCAGCGCGGTGCCGCAGGGCGGCAACCAGGCATTCGTCGATGGTTCCGTCCGGTGGATTCGATTCGAAGATATGTACTTCCTTACCTCGTGGAACGTGGCCGAGCGGCGTTTGTTCGCCTATCAGGAGAACCTCGAAGCGTTTCTCAATCCAATCCAGCGGAGTTCGATGAGGCCGCAACCGGCCGACATGTGAAGGCCCGCGGCCGGGCGCGCGCAACTGCATATGTCTTGACGACCCGGCCCCATCCTTCAGCATGCAGCCCGGCTGCACTATGAAGTGGTCGAAGCAGATAGCAATTTTGGCGTTGGGCGCCGTCGTATGGGGGAGCTGCGCCCCGGATAACGCGCCTTCAGCGCCGGCCAGCCAGGCAAAACACCTCTATCTCGAAGCCCTCCTGGATTTCGAGCGCCACGCCGACTCCATCTGGCGCGACGTTTCCGGACCAGATCGCCCGGCCAACGCGGGCTACTGGGGCGACGGCGGCAGCCAGGGCAACGGCGGGATCCGCGGCTCCTGCGGCGTGGCCGTCGCCATCGCCGTCATCGTGCATGCCCGGCCCGATGACCCCGACAATTCAAACCGCATCGCGCGTGTCACCCGCGCCCTGAACTACGCCGCAAATACCCATGTCAGCGGCGACAAGACCTGCATCGACGGCCGCAAGTGGGGGCACGATTGGCAGACCGCCGAATGGGCCGGCTCGATGGGGCTCGCCTGCCTGCTGTTGGAAAAGCATCTCCCGGCGGAAACCGTCAGCGCGGTAAAACGAGCCATCGCCGATGAATCCGACTATCGCGCGGGGGTGCCGCCCGCTTCCGGTTACGTCGGCGACACCAAGTCGGAGGAGAACGGCTGGAACAGCAACGTGCTCGCGCTCTCGGCGGCCTGGATGCGCGATCACCCGAACGCGACAAACTGGCTGGAGGCCGCCAAACGGTACCTCGTCAACACCTACACGATCGCGAATACGAACGGCAACCCGCTCGCGCCCTGGATCAGCACCGTGACCTTGTATCCGAGTTACGCGCTCGAAAATCACCAGTTCTATCATCCCACCTACGCCATGGTGGGCGGAATGTCGCTCGGCGATTCATTGATCATGGCGCGGCTGGGCAACCCCGAAGTCGCACGCGAACTCGAGCCCTTTGCCGAACACAATGTGCTTCCGCTCTGGACCAACAACCTCCAATACATGCTCACCGATTCCAGCGACTTCGCCTACCCATCCGGGCTCGACTGGGAACTGCACGATTACGAGCACAATTCCTATCTGACCTGGCTGGCCACGCACTTCAACGATCCGGTCGCCCGCTGGGCCCAGGAACGCATCGCCGTCCTGGTCCGCGAACGACAGAAGATCAACGGCGACGGGCGCTTCGTCGGGCCGAGCGTGAGGAACGGGTTCTTCAGGGAAGCGGTCGAGGCGCGCCGCACGGCGATTGCGTGGCTGTTCCTGGAGTACGCAAAGTTCCCCGAAGGCCCTCAAACGCCTCCGGGCACCGCGGTGGTGTACTTTCCCGACGTCAAGATCATCGCGCATCGAAGCCCGGCGGGTTTCTTCGGGCTGAGTTTCGGCCGGAGGATCATGGGCTTTCTCGAACCGGCCGTGCCGCCGGACGGTTTCCCGACGAATGTGTTCCTGACCAGTCCGCGCCTGCCCGCAATGCTCGGCCTCGGAGCGCTGGGCGCGCCCACGGCAGCCGAACTCCTGTCCTTCTCCACGAATGCGTCGGGATTCGACGCTCAACTCAAACTGGAGCACGACACCAACGGGACAACCGACGTGCGCGTCCGGAGCGCGGGCGGCGTCGTGGCCATGCTGGAAGTGCCCCACCCGGCGCCCAACCCGCGGCTCGCATCAATGGGCAGCTTCAGTGTCGGCATCGAAAACGATCCGCTGACGGGCGGAACGCGCCTGCTGGAATGGGATGGAGGATCGGTTGTGATCACCAATCGCTCGGGTGCGTTTCAGGCGATCAGCAACTCGTGGGTCTGCGTGGCCGGCCGGTACGGGATGGCCGCCGGACCGGCCGGTTTCTTCACCTACGAAGCGCCCACGCGCTATAACAGGTCGGGTGGCGCTGAGGACACGCTCCAGTTCTTTCCTTCGGAACGCCTCGGACCGCGTTACGCGGTATGGTTCCTGAACCGGAGCACCGAAGAGGTGGCAAAGCTGGCGTCCCGAATCAGATGGAATGTCTCCGACTCTCGGGCCACTCTCGAGTTCCCTCTGCCGAACGGCGAATCGTCCACGCTGTCCGCATCCATTCCGTAGCAATCCCTCTCCCGAACGGAGGTGCGGCAACAACGCACGAGGACGCGGAATCTGAGGAGATTTCTGGCGGCGACACTGTCGGACATTGCTCCGACTCCCGGAGTCGCGCTCCGGACCGCGGGTCTATGACGTCTATGACCCGCAGCAACGTACAAAGGCAAGGGCACGCTGGACCCGGTTCAGACTCCCGGCAGGCGATGCTGTCGCCCGCTGCTGCCGGCTTCAGACCACGAACTTCGGCTCGTAAACCGGACCCATGCCGTGCTTCTGCATCAGCTCCATGAACTTCGCAATGCCGCGCTTCTCGTCCGTGCCCAGGTGATAGTGCAGGTGCCAGCCGAAGTAATCCTTCCTGAAATCCAGCGTGTATTCCGTTCGCGTCCGGATGATGTAGTCCAGCGTGTCGAGCCCGAAATCCTTCGCCTCCTGCAACCGCCGCTTCAGCACGGCATTCGGCACGCCCCGACGCAGCGACCAGGCCGCATACACAAACGGCAGGCCCGTCATCTCATACCACGCAGCGCCCAGGTCCAGAATCTCGTGCGTGTGCGGACTGAACAGAAAGTTCAGCGCCGCGTCCCCGATCAACAGAAGGTTGTCCGGCGCGTTGGCAAAATCGTAAACCGTGAGCGGCTTGAACTCCGGATTCAATCCCCGCTCGGCCAGCAACACCCGCAGCAACCGGACGCTCGTCAACGACGCCGTGTCGCAATACACCTCGCGCATCTCCTCCAGCGGTTCCCGGTGCGCCAGCAGCACGCTCTTCACCTCGCCCAGCGACGCCACGCCGATGCCGTCCAGGATGTCGTAGCGATCGTTCAACAGCGGTTCGACAATGCTGACGAGAGCGGCGTCAAGTTCGTCCGCCCGGAGCAGTTCCGCGAGTTTGGCGGGCGTGGTGTGGATGACCTGGTCTTCGATCCCGCGCGTGAGCGGAACCGTGTTCAGGGCTTTGACGGAGCCGACCCGAAAGCCTTCGAGCGACCGGTCCAGTTCGAGCTCGCGTTCGTTGTATTCGGTGCGGCGTTCCCGTTCGATCCGGCGAGCCAGTTGTTCCGGTGGCTCCGGCCCGGCCATGCGTAATTTGGGCATGTCGTCCGACATGATGGCGCACTGTACCGTAAACGCACACTCGTGGCAAAGATCACGTTTTCAGGGCCTCGTAGCGCACGCATCCCTGCCTGCGGGTTCAGGCGGCGTCCCGCCGCCTGAAGATGTCCATCTGAAAACACCAACCTTGTACCGAGACGGTGCTTGAACCCGCAGCCGGGAACGGTTGCGTTACATGCGAACTACGCCGTCGCCAGGTTCCGTTGCACCGTGTTGGCGTTGCCCTCGGCACCCGCCCCGTTCGCCCCCTCCGGCTCGCTGTCTCCAACCACCCGGATCGGTTCGTAAAAACTGTTCCGCTGCACCGGAACACGCCCCGCCTCCCGAATGGCCTTGATCATTTCCGCCTCAGTCTGCAACTGCGGCGACCTCGCGCCGGCCATGTGAAAGATGTACTCCTCCACGATCGTGCCGTGCAGATCGTCGGCGCCGTGACCCAACGCCACCTGCGCCAGCTTCAAACCCAGCCCCACCCAATACGCCGTGATGTGATCGAAGTTGTCCAGGTAGATCCGGCTGATCGCGATCGTGCGCAGACTGTCGAAACCGCTCGGCGGGTTGCTGACCGGGATGGCGTTGTTCTCGGGCTGATACGGCAACGGAACGAACCCGACGAAACCGCGCGTCTCATCCTGAAGCGCGCGCAACTGCCGCAAATGATCGACGCGATCCGCCGGCGATTCCACGTGTCCGTAGAGCATCGTGCAGGTGCTGCGCCCTCCCAGCCGGTGCCACGTGCGATGGACGTCGAGATATTCCTCCGCCGATTCCTTTCCTTTCGCGATCGCCGAACGCACTTCCTTGCGAAAGATCTCGGCGCCGCCGCCGGTCAATGAATCCAGCCCGGCCTCTTTCAACTCGATCAATGTCTGCTCCACCGACTTCCGCGCCAGCCAGGCGAGATGGAGAATTTCGATTGCCGTGAAACACTTGAGGTGGAGCTTCGGACGAGCTGCCGGGCCGGAGTTGCCAGAACCACCGGGTCTTGCACCCGATGACTCCTCGTTGAGAGCCCGCAGCGCTTTGAGCATGTCGGTGTAGTAACTGAACGGCAGCGACGGATGCAGCCCGCCGACGATGTGCAACTCCGTGATCCCGAGCTTCAGGGCTTCGCGCGCCTTCTCGACAATCTGCTCGATGCTGAACTCAAAACCGTCGGCGTCGCGCTTCTTCCGCGCGAACGAGCAGAACTGACACGAGAGAATGCAGTAGTTCGAGTAGTTGATGTAGCGATTGACGATGTAACTGGCGCGGTTGCCCACGCGCCTGGCGCGAGCCAGATCCGCCATCGCCGCGATGGCATTCAAGTCGGTGCTCTCGAAGAGACGCAGCGCGTCGGCGTCGGAAATCCGCTCGCCGGCCGCGACTTTGTCGTACAGGTCGCTCAATGCGCTGCGTTTGGTGAAAAAGTGCATCAGCGCACAATTAACCAGCTTCAGCCCGCCAACGCAAACAGAGCGTCGCTGTGACGTCACGGAGCTCCGCGGGAACGAGCGCGAAGCGCGGGCCGCCGCGGCCGTCTGTTGGAAGTTGGAAGTCGTCTGGACCACGCCCCGGCAGGTGGAACACACACTCCTGTTTCATGCGTCCGACCGTGCTCGCGAGCATGCATCGAACCAAGATCAGCTCCACGGCCGGGTCGCCTGCAGATGTCCGCTCATCGTGCCGGGACAATTCTTGTCGCATATGCGCGCAGAATTGTCCTTCGTTCAAGAAGGCGACATTGCGTAAGCATCTGGCGGCAAGGCAACTGGCAATTTTCGCAGGACAATTCTTGTCGCATATGCGCGCAGAATTGTCCCGGAGGAAGAAGTCACCACCCGCCCAGCAGGGCAGGCGCAGTGGACGTTCCAATGCGGGTGGCGCCGGCTTCAACCAGGGCCAGGGCGGTCTCGATGCTCCGGATGCCGCCGCACGCCTTCACCCCGAACTTCGGTCCGACCGCCTCGCGAAGCAGCTTCACCTGTTCCACCGTGGCGGGCGGGCCATAACCGGTTGACGTGCTCACAAACCGCGCCCCGCTTTCCACAATCAGCTCGCACGCGCGCAGGATCTCTTCGCGCGTCAACAGGCCGGCTTCGAGTATCACCTTCACCGGACGTTCGTCCGCGGCTTCGACGACGTCGAACAACTCGCGCAGGAGTTGCTTGTCGGCTCCGCTCTTGAGCGCGCCGACGTTCAGGACCACGTCGATTTCCTGCGCGCCGTCGTCGATGGCGGCTTCAACCTCAAACCGTTTGGCATCCCCGGAGGCGGCGCCGAGAGGAAAGGCGACGGCGCAGGAAACCTTCACGTCGGAATCCTCGAGGAAGTGCCGGGCCTGCTCGACCCATGCGCCGTTGACGCAGACGGCGTAGAACGCGTGCCGGACGGCTTCCTGGCAGAAGCGTTCGAGATCGGCCGCGGTGAGATCCGAGCGCAGAAGGGAATAATCAATCTGTTTCGCCAGGTCGGCTTTTGAAATGGCCAGCATGCCAATCCTTGCGCCCGTTCATTCCACGATCTTGGGCACGACAAAGAGCCCGTTCGCCTGCACGGGAGCGTTGCGCATGGCTTCCTCATGCGGAAGCGAGGGACGGACTTCATCCGGGCGCGACACGTTCACCAGCGGAAACGGATGCGCGGTGGGCTCGACGCCGCTGACGTCCACTTCCTTGAGCTTCTCGACGTAACCAAGAATGTCCGCCAACTGCGCGGACAGCTTTTGCTCTTCCTCGTCCGTCAGCGCGATGCGGGCAAGGTGGGCGACGTATTTGACGTTGATGTCAGGCGAACCCATCGCGTGAAGACTAGAAAGCCGGACGGCCGGAGGCAACGCCGCAGTTGTTCCCGGCGTCAACCCTGACGTGGCACGCAGGCGTTCAGCCCTCGCATCGGAATGCCGCCAGCGGCCGGCCCGTTGCCCTGTGCGCCGGCACGAAGGCAAAGCGCAGACGCGAGGCGGCTGAAGAGGACGCAACCTGAAGCGCTCCGCACAGGCACGCCCGGCGGATCGGTTCCAGACAGTAGAAATCGAGACGCAATCGCACCCTCGCAACGACCTCGCCCGCGGTGTTCGCCAGCTCCGCGACGACGTGGTTCTCAAGCCAGCGACGCAGCCGATAGAACGCCAGGTAATGGCCCTGCTCCAGGCGCCGCCGCAGCTCGCAGAACAAACGCAGCATCGCTTCGGCGTCCGTCCGCTGCCGGAGGAGATGCCTGAAATCGAGCAGGAGATCGACTTCCTCGCCGGTCACGGCGCCGGGCGTCGCGAGCAGTTCATCGACAACCTGGAGCGAACAACAAAGCTGGCACGCGCCCGGCGCGCAATCGTCCGGGCACGTGGTGGGCGATGTCACCGAAAGGGGTGCAACAGCAGACAAGATCACTTCTTCAAATAGCTCTTCAACATCCAGAGGGTTTTCTCGTGCCACTGAATGCGACCGATCATGAGGTCCTGTGTTTCCAGATCATTGGTTTCGCCGGCCAGGTCGCGCGCGCGCACGAGGTCATCCACGGTCTTCTCATGGGCAACGATCAGCGCCGCCACGTAATCCTTCTGCGGCATGGGCGAGTTGAACTCGTCCATCCCGGCCGTTCGCGCCAGCTTGTTCAATCCGCCGATGGCATACGCGTCCAGCGCCCGGATCCGCTCGGCGATCTCGTCCACGGCTTCAAATAGGTCCTTGTAATGTTCTTCAAATGCCTTGTGCAGCTCGAAGAAACCATCACCTTCCACGTTCCAGTGGGCCAGGTGCGACAGCGCCATGAGGGCGTACGAATCTGCCAGGACCAGGTTGAGTGTTTCGATCAACCGGTTGTTCTTCCGAACGGATTTTGCGGCCTGCGTCGATGTGCTTGTGCTCATAGTCAATGTTTCCCAGTGCTTGTCCGACTTTCGCGCAACGTTTTCGTTGCCGTTCAAGCATAGTCGAGAAACGGCATCCTGCAACTTGCATGCATGGAACTTTATTGCCAGGCACGCGGCTGTCGATGGTTTGTCATTCTTGCGCGGTGATTTGCGATCCGGCCACAGGCCCGTTGACTTGAAGCCCGGCAGCCTCGCATAAAGCGGCATGCCCGAGCAGACAAGAACAGCGAAAGCGGACCCGGCGTCGCGCCCGACGCGGATTGCCGCCGCCGGTCAGACCGTGATCACGCTGCTCTTGCTGGCGGCGTTTGTGTCGGGCGCGCTAGTCTGGTGGGGCAAACGTCTCCAGCTCCAGGAAGGCGTGAGTCCCTCCTGGTTGCTCGGCGCGCTCGTTGTCCACGGAAGCCTGAACCCCGCCCTTTGCGCATTGTTCGGCTACCTGCTCTGCCATCACATCCGGGTCGGATGGCAGATGCGGGCCAATCTGCTGAGCGGCTTTTTCATGGAAGCCGTTTTCGCCGGCCAGATCCTGACCGGCGTCGGGTTGTACTACGCGGGGTCCGAAGCGTTCCGCGGCGCCTTGAGCTCCACCCACAGCGTGCTCGGCGTGTTGTTGCCGGTCGGGCTTGCCTGGCATTGGTGGTCGGGACTCCGGTGGGCGCGGCGACAGGCTGAGGCGGGCCGCACTTGAGCATCCCCCGTTTGGGGGATATGAAACTGTAAGGCGGATTCGAAGGTAGGTGATTACCCCACGGCTCGAAAGGGCGTTTCTGTTTCCTGTTTCGGAAGTCGTCCGGTATCGTCATTTGGATTTCACCGATCAACGCCAGGCCGACTATGCCGACAGAATCTCCCGTCAGCGCGGCGAGCAATGCGTCGCCGCCCGCACTCCATTCGGGCCGGAAAGCGCGCGACGCTGCCGCCGGACGACCCGCTGAGCACGAGGCCGCCCCGGACGGACATTTTGTGCAGTTCTACGAGACCGAGGAATTCCTTGTCACTTCCATCAGCCAGTTCATCGCCGCGGGACTCCGCGCGGGAGAAGGCGCCCTGATCATTGCAACCGAAAATCACCGGACCCGCGCGGAAGAACGGCTGTCGGCGGACGGCTTCGACGTGCAGCGGCTGAAGGCGGACGGGCAACTGGCGGTCGTGGACGCGGCGGAGATGCTGAGCCGCTTCATGACGGACGGCTCCCTGGATGAGCAGCGCTTCCTCGCGGAGACGGCCCGTATGGTGAATGCTCTGAAAAAAGGCCGGTCCGGGCTGCGTGCGTTCGGCGAGATGGTGGCCGTGCTGCGGCAATGCGGGAAGGACGCGGCCGTGCACGAACTGGAACGGCTGTGGAATCGGGTCGCCCGGCAGGAGAAACTGAAAGTGCTGTGCGCCTATCCCATGAGCGCCTTCACCCGCGCGGAGAACGGCGAGTTCTTCGAGCACGTGTGCGATGCCCACTCGCACGTGTTGCCGACGGAGAGTTTCAGTTGGGATTTTGGCGCCGACCAGTTGCGCGCCATCGCCACGCTGCAAAGGAAAGCGGCCGCGCTGGAGGCCGAAGTTGCCGAGCGCAAACGCGTCGAAGCCGAACTGCGCCGCCGCAACCAGGAATTGACAACCTTTGTGGAAACCGCGGCCGTCGGACTGAATCGCGTCAACGCCGACGGCGTCATCCTGTGGGCGAACGCGGCCGAACTCGAGATGCTGGGATACGCCGCCGAGGAGTATATCGGGCATCCGGTGACGGAGTTTCATGTTGATCCCGCGGCCGGCGGCGAGTTCCTGCGGCGGTTGCGCACGGGTGAGACGTTGCGCGACTACCCCGCGCGGCTCCGGTGCAAGGACGGATCGACCCGGGATGTCCTGATGGACGCGAGCGTGCTTTGGGAGGACGGCAGGTTCGTTCACACCCAGTGTTTCACACGGGACGTGACCAGCCGGAATCGGGCGGAGCGGGCACTGGCCCATGCGGCCCGGCAGCAGTCGGCACTGTACCGGTTTGTTGAACGCAGGAGAAGGGCGGAAACGTTCAGCCAGATGTACGAGGCGGCGATCGAGGCCATTCTCTCGGCCCTCGGCTGCCAGCGCGCCGCCATCCTCCTGCGCGACGGCCAGCGAGGCATGCGCTTCGCGGCGTCGCACGGCCTCTCCGAAGCGTACCGCAAAGCGGTGGAAGGACACTCACCCTGGCCTGCGGAGGAACCAAACCCGCAGCCGGTGTGCATTCCGGATGTTGCGACTGCCGACCTGGATCCGGAACTCAAGAGGCTCATGGCGAAAGAAGGCATCGGTGCCGTGACCTTCATTCCGCTGATGATCGACCGGAAATTGGGCGGGAAGTTTGCCACCTACTACGACGGCCGGCACGAATTCAGCCGGCAGGAAGTGGAGTTGAGCCTGACGATCGCTCGCCAACTGGCCCTGGGCATCGACCGCATGCGCGCCGAACACGAAGCCCGCGAGCGCGCCGAGCGAATCAGCCAGTTGCTGTCGTTGATGCCCGCGGCCGTTTACACGTGCGATGCGGAAGGGCATATCACCTATTTCAACCGCCGCGCGGCAGAGCTGTGGGGACGCGAACCGGAATTGATGACCGGAGAAAGATTCTGCGGATCGCTTCGCCTGCGACGCCTCGACGGGTCCGTGCTGCCCCACACGGAAGCGCCCATGGCCGCCGCCGTGCGCAGCGGCCTCTCCACGCGCAACGGCGAAGTCGTCATCGAACGTCCGGACGGCTCGAGCGTCGTTGCCAGCTTCAACATCGACCCGCTCTACGACGAAGCCGGCAGCATTACCGGCGCGATCAATGTCTTCCAGGATATTTCCGAACGAAAGCAGATGGAGGATGCCCTGCGGCGGGCCCGAAGCGAAGAGGAGGCGCGACGGATCGAACTCGAAACCCTGATGGAAGCCGTTCCCGCCGTCGTCTGGATTGCGCACGATCCCGAATGCCGGCAGATCACCGGAAACCATGTCGGATGTGAAATCCTCCGGTTGCCGCGCGGACGAAACCTGTCCCGGTCCGCGCCTCCGCCCGAACGGCCCACGCATTTCGACCTTTACCAGAACGGACGCAAGGTGGCGGACGACGACCTGCCGATTCAGAAGGCGGCGCGCACCGGGCGCGCCTATCTCGGCGAGGAACTGGAGCTTCGTTTCGATGACGGCTCCAGCGAGTGGCTCTACGGCAATGCCGTGCCTCTGTTCGATGCCGATCAGAAGGTCCGCGGCGTGCTGGCGACCTTCGTCAACATCACCGAACGCAAGCGCGCCGAGGAACTGGTCCAGGCTGCGAAAGAAGAACTGGAGACGCGCGTCCGGGAACGCACAGCCTCGCTCAAGGAGGCGATGGAGCAGATGGAGGAATTCTCTTACACGGTGTCCCACGATCTCCGCGCGCCGGTGCGCGCCATGCAGGGTTACGCCGAGGTGGTTCTGGAGGAATTCGGAGACCGGCTGGACGAAACCGCGCGGGAGTATCTCGACCGGATCATCCGGGGCGGCCGGCGCATGGACCAGTTGATCCAGGACATCCTCACCTACAGCCGGCTCAGCCGGCGCGAGGTTCAACTGGAACCGGTGTCGCTGGACAAGCTCCTGCGCGACATCCTCCAGCAATATCCCGGCATGCAACCGCCCGGCGCCAGGATCACCATCGTCGGAGAACTGCCGGCCGTGATGGGCCATGAACCTTCCCTCGTGCAAGCCATTTCAAACCTCCTGTCCAATGCCACCAAATTCGTCTCTTCCGGCACAGCTACCAGGGTCATGTTGAGGGCGGAACGCCGGAACGGCTACGTCCGCCTCTGGATCGAGGACAACGGCATTGGCATACGGCCCGAGCACCAGCATCGGTTGTTCGGGTTGTTCGAACGCATTCATCCCGAGCAACGCTATGAGGGAACCGGCATCGGGCTGGCCATTGTTCGAAAAGCCCTCGAACGCATGGGTGGCAAAGTGGGCGTCGAGTCCGACGGACTCACGGGCAGCCGCTTCTGGATCCAATTGCCGGCGGCTCAAGCCTGATGTCCGATCACGTCATACTCCTGGTCGAAGACAACGAGGACGATGTCTTCTTTCTCGAACGCGCCGTGAAGAAGGCGGGCATCACCGCGCCGGTGCATGTCGCGCGCGACGGACAACAGGCCATCGACTACCTCTCCGGCACCGGCCAGTACGGAGACCGGTCGCTCCACCCTCTCCCCACCATCGTCTTTCTCGATCTCAAACTGCCGTACGTTCACGGATTTGACGTCCTGGCGTGGGTCCGAAAACACGACGCGCTCGGCGCCCTGCCCATCGTGGTGTTGACCTCGTCGGCGGAAGAACGCGACCGGACGCGCGCGGAGGAACTGGGATGTGTCGCTTACCTCGTAAAACCTGCGGAACCGCCGGCGCTCGCCCGCCTTATGCAATGCCTGAAACCGGGATCCGCGCCTCCGGCCACCGGCAGCCCGGCCAGCGGCCAACGGAACTGACCCCTCTGCATTCGCGACGCGCGTTCGGGATCCAGGCTCCCGGATGCTCGCCGCCCCTCCAAACTCGACCCTGGCAACCCCGTTCCCTAGATTGGTGCCGTGCCGTTGCTCGATATCCAGCACCTGAGCGTTGACTTCGTCTCGGGAGACAATGCGGCGCGCGCCGTTGACGACGTTTCACTCACGGTTCATCCGGGCGAAACCGTCTGTGTGGTGGGTGAAAGCGGCTGCGGCAAAAGCGTCACCGCGTTGTCCATCGCCCGGCTGATCCCTTCGCCGCCCGCCCGATACGCCGGCGGAACAATTCTGCTGAACGGCAAGGACGTTCTCCGCATGACCGCCGCCGAGTTGCAGGCAGTTCGCGGAGCCGTGGTCAGCTACGTCTTCCAGGAGCCCGGCGCGTCGCTCAATCCCGTCCTCCGCGTCGGCAAACAGATCAGGGAGATGCTGCAACGGCACCGTCCGGACAAGGCGGATGACGAAGAAGTCATCCGGCTGTTGCGACTGGTGCAGATTCCCGCGCCGGAAACGCGCCTGCGCGACTATCCGTTCCAGATGTCCGGTGGAATGCAGCAACGGGTGATGATAGCGATGGCGCTGGCGAGCGAGCCGCGCCTGCTGGTGGCGGACGAACCCACAACGGCGTTGGACGTGACCATCCAGGCGCAGATTCTCGACCTGCTGCGCGACCTGCGGCGGCGCCTGGGAATGGCCATTCTCCTGATCACGCACAATCTCGGGATCGTGGGCGACCTCGCGGATAGAGTGGTTGTCATGTACGCCGGGCAGGTCGTCGAAGAATCGCCCGCGGAAGCACTGCTGAAGAACCCACTGCACCCGTACACGCGCGCCTTGATCGCCAGTGTGCCCCAGCCGGGGCGCGAATCGGAACGGCTCGCCGCCATCCCCGGCAACGTGCCGCGCATCGGGAACTTCCCGCCCGGCTGCCGCTTCTATCCGCGCTGCCCCAGCGCCCGCCCCGAATGCGCCACGACCATGCCGGAGTTGAGAGAAGTTCAACCCGGGCGATGGGTGCGCTGTCTTTACCCTGAATCCCTGTGAGCCTTCTCGAGGTCCAGAATCTCAAAGTCCACTTCCCGGTCCGGCGCGGAATGTTCCGCCGCGCCTCAGAGTTCGTCAGGGCCGTGGACGACGTCAGCTTCCGCATCGAACCCGGCGAGACGGTGGGATTGGTGGGCGAAAGCGGTTGCGGCAAAACGACGCTTGGCCGGGCGATCGTGCGCCTCATCGAACCCACCGCGGGCTCGGTGCGGTTCCAGGGAACGGACATCACGCGCCTCCACGGCACCGCGCTTCGCGACGTGCGCCGCAAATTGCAGATCATTTTCCAGGACCCCTACAGTTCGCTCAACCCGCGGATGACCGTCGAGGATATCGTTGCCGAGCCGTTGGACGTCCATCGCATTGCGCGAGATGCCCGTGAGCGCCGCCGCCGCGTTCAGGAATTGCTGGCTGATGTCGGGCTCGATCCCGCGTATGCCGACCGGTACCCGCACGAGTTCAGCGGCGGACAGCGCCAACGCATCGGCATCGCCCGCGCGCTTGCTCTCGAACCGAAACTGATTGTGTGCGACGAGCCGGTCAGCGCGCTCGATGTGTCCGTGCAGGCGCAGATCATCAATCTCCTCCAGGACCTGCAGCGAAAGCGCGGCATCGCCTGCCTGTTCATCGCGCACGACCTCGCCGTGGTGGAGCACATCAGCCGCAGGGTCATGGTCATGTACCTCGGCAGGATCGTCGAATCCGGCGACGCAAGAGAACTCCTGCGCGCGCCGAGACATCCCTACACGCGCGCGCTGATCTCGGCTGTTCCCGTCATCGACCCGGAATCGAAACGATCCCGGATCCTGCTTTCGGGCGACGCGCCGTCTCCAATCGACCCTCCGTCGGGCTGTGCCTTCCATCCACGCTGTCCGATTGCGGTGCCGCAGTGCCGGGTTGAAACCCCGCGACTCGAAGGCGAAACCGCGCATCAGACGGCATGTCACCTGAGCGGACAGACGAAATCCGCACCGCGCGCAGAGCTCAACAAAGGCCAGACGTAGAAGGATCCGCGGAAGGGAAAAGGAAAGCGCTCACTTCGAGCCGTTCACCCGGCGTTTGCGATGCAGCTTCTTGACGACAGCGGAGGTGACCGACAGCGGCATGCGCCGCGCGAACTGCACCGCCAATCGATTGTGCCAGCCCGGGATGACCAGGCGTTTCCCCCGCATCAGGCCCCGATATCCCGCTTCCGCGACGGCCCGGGCGCTCATGGTAAGCGGCGCCCGCACCGGACCAAAGCCGCCCCGCTCGAAAAACTCGGTGTGCGTCGTGCCCGGACACAGCGCCGTCACCGTGATCCCGCGGTCCTCGACCTCCATTGCCAGGCTGTACGTGAACGAGAACGCGAACGCCTTGCTCGCGTAATACACATTGATCGTCGGTCCCGGCTGAAACGCGGCCATCGAGGCGACGTTCAGAATGCGGCCCTGTCCCCGTCGCAACATCGGCGCCAGAAACAGATACGTCAGTTCCACCAGCGCCGTCATGTTCACCTGCATCACCAGCCGATGCCGGTCCAGCGGCACGTCGGCAAAATCACCGTAGAACCCCAGCCCTGCGTTGTTCACCAGGGTCGAGATCGTCAGGTCGCTGGTCGCATCAAACAATTCCTGCGGCGCCGATGCCGTCGAGAGATCCTTTGCAACGACTCGCGTCTCGATCTCGTTGGCGCGGCGAAGGTCGGCCGCCACCTCCTGGAGCCGCGCCTCGTTCCGCGCCGTCAGCACCAGGTTGTGCCGTTCCCGGGCAAAGATGCGCGCCAGCTCAAGCCCGATGCCCGTGGTCGCACCCGTGATCAAGGCCCAGTCGCTCATAGCAAAGCGCTTTGTAACAAGCCGAGGGAAATTCCGAAATCCGAAATCCGAAGGCCGAAAGAAATCCGAAGAACGAACTCCGAATGAGCGAAGCGACCGGAGCCTTTGTAGCGCGCGAAGTCGCGGCTGTCTTACCCCCACCCCTCCATTCGCAGAATGGAGGGGTGGGCGAAGGGAGGGGAGAAGCCCCGAAAGAAGTCCGAAACCCAAATCCTCGGGACAATTCCGCGCGCATATGCGACAGGAATTGTCCCTGACTGACCCGGCGAACATCGGCCCTTCGGATTTCGGCCCTCGGATTTCTTTCGGATTTCGGATTTCGCTCTTCGGATTTCCACATGACTTCCCCGTGGGCAATCGCTATATTGGCCGGCCTTTTATATGAACAAGAATCCGCATGTGGCTGTCGTTGGCGCCACCGGGGCCGTTGGCGTCGAAATGATCAAGACACTCGAGAAGCGCAATTTCCCGGTCGGGAAACTGACGCTGCTCGCGTCCGCGCGCTCGGCCGGCAAGAAGTTGCCGTTCCAGGGACAGGACGTCACGATTGGGGAGCTGACGAAGGATTCGTTCACCGGAGTGGATATCGCGCTGTTCAGCGCCGGAAGCAGCATTTCGAAAGAACACGCGCCCATCGCCGCGCGCGCCGGCTGCGTTGTCGTGGACAATTCCAGCGCGTTTCGACAGGACAACGAGGTCCCGCTCGTCATTCCGGAGATCAACGCCGAGGACATCCGCAAGCACAAAGGGATCATTGCGAACCCGAACTGCACCACGGCGATCACGCTGATGGCGCTCTACCCGCTGCACCGGGCGTTCGGCGTGAAGCGCATCATCGCTTCCAGCTACCAGGCGGTTTCGGGCACCGGCGCGCAGGCCATCGAGGAATTGCGGCGGCAGGTCGCCGAAGTGGTCGCCGGCAAGCCCGTGACAAAGCAGGTGTACCCGCACCAGATCGCGTTCAATGTCCTGCCCCATGTGGACAGCTTCCTGCCAACCGGTTACACGAAGGAAGAAATGAAGATGGAGAACGAAGGGCGCAAGATCATGCATCACCCGACCTTCCGGGCGAGCGTGACCTGCGTTCGCGTGCCGGTCTATCGCTCGCATTCCGTCGCCGTCAGCGCCGAATTCGAGCGCCCGGTCTCCGTCGAAGGTGCGCGCGAAGCCCTGCGCAAGGCACCCGGCGTCGACCTCGTGGACGAGCCTGAGAACAAGCGATATCCCATGCCGCTGTTCACGTCGGAGAAATACAACTGCGAAGTGGGCCGGATCCGATTGGATTGCGCGCTGGACAACGGTTTGTGTTTCTGGGTGAGCGGCGATCAACTGTTGAAAGGCGCCGCCCTCAACGCCGTCCAGATCGCCGAGGAACTCCTCAAGCTCTGACCGTCCGCGGCGGACGCAAAGATCGATTCCACCCTGTTGCCAGCGCTTCCCGCAGAACGCCACCGGGCACTCCTCCCCTTTGCAACCTTTTGTTGCATATACAACAAAAGGTTGCAAAGCGGTGGAGTGGAGTGGGTTACGAGGCGGGTGATCGCGTCTTTTCGGCGGTCAGCGCGCGGTGAATGGTTTCCGCGATGAGCGCGGCGCCGGCTTCGTTCGGATGCACCTTGTCCGGGAAACAATCCGCACGGCCTGAGAGCGCGGTGTGCAGATCGATCACTTCCAACTTTTCCTCTCGCGCCACCTGCCGAATCAGCGGAATGATCCTTTCGCTGATGACACTTTCCCGGATGCCGAACAATTCTGGGAACGCGGGCGGGGGAAGGCAGACGTAGATCCGCGCGTTCGGATTCGCCGCGCGGAACTTTGAAATCAGGTCGCGATGGCTCGGCAGAAAGTCATCCGGGTTGGTGTCGATGTTCTGCGGTTTACTGTCGTTTGTGCCGAGGGCGATGATCACGACGTCCGGTTTCGCGTCGAGTGCGGCCTGGAACTGAGGCCGTTTCTGGTACGGGCGATCACCTTTTTGCATCAGGGTGGTGCCGCTGACGCCGAAGTTGCGCACGTCCCAGCCTTCGCCCAGGAGACGCGCCAGTTGCGCCGGCCATGCATCCTTCTTCGGATCCTTCACTCCGACGCCCTGGGTGATGCTGTCGCCGACGCAAGCGACAACGGTCGGCGCTTTGTTCGTCGGGGCTGTTCCGATGTCGTCGGCGCGGGTTGTCAGGAGGACGGTGAGGGTGAACAGCGTGGTCAGCAGGAGCCTGGATTTCATAGTTACCTTTCCAGAGCGCCCGCCCGGGCGAGCAGCACGCGGCGGGTGGGACGATAATGGGCGATGAACTCCTTCCGGAACTCGGCAAACGTGCCTTCGGCGATCGCCTTTCGGGTCTCGGCCATGATCCTGAGGAACAGGTGCGAGTTGTGGACGCTCAACATGCGGAGTCCGAGGATTTCATTCGCTTTCAGCAGGTGCCTCAAGTAAGCGCGCGTGAAGTGGCGGCAGGCGAAACAATCGCAGCCTTCCTCCAGCGGGCGGAAGTCCATCTTGTAGGCGGACCCGCGCATGCTCAGGGTGCCCGTGCGGGTGAAGGCCGTTCCGTTCCGTGCAACTCGCGTGGGCAGGACGCAGTCAAACATGTCCACGCCGCGGGCGATCAGTTCGATCATTTGCGCCGGCGTTCCCAGTCCCATCGCGTAGCGCGGGCGATCCTGCGGCAGGAACGGTTCCGTGATCTCCACCGCCCGCATCATCTCCGGTTCCGGCTCGCCGACGCTCACGCCACCGATGGCGTAACCGTCGAAACCCATCGCCACCAGGGATTTTGCGCAGTGCTCGCGCAATGCGGGATCGACGCCGCCCTGAACGATGCCGAACACGAGCTGTCCCGGCGCGCGGGGCTGTTCTCTGCATTCCGAGGCCCAGCGCAAGGTGCGCTCGACTGCGGCGCGGAGTTCGCGCGGCGTGCTCGTGTGCGGCGGACAATCGTCGAACACCATGGCGATGTCGGAGCCGAGCTCGCGTTGAATGGCCATGGCTTCCTTCGGACCGAGAAACAGGAGCGAACCGTCGATGTGCGATCGGAACTCGACGCCGTGCGCGTGGACTTTCCGAATGCGCGCGAGGCTGAAGACCTGGAAGCCGCCGCTGTCAGTCAGGATCGGCAGGTGCCAGTTCATGAACCGATGCAGCCCGCCCGCGGCGCGGATGACGTCGAGCCCCGGGCGCAGGTTCAGGTGATAGGTATTGCCGAGGATGATCTGTGTGCCGGACTCGAGCAATTCGCGGGGGTCGAGGGCCTTGACGCTGGCCTGGGTGCCCACGGGCATGAACACCGGGGTCTCCACGGTCCCGTGCGGCGTGTGCAACCGCCCGAGGCGCGCGCGCGATCCCGGATCTGTTTTGAGCAGTTCGAACATGCGCCGAATCGTTTAGACGGAAATCGATTCGTTGAACATGAAATTTTCCGAGGGCAAAGATTGCCGAACGGGTTGAATCGGTCTATTCCACCGGCGCCAGGTTGGCTTCTTCACCTCTGCCCGACCGAGTCAAATGCGGGTGGCAGCAACGTCCGTCAGAACCGCACGCTCGAGCCAAACGAAGCTGCCGTTTCGCCGGCGGGTCGCCAGGCCCGCGCCGCCGTTCATTGGGCGTTCGATGTTGGATGTTTTCCCGTCCCCCTCATCCGGCCGCCAGCTCTTCTTCGAAGTCCACGATCTCCTTGATCTGCGCCAGGAACCAGCGGTCGATCTTCGTGAGGTTGAAGATCTCGTCAATGCTGAAGCCGGCGCGCAGCGCGTGGCGAATGAAGAAGATCCGCTCGGCGTTCGGCACGCTCAGTTTCCGCGTGATGACGTCTCTCGGAAGAATATCCCGGTCGCCGTACACCTCGTTGCCGATGCGCCAGGGTCTGCCGTCGCCACCCAGGCCGTACCGCCCGATTTCCAGCGACCGCAAACATTTCTGGAGGCTTTCCTTGAACGTGCGCCCGATCGCCATCGCTTCGCCGACGCTCTTCATCTGCGTCGTCAACGTGGGGTCGGCCTGGGGAAACTTCTCGAACGCAAATCGCGGGATCTTGGTCACGACGTAGTCGATCGTCGGCTCGAAGCTGGCCGGCGTCTCCCGGGTGATGTCGTTTCTGATTTCGTCGAGCAGGTAACCGACGGCGAGTTTGGCGGCGATCTTGGCGATGGGAAAGCCGGTGGCCTTGGACGCGAGCGCGGAGCTGCGGCTGACGCGCGGGTTCATTTCGATGATCACCATGCGGCCGTTGTCCGGGTTGACTGCGAACTGGATGTTGGAGCCGCCGGTTTCCACGCCGACCGCGCGGATCACGGCGAAACTCTGGTCGCGCATGATTTGGTATTCCTTGTCAGTCAGCGTCTGGGCCGGCGCCACCGTGATCGAGTCGCCGGTATGCACGCCCATGGGATCGAAGTTCTCGATGGAACAGATGATGACGCAGTTGTCGGCTTTGTCGCGCATCACCTCCATTTCGAATTCCTTCCAGCCGAGCAGCGATTCCTCGATGAGGATTTCGTTGACGGGCGAGAGGTCCATGCCGCGTTTGGACAGGTCTTCGAATTCTTCGCGGTTGTAGGCGATGCCGCCGCCGGTGCCGCCGAGGGTGAACGCGGGCCGGATGATGAGGGGGAACCGCCCGATCTTCTCGGCCACGGCGCGCGCTTCGTCCAGCGTGTGAGCCGTGCCGGACAGCGGCACGTCCAGGCCGATGGACAGCATCAGTTGCTTGAACGCCTCGCGGTCCTCGCCCCTGTGAATCGCCTCGGGCCTGGCCCCGATCATCTCGACGCCGAAGCGGGCGAGAGCGCCGCTGTGGTGAAGCGCCATGGCGGTGTTCAACGCCGTCTGCCCGCCAAGCGTCGGCAAGAGCACCAGCTTGTGCGGCGTTGAAGGCGGAACGGTGCCGGCAGGAGCATCGACGGGAACGCCGAGGCGTTTCATTTCCTCGATCTCGCGCGCGATGATTTTTTCGACGGCATCGGGCGTGATCGGCTCGATATAGGTGCGGTCGGCGAACTCCGGATCGGTCATGATGGTGGCCGGATTCGAGTTCACCAGGATGACGCGGTAGCCTTCTTCCTTGAGCGCTTTGCAGGCCTGAGTGCCGGAATAATCGAACTCGCACGCCTGGCCGATGACGATCGGGCCGGCGCCGATGATGAGTACAGAATGGATGTCGGTGCGTCTGGGCATCTTTAAAATCCGCGAGAGTGAAAAGTATTTGCCCGGCGTTGTCAGGCTATTTCTGGCGCGCCTTATCGGGGGGCGAGGACGGCCCGTCCCCGGGGGAATGCGTCACGCAGCCGTCCCAGACTCTCGCACCGGAACAGTGCGAGAATCCGCAGGCGAAAACGCCCGCGCTACGACCAGACCCGGCTCACAAAGGCGGCAAGGGCACGCCGTCGCGCAACGCTGTCCGATAAATCTCCTGCGCGCCGGCGTCGTCGCCGAGGATCCTTTTCGTCCAGTAAAGATCCAGCACGGAACGCGCGTTCACGGGGTTCAGCCAGTATTGCAGCTCATCGCTGACGCGGATGGCCTCGTTCTGCCGGATCCGCTCGGCAACGGTTGCGGCCAGAGCGGCGTCGGTGTTGCGGAGCAGGGCCCATTGCAATGAGGAAGACCATGCGGTGTGCCGCTGAATGATTTCCTTTTCGAGCGCGAGGCCTTTCTGGACGTTGGCGTTCCGCAGAGCGATTTCGGCCATCGGACCGCCGCGATCGAGCATCAGCGCGAAGAGGGTCTCCGGTCCGAGCACGCGTCGCGTGCGCTCGCGCAAGGCGGCGAACTCGGGATGTTGCGACGCCAGTTCCTCGGCCGCTTTGAAGTAGCAGGCATTTTGCAGTGTGCCGCGCGCCATGGAAGTCGGGTGCCGCTCGTAAGCGGCGAGCGCGAGCCGGATCTGCTCGTCGGCATCGATGACCGCTCCGTAAACGGTCGTGTTCAGGCGCTCGCCGACCAACAAGAGCGTCACCAGGTCGTGCGTCAGCGGGTGTTCCTGCACCCGCGGGTTTCGCGCCAGTTCTTCGAGATTCCGGACTTCGACCTGCAGGCGTTCCAGATACTCCTCGTCTTTGGCTCCCGAGAAAGCCTTCAACACTTCTTCGCGAGACTGGCTGATGTCCGGGGCCGCGAGTTGAAACTTCTGCCGGAGCTTCTGCAGCTCGTTCAGGTCACGGAAGCTGGCGTGCAGCGACGCAGCCGTGGTGTAGAGCGCGAGGTTTTTGGGTGACAGGAGCAGCGCCTTGTCGAGGTACGCCAGCGCTTTCTTCATGGCCTCGCTGTCGCGCAGCTTCTGAAACACGCGGCTGCGCTCCTCGTCGCCGTTGTAAAGCTGCGATAGCGGAGACAGACCCGCGCTGCTCCCGATGGCTTCCGGCAGGATCCTGTCCTCCACGGTATCCATCACAGCCCTTGAGATCAGAAAGAACATCGTGTTCTGCAGGAGAATGCTGTCGCCCGGATCGAGTTCGATAGCCTGTTCCAGCAGCGTCATGCCGCGGCGATGGTCGTCCGGATTCCCGGTCGCTTCATACAGGTTGAAGTAGGCAAGGCCGCAGTTGTTCAAGGCGGCGGCGGTCCTCGGCTGGCTTTCGTATCCGGCGATCGTCTTGCGCAGGTACTCTGCGGCGGCGCGCTTGTCACCCTGCGCAAGGGCGCGTTTTCCCCGCGCGGCATTCAGGCTGATCTGAACGGTGAGCGACTGCGGATCCGATTTCTCGAGCCAGGCGATTTCGTCGTCGTTGTCGGTGGAAAGAAGGGCGCGGAACGCCGCGGCGCCGTACTTTTCGCGTTCGCCAGGCGCGTTGGCGTAGGCCTCTTCCATCAGGACGCGCGCCTCGGCGGATTCGCCGACCATCCGCAGCGTGCCGGCCAGGGCCATCAGCATTGGGAACCCGCGATTGCTCGATGCAAGGAGTTCGTCGAAGAGCTTTCTTCCTTCATCCGCGCGTCCCAGCCAGTAATACACCTGGCCGAGAAACAGGCGGTATTCGTCGGTGTCGCCCGCGAAATTGCGGATGGCCAGAAACGTTTTCTCCGCAGCCTGCAATTCGGCGTTGCGGGCGGCGGGATCCTGGAGGGTTTGCGCGCGGTTCAACTGCACAATGCCCAGATCCAGGGCCACGGGCACAATCTGGTTTGCCACCTTCAACTGATTGAGCACGTTCTGGAATCGCGGATCCGCTTCGGTGCGGCGCCAGATGTATTCGTCCACCATCCTCTCCTGCTCCGCTTCGGATGCCGCCTGGTAACGCGTGTAGAACCCGGGTTCGGCGCGTCCGTCGCGGAGATCGTTCAGCACGCCACGGGAGATCGTGGCGACAGCGTTCGTGTACGCCGCTTCCGCGGCCCGCATCCGGCCCAGCCGGCTTTGAACGTAGGGAAAGAGCAGGCCATAGGCGTCGTCGTGCCGGCCTTCCTGCAACAAATGTTGTCCCAGAATCCGCGCGCCTTCCGTGTCGCCGAGACGCGACTGGTGCGGACGCAACAGGGCATAGGCCTCATCGAGCTGCCTCGTGCTTTCGTAGAGAAGCGCCAGCTCCACGATGCGGTTCATGTTGTCCGGCTGCGACGCGAGCACCTCTTTCAGGACATCGATGCGGAGAGCGGTCAACGACGCGTTTGTCGGCTGCAGCAGGGCCGCGGCGGCCAGGATCTCCAGCGCGCCTTCGGCGTTTGCGGCGCGCAACGATTGCGCCCGCTCGACTCCGCGGTCGAAGGCGTCCGGCAGGATGTCCGCCGGCAGGTGCGCGACGAGGCGCAACGCTGCGGCGACGGTTTCCGACTTTTCCGAGGCGAGACCGGCGGTCAATGCCTGTTTGAGCCCTTCTCCGGCTGCGGCGGCTTCCGGGCCGGACAACAGGTTCTCGTAGATTCCCGCCGCCCTGATCGGTTCGCCCGCCTGCAGCGCCTCCGCCGCCCGCCGGAGTTCGGCTCGCGCGCGATACGACGGCGACGAGGTATGGGCACCCCAGCCGATGGCCATGCCGCCGATGACGAGCAGGCAGGCCATCGCGATGTTCCATGAGCGGGCGAAATTGGAGAGCGATTCCTTGCCGAGAAAAAACCAGCGTTGCGTGCCCGCGTCGGCCACGCGGAACGCGTCGATGAAGAACAGGGGAATGTAGAGGAAGGCGATGCAGCGGGTCTTGACGTAGGTTTCCGTTTCACGGTCGAAGTCGCGCTTGCCGTAGAGCGTTAGGCCGATGCCGTTGACCGTCATCAGGGACGGCGGCTTGTTGACCGGCTGCAAGTGGGGGAAACGCTCGCGGAGCTTGTCGGGAATGGTTGCGGGTTCCTCGTTCATAGAGAAGATGGCGGAACAGCGGGGGCAGGTGATGTCTGGACCGGCGTCTCTCCGGCATTCACGGCGCGACCAGAGCACAGCGGCCGATTGTTGACAATCGGAAATCAGAACAGTTTGGGCTGCGCTCCGCCGGGTTTGAGCCCGAGTTTTCTGTAGCTCAACTCGGTCGCCATCCGGCCCTGCGGCGTTCGATTGAGGTAGCCTTCCATGATAAGGTAAGGCTCGTACACCTCTTCGAGCGTGTCGGGTTCTTCGCCGACTGCGACAGCCAACGAGTTCACGCCGACGGGCCCGCCGCCGAACTTCACAATGATGGCTTCGAGGATCCGCTTGTCCATCTCCTCGAGTCCGTTCTCGTCGATCTCGAGCAGGGCGAGAGCGCGATCGGCGATGGCGGGGGTGATGCGGCCCTCGTGCTTGACCTGGGCGTAGTCGCGGACGCGCCGCAGCAGATTGTTGGCGATGCGCGGCGTTCCGCGGCTGCGCCGGGCGATCTCATACGCGCCCTTTTCCTCGATCTCAACACCGAGCAGCCGCGCCGACCGCAGGACGATCTGTTGCAGTTGGTCGGCCTGGTAATAGTCCAGCCGTTCGCGAATCGGAAATCGCGTCAGCAACGGCGCCGTGAGCAGGCCGCTGCGCGTCGTCGCGCCGATCAATGTGAACCGCGGAAGGTTCAACCGCACGCTCCGCGCGTTGGGGCCCTGGTCGATGATGATGTCCAGTTTGAAATCCTCCATCGCCGGATAGAGATACTCTTCAATCGTCTTCTGGAGCCGATGAATCTCGTCGATGAACAGCACGTCGCCTTCTTCGAGGTTCGTCAGGAGGCCGGCGAGGTCGGCGGCTTTCTCGATGGTCGGGCCGCTGGTGGCTTTGAGGTTGGTGCCCATGGCCTTGGCGAGAATGTGGGCGAGGGTGGTCTTGCCGAGGCCGGGCGGGCCGGAAAGGAGGATGTGATCGAGCGCCTCGCCGCGCTGCCGCGCGGCGGCCACGGTGATCTCAAGGCGTTCCTTGACCTTGGCCTGGCCGGTGAACTCCGAAAACAGCGACGGCCGCAGCGTCACCTCCAGCGCGGGGTCGGGCTTGCTCAGCACATCTGAAATCACTCGTTCGGGCACTGCCCGAAAGATGGGCAAAGCGGTTCGGAGCGACAAGGGCTTTTTGATTTGCGAGTGACGATTTACGATCGACGAGGCGCGGCGTGCGGCGGAGTGCGCGTTCTGGAGCTGCATCCCGGAGTTGCCGTCTCTTCCATAGGCAGCGGAGCAGTTCGGCTGCGACCTGCGGCTTCGCACGACGATTCCAGCCTTCACGATGCGGCCTTGCCCCACCCGCCGCAGAGCCCGGCATTCATTAGTTTGACTCTTGCAAGCGCGTTCGCTCCGGGCCCGACATCTGCGGGGACGGGGGTCGAGGACGGAGGGTTTTACCCCGGTGAAATCGGATGAAAACCGCGCAGTCTGGCTCAATTTTCGGTGAGTTGTTCGCCAAAAAAGGGTTGGCAATGGGAAAACCCTTTGCATAGGCTCTCGCGAACTTTTCTTATGAGAAATGCTAAAAGACTACTGGGCTGGGTCGCTTTCCTTCTCCTGAGTATCTGCGGTTCGAACTCCATCTTCGCAAGCGAGGCGCAACTCAAATTGCCGGCGCTGGATGTCACGTTCCCTTCCCTGGGCGGCATCAGCGGACACAACCTGATGCTCATCGGCATCGGCGTGTGCTTCCTGGCGGCGCTGTTCGGTATCTGGCAATACCTGCAGATCAAGAACCTCCCCGTGCACGACACGATGCGGAATGTGTCGAACGTGATCTGGGAGACGTGCAAGAGCTATCTCATTCAACAGGGAAAGTTCCTCGCCATTCTCTGGTTCCTCATCGGCATCTGCATCACCTACTACTTCGGGTTCCTGACCGAACACACCGATGAAGCGGGCGTCGTTCACAAGGGAATGGGTTTCGGCAAAGTCATTGTCATTCTGCTCTCTTCTATTCTCGGAATTCTCGGCAGCTACGGCGTGGCGTGGTTCGGCATGCGCATCAACACGCAGGCCAACAGCCGATCGGCGTTTGCCGCGTTGCGCGGATTGCCGTGGGCGCCCCTGGCCATCCCGATGCGCTCCGGCATGAGCGTCGGCATGCTCCTGATCACGGTCGAGCTGTTCTTCATGATCTGCATCCTGATCTTCCTCCCGCCCGACCTGACCGGCCCGTGCTTTATCGGGTTCGCCATCGGCGAGTCGCTGGGTGCCTCCGCGCTGCGCATCTGCGGCGGCATCTTCACGAAGATCGCCGACATCGGGTCCGACCTGATGAAGATCGTGTTCAAGCTGCCTGAAGACGACCCGAAGAACCCCGGCGTCATCGCGGACTGCACGGGTGACAACGCGGGCGATTCCGTCGGGCCGACGGCGGACGGGTTCGAAACCTACGGTGTGACGGGCGTGGCGTTAATTACGTTCCTGGCGCTCACGCTGGGTCTGACGCCGCTTTGCGCGACGCTGATCACGTGGATTTTCGTGATGCGCATTCTGATGATCATCACGTCGTTTCTGGCGTATGTCATCACCGACCGGTTCTTCACCGGAAGATTCGCGAACGTTCGCGAGTTTCATCCCGAGCTGCCGCTGACCTGGCTGGTGTGGCTGACGTCGATCATCTCGATCGGGGTCACCTTTGGAATCAGCTACTTCATGCTGAAGGACCTCCAGGTGAACGGCAATCCGGTGCCGAACCTGTGGTGGGTGCTCTCGGTGATCATCTCGTGCGGCACCGCCGCCGGCGCGTTGATTCCCGAATTCACGAAGATCTTCACCAGCACGGAAGCCCGGCACACGCGCGAAATCGTCACGGCTTCCAAGCAGGGCGGCAGTTCGCTGAACATCCTGTCCGGATTCGTGGCAGGCAATTTCTCGGCCTTCTGGGAAGGGCTGCTGATGCTGGTGCTGATGCTCATTGCCTATTTGATGACCGTTCCCAGCGTGGACTCGTCGCTGGTCAACATCATGCCCGCCGAAATCTCGTTCGCCGCGCCGATCTTCGCCTTCGGCCTGGTGGCGTTCGGGTTCCTCGGCATGGGCCCGGTGACCATCGCGGTGGACAGCTTCGGTCCGGTGTCGGACAACGCTCAGTCCGTTTACGAGTTGAGCCAGATCGAATCGGTTCCCAACGTGGAGCAGGACATTCAAAGCAAGTTCGGCTTCAAACCGGATTTCAAGGCGGCCAAGCACAACCTTGAGAAGAACGACGGCGCCGGGAACACGTTCAAAGCCACTGCGAAGCCGGTGCTGATCGGCACCGCGGTGGTCGGCGCGACGACGATGTTGTTCGCGATCATTCTGCTGCTGGACAAGGAATTCGGGGACGTCATCAGCAAGCTGTCGCTGGTGCGGCCGGAGATTGTGCTTGGGTTCCTGATGGGTGGCGCGGTGATTTACTGGTTCACCGGCGCATCCTGCCAGGCCGTTGTGACCGGCGCCTATCGCGCTGTCGTTTACATCAAGGAAAACATGGATCTCAGCGCCAAGACCGCCTCCATTGACGACAGCAAGGAAGTGGTGAAGATCTGCACGATTTACGCGCAGAAAGGCATGTTCAACATATTCGTGGCCATCTTCTGCCTGTCCTTGGCGCTGGCGTTCTTCAATTCGTACTTCTTCATCGGCTACCTCATCTCGATCGCGTTCTTCGGCCTTTACCAGGCGATCTTCATGGCCAATGCGGGCGGCGCCTGGGACAACGCCAAGAAGATCGTGGAGGTGGACCTGCGGGCGAAGGGCACCGACCTGCACGCCGCCAGCGTGGTGGGCGACACCGTGGGCGATCCCTTCAAGGACACCAGCTCGGTGGCGATGAACCCGATCATCAAGTTCACGACCCTGTTCGGGTTGCTGGCGACGGAGATCGCGGTGGCCATGCAGCGCACCGGCAACACGGGCCTGAAGACCGGTATCGCCGTTGGCCTGTTCATCGTGGCGCTGGTCTTCGTCTATCGCTCGTTCTACGGAATGCGGATTCCGGAGGAGAGCTAGTCTTTCATACTACTGCCTGGGACGCCCTTCCGATGCCAACGTCGGAAGGGCGTTTTGCTTTCCGGGACAATTCTGCGCGCATATGCGACAGGAATTGTCCCGGGCTTTGAAGCAAGCAGCTTTAGGAAAAAGGCTTACGAATCTGCGGGTTGGGGACTACGGGACAATTCTGCACGCATATGCGACAGGAATTGTCCCCTGAAGGACGGGGTTACGACGGCAGGCGCAGGGTGCCTTCGATCGGTTCCAGGTCGGCGAGGTCGCGGCCGGTGGTTTCGCCGCGCAGTTTCTGAAGGCGTTCGCCCGCGGGGCGCACCTGGCGCTGGTAGCTGCCGATGGCGTCGTTGAAGGCCGCATTTGCGCGTTCGAGACCGCTTCGAAGCCTTTCGAGATGTTCCGTGAAACGGCACACGCGCGTAAACAATTCCTGCGCCGCTTCCGCAATGGCCGTCGCGTTCTCCGTTTGCGCGTGCTGCTGCCAGCTCACCGCCACCGACCGCAGCAAGGCAATCAGCGAAGCGGGCGTCGCCAGCAGAATGCGCCGTTCCGCCGCCCAGACAATCAGGTCGCGATCGCCTTCCAGCGCCGCGCTGAACAGCGATTCGGCCGGCACGAACAGTACCACGTAGTCCAGCGCCTTCGGGAACTGCCGCGGATAATCGCGTTCGGCCAGCGCGCGGATGGTCGCTTTCAGTTTGGCCGCATGCTGGGCCAGCGATTCGGCGCGCGTCGCGGGGTCCGCCGACTCGAGCGCGTTCAGAAAGTCCAGGTCGGGCACCTTGGCATCGACAATGATCATCCGCTCTCCCGGCAGATGCACGATGAGGTCCGGCTTGGAATCGCCTTCGACGATCTGCTCGCTGAAGTCGCAGTGGGCGCTCATGCCGGCGGCTTCGACGACGCGGCGCAGGGTTTCTTCACCCCAGCGGCCGCGGGCCTGGTTGGATTTCAAGACCATGCGGAACTGCTGGGTTTCCGCGGCCAGCGCGAGGCTTTGCTGGGTCAGCGCGGCCAGTTGTTCTTTTACCTTCCCCAGCGCGTCCGCCTGGGCAGTTTCGCTCTGTTGGAGGCGCTGTTGATACGTTTCGAGCTGCTGGCGCAGGGGTTCGACCAGCGTCTTGATGGATTCCTGGCGCTTCTCGAGTTCGCCTTTGGCAGCTTCCTGAAGCTTGCCGAAGGTCTGCTCGGCCAGGCGCAGGAATTCCGGAGCCGCCTGTTTGAGAGTGTCGGCGCTCAGGGCTTTGAATGCGTCGCGCAAATCGGCGAGGGCCTTCGCCTGCGTCTCGCGCGCTTCCCTGAGCGCGCGCTCGTGCAGTTCGCGTTGTTCTTCGAGCAGTTTCTCGGCGGCAGCCTGGCGCGCTTCGGCGGCGGCCTTTGCCTGCGTCGCCTCAGAGAGTTGTTGGCGGGTCTGGCGCAGTTCGGCATCGCGCTGGGTCACCTGCTGCCGCAGCTCCGCCTCGAGCCGTCCGTCTGAGCCGGTGGAACGACTGCGGGAGAAGAACCAGCCAATCAGAAAACCCAGCACCGAACCAAGCGCCAGCCCGATCAACAGGTAAGCGGTATTCATGTGGCGTCTCCGGATTCCCTGAGTGCCTCAGTGGTTCGCATGGAATGGGCGCAAACCCCGTTGGGGTTGATTCTCACAATGCGTTGAACCCGGGGCAGCTCGCGTTCCTCGCAACCCTGGGCTCTGCGATGGAATCCCCTCGGGATTCATGCTCCAGATGGAAACGATCGATAGCATCGCATGCGTGCTCAGAAGTGTGCGACCACCTCGATCTCGACGCTGGCGCCCCTGGGCAGCGCCGCGACCTGAATGGTTGAACGCGCCGGGCAATCGGTCGTGAAATACCTCGCATACACCTCGTTCATGGCGGCGAAGTCGCCGAGGTTGGTCATGAACACGGTGGTCTTGACGACATTGGCGAACGTGAGGTTCTGGTCGTCGAGAATGGCCTTGATGTTCAGCAATACGCGCTCGGTCTGCGCCTTGATGTCGCCGGCGACAAGGTCGCCCGATTGCGGATCGATCGGGATCTGGCCGGCGCAGAAGAGGAGATCGCCGACGCGCACGGCATGGTTGTAGGGGCCGACAGCGGTGGGTGAGCCTTTGGGTTTGATGATCGTCCTGGTTGCCATGGAATCTTCGTTGTTGTGGCGAGAGTAGGATCGCGGCTGTCTTTACGCAAGAAGGCTTGAACGGCGGTTTGTTTCCTGGAAAATCAAACCGACGACGTGAGAATATCGAAAGCAGCAGCAGCACCGAGACGCGGCGCACTGATCGTTGCTGGTATGCTTCTGGTGGTCGGAGCATTCGCTATTCTCGGATTTTTGCTGCAGTTCCATTCCCGAGAATCTGTTTATTGCATCCGCGACAGCCTGGACTTCCGCTTTGGTATCACAGAACGCGTGATTCGACACTTCCCGACACCGCACGCCGATCGGGACCGGTTTATTACTTCAGCTGCGGTGACGGGCCAAAGCCTGCTGAACAGGAAGTAGTTTTTGAGAGCGCTTTAGACACGGATCACTTGAGGACGCTGCTTCAAGAACACGTCGTCCAATGCGGCTACACGCTCTCCGCTCGAGCAGGAGATCTGGAGTGGTGCTGTTCAAAGGCGAACAAGTCGCTTTTCCTGAAGATCGACCGCAACAACTCCACGTCGAGGGTGCGTGCTTCCGTAACCAAGCAACTCTGGTGACGGGACAGCAGAGCGCGAGAGCGGGGTCCTCACCCTATTGTTACCCGTGGCGGATTCTGAAACTTTCACACCATGCTGGGCTCGAATTCGTAGAAGTGGCTTTGGGGTCCGGCCTTGAAGACGCAGGGATCCGAAGCACAACGGCTTCGGGTGGAAAGGACAGCATGGCGAGAGAATTATCTGAATCACAGCAGCAGACCCAACCGGCGCACGATGAAATCGCACGGCGCGCCTACGAAATCTTCCTTGAACAGGGTTGCCCGAACGGACACGACGTGGATCACTGGCTTCAGGCCGAAGCCCAGTTGTCATCGACGCAGCGTCAGCAATCCGGGTCCGGCAGGAGTCAGAAGAGCGGAACGCGCCAGTCTCAGCGCAAGGCCGCTTGAGCAGGGAGTCCCGCCTTCGGGCGGCCTGTTTGGAATATCCAACGTCGAACCTCCATGGCTTGCCGGCTGGCGCCCGGACAAGCCGGAACCGGCGGGAGACGGGAGCGCGGCGCGGTTACAGGTATTTCTGCAGCAGCGGACGCAACTGGGCTTTGACTTTGGCCGGCCAGAGCTTTTTGTCGGTGATGATGGCGTTGCGCAGCGCGTCGTGACATTCCCAGTTGGGCTCGGTGGGGATTCGGGGGATCGTCAGCGCAATCAGTTTCTTCGCCATCTCGGCGTTCCGTTGCAGGTTTTCGATCACCATTTCGATGGTGACATGCGCCTCGTCGTCCTTCCAACTGTCGTAATCGGTCACCATGGCGGCGGTGGCGTAGGCGATCTCCGCTTCGCGCGCGCATTTGGCCTCGCCGAGATTGGTCATGCCGATGACGTCGTAGCCGAGCTTGTGGTTGGTGATGGACTCGGCGCGGGTGCTGAAGGCGGGGCCCTCCATGTTGACGTAGATGCCGCCGTTGTGCACCCGGGCGTCCAGCTCGCGCGCGCTGCGCAGGAGCAACTGCCGCAGCGGCTCGCAGATGGGCTCGGCAAACGCAATGTGCGCCACAATGCCGCGCCCGAAGAACGTGTGCTCGAAATCGCGCTTGGTGCGATCGATGAACTGGTCGATCAACACGATGTCGCAGGGCCTGTATCGGGCCTGGAGCGAGCCGACGGCGCTGATGCTGATGATCCAGGCGACGTTCAGCTTCTTCATCGCCCAGATGTTGGCGCGGTGATTGAGTTCGCTGGGGAGAATGCGATGGCCGCGCCCGTGCCGCGGAAGGAAGACAACGTCGCGCCCGGCGAGCTGTCCGGTGAGGAAATCATCCGAGGGACGGCCGAAAGGCGTCCTGACGCGGACCCATTTCTGCCGACTGAACCCCTCGATGTGATACAGCCCGGTGCCGCCGATGATTCCAATGCGATAATTTGCCATCGCCGGTTTATATGCAGGCGGGCAAAAACGCGCGAGAGGAAAGTTTCCTGGAAATTACGATTGACGATTTACGATTGACGCGGGCGTCGTGCGAACGCGCGAACCAGGACACTGGAGAGTCGCACCCGCATTCCGGGGGTGCGACGGCACGGGACCGCGGAATTCAGATTCGAGCGTCGGCACTTTTAATCCACAAAGCCCCTCCCCATGTCTCCATCTCCCCGCAAAAAGTGGCAGGCGAGGGAGAGCTTCCCCAGCCGTTCCCTTGGACGTTGGATGTTCGATGTTGGATGTTGGATGCTTTCCTGGATGTTCCCCTCGATCACTGCCCCGCATCGATGCTGGTGGGCCAGATCTCGCTCGGCGTGCGCTCGCGCCTCAGGATCGCTTCAAGTTCCTTGACGACCTCGGGGTGCACCGCTGCGACATTGTTCGTTTCGGCCGGATCGCGGCTGAGATCGTAGAGTTCCAGCGGCTTTGCCGGGTCCAGGCTGACGCCTTTCCAGTTGCCCGCGCGGACGGCGCGGAAGAACCCGCGCTCGTGGAATTCCCAATACAAAGGCGGGTGGGGCACCGGCTTGTTCTCGAGGAGCGCGGGCAGGATGGAAATTCCGTCGATGTCCTTCGGCGGCGGTTGCCCGGTCAGGTCGGCGAATGTCGGCAGAAAATCCCAGAACGCCACGATTTGATCGCTCACCGTTCCCGCCTTGATTCGCCCCGGCCAGCGCGCAATCAGCGGAACGCGAATGCCGCCTTCATACATGTCGCGCTTTTGCCCGCGCAACCCGCCGCTGCTCTGGAAAAACTCCGAGCGATGACCGCCTTCCGAATGCGGTCCGTTATCGCTGGTGAAGATCACCAGTGTCCGATCGTCGATGCCGAGTTCCTGCAACAGCGACAGCAGGCTTCCGACGCCGTCGTCCATGCGGGTGATCATGGCGGCGAAGTTCTTTTCGGGCTCGGGCCAGTCCTCGTTGGCATACGGCGCGTTGGTCGGCACCTGCATGCCATTGGGGTGCGCCTCGTTGTTGGCGTGCGGGATGGTGACGGCGAGATACAGGAAGAACGGGCGATTGCGATTCTCGCGGACATACGCCAGCGCTTCCTTCATCAGGACGTCATGGGAGTAGGTGACCTGTTTTCCGTCCTCATTGCCGGGAAGCAAATAGCGCTCGTTGTTGCGCCAGAGAAACCCCGGGTAGTAGTCGTGCGCGGCAAATTGCGTCTGGTAACCGAAGAACAGGTCGAATCCCTTCCGGTTCGCGGCGCCGGTGGTGTCGTTCTCGCCCACACCCCATTTGCCGATCAACGCGGTGGAATAGCCGGCCGCCTTGAACACCTCGGCAATCGTGGGTTCTTCAGCGGTCAGTGCCATTTCCTTCGGCCGCGATCCGCGATTGCCGCGGACGGTGGCATGCCCGGTATGCTTGCCGGTCATCAACGAACAGCGCGACGGCGCGCAGACGGTCGAACCCGCATAGGCCTGCGTGAAGCGCATCCCCTGTTCCGCGAGCCGGTCGATGTTCGGCGTGCGAATCCGCTTCTGGCCGTAGCAACCGATGTCACCGTAACCGAGGTCGTCCGCCAGGATGAAGATAACGTTGGGACGCGAGGGCGAGGCGGTGTCCGCGGCGAAGCCGAACACTCCGAACGAACAAACAGCAAGCAGAACGGTCAGGCGCAGCAGGTGTCTCAAGATCGCTTGCACGGCCGCAACAATGCGGCGAACGGCTCTCGCTGACAAGCGCAGAGCAACCTTGCCATGCGGCTCAACGAAGTCGCGTCCTTAATCGAACCGGAGCGCCCTATGCCACAATCCCTGTCGTTGGTATCGTCTACCGCAACCTGGCTCCATACAAATCCTGGCGCGAGAGAGGGACGGGGCGGATGACAATGTCTCCGCCCCAAATACAGTCGATACCCGCAAATTCCTCGCCCCGCCTCGGATTGGGTTTCAGGAAAACTTCCGCCTCCTTCACTTCCGGATCCAGCGGGTCGATGTCCACTGTGAAGGCTGGTCATCATCCGCAGACAGGGCGAGCGCTTCACAGCGACTCTGCGGGTCGTCCGTCAGGCTGACAATTTCCGCGTCGCGCGCGTACACCATCAACTCGGCCTCGCAAACCCGCGTGTAACGGCGCGCCGCGGGCGGCCAGTCGGCTGATACGTCGATGCCCTCAATACCTTCCAGGTGGAACGCTTCGATGAACGCGCTCTCCACTTCACAGCGCAGAATGTGCTTGCCGGGGTTAGAATCGGCAATTGGACCTGACCCCAGTACCGGTGCTCGGATTGCCCGGTACGCTGCTCAGCGAGGATTGAGCCGGCTCAAGCGCATCCCCGGCGCCGCACGCAGGCATAGAGCGGATACCAATACGTTCGGCAAAGCTTCTCGAGAGCCTGCCGCGCGCGGGAAGTGTCCGCCCGGCCGGCGGTGAGCACGATCGACCAGTGCGTGGTCGCGAAGTAATCGGCCGGCTTTGCTCCCTCACTCGAATGTGCCGTGGTTGGCATCCAATGCTGAACCGTAGGCGGTGCTTGATAAAAGACAATTCAGAAAAGTGCGTACGACGGGGCGGAGCGGCTGGTCGCCGTGAAATGGGAACACAATTGGAAGGCGAGTTGTTGGCAAATCCCCCTGTAACTGAATGCAGCGCGGTCTTGTGGTTTGCGATGCTTGCGATGCACCCTTCTTCACCTAAACTCAAGATCATGCGCTTGATACACGGTTCCTTTCCGGCATTTCTCGCGGCGCTCTTCCTTTCCGCCACGCCTCACGCCGCCGAGTTGCCGGCCGAACGCGACATGCGCGGCCTGCGGCCGATGCTCGAGGAGAACATCGAACGCCCGCTCCGTTATTGGCCGGATGGGAACAGCTTCGTCATCACCAACGGCGCCGAGCGCTTCAATCGCCCGCTCTATGCCGCCAATGCGCCGTTCCGAATCGACGCGGGCGACCTGCCGGAGTTCTCGTTCTACATCCCGGGCCGCGGCGGCAACCTGCGCTTCGGCATTCTCGCCGGCGCGTCGTCTCAATGGCTCGATGCGGCACAGCATATTGTCGCGCGTTATGTGCCCGGCTCCATGCGCTACGAAATTCGAGGCGCCGAACTCGCGCTCCACCTCACCGTCCTGCCGCTGGCCGACGAGCGCGGCATGATCGGACGCGTGGACGCGTTGAATGTTCCTCAGGCAGCCGAGCTCGTTTTCGCTTTCGGCGGCGTCAACGGCATGCGCGGCCGGCGCGGCGGCGACATCGGCTGCGAGGTGGACCCGGTCGCGGAGTTCTTCCGCCTTCGGCCCGAGCAATGCGTCGGGGACCGGATCCTGTTGGGGGACGGCGTGTTCGTGGTGCACGGCAGCCGGGGCGGGTCGATGGCCGGCATCGTGCCGCAGTTCCGGTTGTCCACGGCGGACGCGCATCGGTGGTTCGAGACGCCGGCCGCGCTGGCGGGTTCTGCGGGCGGATCGGGTTCCACAAACGTCGTGCTCGGACGGCGCTCGATAACGAACGGAGAGACCTTCTACTTCCTGATCAGCCAGACCGTTACGAACAGCCGGCCGCCGGGCGCGGCAGGCATAGACACCGAACAATTGGCGCGAGTGTTTTCCGAAGCCGAAGAGGCACGGCGCGCGGTGGCGGAGCGCGTTGCCATCGAGACACCGGATCCGTTCCTCAACGCTGCCGCCGCCGCGTTGAACGTCGCCGCGGACGGGATCTGGGATGAACGCCAGCGTTCGTTCATGCACGGCGCGGTGGCGTGGCGCAACCGGCTCCTGGGATGGCGCGGCATGTATTCCGGCGACGCGCTCGGCTGGCACGAACGCACCCGGCAACACTTCGAAGGATTCGCGCGACAACAGAATACCAATCCCGTTCCCGACCGAATCCCGGACCCGGAAGCGTCCGCCAACCTGTCGCGGAACGAAACCGCGTTGCACAGCAACGGGAACATGACGCGCGGGCACTACGACATGAACCTCGTGGCTGTGGACGCGTTCTTCCGGCACCTGCTCTGGACCGGCGACCTCGAGTTTGCCGGGCGCATGTGGCCGGTCATCGAGCGACACCTGGCGTGGGAGCGGCGCCTCTTCCGGCGCGAGTTCGGCGCCGACAAACTGCCGCTCTATGAGGCGTACGCGGCGATCTGGGCGAGCGACGATCTCGGCTATAACGGCGGCGGGTCCACGCACGGCTCGGCTTACAACTATTACCACAATGCGATGGCCGCGCGCGTGGCCAGAATGTTAGGCCAGGATCCATCGCCTTACGAACAGGAAGCCGAACTCATCGCCCGCGGCATGCGGAGAGAACTCTGGCTGGAGGACCGCGGCTGGTTCGCCGAGTGGAAGGATCTTCTCGGCCGGCAGCTCGTTCATCCGGCCGCCGCGGCGTGGTCGGTGTATCATGTAACCGATTCACACGTGACCACGCCGCTCGAGGCATGGCAAATGACGCGATTCGTGGACACGCAGTTCGCGCGCATTCCGTTGCGCGGGCCGAACGTTCCCGACGGCGGCGTCGTGATGCCGTTGTCCAGCGGCTGGATGCCGTACACGTGGTCGCTCAACAATGTCGTCGTGGCGGAGAACATGCACACCGCCCTGGCCTACTGGCAGGCGGGCCGGGTGGACGGCGCGTTCCCGCTGTTCAAGGGCGCCATCCTGGACACGATGTATCTCGGGCTGTGCCCCGGCAACGTGGGCATGTGCACCTGGTTCGACGCCTACCGCCGCGAGTCCCAGCGCGATTTCGCGGACGGCGTGGGTTCGTTCTCCCGCGCGTTGATCGAGGGATTGTTCGGCGTGCAACCCGACGCGCTGGCCGGGGAATTGACCGTTCGGCCGGGCTTCCCGCCCGACTGGAACCGCGCGCGGATCCAGCACCCGGACTTTACGATTGCGTTCGAACGCGAAGGCGCGCGCGACACGTACACCGTTGAAACGCGCTTCCCCAAACCGATGGCGCTGCGGTTGCTGACCGCCGCACCCCGTGCCCGCGTTTCCTCGGTCAGCGTGAACGGCAGGCCGGCGAACTGGCGGATGATCGATGACTCGGTGGGAACGCCGCGCATCGAGATCGCCGCCGAAGCAGCGCCCACCCGGAGCATCGTCATCAATTGGTCGGGCGATCCCGTGGCGTCGGCGCCGCCGGAGAAACTCAGCGCGCCCGGGTTCGAGTATGCGAGCGGGGCGATTCCCGCAGCGACCATCACGGAAATCGCGGATCCGCAGCGCGCCCTCGAAAGGGCGTCCATCGAGCAAAATCACGTTCGCGGTGTGGTCCGCGGAACGCCAGGACATCGAACGGTGTTTGCCCGCGCGCAGCAGGGCGACCTGCGCTGGTGGCTGCCGCTGGCGTTCGAAGTGCGCCCGCCCCGTGAGCTCGTCCAGGCCGATGCGCAGGAACCGTCGTCGCTTCGCTTTCGCATTCGAGACAACACGGGCGCGGCGGTGAACGGGCCTGTGTCGGTTGAGGCCGGCGGGTGGACGGGGCAGGTGACGGTGAGGTTTGGTGGCGGGCGGGAGACAAGCGACGTTGGACGACGGCTCGCGAGGACGCTCGCCCCACCAACCGATGAAACCGGGCGACGGCTCGCGGGGACGCTCGCCCCACCGGGCAGGGAGTCGGACATCATCGAGGTGCCGGCTCGAGGGTTGTTGCCGGGCGCGAATCGGGTTGTGGTGCGGTTCGCCGACGGCTCGGTGGTCAGCAACGACATTGTGAACTGGCGCATTCAGATTCCGCGAGACGGAGTCGCCGGAACCGAGTTTGAAATGATCGACCTGACGGATCATTTCAACGATCGCGTCACGCAGATTTTCCGAAACGAATATCTCGGGCCGCGGTCACCCTATTGTTCATTGGCCGTTCCCAAACAGGGCATCGGCACGTGGTGCCATCCGACCATGACCTTCGACGTGGATGATTCCGGGCTTCGGCTGGTGTCGGCGCGGCAGGGGGGGCGCATCTTTGTTCAAGGCGTGCCGCTCGCCACGCCGTCAGAGCCGGACGCGAAGAACATCCTGTTCACATCGCAATGGACGAATTATCCGGCGGAAGCTTCGGTGCCGTTGACCGGAAGGGCCTCGCAGGCATACCTGCTCATGGCCGGCTCTACCAGCGCCATGCAATCGCGCTTCGACAATGGCGAAGTGGTGATCACCTACGCCGATGGCGGTGTTGAACGATTGGCCTTGCACAACCCGACCACGTGGTGGCCGATCGATCAGGATTATTTCATCGACGATTTCGCGTTCTACAGGCCCGAGCCCATTCCCCCTCGCGTGGAATTGAAGACCGGGAACATTCGCGTGACGACCGTGAACGAGTTCAAGGGCCGGGGCGGCACGGTTCCGGGCGGCGCCGCCACGGTGCTCAACATCCCGCTCGATCCCGCGCGCGAATTGAAATCACTCACCGTCCGGTCACTGGCGAATGAGGTGGTCATTGGTCTGATGAGCGTGACCCTGGCCCGGCCGGCGGATCCTGCCCGGGCCGATCGCATGATTCCGCGCGAGCGGATGCAGGCGATCTATGACGAGATCAAGACGCCTTTCAAGTACGGGATCGTCCTGCAGCCGCCGCCCGGGAAGAAGATCGATTGCCCGAACGTGTTCCGCCACGGAAACAGGTGGTGCATGATATACGTCCAGCTCGAGAACGATCCGCAGGGATACACCACGCAACTGGCCGTAAGCGACGATCTGTTGAACTGGAAACCGCTGGGCACCATTCTGCCGCGCGGACCGGCGAATTCATGGGACCAGGCAAATGCAGGCGGCGGCGTGGCATTGTTCGACCCGCGCTGGGGCGGAAGCAACGGGCTGCTGCAGTACGAAGGACGCTATTGGCTTTCGTACCTCGGGGGCGATCAATTCGGATACGAAAAGACGCCTCTCTCGATCGGCATCGCTTTCACCGATGATCCATCGCAACCGGTCCCATGGCAGAAGCTGCCCCGGCCCGTGCTGCGACCGGACGATCCCGATGCGCGGGCTTTCGAGAAGGAAACGCTTTACAAGAGCTACATCCTGCGCGACGACGCGCGCTCGCTCGGAGCGCAGTTCGTGATGTTCTACAACGCCAAGCCGTCCCGCGGCAGCGAACAGATCGGGATGGCCTTGTCGGACGATCTCAGCACGTGGAAACGATTCGGCAACGGGCCTGTGATCGAGAACCTGCCTCCGCCCGGCGCGCGGCATGGCGTGATCAGCGGGGACCCGCAGGTGGTTCGCATGGACGATCTGTGGGTGATGTTCTACTTCGGCGCGTTCTGGAAGGACGGCGCCTTCGACACCTTTGCGGCGTCGCGCGACCTGGTGCACTGGACGAAGTGGGACGGTGAAGATCTGATCCGCCCATCCGAACCCTGGGACACGCCCTTTGCGCACAAGCCCTGGCTGCTGAAGCACGACGGCGTGGTGTATCACTTCTACTGCGCGGTAGGCGGAAAGGAACAGCACCGCGCCATTGCCCTGGCCACCTCCGTGGACCTGAAAAGCCGCTCGAACCCCTGACTTTCACTCGTTCAACCCACTGAATCCCAGTCCTTTGCAACCTTTTGTTGCATATGCAACAAAAGTTCGCACTTCCTCTCCAGCCCTCCAACGCATTGCGCCGCAGGCGTTTGCAACCTTTTGTTGTATATGCAACAAAAGGTTGCATGGCGGGTGGTGGGCGGGGTGGCGGCGGCGGGGCGGCGTTGTTGCGGCGGGCTGAGGTTGAGATCCGGCGGCAAACATGGAATCCTGCGGGCGCTCGATGACGGTCCGAGTCAAAATTTGCGGGATTACGAATGCGTCCGACGCGCAGGCGGCTGCTGAAGCGGGCGCGGACGCGCTGGGGTTTGTGTTTTTTGAGAAGAGCTCGCGCTTCGTAACGGTGAGCGACGCCGCGCGCATTGCCTCGGCGTTGCCCCCGGTGATGAAAGTGGGCGTGTTCGTGAATCCGCCGGAGGAACTGGTTCTTCGGGCGATCGGCGAGTGCGGTCTGAACATGCTGCAGTTTCACGGCGAAGAAACGCCGGAGTTCTGCACTCAGTTCGGGCTGATGAGCATGAAGGCGTTTCGGGTGCGCGATGCGGACTCGTTGAACCGGATTTCGGAGTACCTGACGGATGCATGGCTGCTGGACGCGCATTCGGAATCCGCGCCGGGCGGCACCGGTGAAACGTTCAACTGGGCGCTCGCGCGCCAGGCGATCCGGTACGGACGCCCGGTTTTTCTGGCGGGCGGATTGACGCCGTCGAATGTGGCCGACGCCGTGCGGCAGGTGCGTCCGTTCGGCGTGGATGTGTCGAGCGGCGTCGAATCGGCGCCCGGGAAGAAGGATCACGAGAAAGTGCGGCAGTTTATCCAGGCGGTGCGGTCCGCCGGGAAGGAGACGGAGGGTTGATGGCAACGAAGAGAGGAGAGAAGGCGGTCAACCGCTGCGGCTGGGCCATCGACGAATTGTATGCGGCCTATCACGACACGGAATGGGGCGTGCCGGTGCACGACGACCGGACGATCTTCGAGTTCCTGGTGTTGGAAGGGGCGCAGGCGGGGTTGAGCTGGTACACCATTTTGAAGAAGCGCGAGAACTATCGCGCGGCGTTCGACAATTTCGATCCCGAGAAGGTGGCGCGTTACGACGCCAAACGCGTGGCGAAGCTGCTGTCGAATCCCGGCATTGTACGGAACCGCCTGAAGATCGAGTCGGCGATCACCAACGCGCGCGCGTTTTTGAAGGTGCAGGAGGAGTTTGGAAGTTTCGACGCGTACATCTGGCGGTTTGTGGGCGGCAAGCCGAAGATCAACCGGTGGAAGACGCTGAAGGAAATCCCGGCGCGGACGCCGGAATCGGACGCGATGAGCAAGGAACTGATACGGCGCGGATTCCGGTTTGTGGGATCGACGATCTGCTACGCGCACATGCAGGCGACGGGCATGGTGAACGATCATCTGGTGGCGTGTTTTCGGCACAAGGAATTGTGCTGAGGGCACACAGGAAGCCACCCCTCCCCCTGTGTCCCTCTTCCCGCAAACGGCGCGGGGCGGAGGAAACGGCGAGGCACTGTTGTGTTGCGCGAGGGGGCGGATTGGGCAAGAGTGAGCCCGTTTTATGAGCACGCTGACGAGCACGGATTTGCCGGACGTTCAGGGCCACTTCGGACCGTACGGCGGGAGGTATGTTCCCGAGACGCTCATGCATCCGCTGCAGGAACTCGAGGAGGAGTATTTTCGCGCGCAACAGGATCCCGAGTTTCAGCGCGAGTTTCAGTATTATCTCCGGGAATTTTGCGGGCGGCCGACGCCGCTGTATTTTGCCGAGCGCCTCACGCGCGAGTTGGGCGGCCCGAAGATTTATCTCAAGCGCGAAGACCTCCTTCACACGGGCGCGCACAAGATCAACAACGCCATCGGCCAGATCCTGCTGGCGCGGCGCATGGGGAAAACCCGGATCATCGCCGAGACCGGCGCCGGCCAGCACGGTGTGGCCACGGCGACGGTCGCCGCGATGTTCGGCCTGCAATGCGTGATCTACATGGGTGCTGTGGACTGCGAACGCCAGGCGTTGAACGTGTATCGGATGAAGATGCTCGGCGCCGAAGTGGTGCCGGTTCATGCGGGCCAGAAAACGTTGAAAGAGGCGGTGAATGAAGCGATGCGCGATTGGGTGACGCACGTGCGCACGACCCATTACATCCTCGGCACGGCCTACGGCGCGCACCCCTATCCGGTCATGGTCCGAAACTTCCAGCGCATCATCGGCGATGAAGCGCGCGAACAGATACTGGAGAAGGAGAAGCGGCTGCCGGACCTGTTGATCGCGTGTGTCGGCGGCGGGTCGAATGCCATCGGGCTGTTCTATCCGTTCCTTGATGACGCGTCGGTGAAGATGGTGGGCGTCGAGGCTGGCGGGCTGGGAATCAAACCGGAGCAGCATGCGGCGCGGTTCCAGGGCGGGTCACTCGGGGTGTTGCAGGGAACGCGCAGCTACATCCTGCAGGACGAGTACGGCCAGATCCAGTTGACGCACAGCGTCAGCGCGGGACTCGACTATGCGGCCGTCGGCCCCGAGCACGCATGGCTGCGCGACCAGAAACGGGTCGAATACACCTACGCGACGGACGAGGAAGCGCTGGATGGGTTCATGAAGCTGGCGCGGCTGGAGGGAATTATCCCCGCGCTGGAGAGTTCGCATGCCGTGGCGGAGGCAATCAAGCGCGCGCCGCGCATGACAAAGGACAGTCTCGTAATCGTGAATCTGTCCGGTCGCGGCGACAAGGACGTGGCGCAGGTGGCGGCGAAGCTGGGGTTGAAAATGCCGGTGTGAGCGTGGCATCGCGCGTCCGGCGAGTTGCCGGAGGTTCCAGCCTGGCGGATTTTCACCCGTCCCGTCCAAAGTCCGACAAAGCTTTCGACAAAGTTTCCGACAAAGACGCGAGGCGGGAAGGGCAATCCCCTGAGCTCCCAAGGAGCTCTGTTGCCGCGCGAGGGCTGCAGAGATGCCGCGCTGCCGCGCGCCGGGAGCGCTGTTTCCGATTCGCGGGGACGTGGCCGTCCCCGCCCCTGCTCACTGCGCGCGCGCCAGCGGGGTTACCGTGACCGGACCCAGCAGACCGGAATCTGTCAGAGGCCAGTTCGCGGCGTTGAACGGGCGATAATTGATGTTCACGAAGTTGATGTCTTCAAAGTTTCGCCACACGACGCCGCGCCGGTCCAGGTCGCGGATGCGATTGGCGGAGACATTAGTCACCTCGATTTCCAGCACGTTGCCGGTTGGTTTCAGTTCCGTGGCAACGAACGCGAAGGGCGGAGTGATGAGGGTGCCCATGTCCACGCCGTTCAGACGGACGCGGGCGCTCTGGCAAACCGTGCCCAGATCGATGCGGCAGGTGCCGGCCCGGCCGCCGGGAGCGTCGAAGCGCAGCGTATAGGAGGCGGTGCCGGCGAAGCGTTGGGCGTTGGCGTCGCCGAGCTCGGTCCATGAGGCGAGGCGCGCCGTTTCGAATGACGCGGGCAACTCGGGCCCGCCCTGAACGAACTTCACCTGCCAGGTTCCCTCGAGGGCAACCGGTTCGCCGTCGGGTTTCCACCAGGCCCATTCTGTGCCGCGGGCGACGCGGTTCTGCAGCGTGCGCACGATGATGGATTCGCCGGGCGCAAGTTGGAGATACACCTGGACCGAACTCGCTTCCGCGGACTGGATGCGCGCGATGCCGATGCGCCCGCTCAACGGATCCAGAATGAGGGCGGACTGCGCGGGGGATGCGAGCGGCACCCAGCCGTCGATGGTGTTGGTTCCGCGATTGGCGATGAAGTAGAACCGGCCGTCGTTGACTTTTCGCCGAATGCAAAGAAGACCGGCCTGGTCCACCAGCGATTCACGCTGGATCTGCAATTGACCGAGGGCATTCTCGAGCGAGCCGATCACAACACGTCCGGTGCTGGAAAGCAGCTTTCCCTCCGCCATTGTGACGGCCTTTTCCAGCAATTGCTTGAATTCGATTCGGCGCGCGTCGAGCCGCCCGAGTCCGGGAACGTCTTTGGGAAGCTGATCTTCGAAGATGACCTGCGCGCCGGCCTGGGCGAGCGAGAGCAGGTTGCTGAGGGTTTGTTCCGGCATCAGTTCGCAGCGCGGCACGATGACGGCGCGATAGCGGCCGCCGGGCACGCGAATGTCACCCTGTTCGACGCGCGCCTGGCCGATCTGCCGGTCGGAGACGTAATCGAACTGGTAGCCGCGGTTCCACAGCCATTCCGCTGCGCGACCGAACGGCTGATCTTCGAGCCATTCGCGCGCGTGGACGGTGAACGGCTGTGCCATGCCGTCAGGCGAACTCCAACGATCGTGAATCGGCCAGTAGAGGAGCAGGTCGTTGTCCGGCTGACCGGCCTGGAGAACGGCCTGGCAACGGGCGGCATAGGCGTTCAGCGCGGAGACATCACGCCAGACCGAGTTGCGCGGGTTCATCTGATAGGACGCATAGAACAGCCAGCCCGGCCATTCGGCTTCATCAGGCGAATAACAGGTGCCATGATAGAAGATATGGTTGACGCCTGACAGGAAGAGATCGTCGAGCAGGTATTTCATGTCGGCGAGCGTTTCGGTGAAATGTTCCTTCAGCCACGTGCCGGTTTCGGAAGAAGTGAACTTGCGTCCGGCCACGTGCGCGGCGGAGGACGCCAGTTTGGACACGAGCTTGTTGCGGTCCTGGTGGAACATCTCGGTTTCGGGAATATCGGCGAGCGCGTAGAGATCGAGGAGGTTGCCGGGCGACCCATGCGCCTCGTTGCGTGTGATGAAGCCGTTGCGGTGCGACCAGTTCACCCAGAGCGGGAGGGTGACCTCGCTCATGAGTTCGGAGAGCGTCTGCCGGTAATCGCACTTGATGCGCGCGGTGCGCTCGTCGCCGGGCCGGGCGAGAAAGGCCGGCAGTTCCTCCTGCAACCGATAGCCGCGTCGCTGCTCGAACTGCCGGAGAAAATCCGGCGCCCACTCGGAGCGATACTCGTAGGAATCATGATATTGCGCGCGGGGTTTGGGGCCGGAGTAACTGGCGAATGCTTCGTCGAACCAGCTCAGGAAATTGGTCATGGCCGGGACGTAGAAGAGGTTGAGCATATGTCCGCGGCCGCCGGGGCCGGCGCGTTTGACAGCCTGGCCGGAAGGTTTTTGCGAGAGCGCATAGACGCGCCACGGGCCGCCTTCGGCGGTCCAGTTCACGCGGCCTTCGTCGTCCAGCAACGGCAACAGATCCACCTTGCGGTTATCGGGACCGAACGCCATCAGCGCGTGAGTCCGGTCGCGCGCGAACCGTTCGTCGAGGCGTTCTCCGGCGGCGAGTTCGATCTGCCTGGACACCAGGCTGGCATTGGCCTGTTCGTCCGTGATCCGGGGCCCGCCGAAGCACCAGCCGCTGCCGGTGGTCATATCCACGCCGAGCCCGAGGCGTTCCGCTTCCGCCACGGTGTGGCGCAGCATGTCCATCCAGCGCGGGCTCAGATAGGTGATGTAATTGCTTTCCCAGCCTTTCGCGCCGTAGATGGGGATGATATGGACGCCACCGAGGCCGGCGTCGCGATAACGGGTGAGCTCGCGGGTGATATTGGTTTCATCGACGGCGCTGGCCATCCACCACCAGTAGGTCCATGGCTTCTGTTCGCGCGCGACAGCCGGCCACGCCAGGGCATCGTCAGCGGGCGCCTGCGCGCGAATGGCGAGAACACAGGATGAGAAGATGGCGAACGCAGCCAGCAATCGGAGTGAGCAACGGGAAGTGATCATGACAACGCGCATGGACGGAAGAGCAGTTTGGTCACGTCGAGGTTAATGCCCCGCCGGTGTGCGGATTGGCAAGCTTTACCTTTGCCGGACCGGGCTCTATTTTCGCCGGGCATGAGTCGCGGGAAGCTCAATGAAGTTTCGCGCCTGGTGGTGAAGCTCGGAACGGGCGTGCTGACGGACAGCCGCAAGCAGCCGGACCTGGCGCGGATGGAACAGCTCGTTCGCCAGATTGCCGCTCAGCGTCAGGCCGGCCGCGAGATCGTGGTGGTCACGTCCGGCGCGGTCGGCGCGGGCATGGGCGCGCTGGGCTACGACCGGCGTCCGGCGGAGGTCGCCGAGAAACAGGCGTGCGCGGCGGTGGGGCAGTCGCGGCTGATGGCCATTTACGAGATGTTGTTCCGGAAGTTCGACCTTCAGGTCGCGCAGGTATTGCTGACGCACGAAGATCTCGAGCACCACGACCGCCACCTGAACGCGCGCAACACGCTCGTCACGCTCCTGAGGCATGGCGTCGTGCCGATCATCAACGAGAACGACGCCGTTTCCATCACCGAATTGAAGTTCGGCGACAACGACCGGTTGTCGGCGCTGGTGGCCTGTTTGCTGCCCGCCGATCTCCTTGTGATCCTCACGACGGTGGACGGTGTGATCGAAAATTTCGGAAAGGCCAACCCGAAGACGATTCCGCTGGTGGAACAGATCGACAAACGCATTGAAGCGGCGGCCGGAGGAACGCGCAGCGCAACGGCGGTGGGAGGAATGAAATCCAAGATCGAGGCCGCGCGAATCGTGGTGCGCTCGGGGATTCCGATGGTGATCGCGTCGGGCGGCAAGAAGGACGTGCTGGAGCGGATTTTGTCCGGGGAAGAGGAGGGGACATTGTTTGTGGCGCAGCCGACGAAGCTGCAGGGGCGCAAGCGCTGGATCGCGTTCTTTCACAATCCGAAAGGCACGTTGTTCGTGGACGAGGGCGCGCGGCGCGCGTTGCGGGACGGCGGCAAGAGCCTGTTGCCGCCCGGCATTGCGCGATGCGAGGGCGAGTTTCAATCCGGCGACGTCGTGCGGATCTGCGACATGGACGGGACGGAGTTCGCGCGCGGGATTGCGGGGTTCGACTCGAGCGAGATCCGGAGCCGCCGCCTGCAGCGCGTGGAAGTGGTGCATCGGGACAACATGGTGATTCTGTGAAGCGAAGCGCGATCAACGATCTGTTGAAGACGATGGCCCGGTTGCGCGGGCCGAACGGGTGCCCGTGGGATCGCGAGCAGGACCATCGATCGTTGCGCTGGCACGCGGTGGAAGAGGTGTATGAACTGCTCGACGCGATCGAATCGGGGGACGACGGCGAACTGGAGGAGGAACTGGGCGACCTGTTGTTGCAGGTGGTGTTTCATTGCCAGTTGGCGGCGGAGCGCGGGGCGTTTGATTTTGACGCGGTGGCGCGGCGGATCAACGAGAAGCTCATCCGGCGTCATCCGCACGTGTTCGGCGACATCCGGGTGAAGGACGTCGCCCAGGTCTGGGCCAACTGGGAGAAAATCAAACGGGCGGAGAAGGCGGGGACACGGCATGCACGGGAGTCGGCGCTGGACGGCATTCCGAAGCATCTGCCGGCGTTGATGCGCGCGGAGAAGCTGCTGAAGAAGGCGCGCAAGGCGAAGTTGTCCGTGAACGGTCTGCCGAAGCGCAGGGTGAGAAACCGGAAGGAACTGGGTGAGATTCTTTTCGCGCTGGTTCGTGTGGCGCAGGAGAACGGCTGGTCGGCCGAGGACCTCCTTCGCAGGGAGGTGCGGCGTCAGGAACGGAAGTTAAGGCGCGCTGAGCGGCTCGGCGCAGGCCGCAGGAAGGGATCCTGAGCGCGCCGCGGCCGCGCGCCTACATCGCCTGCTTCGCATTCCAGATTGCCATGGTGTCCGGCGAACCCTGGCTGCGAATGCCGTTGTCGCTCAGAATATCCTCTGTTGCCGACAGCATCTCCGCGTGTTTGAACACGAACGTTTCGAACCCGCGAATATCGAATTCCACGGCGATGAACTCGTCCTTGCAGTCGCGCAACGTTTCCACGAGATGCTTCAGGTTGCGAATCGGCTTTCCGTTGAGGCTCTTGACCGTTTGCCCAACGGGATTGGAATAACCCGTGGAAAGCCGGTGAGGGAACAATGGTGAGGAAACGATCAGCAGAGCTTCGTCTTCATACGCCGGCGCATCGCCGATCCGGCGATAAAGCGGGCTGCCGCCCAGCGCGAGCATCGGGCCGACGTATCCAAAATCACTGCGCCTGAAGGAGCTGACAAACTCGTTGGACGCTTCGGAGAAGACCAGCGGGCCGTAAACAAAATAGGACGGATACCGGTCTTCGAGGCTCGGAATGACCATCGGTCGTTTGGTGGACAACGGCATCTGGACCTGCATCTCCCTGCCCTCGCGGAAAATCGTGAGCGGCACCTTGCCGTCTTTCGCGATTCTCTGGATCAGGTAGGGGAACCTGACCCGCAGCTTCGGGCTGAATCGCACCTCGCCCTGGTTGTCGATCGGAGTGTCGCCGATTTTCGTGATCACGTCCCATTCCTTGAGCGGGTTGTTCGGAATGGCCGTGTTGGGTTTGTGAACCACGATGCCCTCGACCGAAGCCGGCAGCTTCAGGAACGCCCGCAAAGCCGGGTTCTCCAGCGTCTGCAGCTCGTCATACATGCCGAGCTTCCCGTCGTAACGCCCGTCTTCGGTATCCTTCAGGAACAGCTCGATTTCCTCCGTTGGAATGATGTAGCCGATGTTATCCGCGCCATCCAGCCGGGCGGACGCCAGCCCGATCAGCTTGTCGCCGGCCACTGCAGGGCCGCCGCTGTTCCCGGAATTGATGGCGGCATCGATCTGGATCAGGAGGTTGCCGGCGCGGAACATGGAAGGCACGTATTCGATTCGCGACACGATGCCCTTGGTCACGGAGAGGCTCGAACCGCCTTCGGGATAGCCGTACACCATGACGCTGTCTCGAACGTCCGGGAGCGCGTCGGCATGCGGCAGGGGCGGGTGACGATCAAAGAAGCTTTCGTCCTCCAGTTTCAGGATGGCGAGGTCGATGTCCGGCGCGACGAACTCCACGGCGGCATTGAGCTTGTCGCCGGCCTGGTTGGCCTGGATCTGCACCTGGCTGGCGTACAGCACCACGTGCGCGTTCGACAGGATGCGGCGACCGCGAACAACCACACCGCTGCCGGTCACCTCCATCGGAGCCAGCTTCGCCCACGGCCTGAAGTAGTCGGGATAGCGAACCGTGGCGAAAATCTTGACGACGGAGTTCTCGACAGAATTGCCAGCCGACTCGGCGCCGCGGGACAAAGCGGACGGGAACAGCAGCAGTGAGGCAACGAAGCCAAAAACGTGGGAGCGGGACCTCATCCTTAACATGGAGGAAGGCTTAGAGGAAAAGCCTTCCTGCCGCAATCCTCTTTTCCGGCTCGTGCAACTCCTCCGGTCCCCCATGCCTTCGTAGCTGCGGATCGCAAATCCGGTGTCTCTTCTCATAGCGGAATCCGCTGGCTCCTCGGCAGCCGCATGCTACTTTGCCGCCGTGAAAGCGCCGCATCTTCTGCTCCTCCTGACCTTTGTCGCCTCACAGGGTTTCGCTGCCGATGCCAACACCAATGCGCCGCTGCCGCGCACCGATGCCCAGGGCAACCCGCTGCGCCGCGCGCCCACCGGCCACGTCTCGAATTACGACGAAGCCAAAGTCGGCAACTATACCTTGCCCGACCCGCTGGTCCTTCGGAACGGTCAGCCGGTGCGCGACGCCACGACCTGGATGAATGTGCGCCGGCCCGAAATCCTGAGCCTTTACGAGACCGAAATCTACGGCCGCGTTCCGGGCAATGCCCCGACGATCCGATGGGAAATTCGCGAACTGGCCACCAACGCCCTGAATGGCGCCGCCATACACAAGGAACTCGTGGGAACCATCGGCAACGCCAGCCCGCCGCAAACCGTAACCGTCGATCTGCTGTTGCCCGCCGGCGCCAGGACCGCGTCGCCCGTGCTCCTGCACATGACGTTCTTCGGCAGCCTGCGATCGGCATTATCGCCCGGCGGCAATGCAACGAGCGCGCAGCCCCGGTTGAGCGAGCTGGGTCCCGTCACCACCATCCTCGCGCGGGGCTACGGCTACGCGACGGTTCGTTACACGCAGTTCGAGGGAGATTCCAAAGCCAACAGCCTGAGCATCGTTCGCAAGCTCGCGCTCGGCCCCGGGCAAACGGAACCCGCGCCGGACGAATGGGGCACGATCAGCGCATGGGCCTGGGGCGCAGGGCGGGTGCTGGATGCGTTCGAACAGGATCCCGCGGTGGACGCCAAACGCGTCGCGCTGATCGGTCATTCGCGCCTGGGCAAGACCGCGTTGTGGGGCGGAGCGCGGGACTCGCGCTTTGCGCTCGTGTTCTCGAGTTGCTCGGGCGAAATGGGCGCGGCATTGGCCCGGCGCGATTACGGTGAGACCGTGGATGACATGGCCGCGAACTTTCCATGGCAATTCGCCGGCAACTTCCAGAAATATCCCGGCCGCTGGAACGAGATGCCCGTCGATGCGCACATGTTGATCTCGCTGATCGCACCACGGCCGGTGTTCATCACGGGCGGCACGGAGGATCAATGGGCGGACCCTCGCGGGCAATTCCTGGCCGCGGTCGCCGCCGGACCGGTGTATCGGTTGCTGGGACGGGAGGATCTCGGCACGACGGAATTGCCGCCGCTCGACAAGCCTTTGATCACGGGCGCGCTCGGGTTTCTGTATCACACGGGCGGTCACACGATCACTCCGGAAGATTGGTCGGCGTTTCTGGACTTTGCGGACCGGCATTTGAAGGCGCGGTAAGAGGCGTGACGAAGTTCCAAATTCCAGGTTCCAACACCCCGTATCCCGCAGGGAGAAGGAGGCAGTCCTGCAAGCGCGGGACTATCCCGGGTAACCGTCCGTGGAGAAACAAATCCTAACAGGGTTTCGGCGTTCGCTGATTGAAGGAGAACATTCAACACTCAACATTCAACGCTGAACATTCAACGAAGGCATCCGAATGACCAAGGCCATCGACCGACGGCTCGCGAGGACGCTCGCCCCACCAGTAGGGTCAAGTCCTGATTTAAATTTGT